>JAYVMU010000001.1:0-16203 GCA_043758775.1 Methylophilaceae bacterium
TGAGTGGGAATAACCTGGTCTAAACCATTATGAGCCGCGCATTTACTAAAGAAAGTGATGATGCTGGTACTGAGTTACCAGAACGTGCATTAAGCCCGCACCCTAATTACGTGACGCCGCAAGGTTTACAGCAATTAAAACTGCAACTTGAAGCCGTAGAAAAAGAACGTGAATCATTATTAGCTAATAAAGACGATGCTATTACTAAGCAAAAAATCGCCATGCTAGAACGTGATATGCGTTATTTATCAGCACGGCAAGTCAGTGCGATTGTGACAGACCCGGCATCACAGAGCACAGAGCTGGTTTTATTTGGTGCAACGGTTGGTGTAGAAGACGATGAAGGCATCATGCACCAATTTACTATTGTCGGTGAAGATGAAGCCGACATTGCGGCGAATAAAGTAAGTTGGGTATCGCCTCTTGCAAAAGCGCTGATTGGGCACAAAATAGACGAAAGCGTTGTTTGGCATCGCCCAGCCGGCAACTTAAACTTAAACATTATTTCAATTCATTATTAAGCTGTTATTGTAAAGAAAATCAGTATGAACGTTATTCAAGCCATAGAAACGCGCCGCTCTGTTAAGGCTTTTGACAGCACACATCAGATGACACAAGCTGAAATTGATCAGTTATTGTCGCTGGCCATGCTCTCTCCCACCGCCTTTAATATTCAGCACTGGCGTTTTGTGGTAGTCTCCGACCCGGTATTACGTCATCAAATTCGCGCCGTTAGCTGGGATCAGGCGCAAGTACAAGAAGCCTCTTTACTCATCGTAATAACCGCAGATTTGCAAGCCTGGGCTAAGCAACCAGAAAGATACTGGCGTCATGCGCCCAAAGTGGTTGCTGATCAACTGGTACCTACAATTGGGCACTTTTATACGGACAATGAAATGATGCAACGTGATGAAGCGATGCGCTCCAGCGGCATGGCAGCCATGACGATTATGTTGGCCGCAAAAGGGATGGGGTATGATACCTGCCCAATGGACGGTTTTGATTTTGACGCAGTAGCAAAGTTACTTAACTTACCAGAAGATCACGCGCCAGCGATGTTTGTGGCAGTAGGCAAAGCTTTAAAACCAGCGAGACCGCGCAGCGGACAACTTGCAATGCATGAAGTAGTTATTAAGAACACCTTTTAATTAGAGTCTATGCTTTAAGAAGCAAGGTTTTAATTAAGAAATACGATTTAATTTAAAGAAGACACTATGTTAATCAGCAATAATATTACAATGCAGTTTGGCGCTAAGCCACTGTTTGAAAACGTTTCAGTCAAATTCGGTGATGGTAATCGTTACGGTTTAATCGGCGCTAATGGCTGTGGCAAATCCACTTATATGAAAATATTAGCTGGCGTGCTTGAACCAAGTTCCGGCAATATTTCTATCGATTCCAATGAGCGCATGGCGTTCTTGCGCCAAGACCAATTTGCCTACGAAGACCAACGCGTGTTGGATGTCGTGATGATGGGTCATGAGCAAATGTGGAAAGCCAATGTAGAGAAAAATGCCATCTACGAAAACTTAGAGGCCACCGAAGACGATTATATGCGCGCTGCTGAGCTGGAAGCTGTATATGCCGAATACGATGGTTATACTGCAGAAGCACGTGCAGGCGAATTGCTGCTAGGTGTAGGTATTCCAATTGAACAGCACAATGGCCCTATGAGCGCCGTTGCGCCAGGCTGGAAATTGCGTGTGTTATTAGTACAAGCGCTATTTTCTAACCCAGATATTTTATTACTCGATGAGCCAACCAACAACTTGGACATCAACACTATTCGCTGGTTAGAAGACGTGCTGAATAACCGTAGCTGCACCATGATTATCATCTCGCATGACCGCCACTTTTTGAATCAAGTCTGTACGCATACCTGTGATATGGATTACGGCAAGCTGACTATTTATCCAGGTAATTATGATGATTACATGGAAGCCAGCACGGCAGCGCGTGCACAACAGGCTAAAGACAACGCTAAAGCCAAGCAGCAAGTAGCAGATTTACAAGACTTCGTACGCCGCTTCTCCGCTAATGCTTCTAAAGCAAAGCAAGCAACCAGTCGTGCCAAACAAATCGACAAAATTAAGATTGAAGAATTTAAACCTTCAAGCCGTCAGTTTCCATTTATTCGCTTTGAGTACGATGAACGTGAAAAACTGCATCGTAATGCAGTGGAGCTTAAAAAACTCTCGCATGGTTTTGATAAACCATTATTTAATGATATTGAGTTAATGATTGAAGCAGGTGAAAAAGTTGCGATTATTGGCGAAAACGGCATCGGAAAAACCACCCTACTCCGCTGCTTAGCCCGTGATTTACAAGCCAAGCATGGCGAAGTGAAATGGGCAGAAAAAGCCAATATTGGTTACTTCGCACAAGACCATGAATATGAATTTGAACTGGGTGAAGACCTATTCGAGTGGATGACGCAGTGCCGTCAGCCGACAGATGATGACCAAGTGGTACGTAGCATGTTAGGTCGTTTATTGTTCTCAGGTGAAGATACCAAGAAATCTGTAAAAGTATTATCTGGTGGTGAAAAAGGTCGTATGTTGTACGGTAAATTGATGCTGGCTAAAACTAATGTGTTACTAATGGATGAACCAACTAACCACATGGATATGGAATCAATTGAAGCGCTTAATACCGCTTTAGACAAATACAAAGGTACACTGATTTTTGTCAGCCATGACCGCGAATTTGTAAGTTCTATCGCTACACGTATTTTAGAAGTGAAAGCCGATGGCATTGTCGATTACTCAGGTAATTATGAAGAGTATTTAGCTAGCCAAGGCGTTGAGTAATTATTACCAAATCAGTTGTAGCCCAAGCTGCTTTTAAAAAGCTAGTTTTGAAAGAACTACATGGCAATTAAAGCGACTGTTTTCAAAGTCAATATGCAAATTGCTGATATGCAACGGCATTATTATGCCGAGCATGCACTAACGCTATCGCGCCATCCTTCAGAAACCGATGAGCGCATGATGGTGCGTTTGCTAGCGTTTGCTATGCATGCACATGAGTACTTGGAATTTGGCCAAGGTATGACGGATGATGAATCTGCGGATATCTGGCAAAAAGATTTAACTGGCGTCATTGAGTTATGGATAGATGTTGGTTTACCAGATGAAAAACTTATTCGCAAAGCCTGTGGCCGTGCGAAACAAGTCATTGTGTATTGCTATGGTGGGCGTGCTGCACAAATGTGGTACGGCCAAAATAGCAGTCAATTTGAGCGATTAAAAAACCTTACCATTATCAACATCCCGCAAGATAGCACTCGCGCGATTGCGACGATGGCGCAAAAGAATATGCAGTTGCAATGCAACATTCAAGAAGATCAAGTATGGTTAATGGATGAAAAAGAAACCGTGACTATCGAGTACATGGTGCTAAAAACGGCTTCTGACAAAAACTACTAAGCACGGCCTTATAATAAGCCATGCAACGTAATAAACCATCAAAAATACACACTAACAAAAACCTCGCTCATAAAAGCGTAGAAAAAGTCGCACCACCTGCTGAAAAAACAGCACTACACCCACGCAACAGACACCGTACACGCTATGACTTCGAAGCCTTAATTGCAGCATCCCCTACTCTAGCTGGGTTCGTCAAACCGAATGCATACAGCGATGCCTCAATTGATTTCGCTAACCCACAAGCAGTTATCGCCCTCAATAAAGCACTATTAATTCATCATTATAATATTTTTAATTGGGATATTCCTAACGGCTACCTTTGCCCACCCATTCCTGGCCGCGCTGACTATATTCATTATTTAGCAGATTTATTGAGTGAATCCAATAATGGTAAAACTTCTCACAGTTCTACTGTACGGATTTTAGATATAGGCACTGGAGCTAACTTGGTTTATCCGCTCATAGGTCAGCGTGAATATGGTTGGCAATTTGTTGCTACTGAGATTGACGCAGTTGCACTGAACAATGCCGCGAACATCTTAAAAGCTAATACTGGGTTAGAAAAATTGATTGAGTTACGCAAACAAAACTCACCCTCAGCCTATTTTAATGGAATAATAAAACCAACTGAAATGTTTGATCTCACAATGTGCAATCCACCATTTCATGCCACACAAAATGAAGCAGAAACTGCGGCTAAACAAAAACTACAGGGCCTAAACCGCACCAAAAACACAAGTAAATCTAAACTAACGCTTAACTTTGGTGGGCAAAGTAACGAGTTAATTTGCTTAGGTGGAGAAGAAAAGTTTATATGCGGTATGATTGCAGAAAGCCGTCTTTTTGCATTCAATGTAGTATGGTTTACTACGCTTATCTCAAAAGCTACAACCCTACCAGCCGTTTATCATGCACTCAAGCAAGTAGATGCAGTTCAAGTAAAAACTATTGAGATGACGCAAGGGCAAAAAAAGAGCCGCTTTATTGCTTGGTCATTTTTAGATAAAACCAATCAAAAAAAATAGCCACTATGAGAATGTGTTATGCATTAAACAGGCTTGAATTAACCTGTAATTAGCATGTATTGTCGATTGCGGAATTAAACAAACCTACGCATAATAATTAACAATTTACCTATATACTGAATGCATTGAAAAACAGTCTAATTCAAACTATTAAATCGCGTTCTTCCGTTGTTCTGACATTGCTTTATTTAATGGTCGGACTTACTCTTATTTCCCCTAATATTCGTGATTTCAATTTATCTGACAGCACTGTTAGTCGCCAGCAATTGGTATATATACTAATTAATCTAGGTTTTATTTTAATTGGTACTTTTTTATTCTATATATTGCTTAATAATTGGCAGAAAATTTTGCCATTTAAAGTAAAAAATACCCTCACAACTACAAAATCAAACTCGCTATATTTTATTCTAGCATTCCTTAGTTTATCGCTAATTGTGCCAGTCATTAACTTTGGCATACTGTCTCTTTACAAACCCAAAATGGAAAGATACACCTATGATAATTTACAAGTCATCGCAAAAATTAAGGCCATTCAATTAGAGCGCTGGTTGGAGTTCAGACAAGGCGATGCAAAAATTATAGCAACGGATCAAAATTTTGCTAAGTTAGTATTGAATTTCCAAGCTCATCAAAACGACCAAATCAAACAGTTAATCACTAAGCGATTTGATAGTTTAATCAAAATATATGACTTTGAAGGGGCATCTTTATTCGATGCAAAAGGTAATGAGCTGATTCAAGTAGGTAGCTATCACATTGATCCAGAAATTAAAACTAAATTGATTGTTAAAGCCAATCACTCCGGCAAAGTAGAAAACAGCGACTTTTATCAAAGCAACGATGAAACACGTTTGGATATAATAGCCCCCATTCATATAACACAGGGCAATCAACAAAATATTGCTTTTGTAATCATTAATAGTGGGCCTGGTAGTCATGTATTACCTAGGCTATTAGCTTGGCCTACAAGCAGTATTAGCGCTGAAGCATTACTAGTTAAACGCGCAGAAAATAATGAGGAATTAATTACTTTTGACCGGGCAAGTCAACATATATCGTCTTACCAAAAACACCCAATTCGACAAGATAGCCCTTATCAATTTTCTGGGGGTTTATTAAAGGGGATAGATTATCGCGGAAATCGAATATTTGCTTCTAGCCAAGTAGTAACTAATTCTGCTTGGGAGCTAACCACACAAATTGATCAAGCAGAGGCGTTAAAGCCAATTCAAACATTTCTTTTATGGATTAGTGTTATTGCACTAGTAGCTGTAGGACTCGTTACGCTCACCTTACTTATGCTACTACGTCAACAACAAAAGTCTCATGAGTTAGAGATTCACTATAAAAATAGCGAGCGTGATCGCCTACTAAAACGCTTTTATGGTTTACCTTTTTTGGGTATGGCAATCATTGATCCACTCAGCAAACATTGGGTACAAGTCAATAATCAGTTTTGCGAATTTCTGGGCTATAGTAAAAATGAGTTGCTGTCCATGACTTGGTTAGAAGTCTCACATCCTGATGAACTGGCCATTGAAACTGCTTACTACGATGATCTAGTACGCGGCGATATAAATTTTGTACAGTATGAAAAACGCTATTTACACAAAAGCGGCAAAATAGTGATTGGGCGCATAGAGTTAAACTGCCATCGCGATGAATCTGGCAAGCTTGAAATGCTCTTAGTCACTGTAGAAGATATCACCGAGCGCAAACAGTCAGAATTCGCTCTTAAAGCCTCTGAAGAAAGATTAAGCCTAGTTTTTAAAGGCACAAATGATGGCTGGTGGGATTTAGACTTAGTGAATAATATAGCTTATCACTCACCACGCTGGTGGGAGATGCTAGGCTATGAAGAAAATCAAAACGCAGTAGACCCTCAACTATGGAAAAACCTAACACACCCAGATGATGTAGCCCCTACGCTAAATTATATTAGAGGGATACTTGCTAGCGACTTAAACAGTTATGAAGTGGAACTTCGACTACAACATAAAAGCGGGCACTATGTCCCTATATTGACACGTGCTTTAATTACTCGTAATGCAGAAGAATCACCCACTCGTATTTCTGGCGCCAATATGGATCTCACTCAGCTTAAAAAAGCTGAAGAAAGCCTGCGACAACAAGAAGAGTTTAAACGCATCATGCTTGAAAACCAATCAGATGGTGTTATAGCGTGCGATGTTGATATGAACCTAGTGTTATTCAATCAAACTGCACGAGAGTGGCATGGATGCGATGCCGCTCACATACCGGCCAGTGACTGGAATCAATATTACAGCCTGCACGATAGCAATGGCAATAAATTACTAAATGAAAATGAAATCCCTTTAGTGAGAGCATTTAATGGTGAGCGAGTAGTTGAAGCGGAAATGTCAATCAAAGCAAAAGACCAAGAAACACGTTTTGTATCAGTCAATGCTACGCCCTTCTATGATGGTGCTGGTAAAAAAATAGGTGCGGTTGCTATTATGCGCGATATTTCGGTTAGCCGTCGCTTCACCCAAGCTCTCAAAACTAGCGAAACACTATATAAAAAAATGTTTGACGTTAATCCACACCCAATGTGGGTTTTTGATATTAATACATTATATTTTCTTGCAGTCAATGATGCAGCAATCAGCCATTACGGTTGGTCACGGACTGAGTTTCTAGGAATGAAAATCTCTGACATTAGCTTAAAAACACAAGTCAAAAAACTAGAGCTACATGTCGAAGAAATGGTTAAGCACGATATTCAGCAGTCTGGAGAATGGCAGCATCTTAAAAAAGACGGCACTCTGATAGATGTTGAAATTAATTCCCATACCATGAATTTTTCAGAGCGTGCAGCGCGTCTAGTACTAGCGTATGACATTACGGAACGAAAACAGAATGAACAACAAGTACATGTCTTGAATCGCTTGTTAACGATGCTGACCAACATCAATCAGACTATCGTACGCCGTCTAAGCCCTTCCATCATGTTTAACGAGGCTTGTACTATTGCGGTACGAGATGGCAAGTTTAGGATGGCTTGGATAGGCTTAATCTCGGAGAATCAACAATATATTAGATGTGTCGCTTATGCTGGTCACACTGGGACTTTTCTTGAAGATTTACAAATCGACAAGCTTGAATTAAATCTCAATATTCCTGCAGCAGAAGCCATTAGAAAAAATAATCGGGTTATTTGTAATGATATTGTCCATGATAGCTATGCAGCATCATGGTCTGAGCATGCATTCAAAAATGACTACAAAAGCATGATTGCTCTACCTTTACGTTGTAATGGCAGAGTTGTAGGTAATTTCAGCTTATTTTCTGCCGAAGTTAATACTTTTAATATCAAAGAAATTGAAATGCTAGATGAATTAGCGGGCGATATTTCATTTGCATTAGAAGTGAGCGAAGTAGAAAAGTCACGTGAAAAAGCTCTGCAAGCATTAAAAGAAAGTGAAGCGTTGTTCCACACTTTAGCTAGTAGCTCTCCAGTAGGTATTTTTAGGACTGATAAGCACGGTGATTGTATCTACATTAACGAAAGTTATCAAAAAATAACTGGGATTAATCAACAGTATGTGGGAAAGGGTGACGTATGGATGACCTTGCATGAAAAAGACAAAGCTAATGTTGAAACTGCACTTACACATGCGCATAAAGAACAAACCACTTTTAATATGGAATTCCGTTTTCAGCAGACTAAAACAGAAGCAGCAAATGATTCTGTTATATGGGTAAAAGGGTTAGCTGAGCCAGAGTTTAATACTAAAGGTCATTTTCTTGGTTTAATTGGCACTCTAACCGACATTAGTGAACTCAAGGCTAGCCAAGAATCTATGCGCCTATCCGCCGCGGTATCTGATAACTCTAGAGAAGTAGTACTCGTAACGGATGCAGACGTAAATATAGTCATGGTTAATACAGCTTTTACCTTAATTGAAGGCTACACAAAAGAAGAAGTTATAGGCCGAAACCCCAGCTTGTTGAAATCAGGGCGACATGATAAAGAATACTTCTTTAACATGTTTGAATCATTGAATAAAACTGGCTACTTTCAAGGTGAGATTTGGAATCGTAGAAAGAATGGTGAAGTACATCCAGGTATTTTAAGTATTAGTAAACTCATTGATGAAACAGGTGAAGTTACTAATTACGTGAGTACTTTTACAGATATCTCCAATATTAAAGCCACCGAAGAGCAACTGGAATTTCTGGCTAATCACGATGCCTTAACCAGCCTGCCCAACCGCATGATGTTGTTAGCACGCCTAAGTCACGCAATTGAATTTGCCAAACGTAATCATCGTCAAATCGCCTTATTAATGCTGGATTTAGATGGCTTTAAAAACATTAATGACAGTTACGGTCATTTAGCCGGCGATGAAATTTTACAACAATTAGCAGCTCGTTTAACTTCAAGGCTGCGCAGTATCGATACCGTCGCGCGTTTGGGGGGTGATGAATTCATCGTCATGCTTGAGGATATTGCCCAATCTGAATATGCAGCACGTGTCGCACAAGACTTGATTGATACAATAGATGTGCCATGGAAATTATCGAATGGTGCAGAGGTGCATGTCAGTACCAGCATTGGCATTAGTATTTACCCTGCTCACGGAAGTGAAAGTTTAGATCTGTTACGTCATGCAGATGCCGCACTTTATCAAGCCAAAGCAGCAGGTCGCAGATGCGCTCGCTATTTCTCCGAGAGCTTAACTCAAACCGCACGTAACCGCTTTAGAATTGAGGCTAAACTAAGAACAGCGATTAATAACAATCTGCTCTATTTATGCTACCAGCCTAAGCTAGATGTTAAAAGCGGTGCAGTAATAGGCGTAGAAGCCTTAGTTAGATGGCAGGACGAAGATGAAGGCCTCATTATGCCAAATGACTTTATCAGCATTGCAGAAGAAACAGGCTTAATTAATAAGCTTGGCGAATGGGTCTTCAAAGAAGCCTGCTTGCAAGGCAAGCGTTGGCTAGATGCTGGTTTAAAACCACTATCGATTGCAGTCAATCTTTCAGGGAATCAGTTACATCATAGCGATATAGTCACAATACTTACCAATATTATTGAAAAAACGGGATTTCCTGCACACCACTTAGAGTTAGAACTAACTGAAAGCGTATTAATGCATCGTGAAACAGAGATTGTCGATAAGCTAAATGCCATCCGTGATTTAGGCATCAGCTTAGCAATCGACGATTTTGGCACTGGCTATTCATCTTTGGCTTATTTAAAGCGTTTCCCATTAGACGTACTAAAAGTTGATAGAAGTTTTGTAGCAGACATAGAACATGATGCGGATGACCGCGCAATTACCTCGACTATTATTGGTATTGCAAAAACACTCGAGCTACTAGTAGTTGCAGAAGGTGTAGAAACCGAGGCACAACTAGCATTCTTAAAAGCACAGGGTTGTAACATGTACCAAGGCTATCTGGCAAGCCCAGCGCTGCCTGCCGATGAGTTTGCAATATACTACAAAAGATCATTGGCGATACAAGAACTCTCGAAAGAATAAAGTCTATCTACAAGTCACAATAAAAAACCCAGCAATGCTGGGTTTTTTATTGGCGATTGATTCAGCTCAATTATTCTTTAATAGCGCGTTTACGCTCATGCTCTAACAAATAGCGTTTACGGATACGAATTGTCTTAGGCGTAATTTCTACCAACTCATCATCATCAATAAACTCTACAGCTGACTCTAATGTTAACTGCACAGCAGTAATCAAGCGCACCGCTTCATCAGTACCTGATGAACGCACATTGGTGAGTTGTTTACCTTTAATAGGATTCACAATCAAATCGTTATCGCGACTGTGAATACCAATCACCATACCCTCATATAACTTGTCACCTGGCACAGAGAACATACGGCCACGGTCTTGCAATTTCCAAAGCGCATAAGCTACGGCTTCGCCATGTTCAGCTGAAATCAGCACACCGTTGCGACGGCCTGGCATATCGGCCTTTACGGGTGCATATTCATCAAAAATATGTGCCATTAAACCAGTGCCGCGTGTCATGGTTAAAAACTCAGACTGAAAACCAATTAAACCACGTGCTGGAATTTTATACTCTAAACGTGTACGGCCATTGCCGTCAGATTCCATATTCTGCAACTCACCACGGCGACGGCCTAATTCTTCCATCACTACGCCTTGGTTATCATCTTCCAAGTCCACCGTTAACACTTCATACGGTTCACATTTATGGCCATTGATTTCACGATAAACCACACGTGGCTTACCAACCGCCAACTCAAAGCCTTCACGACGCATATTTTCCAGCAAAATAGTCAAATGTAATTCGCCACGACCAGAAACACGGAATATATCGGTATCTTCAGTGTCATCTACACGTAACGCAACATTGACTAGAAGTTCTTTAGTTAAACGGTCACGGATTTGACGTGATGTCACAAACTTACCCTCCGTACCTGCCAGTGGTGATGAATTCACCATAAAGTCCATCGTCAGTGTTGGCTCATCTACGCCCATCACTGGCAAACCAACTGGATTTTCTCGGTCAGCAATGGTGAAACCAATACCGATTTCATCGATACCAGAAATAATAACAATATCACCAGCTTCAGCTTCTTCAACTGGCACGCGCTCTAAACCAACAAAACCTAATACTTGGTTGATTTTACCTTGACCAACTTGTTTATCGCCGTTCATCACAGCAACCGCTTGACCTGATTTAATACGACCATTTACCACACGGCCAACGCCTAAACGGCCAGTGTAGGTTGAATAATCAAGTGCAGAAATTTGCATTTGTAACGGCGCATCACTGCTGCCAGCTGGTGGTGCAACATGGCTTAAAATAGTTTCAAACAACGGACGCATATTGTCAGATTTATCTTTCATATCTAACATTGCAAAACCATTGAGTGCAGACGCGTAAACTACTGGAAAATCTAATTGCTCATCAGTTGCGCCTAAATTAGCGAACAAATCAAAGGTGTGGTTAATCACCCAATCAGTCCGCGCACCTGGACGGTCCACTTTGTTAATCACTACAATGGGTTTTAAACCAAGTGCCAAGGCTTTTTTCGTTACAAAACGTGTTTGCGGCATTGGGCCTTCTACGGCATCGACTAACAGCACCACGCCATCTACCATACCTAATACACGCTCTACTTCACCACCGAAGTCGGCATGGCCTGGAGTATCTACAATATTGATTTTGGTACCTTCATATATAACTGAAGTGTTTTTAGCTAAAATTGTAATACCACGTTCTTTTTCAATATCGTTAGAGTCCATCACGCGCTCAGTCACAGCCTGGTATGCAGCAAAAGTACCAGATTGTTGTAGAAGTTTATCTACCATAGTGGTCTTACCATGGTCAACGTGGGCGATAATTGCGATGTTACGAAGATTGCGAGACATACTATTAGACATATTGCGCTGCCAATTCATTGAAAGGCGGCGATTTTAACACAATAAGCATGTATTTAAATTGACAATTTTAATTAAATGGCTATACTGCGCACTTCGTTAGGTTTATTGAATTAGAAAAAACCTTTCGACTCATCGCCCTGACCTTTCGGTAACTCGTGAATTTTTGAAGTTACTTATCTATTTATCGGTTAGTGGCTATGCCCGTGCGCCGGTAAAGAAGTTTTACAAAACACTTTTGTCTTCTGCGTTTATATTGTTTGTTGCTTGCAACTTTTGAACAAATTTTATTTAGATTGCCTAAATAATTTATTCAGAACTACTAACTTCAACATATATCCATATTGCTTGCGCCCTTTTGATTTTTTACTATTAGGGAATTATCTTGTCATTTGAATCATTAAATTTACATCCATCTATCTTACGTGCTATCGAAGAAGCTGGTTACACCACACCTACGCCTATCCAAGCCCAAGCTATTCCAGAAGTATTAGCTGGTCACGATATTATGGCCTCTGCCCAAACCGGCACTGGCAAAACGGCGGCATTTACCCTGCCTGCACTTAACCTATTAGCTACACCACATGCTTCAAACAGCCGTGGCCCACGCATTTTAGTATTAACTCCAACACGCGAATTAGCTGCACAAGTGAATGACTCTGCACGTAAATACGGCAAGCACATCCGTGCCCGTACCGTGAGTATCGTGGGCGGTATGCCATATCCGCTGCAAAACAAACTATTATCACAACCACTCGATATTTTAGTGGCAACACCAGGTCGTTTTATTGATCACCTTGAGCGTGGTCGTATTGACGTATCTCGTTTACAAATGCTGATTTTGGACGAAGCGGATCGTATGCTGGACATGGGCTTTATGCCGGATGTTGAGCGTATTTGTAACGCCTTACCCATTGAGCGTCAAACCTTGTTATTCTCAGCAACATTAGATGGCAACATTGGTCGTATTGCACGCGATATTTTACGTAATCCAAAAACCATTCAGATTGCTGCACAAAAAGAAAAACATGCCAATATCGAACAACGTTTGCACTATGTTGACGACATGACGCACAAAAACAAACTATTAGAACATCTATTGATTGCACCAGATGTAAATCAAGCCATTATTTTCACTTCTACTAAACGTCATGCCGATTTATTAGCCGAAGACTTATACGCAGCTGGCCATAAAACTGCAGCACTTCATGGCGATATGACACAAGGCGCACGTAACCGCACATTGACCAAATTACGCCATGGTGATGTAAAAGTGTTGGTAGCTACTGACGTTGCCGCACGTGGTATTGACGTGCAAGGCATTAGCCATGTAATTAACTATGATTTACCTAAATTTGCTGAAGATTATGTGCACCGTATTGGTCGTACTGGTCGTGCTGGCAAAACTGGTATTGCGGTTTCATTTGCGTCTAATATGGATCGTCATATTCTACGTAAAATTGAACAATTCACAGGCCAACGTATGGAGCCAGCAGTCATAGAAGGCTTCGAACCTAAACGCGCAATGCCAAGTGGCGATGCTCCATCTGGTCGTCGTGGCAATGGTAACTCACGTACTGGACATAAGCCAGGTGGTAGCGGTGGTTATGCACCACGCACATCTGCTGGTCGCAGTGATGCACCACGCGGTGGTCGTGATGGTGAGCGTGGCGGTTATGCTGCTCGTTCTGACCGCCCTAGCGAAGGTCGTAGTAACGACAGCCGTTCATTCGGTCGCGATGGTTCTGGTCGTACTGATAGCCCACGTTCTAACGAAAACCGTGGCTCAGAAGGCCGTACTTTTGGTGACAGAGCGGCGGCGGGTCGTCCAGCAAGTTCAGGTTTTGGTGCTCGTGATAACGCTCCTCGTGAAAACTATGGCAATCGCGAAGGTGGTAATCGTGGTGAGCCTAATGGCAATACACGTAACTATGCAGGTCGCGATAGCGCTCCGCGCAGTACTGACACACGTAACCAACCTGGCCGTAGCTTTGGCTCAAATAGCGGTGGACGTTCTGAAGGTGCTCGCAATGAATCACGTCCTGCACGTTCTGAGCCAAGTGGCAACAGCGCGCGTTACGCAAATCGTGATGCAAGCACAACTGGCGCCAGAAATGGCGATAGTGCACCTAAACGCACTCGTAGCTTTGTTTAAGTTAAATATAAGAGCTCGACCTTAATGACGACAGCAAGTTTTGACACACTCGGCTTAGCGCCACAAATTTTAAAAGCGCTAAGCGAGTTTGGTTACACCACACCCACACCAATTCAAGCGCAAGCGATTCCGCTGGTATTAGAGGGGCGTGATTTAATGGCAGGCGCGCAAACTGGTACAGGTAAAACTGCGGCTTTTGCATTGCCTTTATTACAAAAATTGTTGCCGTTAGCAAGTAGCAGCACGTCC
This sequence comes from Methylophilaceae bacterium, assembly GCA_043758775.1. Taxonomy (GTDB): domain Bacteria; phylum Pseudomonadota; class Gammaproteobacteria; order Burkholderiales; family Methylophilaceae; genus JACMMS01. Next base: position 14,262 of record JAYVMU010000001.1, read on the forward strand.
CCGGCTAAACATCCAGTCCGCGCGCTTATTCTCACACCTACCCGTGAGTTGGCGATTCAAGTAGAAGAAAGCGTAAAAGTCTATGCCAAACATACGGCTTTGCGCTCACTAGTGGTGTTTGGTGGCGTAGATATTAAAACCCAAACTCCGCACCTGAAAACAGGTGTTGAGATATTGGTGGCAACACCAGGCCGCTTGTTAGACCACATAGAACAAAAGACGTTAAATCTAAGCCAAGTACAAATGTTGGTGCTAGATGAAGCCGACAGAATGCTGGATATGGGCTTCATGCCTGATTTGAAGCGTATTTTGGCATTACTGCCAAAACAACGGCAGAATCTGATGTTCTCTGCCACCTTTTCAAATGAAATCAAGAAGCTATCTGATGACTTTTTAACCAATCCAACACTGATTGAAGTTGCACGCAGCAACGCCGCTGCTGAAAATGTAACGCAAAAAGTTTATCACATCGCACAAGCCGATAAACAAGCTTTACTCATACAAATCCTTAAAAATACAGACAGTGCGACTAATGTCAGCCAAGTCATTATTTTTACTAAAACCAAACTTACCGCCAGCCGTTTAAGCCGCGCCTTGGAGCGCGAAGGCATTGCCGCAGATGCGATTCATGGTGATAAGAGCCAGCAGGAGCGCATGGCGGCACTGGATGCTTTTAAAGCGGGTAAAGTGACTACGCTAGTTGCAACCGATGTTGCTGCGCGTGGCCTGGACATTGACCAGTTGCCGATGGTGATTAACTACGAAATACCTAGCGCCCCAGAAGACTACGTGCACCGTATAGGCCGTACAGGCCGCGCGGGAGCATCTGGCGCTGCGATTTCATTCGTCTCGCCCGAAGAGGAAAAGTATTTAGTCGAGATTGAAAAACTCATCAAACACGCAATTCCTAAAGTGGAAGCCGTGATTGAGAAATCAAGTAATAGCTATAAAAATGAGTCTAAAAGTACTAGAGAAAAAAGTCCTCGTGTTCATCGTACTGAAACTGCTAAGCAACATGATGGCAGCGTAAGAGCGCCACGTCAAAAACCAGCCCACGACCCTTGGTTTGATAAACCTTACGAGCCTTCAAGCACCGTCATCAGCCCAGCCAATCCGACACGCTTAATGAGTAAATCAAAAACACCAGTGGCTGTGTTACTTGGTGGTTTTAAAAAAGTCAATTAAGTAACTCACTCGCTGTATAAAACAAAAAAGCACAATGCATTGTGCTTTTTTTATAGCGCTTGAACGCTAAGTAAATTCTTACTGATTACGCATAAAATCAGCGACTTCATGCAATTGCGCCGCTAAATTAGTCATCAGCTTCTCATCAAACTGCAATGCATGCATCGCACTAATCATGCAATACATCCATTGGTCACGCGCAGACTCATCTATGGTAAAAGGCATGTGCTTGGCCCTTAAAAAGGGATGCCCATAGCGCTCAATGTACAACTGCGGCCCGCCTGTCCAGCCCGTTAGAAACATGAACAGCTTTTCGCGTGAACTGGTTAAGTCCGCAGGATGCATAGCACGGATACCAGCCGCTTTTACGTCTGCATCCATGATGTCATAGAATTTTTCTACTAACTGACGAATATTAACAGTGCCACCATTTTCGCCACCAAGCAACATATAAAAAGTAGATTTATTACTACCAGCTTCTTCAACTTTATTTAACATAAACTTGCCCCACCTAAGCTGCGGATGGTTTAACTAAACTAGCGGCTAATTTGGCTCGGCTACGTGCTTCGTCTGTATCCTTACCAGTCGCCAGAACAACACCCATGCGACGGCGCTTATATGATTCAGGTTTGCCAAATAAACGAATATCAGCACCAGGCACGCTCAACGCTTTATCAATGCCGGAAAACACTAAGCTGTTACTTTCAATACCGCCATAAATCACAGCACTGGCTGCTGGCTTAGCTAATACAACATC
>JAYVMU010000002.1:0-77763 GCA_043758775.1 Methylophilaceae bacterium
TCTCTATGGTTTCTCATCATGTATTCAGGCCAATTGGTGTTTGCACAACTCATGGAGCATTTACCCCTTCACACGTTCCGCCGCTACGTGCGGCGTTACAGATGATCACAGCGCCCAGTCAGAACAGGATGCGCTTCAGATTGATCATCAACTTGCGGATTTTCGCAAATCTTTCGCAGAGAAAATCACTTTAGCCAGAAAACAATTGCCTCTAGGCCTAGAGGAAAATGAACGACTGAACTTTGAAACAGGCATTGAGTTACTACAACGCCTGTCTGCAGAATTGCATGATTATACAAAAACATATACATCATTTTCTGGTTTACAGAGTCAGACTGGCACGCAAGGTTTTTCTGAGCCACCGGTTAAGTCGGCGACATACATTGATCCATTAGTCGTGGCTATTGCCGGCATTAGAGGCGCACTTGCGCTGGCGATTCTCTCTACTATATGGATTCTTACAGACTGGGGGTCAGGCGTCGAGGCGATTACTATCGGCGTCGTAACGAGCACCTTATTCGCTACGGCACCATCTCCGACTAATACCCTTAAAAAGTTCATGACAGGTGCTGTTATTGGCACAGTATTTGGCTACATCTGTAATTTTTATTGGCTAACACATGCACATGGATTTGAGATGCTAGCATTGGCGGTTTCACCACCACTTATTTTTGCCGCTTATTTAACAACAAGGCCATCAACTGCTCCGATTGGCTCCGCTACGTTCATCGTATTTTTAATGCACATTGGTTTTAATAGTGGGTATAACGCAGATCCAGGCGCATTCTTTAATGATGCAATCGCAGATCTACTAGCAGTGCTTATATCAGCCACTATGTATGAGCTGATTGATCTTAGCAGCAGTCGCTGGTCACGTTTACGCATTTCAAAAGCGCTGCAACAATTGGTGATAGCGTGTTGCAGCGAACCTATAATACTGCGTCGAAGCCAATTGGAAAACAGCGCGCGCGATTTGGCGCAGCGCGCTGGCAGTATTCAACGTACAGGGGAGAAAGAGAATCGTATGGTCATCCAGTGGCTGCTTTCTGTTCTGGAAATTGGTCATGCCATTATCACCTTACGTGAAAACCTGCAAGGGATTGAAGATCCATCACTGGCCAAGCCTATGCAGGCGGTTCTAGATGCGATAGTGAATTTATATAAATCGCCTAAAGCAGCGCAACGTTTAGCTGCAATCAAAGCGATTGACCGAGCCATGATAGCGCTTGATATGGAGCTTGCCAGCCTGATGCTGACCTATTCAAAACGCCATCAAATCACCATCATGTTGCATTTTATTCGTAGCGCACTGTTAGATGAAGAGTCTGTGCTTGCTGTTACTCATACACCATTACGCGAGGCGCACTGAATATGCCGAGAGAAATCGCTTTTTTTGATGCGCTCGTGCCAACCCTGCTATTTGCATTTGTTGTGGCTGGTCTGCTGTCGCTGGCGCTAGACTGGATTTGTGTTCGATATGGTCTTTATGCTCATCTCTGGTATCCAGCGTTATTTAGGTTAGCGCTGTTCATTTGTTTGTTTGCCGGGCTTGGGCTTTGGATCTACTGAAGGAAATAGCATGAAACGATACGCTAAACAATTATTAAGACTCTCGATTACCTTAATACTGGTTATCCTGGCTATACTCCTGGGCCGCTTGCTGTGGGTGCACTATATGGATTCTCCGTGGACTCGGGACGGGCGAGTGCGGGCGGATGTCATCAATATTGCGCCAGACGTGGCTGGGTTGGTCACTGAGGTAACCGTGCATGATAACCAGCTCGTGCATCGTGGAGATATTCTTTTTAAAGTCGATCCAGAGCATTATCGCTATGCGCTTAATCATGCAGAAGCACAGGTTGCGCAGAGCAAAGCGATGTTGAATATGAAAAGAGATCAAGCCAATCGTCGTGCTGCGGTAGATGACCAAGTGATTTCTCGTGAAAGTCGAGAGGACACGGATATGATTGCCGTCAGTGCTAAGGCGGAGTATGAGGCAGCAGTCTCACAGAGGGACCTCGCCAAGCTTAATCTTGAACGAACTGTGATTCGCTCACCTGTAGATGGCTGGGTGTCGAACCTATTGGTTAGACCAGGGGACTTTGCACAGATTGGCGCGGCAAAACTCGCAGTAATCGATCAGCATTCTTTTTGGGTGTACGGGTATTTTGAAGAAAATAAATTAGCGCTTATGCAGATTGGTGACCCAGCGGAAATCCGCCTGTTAGGTTCTAAACATGTGTTACAAGGGCATGTTGAAAGCATTGCCCGCGGCATCACCGACCGAGACAATCCAACAGATGTGAGGCTGTTGGCGAATGTCAATCCGAGCTTTAACTGGGTGCGCCTGGCACAGCGTATACCAGTGCGCATAAACTTGGATACCGTCCCGAAAGATCTTAATATTGGTTGCAGGTATGACATGCGCAGTGATAGTTCATCCATCGGCTAAGCTATCTAAAGATGCGATTTCCAAGGTGAGCTCTAATGAGTAGAAAACTATTGTCATTGATGATACTTAGCAATTAATTTGCTTAAAAAGAACTTTGGTAGTTTAATTATGTCTATATAGTTGTGTGTTTGTTAACTATAAAGGGTGAGTAATTTGGCAAGCATGCTGTATCCATGTTCTTGATAGTAAGTAGAGTGGTTTTAGTTGCATAATATTAAAGATCCAAAGCTTGCAAGAGGGGCTGAGACTTTTTGGTGAGCTACGGAATATAGGAGGCCAAAATGAGACGTAGACTTTATTTTGTATTGCCAAATGTAAAAAGTGCACATGTGATGATGAATGAACTGCTACTCAAACGTGTTGAAGCAAATCATATTCATTTTATTGCCAGACCCGATACACCGTTAGAAGATCTTCCTGAAGCGAATGTGTTAGAAAAAACCGATGTTGTTTACTGCGGCGAGATTGGTTTGGTGTTAGGTGCCGGACTGGGATTTTTAGCGGGTGTTTTGGCCGTGACGTTTGCACCCTGGCTTGGCCATGTGCCCTTAATGGCGATTCCAATTTGTATTATTATCGGTGCTATTGCTAGTGCGTTGTGGTCGGGACTGTTGGCCACTACTATTCCCCACAGTAGACTTAGTATGTTTCAAAAGCAGATTGAACAAGGACAAATACTGATGATGGTATCTGTGCATTTCCATCGGGCTCAAGAAGTGCGGGATTTATTGATTAAGACTCATCCTGAGGCTGCCTATGGCGGAACGTGGCCAGCTGACCATGTATTATTTCCGTGACCGATGCATGAGTTGATATATTCAAGGGTGAAGCTCATCACTAAAGCTGGCTTAGGAAATATATTTAAAATTATCAAAGATGATTTTTTAAAGTTTTCAAAAGTCTCATAAAGCGCCATGTTAAAATAAAACATGGCGCTTTTTAATATCATTATTCCAGCTGCAGGCTTCGGTAGCCGCATGGGTGTTGCAACCCCAAAACAGTATTTAGATTTGGCAGGTACAGCTGTCATTACACATACTTTGCATGTCTTTCTGGATTGTCCACGTATTACTTCAGTCAACTTGATCTTGAGTCAGGATGATGTGTTTTTCAAAGGCTCGGACTACATAAATTTTGCAAAGTTAAATATCCATTATTGTGGTGGTGCGACTCGTGCTGAAACGGTACTCAATGGCCTGCAAGCATTAAGCAACAAGGTGTCAGCGGACGATTGGATATTAGTGCATGATGCTGCCCGACCTTGTTTAAGTGCAGAACTACTGAATAATTTGCTAGATGTTTTGCAAGATGACACTGTGGGCGGCTTGCTCGCGATTCCTCTAGCGGAAACCCTGAAGCGTGCCGATGCCAATAACAAAGTTGCTAGAACAGAAGCTCGTGAAAATTTATGGCAGGCGCAAACACCGCAAATGTTCCGTTATGGTTTATTAACGGAGGCTTTACGGAGTTTTAATGGTACGCCAACCGATGAGGCGCAAGCAGTTGAAGCACTAGGCTATGCACCAACTTTAGTACGCGGTGATTTGCGTAATCTCAAAATTACTTATCCACAAGATTTAGCTTTAGCCGAGTTAATACTGAGTGCGAGAAAAGAAAGTACTGAATAATGAGTCGAATAGGTCATGGTTTTGATGTGCATCAGTTGGTAACAGGGCGTAAATGTATCATCGGTGGTGTAGATATTCTGCATGACAAAGGCTTAGATGGCCACTCAGATGCTGATGTGTTATTACATGCAATTTGTGATGCGCTATTAGGCGCCGCGGCTTTGGGCGACATTGGGAAACATTTTCCACCGACTGACCATCGTTACAAAGGCATTGATTCACGTCAATTATTGCGACATGTAGTGACTTTGTTAAGAGATAAAGGCTATACAGTAGGTAATATTGATGCTACGGTTATTTGCGAACAGCCCAAATTATCCCCACATACACAAACAATGCGTGAGTATATTGCAGCAGATTGCGGCGTTGAGATCGATGCAGTTAACGTAAAAGCGACTACTACCGAAAAATTAGGCTTTACTGGTCGTGGTGAAGGTATTGCAGCAGAGGCGGTATGTTTGATTGAAAAAAATTAAAATTAAAAAGCATGCCATGCATTTTTAGCAGCATGCCTCAAAAATTACTCCCCCTCAAATAAACTAGAAATACCCTTCATGTTCAATTGGTTTGAAAATCTATTAAGTGCATTCCCTTCCAGCGAAATTGCACCACCACCAAAATCACTATGGCAATTTTTATGGGCGAGTACAAAAGGTATGCGCCCTTATTTGCTGTGTCTAACAATATTCACCGGCCTCACTGGCGCATTTGAGGCTTTATTATTTGCCATGATGGGTAAAGTGGTGGATTGGTTATCGCTTATTCCACCAGCAGAGCTATGGGTACGCGAAGGTCGGCATTTATTATGGCTCTCAATTGCACTTATGGTCAGTGTAGTTTTTATTCTGATGCAAACTTTATTTAAACATCAAACCTTAGCTGGTAATTTCCCGATGCGTTTGCGCTGGAATTTTCATCGATTGATGCTGAATCAAAGCATGAGTTTTTATCAGGATGAATTTGCTGGGCGGGTAGCCACTAAAGTTATGCAAACGGCACTGGCTGTGCGTGATGTATGGTTTATTCTGGCAGATATTTTAACTTATGTGCTGATTTACTTCGGCACCATGGTCACCATCGTAGGGTATTTCAACCCATTGATTACGATACCATTTTTAGTGTGGCTGGTTGCTTATACGTTAACACTCAGTTATTTTGTGCCTAGATTAAGTAAAGTGTCGCAAAACCAGGCGGATGCACGCTCTCTGATGGCGGGCCGCATTACGGATGCTTACACCAATATTGGTACCGTTAAACTGTTCTCACATGCTGGGCGCGAAGCAGGCTACGCCAGATTTGCCATGCATGAATTCCTAGGTACAGTAAACCAGCAAATGCGTATGGTGACACAAGTGGAAGTGACCAATCATGTGTTGAATATGGCACTCATTATTGCCACGGGTTTAACTGTCTTATGGCTGTGGGGTCATGGTCAGGTTTCAGTGGGTGGTGTGGCGGCAGCGACTGCCATGTCACTACGGTTAAATGGCATATCGCACTGGGTGATGTGGGAAATGACCTCGCTCTATGAACAAATAGGTACGGTACAAGATGGCGTTAATACACTTACGACGCAGAATAAAATTAACGATACTGTCGATGCCAAGCCATTGATAGTAAAACACGGAGAAATTAAGTTTAATGCGGTTGATTTCAATTATGGCAACCAGCAGAAACGCGTATTAAAAGCGCTTAATTTGCATATCAAAGCGGGCGAAAAAGTTGGCTTGGTAGGGCGCTCTGGTGCCGGAAAATCGACTATTGTGAACTTGTTACTACGTTTTTATGAGATTGAAGCGGGGCAAATTTTGATTGATGGTCAAAACATTAACGGTGTCACGCAAAATAGTCTGCGCGAGTGTATCGGTATGGTGACGCAAGATACGTCTTTGCTACACAGATCTGTGCGTGACAATATTTTATATAGCCGTCCAAATGCGACTGATGAAGACATGATAGCCGCCGCCAAACGCGCTGAGGCGCATGAATTTATTTTAGGCTTAACAGACGCCAAAGGTCGCACAGCCTATGATGCCCATGTGGGCGAACGTGGCGTAAAACTTTCAGGTGGGCAGTGCCAACGCATTGCTATTGCGCGTGTCATGTTAAAAGATGCGCCTATTTTATTGCTGGATGAAGCGACCAGTGCGCTAGATTCTGAAGTGGAACTTGCCATACAAGCGAGCTTGTACAAGTTGATGCAGGGCAAAACCGTCGTTGCAATCGCACATCGACTATCAACTATTGCCGCCATGGATAGACTCATTGTGCTGGATGAAGGGCGTATTCTTGAAGAAGGCGACCACGCAAGCTTATTAAAAGCGGGCGGTTTGTATGCTTCGTTGTGGGCACACCAAAGTGGCGGCTTTCTGGGCGCTGAGTAGTTTAAGTTAGACTAAGCTTTCAGTAACACGATTACAGCGCCGCTGCCTCCGTCTTCAGGTTTGGCTTGCGCGTAAGCTATGACCTCATCTTTTTGCATCAGCCAGCTACGAAGCTTGTGTTTGAGCACAGGTTCACGGTTGCGTGAGCCCAGACCTTTGCCATGCACAATGCGTACGCAGCGTATGCCGCGTTTTTTGCAATCGGCTAAAAACGTGGCTACATAAAGCCGTGCTTCATCTGAAACCAAACCATGTAAATCAATCTGCGCTTGTACCACCCAGAAACCTCGCCTCAGTTTGCTTAAAATGTTAGGTGAGTGGCCATCACGCAAGTAAAGCAGTTCTTCGCCGCTTTCCCTCTCATGCGCAGGAATGTAATCATCGCTGAGTGAATCAGCAAGCGCCTGCCGCTCATCACGCATGAATTGCTGCGGAATAGGCTTAGGTTTTTTTGGCGTGGTTTGCACACGCACTTCGGCTACTAATGGCCGCGCATCTTTAACTGCTGCTTTGAATAGATTATGTTCGTCGTCAATATCGTCAGGATTCGCCATAAGAAAATTGTATCACTGAGTGCCTAAATTGGATTGCGCTTGATACTATTGAAAATACTTGCCACAAAAGTGGACTTACTAATGAGTTTTTCAGGCAAAGTTTAACTAATGAAATTTAATGAATTAAGCGCATTAAGTTTTGCTCAAATTTTTTCTAAAATTGGTTGACCCATTCGGGCTATTGACGGTGTTCTTACAAAGTAACAGTATCGTAACCTGTACTTAAAAAAATTGATTGTAGCAGCTGTGGGTCTGTTAGTTTTTTTAAATTAATTAGGAGGTCAAAATGAATAAGTTAATTTCGCTTTGCACAGCCAGTATTTTAGCAACATTGGCGGTACCGGCAAGTGCTTCAATTATATCAGTAGCAGCAGGCTCACTAGGTGCGTGCCCAACGGTTGGTGCAGCTACCGCATGCGCTGTGGCATACAGATTTAATGCTGATGGTAGTGTAGATACACTAACCGATAGCACAATTTCATCCACAGATGGCATTGAAGATACGCTGGTAGGTATTATTAATAATTCAGGCGGTACATTAAATTCATTGACACTTAATGGTGTTGGTACTGGTGGGGTAGGTGTTTTTGATTTTGATGGTGATGGGCAGAGTACTGTAGCTAATCCAGGTAGTGGCCTAGGTGACACTTATTTCGGAAAATACTTCAATGCAGGAGGCGGTCTTTTAGGCACAACTACATTCAGTGGCATTGGTGGTCCTGGCAATTCGATGGGTACTATTGATTTTGCTGGCTTAACAAACGGTGGTTCTGGCTGGTTTGTGCTTGAAGATCAAATTGATTTTAGTGCACCTCCTACTGTTGGATCTGTGCCTTTACCAGCGGCGTTACCATTGATGTTTTCTGCGCTAGGTTTTGGTGGAATTGCACGTCGTAGACAAATGCAGAAAAAAACTAAAAAATAAAAATTGCTTTTTGTAGCTGAACGAAAAAGCACCTTAATTTTAAGGTGCTTTTTCGCATTTTATCGTTAAAGGATGTGTGCCTTTGACCGCTTTTATAAATAGCTTGAGTTGACTGTCTGATTTTTTCAACACGAAACTTACGGCTTGTGTGTTTTTCGATATTCAATCATCAACCTCAGTTTTCTAGCCTCTAGTATTTTCAATCGTGCGTCATCCAGATTGTTAGCCAAAGCGTTGTTAATCATGTCATTATTTACGTATGCTTACGATGTTGTGTGAGTAATGGCTGCCAAATAAAAACATATCATTTAAGCGATATTTTTTTAATTTTTTATGTTTTGTTAATTTGATGTAAATGTCAAACTATTAGCATTTAATAATGCTATGCTAAAAGGCTACGCTTTCAGTATTAGATTGGCTGTTAGGCTCGGTCAAAAAGTTAATCAGGTGATAATCAATAAGGGAAAATAATCATGGCTAATCCATTAATAGCTCAAAAATTCACAATTAGTGCACTTGTACTGGCTTTATCGCTGGCTGGCTGCGCTAATATGTCCGAAACGCAACAAGGTACAGCTAAAGGTGCTGGCATTGGTGCAGGTGTTGGTGCGGTGGTCGGCGCACTTGCCGGTGGTAAAAAAGGTGCTTTGATAGGTGCCGCAGTTGGTGCGGGCGGCGGTGCAATTGCTGGTAATGTGTGGTCCAAAAAGATGGAAGCGCAAAAACGCGACATGGAACAAGCTACAGCGGGTACTGGCGTAGCGGTGACACAGACTGCAGATAATCGTCTTAAATTAGAGATTCCAAGTGATATTTCTTTTGACAAAGGTCGTGCTGATATTAAGTCAAACTTCCGGCCTGTGTTGGACCAATTTGCAACTAGCTTGGCATCTAATCCTACTTCTAAAATTACTATTGTTGGTCATACAGATAGCTCTGGTAGTGATGCAGTGAATGATCCACTTTCAGTGAATCGGGCTGCAAATACGCGTAATTATTTAGCCACACGTGGCGTGGCTTCTGACCGTTTTACAATTAGTGGTCGTGGTTCACATGAACCACTCGTGGCAAACGATACTGCCGCTAATATGGCTAAAAACCGCCGTGTAGAGATTTTTGTGGCTGAACCAGAAGTGGCCAAGTAATCCATTAATAAGAAAATACACCCTTAAATTTAGGGGTGTATTTATTTGTTAAATTACCCTGTTAAGATAGGCCTGCCAAATAACGCTCTGCATCTAGTGCAGCCATACAACCAGTGCCAGCGCTCGTTACTGCTTGGCGATAAATATGGTCTTGCACATCTCCGGCGGCAAATACACCTAGAATGCTCGTGGCTGTTGCATTACCTGCACGGCCTGCCTGCGTAATAATATAGCCGCCTTCCATCTCTAATTGACCTGCAAAGATATCAGTATTAGGCTTATGGCCAATTGCAATAAATACACCATTTAATGCGATATCTTTAGTGTCGCCAGTTTGTGTGTTTTTAATGCGCATACCAGTGACGCCAGTGTTGTCACCTAGTACTTCATCAAGCGTGTTAAACAGCGCAAGCTCAATTTTACCTTCTGCTACTTTTGCCATGACTTTGTCTACCAAAATAGCTTCAGCTTTAAATTTGTCACGGCGATGTACTAAAGTAACTTTGCTGGCAATGTTAGACAGATATATTGCTTCTTCAACCGCGGTATTGCCACCGCCAACTACAGCAACTTCTTGATTGCGATAGAAAAAACCATCACAAGTTGCACAGGCAGAAACGCCTTTTCCACTAAATGCTTCTTCACTTGGTAAACCTAAGTATTGTGCTGATGCGCCTGTGGCAATAATCAGCGCGTCACAAGTGTACTCACCATTATCACCTACCAGGCGGATTGGCGTTTCTTTTAAGTGTGTAGTGTGAATATGGTCAAATATCATCTCAGTGTTAAAGCGTTCTGCATGTTTTTGAAAACGCTCCATGAGCTCTGGGCCTTGCACACCATCGGCATCTGCTGGCCAGTTATCGACATCGGTCGTCGTCATTAACTGCCCGCCTTGTGCGATACCTGTGATTAATACAGGCTTTAAATTAGCGCGTGCAGCATATACTGCGGCAGAATATCCTGCTGGTCCCGAGCCTAAAATCAGTAGGTGGATATGTCTAGTTGCCATTCTTGTTACTTTCTATTCTCTATGCTTTATATTCAAGTCATATATATGCGCTTGAAATCTAGTATTTCAAGCGGCATGACAAATTACTTGTGCGTTATTAAATTATTTTGCTATCAATTATTTTTCGAGCAAACTACGTAACATCCAAGCAGTTTTTTCATGCAACTGTAAACGTTGCGTCAACAAATCAGCGCTGGCCTCATCGGCAGCAGCTTCAACAGTAGGAAAAATAGAACGTGCAGTTCGAACTACAGCCTCATGACCAGTGACTAGTTCCGCAATCATATCGTTAGCTTTAGGCACGGAAGTGGTTTCTTTAATTGAGGTGAGTTTGGCAAAATCGTGATAAGTGCCGGGGGCGTAAAAATCTAAAGCACGAATACGCTCTGCTACTAAGTCTACAGCTAATGCAAGTTCGGTATATTGACCCTCAAACATCAAGTGTAGCGTATTGAACATTGGGCCAGTGACGTTCCAATGGAAATAATGCGTTTTTAGATAAAGTGTGTAACTATCTGCGAGCAGGCGAGAAAGGCCTTCAGCGATTATTTTTCGATCTTGTTCTTTAATGCCTGTATCCATTTTCTAATCCTTTTTAGAAGTTTGTATTAATAATGTTCGATAGGGTTTTCGCAAATTGGTTTTATTTATTAGACTAAATAAATTTACTAAATTTATCATGACAAATTTGTTAGTAAAATCCTAGCTCATCAAACTAATTGATACTGCTATAATTGCTTGTGGAACTAGTTTAATCATGCCTTTACTATAAAATAGCTCTCTAGCTTAGCAGAATTAAGAGTAACGATGCGGTAACATTTGATTGCTATTTTAAGTATTATATTTAAGGGTTTCATATTGTTTTTTAATAAAAAATCATCTTCGCTTAATGCGCGTATACAAACACCTGTAACGCCAAGAGAGCATCACGGTGCTAGTCTTGTGCGGGAAGCATGGTGGCTGGCTTTAGTCTTGACTGGGCTATATTTAACAGTGATTCTTGTGACTTTTAATCGAGACGATCCTTCTTGGTCACACATAAAATCTCAAGCATCAGATCAAGTGATAGTCATACACAACTCAGGTGGCGCGGTGGGCGCTTGGGTATCCGATATTTTGCTTTATCTATTTGGTTTCTCAGCTTGGTGGTGGGTAGTGCTGGCTTTCTACAGCATGTGGTTGGTGTATGAGCGCTTAGAGCTTAAGACTGTTGAAAATCGTCCATTTCTACTATTTAATTTAGTAGGTTTTGTGTTGTTATTGGTGGCTTCTTGTACTTTGGAGGCTGGACATCTAGCTACATTGCCAGCGAACTTACCCTTAGATTCAGGCGGTATGCTAGGTGGTGGTGTTGATAGACTTTTGCACAGCATGTTTGGCTTTGCTGGTTCGACCATGTTGTTGCTATTGTTATTTGCCGTGGGCTTTAGTTTGTTCACTGGCTGGTCGTGGATTATGATGACCGAAAAACTTGGCGCTGCTCTTATTAGAACTTATGAATATGCACTTGAAAAGTGGCAGGATAGGCAAGATAGACAGGTGGGGAAAGTAGTCGAGCAGCAACGTACTGAGTTTGTTGAACATGAACGTAAACGTACCGAAGATCGTGCACCTGTTGAAATTAAGCTCCCTGCTTTGGAAGTCCCACAAAGTGATCGAGTGCAAAAAGAGCGTCAAACACCACTATTTGAGTCTTTACCAGACTCACCATTGCCACCATTACATTTGTTAGATGAACCTAGAAATGAAGTTGAGCTACAATCCCCTGAAACTTTAGAGTTTACTTCACGCTTGATTGAGCGCAAGTTAATGGATTTTGGCATCGAAGTAAAGGTGCTCACAGCACTACCAGGCCCGGTGATTACTCGTTTTGAGCTAGAACCTGCTGCTGGTGTTAAAGGTAGTCAGGTGGCTAATTTAGCCAGAGACTTAGCTCGTGCGCTGTCAGTGGTCAGTATTCGCGTGGTAGAGACTATCCCAGGTAAAAGCTGTATGGGTTTAGAGATTCCTAATCCTAAACGACAAGTTGTGTTCTTATCCGAGATTATGGGAAGCCAAGTGTATGCGGATATGAACTCACCAATTGCCATTGCCATGGGTAAGGATATTTCGGGTAAGCCGGTGGTAGCCGATTTAGCTAAAATGCCACATGTGTTGGTGGCAGGTACTACTGGATCTGGTAAATCTGTAGCGATTAATGCGTTGATTCTGAGCTTAATCTATAAGGCGGAAGCAACTAAAGTACGCATGATTCTAATCGACCCTAAAATGTTGGAACTTTCTGTGTACGAAGGTATTCCACACTTGCTAGCACCAGTAGTAACGGATATGCGCCAAGCAGCTAATGCGCTAAATTGGTGCGTGGCAGAGATGGAGCGTCGCTATAAACTCATGTCAGTGCTAGGGGTGCGTAACCTTGCTGGCTATAACCAAAAAATTAAAGAAGCTAAAAAAGATGGTACCAATATCCCGCATCCATTTAGTTTAACGCCAGACGATCCAGAACCACTGGATGAAATGCCACTCATTGTTGTGGTGATTGATGAGTTAGCCGATTTGATGATGGTCGTGGGTAAGAAAGTGGAAGAACTGATTGCTCGATTAGCGCAAAAAGCGCGTGCCTGCGGTATTCATTTGGTGTTGGCTACACAACGACCTTCTGTCGATGTGATTACGGGCTTAATTAAAGCGAACATTCCGACGCGGGTTTCGTTTCAAGTATCCAGCAAAATTGATTCACGCACTATATTAGACCAAATGGGTGCCGAAGCGTTACTAGGTCAAGGCGATATGTTGTACATGCCGCCAGGGACAGGTTATCCACAGCGTTTGCACGGTGCGTTTGTAAGTGATGCAGAGGTGCACCGTGTAGTAGAGCACTTAAAATCACTTAGCCCGCCTAACTATATTGACGGCATTTTAACCAATGAGGCCGAGGAGGGTGGTGATGTTGATAGTATTGCCGGTTCTAGTAATGGTGGTGAAGTTGACCCACTCTATGACGAAGCTGTCGCCATTGTATCAAAAACTCGTCGTGCGTCAATTTCTGGCGTGCAACGCCAGTTACGCATTGGCTACAATCGCGCAGCACGATTAATTGAAGATATGGAACGCGCAGGGCTGGTATCTGCGATGCAAAGTAACGGTAACAGAGAGGTATTAAGCCCACACAATGAATAAAGTTCTTTTAAATAAAATTGTATTAAATAGTATGTTTGTTTTTATGCTGGAACTATCTTCATTAGCTTTGGCTGATGGCGTTGCTAGCTTACGTGATTTTTATAATCACACTGATTCTATGCGCGCAAAATTCCATCAAGTAGTCACCGATGTAAACGGTCGCAAAGAACAGGAAGTTGAAGGCACTATGCAGCTACAGCGCCCTAATAAATTTCGCTGGGATTACAATAAACCTTACGAACAGCAAATTATTAGTGACGGCAAAAAAGTGTATTTATATGATACTGACCTAGCCCAAGTGACAGTAAGGGATTTAAGCCAGACATTGGGGTCTAGTCCAGCGGCGATGCTGGCAGGTGGCGGGGCGGTAGATAAAAGCTTTGTACTTAAAAATGCTGTTCGTAAAGATGGGTTAGATTGGGTGCTTGCCTTGCCAAAAAGTAAAGACAGCGGTTTTGAACGTGTTTTATTAGGTTTTGAAGGTGAAAAACTACAGAAAATGGAGTTGTATGATAGCTTTAATCATATAACAGCTATTAGTTTTTCAGATATAGAACGTAATCCAAAATTAAAGGATGAAACGTTTTTATTCAAAACTCCGACTGGAGTTGATGTGGTGGGGGAATAAATTAGCACTTATGAAGAATATATTAGACTTGTAGTCTTATGCGTGTTACTTCACGGTGTATCATACAATACGAATGTATGTAGATATGTAAATGCGACAAATTTAATTGATGACTTATTTGGTTAACTGCCAATATGTTGGTTTAATAACAATTTAATTAATTTTTCATCATAATACCCTTAAGTTTTCATTTGAAGGTAGCATATTAAAATTTCTTAAACTAAACATAGGATTAATATTTTACTGATATATAACATATAGTTATAAACAATAACAATCAACATTTCCCGCTGGTTTTCTTGTAGGCATGCTATTTGCTTACGTCGTATTAGGAACATAGTCTGTTATGAACTGATACGAAAAAGAATGGTAGGCACAATATGGGTGAAAATCTAAAAAAAGATGATTGGGAGCTAGTATTTAATATTATTACTCGCTCGCATGCTATTGCTAAGCATTTGGAATTTTTTAATTGGTTGCAAAATAGTGTTACACAAGTCTTACCACATGACGTTCTAGTAGCGGCATGGGGTAATTTCGATACAGGGGATATTAATTTCGATGTCTCTTCTAATATCCCCGACATATGCACACAAAAGTTACTAGACGCTCCTGATGTATTTAAATATCTGATGTTGAATCTTCATCAACGTTGGATAAAAAATGACAATCGCTGGTATGCCATCAATCAATTTGACATTAGTGGTATCAGTTCCCACGCACCAATATCTTTTGTACATAGGTTAGCTAGTATGAAGTCAGTGCTGGTCTATGGTGTAAAGGATTTACGAGGGAAAAGCGATTGTATCTACGTGTTCTTTGATAGAAAAGACAGTTTCAAAGTGCCGACCTCGGTAATGGGCTTGCTCATGCCACACGTAGATGCTGCATTACGTCGTGTTGAATACATCGAAACGAATTTAACCGATGAAGAGCTGGTGCGTGAACTGACTGAAATTAATTTAAGTGATCGCGAGTATGAAATACTGAGTTGGGTAAGATCAGGTAAAACCAATTTTGAAATTGGTATGATATTGATGATTAGCCCAAATACAGTTAAAAATCACTTAAAACGTATTTTTCAAAAGCTGGATGTTTCGTCTAGGGCTCAAGCGGTCGCCAAATTTACTAGCCCGCAAAATGGTGCTCGACGTAAAGGGCCATTGAATGCAAATTAGATCTAATACAAGATCTTTGCTACAGCGACGAGGCAGGATATCTACTAGTCTTCAGACGTTTCTTGATGGCGTCACCATCGCCACCATTGCTTGGTTGCTGGTCAGGTGGCAGTACGGTGCATTTACTAATAATTACGTGATTATGCTGCTGGTATTAATGGGTATTGTCTCAATCATGTATGATCATTTCGCAATATACAGAACTAGTTCAGGTTATGTAGGCAAAGTAATCGCCATCCTTAAAGCATGGACTATCAGCTTTTTAATATTACTTTTAATTGGCTTCTTTAGTAAGTACAGTGCAAGTTTCTCTCGTATATTAATTCTAGAGCTATATATATTTGGGTTTATTGCGCAATCTTTTCTGCACTATCTATTCCGCTTTTTTAGTATTTTTTTTAGGGATCACGGACAGCAGTCTGAGAAAGCAATCATTATCGGGCAGGGTAGACTTACTGATTATCTTGATCATAAAATTTCTAATAATCCCTGGCTAGGACAGACTATTGAGGGTTACGTGCAATTGGATGACGACTCTTTAAATATACAGGAGAGCCCTGCAAATTCTCCGTCAGCAAAGAATCTAGGTAATATTAGCCAGTTATCTTCTATAATTTCAGATTTAGATATCAATATCGTCTATATTATTACGCCATTACAGCAGTCTGAAATGTTAGAAAAAATCTACTTTGATTTGCTAGATCAACATGTTTCAATTCATTGGGTGCCTGATATTTTTTCTTTACGTTTAATTAATCATAGTGTGCGTGAAATTGCTGGAATCCCAGTACTCACCTTGTCAGAAACACCTCTAACCGGTTTTAGTAAGCTGACTAAAATGATAGAGGATTTTGTTTTAGCCGCTATCATATTAATCCTCATCAGCCCAGTGCTGTTGGTAGTTGCAATAGCCGTTAAACTGGATAGCAGAGGGCCAATATTTTTCAGGCAGAAACGCGCTGGCTGGAATGGTAAGAATTTCAGTATCTGGAAATTTAGAAGTATGTGTATGGAGCAGCCTAACACTGACGGGCTAGTGCAAGCCAGCAAAAATGACCCAAGAATTACCCGTGTGGGGCGCTTTATTCGTAAAACTAGCTTGGATGAATTGCCGCAAGTATTTAACGTGCTGTTAGGCGATATGTCGCTCGTTGGACCTAGGCCACATGCATTGCAGCATGATATTGAATATGCATCACGGATACATGCTTATTACGCGCGACATAATATTAAACCTGGCATTACAGGCTTAGCGCAAGTACGCGGCTACAGAGGTGAAACAACCAATATCGACCAAATGGCAAAAAGAGTAGAGGCGGATATTGAGTACATTAATAACTGGTCATTGTGGCTAGATGTATCGATATTGATACGAACATTTACTGTTTTTACAGGTAAAAACGCTTATTAGCTCTATAGAGGTTTTAATTTATAAGTTTTTCTTGTGATTACTAGTGTTTGAGCGGCATTTAAAAAGTTTTCGTGATAGGATATTTAAGAATTGCTGTTTAATTTAATTGATTATTGATTAGCCCTTAGAGGCTATATGTATTGTGTCTTTACATATATTATAGTTTGGCAGTGTGATGAAATCATCCTGATTTCTATGTAAATATAAAATACCTAATTATGAACAGTTAATTTTAAGCTTTTAATATTTAATTGAGTTTGAATTTAGGGAGTTAATACTCTTTATTTGTGTGTTACGCTAACAATATAATTAAAAAATATTTAAGAAAGTTAAAAATGAAAAACTTCATTACTATCACAATCAGTCTATGTAGCTTTATTTTTGCAGCGACAAGTTATGCGCAATCTGAATATGTTTTGCATCAGGGGGACGTAGTGCAAATTTCTGTGTGGGGTGAATCTACTCTACAAAAGGAAGTGAAAGTATTGCCGGATGGAAGTATCACATTCCCGTTAGCTGGACGAATAGATGTTGAAAATACAACGCCAACTGCTGCTGCCAAGAAAATTGAAGAAAAGTTAAAAGCTTTTCTTCCAGAACCTAATGTGAGTTTAGTTGTAACATCACCGGATGGTTATCGTGCTTATGTTGTAGGTAAAGTTTTGAAACCTGGGGTCATCTCTTTAGGTAGCCCAGTGAACGTTCTACAAGCATTAAGTCTAGCAGGTGGAGTAGATAAATTTGCTGCTGAGGATGAAATAAAAATCATACGAGACGTTGATGGTAAACAAGTAATCTTTAACGTTCATTATAACAAGCTGTTAAAAGGACTTGAATTAGACACTAATATAGATTTGATGCCCAATGATACTGTGCTTGTACCTTAATGTAATTGGTAATTTCGTCAGATAAAATATTTCTTCGTGTAGTTACTCTGAGCGACAGAATTTAAATAATTAAAACAATAGTAAACTTTTACTGAAGGTTACAAAATTCTACAATACTTAAAAAATCAAATAGGTATAGATAGCCAATACAATTTACTACAATCCATTAACCATGTGAGATTAGTAAGTCTGTTACTAATTTGTACGGTGTTTAGTTTATTGCCTGTGCAAGCTCACTCTGCTGAGTATGAGCAGAGTTACACAGTTCCCTTTGGTGTAGATTACGATACCAACCCCTTGTTGAGCGAACAGAATAAACAGGCAATTTTTAGGTACACTGTAACGCCTAGTTACACGGCATCTAGGTCTGATGAAAATCAGCAATTGACTTTAGATGCGCTTGTTAATGTGCAACGGTCATCCAATGCTAATGTGAGTGCTGACCGCAATGATCCAACGTTGAATTTAGCTTGGCTTTACACGGGTGAAAGAGACCAATATAATTTATCTGGTCAATATGACAAGCAAAGTACACTAGTTTCAGAGTTGAATCAATCAGGCTTGATTCAAAATGACGGTAGCGTAGAAGATAGGTCGCTATCAGCTGGTTGGAGTCATGATATTACTGAACGCTTAACCAGTAGCCTTAATGCAAATTTGAGAAATACCACTTACTCTGCTTCTGCTGTGGGGCTTAGTAATTATCATACAAACGCAATAACTGGCAATATGAGTTATGCATATAGCGAATACGTTCGTCCTTTTGTGCAACTATCTGTGACTGATTACAAAGCAGATAACACACCTAATACAATCTACTCAACTGATTATACAATTGGTGCAAACGTTTTACAAAGCGATCGGTTTCATTGGAATTTTTCTACTGGTCTTAATCATACATCTACTGCGGGTAATGGTTGGATTGGCTCATTAGGTGGATCTTATGAAAATGAATACTCAACAATTAGCGCTTTGGCTGCACGCTCTGTGTCAGCTACAGGATTAGGCGGTTTTCTGAAAACAGATAATATGCAAGTGTCTTATATTTATAATCTAACTGAGCTTAGTGCTTTAGGAACAAGCGCAAGCATAAATCGAACCCAATCAATTTTCAATTCAAGAATTACACAATACGATGCGTTTTATTCAAAATCGTTAAATCAGCAATGGGATATGCGTGTTTCGCTGGCGGATAAACACTACGATACTGATAGCACTAGTGCACACGGTAATGTATTGGGTTTGTCTTTAATCTATAAAAGTCCTGCTTTTTAGGGAGAGATATGGCTGTTGAGTATGAGCTAACCTTAAGTGACTATATTTCCATATTAAAGCGTAGGTGGGTATGCGTAGTCGTTACTTTTCTTGTGATTTTTGCTACAGCAACTGCAATTGCATTATTACTTCCTCCTGTGTATGAATCAACTGGCACTATATTAGTTGAAGCACAACAAATCCCGACAAATTTAGCTGAAACTGCACTTAATGGATACGCAGAAGAGCGTATCCAAATTATTAAGCAACGTGTCATGACTAGAGATAACTTATATCGCATCATTAAAAAATATAATTTATATGATAAAAAAATAGAAACAGAAACCATCTCTACTTTAATTGATGAGATGAGAGATAGTATTAATGTTGAGCTGGTAGATGCGAACATTAAAGGTAGTTCAAACAATCGTTCTACCACAATTGCATTTAAAGTTTCTTTTGATTATGTAAAAGCAGATTTAGCCCATAAAGTAGCTAATGAACTTGTTACTTTGTTTTTAGATGAAAATGCTAAAGCTCGAACAGAGCGAGCTACAGAAACTACAGCATTTTTAACTGAAGAAGCCGCACGACTAAAGAAAGAGTTGGAAGCTGTAGAAAATAAAGTTGCAGCATACAAGCAGGAGCATGCAGGATCACTGCCCGATGAAACATCCACGCAAATGACCATGCTTGAAAGGTCACAAATGGATATCGGCCAGCTTAACCGTGACTATAGTGATACGCAAGAGCAAATTACTTTTTTACAGGCGGAACTTGCAACTGCAAGTTCTATGGCTAGTGATAAAGTATCATCGCAAAATGACAATCTATCTGAGCTAGATAAAACTCAAACAGAGCTTGATGCTGCTTTAGTAACTTACACAGAGTCTCACCCAACCGTAAAAGCGCTTAGAAGAAAACTGGCAGCATTGAAGGCTGCAGCAACTGCTAAACCTGATGCTAAAAAGCCAACACTTGTAACAGACATGGCCACAGCCAGGTTACAAGCTCAAATAAATAGTGCTCGAGGAAGGTTGGCCTCAATAGCGCAACAACAGAGCGCAATTAGAGCAAGAAATAATCAACTTCAAAATCAAGTAGCGCAAAGCCCACAAGTGGAGCGAGGCTTAGTTATATTGACGCGTGATTATGATAATGCTAAGAAGAAATATGATGAATTGATAGCAAGTCAGCAGAATGCCAAGATTAATGAAAAACTAGAGCAAGAAAATAAAGCAGAACGTTTTACTATGCTAGAGCCGCCACTTTTCCCAGACAAGCCTATTAAGCCAAACAGACAAAAAGTGATAGTAATGGGTTTTTTTGGAGCTATTGCAGGAGCTTTGGGTTTGGTCATATTTCTTGAGACGTTAGATAGTCGAGTGCGAGGTGCAGACGCTCTATTTGCTATTACTAAATTAAGACCACTGGCTGTAATTCCATATATCTCAAATAAAAACGAAGCCGTACGGAAACGCAAAAAAGTAAAGTACTTATTAATACTGTTAATAACTTTCGTCACACTTAGCCTTGTAATTGTACAGATATTTGTAATGCCAATTGATTTGGCTTTTATTAAAATAATGGCAAGATTTTCGTAAAGACTACTACTGTGGAAAAAATAAAGGAAGCACTTGCAAAAGCTAAAACTGCAACTCAATTTGTTGAGTCAAAGCCTAAAGCAAGGAATTTAGCTCATAAGGCAACATTGATGTCAGATGTTGAGGATATTGAGTATTTAAACACGCCAGTGATTAATTTAAATCCGAGTCATTTGGAAAAAAATAGGATTATTACCTATAATCAGGATGATCCTTTTAGTATCGTCTTTGATTTATTGAGAACTCAAGTACTAAGAATAATGGAGGAGAATAACTGGCACAGTATTGCTATTGTTTCTCCTACGCCTGAATCTGGAAAAACTTTTACTGCCATTAATCTTGCAATAAGTATTGCAAATCAACCAGCTAAAACTGTCATGTTGGTTGACTTTGATCTTCGTAGACCAAGGGTTGCAAGCTACCTAGGACTTAAAATTTCTAAATCGCTTAACGATTATATAGAAGGTAGTGCAACTATCGAAGATATTATAGTTAATCCTGGTATTCCTAAGCTGGTCGTTCTTCCTACCGTTAAGAGCGTGAAGAAGTCGGCAGAAATAATAGGATCCGACAAAATTAGAAATCTGATTGATGATATCAGTACACGATATCAATCAAGAGTTATTATTTTCGACTTACCGCCTATGCTTAGCTCTGATGATGCTATTGCCATGTTGCCTATGGTTGATTGTGTTCTGGTGGTAGTGGGTAATGGGTTGTCTAGTCAGGCTGAAATTGAAGATACGTTGTATCATATTCCTAAAGAGAAGCTCTTGGGCATTGTCATGAATAAAGCAGAGGTTGAACCTAGAGCTTATTATCATTATTAAATAAAATTTAGATTTGACCTTATTTGCCCATAGTCATAATTGACCTGTCAGTGGAGAAAATAATTATAAATTGAAGTTAAATCAGACTTAACTGCTACTTAATATATTTACTCTTCATTTATTGTTTAAATATAGCCAGTGCGTTTTTGTGTTGTTGTCTATGTTAATAACATACTGATTATTTTCATATTTTAATGGTTGTTCTACCATTTTATTAAATTCATTGGTCTTGAATAATTTAAGGTCTTTATTTTTTGTAACTAGAATGGTTGCGTTTAGTAGCTCAGTTACAAATGGGAATTTCCCTTGAGTAGGTAATGTCGTTGCAATAAAGGAAATCATTAAGCTTTTTGATTCCTTTATCGATTTATCATCTAAGCTTTGTACACCTATTGTGACATTAGTGGCATCACTAGTTATTGAAATATCATTTAATTTAATAGTTTTACCTGCAATAGAGCCAACAACGGCTTGTGTTTTCGGTGTGTTGATTTCATAGCGTTTCTCTACCCAATTTCGTTCTAGCTCACTAGTGTTGCTAGTAATGCTGACTGCATTCGCATCCAAGTAATTTTTATTGAAATTATCTATTATCACACCATTTAAAGGAATCTTGCTCGGTGTAAGCCAAGGTAGCATGTTGCTATTAGGCATAGCTAACAATACTTTGCCTTTCTCGCTTAAAGTTCTGATTGTTAGCGATGTAATGGGGGATATGGCTTTACTCATTAGATCACTTATACTTGGTTTAAGCACATAGGGCTTATTTGACTCTTGCACATGCTGCTGTCTGTATAAAATAGCGGCCATGGGCATCGTTACTAAATAAGCTGGATCAGTATAAGTATTCCAATTATCAGGTTTCATCCATTGAGTTGGTGTGGCGTTATTAAGTGGATCTTGTGAGTAAGCATACTGCATAAGCGAATCCCAGCCATGTAAACTGGCTTGGCTTGCCATAAAAAGGGGCGTTAGATGTCGATCCCTGGCAGGGAAGGGAGATATATTCCACTCTGATACACTAATTGGTTTATCAATGACCTGTGCAGATGAAATCCAGTTGGTAATATTGTCTGAAAAAATAGGATTTGAGGCTATACCCGAGTTTTCTTTATAAGTATGCACGTCTATCATGTCACCATCAGTTAGCGATGGGATAGAAGCTAATGTTTCATCGCCCCAATAGCTTGTTGTCACTATCGGTACTTTAACTCCTATAGTATGGAGTTGATTGATCATAGTTTGGTTAAAGCGGTGCTCAAGGTCATTTAAAAATAATTTAGGGATACCAGGCTCCCATGTACGCCATATTTTTTGAGCATCTAAATTATTTTTAAGTGCAAATTTTTTTGCTTCGCTCATGAAAATTTTGCTATGGTAAGGTACATGTTTATCTGGTAAAAATAGATTACCAAAATGTTGCGTTAAGTCATTTTCATTGGTAATTAAAATAGTAGCTATCGCAGGCTCATCTTTGTACGCAAGTTTGGTATAAATGTTGACATGATTTAGGTAGGCTACATTAAACTTTCGCATCGCAAGTTGTACGCTACTGTTGAGATAGTTATAGCCTTTGAAGCTATTAGATTTCAATATCTCGTCATTACCATCTAAATGGTCTTCTGGGAAGGGCACACGCGCTACGTGTAAATCCAGCCATACATAAATACCCTCATCTTTAAGGCATTTAATCCACCAGTCTAATTTGTTGAGTTCAGTTTCACTAAGGGCTGCGGATTGATGGTTTTTACTGTTTTCGCCGAAAATATTAGGGTTGACCCAAGGTGAGTCGTGATGATGCAGGCGTACGAGGTTATAACCCTGTGCTGACAGTCTTTTTGCGTTCGCCTTAACTAGTGCTTTATCGGTAGAAAATAAAGTGTATGCGGTTAAGTTTGTACCCCAAAATCTAACGGACGTTCCATCTTCAAATACTAGCTTATCAAGCTTCGTTTTTAAAAACCCATGTTTGCCTGCAGGCTTTTCATTTTCATTTAAAAAAGTTAGATCTACAGGGGATGATTTTAAGGAAAAATTTTGTATATGCCACGCTTCTTGATTAACGGAAAAACTCTGGGTAGCCGCAATCGAAACTGCTACATAAGAGAGAGATATAAAAAAAATAAGCTGGGTTCTTAGATTTTTATTTTTTAAAATATTCAAATATTTTAAATTATGCAATTTTGGCCTGTTAACTTTAAAAATTAAGATGTAAGAACTACTTAATACTACACTGGACAACTCTCGGCTTCTCTTGTGTTTCAAACACAAAGTATGTTACTAGTTTCGATTTGTCACCAGTAGTATATGAGTCACAAATTAGTGAAACATTACAACGTAGTTAGCAAGCTTTTAAATATGTTTTGTTAACGCAGAAGTTATCAAAATAATATTTCTTAAAGCATTAATGGATGAAGCCAGTTAATGTTACTAACCATACTAATAGTTTACCAACAGCATAACCTATGAACAAAAATGGCAAAACGATTAATTCTTTTTTGAGATCAAAAATATTAGGCGAATTCAAGTTTGAAGTGCAATTTTGAATAATCTTGGTTAGGAGGGTGAGATGCAGTAGCATCGAAGCCTTTTTGACCGGCCAGTCGAAATTGCAGAGATGAACTACACACACATCACCCAAGAAGAACGATACCAGATTTATGCACTAAAGAAAGCAGGAATGAGTCAAAGTAAGATTGCTGAAGTGATCGGACGCAATCCCTCAACCATTAGTCGCGAATTAAAGCGCAATATGGGCTTACGTGGTTACCGACCTAGCCAAGCCCATGTAA
Organism: Methylophilaceae bacterium; assembly: GCA_043758775.1. Lineage (GTDB taxonomy): Bacteria > Pseudomonadota > Gammaproteobacteria > Burkholderiales > Methylophilaceae > JACMMS01. Next base: position 23,865 of record JAYVMU010000002.1, read on the forward strand.
AATCTGCCCTGCGTAGAGCAATTAACGCAAGGCGTATTGATGCTGCCACGTGGGCTTTTGCCCGAGAGAAGCTGTTAGAAGAATGGAGTCCTGAGCAGATCAGCGGACACACCAATATTAGTCATGAAACAGTCTATCAGCATGTATACGCAGACAAACGGCATGGTGGGTTGCTCTGGAAGCAGTTACGCTGCCAGAAGCAGCGCAAGAAACGCTATGGCAAGTTAGAGCGACGTGGCATCATCCCCAATCGACTATCGATTGATGCGCGACCTAGTAGCGTAGCAACAAGAAGTCGCGTTGGGGACTGGGAAGCCGATACCATTATTGGCAAGCAACACAAGATGGCGATTGTTAGCTTGGTAGAGCGCAAGACAGGTTTAACGCTCATCCAGAGAGTGCAGCGTAAAACCGCAGAGGAAGTGAGTGCGGCGATGCCCAAGCTGATGCAACCGCTTAAAGCACACGTCACTAGCATTACTAGTGACAATGGACGGGAGTTTGCAGGACATGAAGCCGTTGCCACTCAATTAGCTGCTGACTTTTACTTTGCGCACCCTTATGCTTCATGGGAGCGTGGTACTAATGAAAATACCAATGGATTGATTCGACAGTATTTCCCAAAAGATCGTGATTTCAGAACGATTACAGATGAAGAAATTGACACCGCGATGAGAAGATTAAATCACAGACCCCGAAAAAGGCATGGATTAAAATCTCCTTATCAGGTATTTTTAGAACTTACAGGCGTTGCACTTCATAATTGAATCCGCCTTATGTTGTATTTTTAGTTTAATTGCTAAAGGAATTGATACTAAATCGGTAAACATAATTGCCCACAGTACTCCTTCTAGTTGATAAAAATTAAATGCTATTGGAGTTAAAATAATCATTGCTAGCATGCGTATAAACAGCAAAGGTACTGAGGTTTTTGGCTTACCAATTGCATTATATAAATGCTCTGCCAACAAATAGCGATAACCTAATATGCCTAAACTCAAAATTTCAAGCATGTGTTCAGCAGGTTGATATCGCGAGTTATAAAGTAGCGCTATGATTAAATGGCCTGAAGCAAAAAGCAGCCCTGCAATAAATAGCGAAAAAATATCAAATTTAGCGCGTAGTTTGTAGTTGTAAGCCAATATCAGAAAATAAATGCAACCCGAGTATAAGTAAATTAGCTAACGCCATAATTTCAACCATATCTGGTACTCATAATCGTGTTAAAATTAAATTACTAGCAAGACGTATAATTGCGAAAAAACCTGCGAACCTGTAATCTACGCAACACCTAATATGGCTCTTTGTTTTAAACTAACCGAAGTTGAAGATGAAATTGTAGTTTCTCGCTATAAATTGAATCTGATAATTGAGATTGGAAAAAAGCAATCAGTTGGATATTGGTTTGCCGCTCTGATATAAATAAATATTTTTTAGTTATTGTTAAAAGTTTAGGTGACTTTACTTTTAGTTAACTGAATATATGCAACCCCTATGCCAGCCAATGTCCAGTAAAAATACGGAATTATACCTATACTACTTGCAGTTGCTATTATAACGAGTACTGCAATTGTGATAGATAGCAAACATCGACCTAGTAAAAACTCCTCTGAGTCTTTGTTTGGCAATTTTTTCATAATTTTGTAAATTCTTAGTAAAATATAAAAAAACAACCCCAAAAACAAACTCAAACCAAAATATCCAAAATTAAGTGCTATACCAATGTAGCTATTAACTACATCAATAATACCTTCTCCCTGTATCATTTCCTGCATTTCTGGCGTTTCTAAATAGTTGGCTGAGCCAAATATTGGGTATTTACCAATTACAATCATTGAGTTAGTCACTAATTTTTCACGATATTCTATATTTTCGGACTGTGTTGTACCAAGATATGGCAGGAGGTTGTAATACTTAGCGCCTCCTGGAATAATGTTTAGCATCCCAATGAACAGAACGCCTATTATTATTGTTTGAAAAATACGCTTAATTGGATTCTTTCCAGTGGCACTGAAACTAATTATTAACAAAACTGCGCCTATCCAAGGGCCACGCGACAATGAGACTAATAAACCCGATATAAGCGTTAATAGTCCAATACTACGATACTTTTTACTTTTGATTAATGGACTGATGTATAAGAAAAAGCCAATACTAGCTACCATAATTAGACCGAATATTATTGGATGGGCTAGACCAGCCATTGCGCGCAGTTCTCCACCACGGCTCATGTAGTTACCCAATACTCTTGGTATGCCTAATGAGTCTGGCAAAGAAGCATACAAAAGCCAATGTTTAACGTATTCAAAAACTCCTATAACCCCTTGAATTTGACTGGCTAATACCAGTGCAATACTCGCAACTTTAATATCTTGAATACTTCTTAAGCCTCTACTACCGACATAGTATGGTAAGAAAATATCAGTGAATATATAAAAACCACGTCTTAGCGTATCAGTCGTAGTGGTATCGCGTAATTGTAAAATGGTACTTATTAGCAAGAAAATGAACAAAAGCTTATCAGGGATAGTTTTGCCAAACTTAAAAGAATCAGTATTGGATTTTGAAAAAATAAATGCGGGTAACAGAATGACTAAAGATAAGAGACGTGGGTGTGTGATTTCAAATAAATTTTGAAGCCCCCCTAACCCTGGTATGTAATCACCGATAGGTGGAATAATAAATAAAAGTAAAAAAAACAGCGCGATCTTATTTGGCTCACGCTTACCTACATTATATAAATAAAAGCCAGTTAATGCTATGTAAAGCCAGAAATTGTGCGCCAAAAAAGCTATTAATGTGACTGTTATCCAAATATTTCGCCAACGATTAAGCGTGCTTACAGGAATTATCGAGCTAAACATTTTTTTACTAATACTAAAAACAATGAGTGCTAATAAAATAATAATTATGAGTGCTCTTATACCCTCTGGCATGGTAATTTTTCTTATAAATAATTAATAAATTTAACTAAAAACGATAGCAAATTTAATTTGTTAAGACTTATGGCGTATATTATTTAGCTATAATAGCGCGAAAGACTGATAACCAATTTTATTGGCGATTTTTCAATAGTTTAATACTAACACTTTTTGCTGGATCTACTTTTTGACAACTTTCAGCCTCAAACAACGAGCTATCCGTGCAGGTATCTTGACAATAAGCTCCCAGATTACTTCGCAAGTATTCAGATTGGCTAGCAATCTAGTTTTAACAAGGCTATTAGTTCCAGAAATGTTTGGCATTATGGCTTTAGCAAATATACTTATCATAGGCATTCATTTATTTTCTGATATAGGACTGAATCAAAATCTAATTCAAAACGTGCGCGGTAATGATCCAGACTATATAAACACAGTTTGGACTGTGCAAGTAGTGCGTGGCGTAATTATTACCACTTTAGGAGTGGGGCTTGGTATAGGCATATACCTTTTAAATTCAATGCATATCTGGCCAATTAGTACAGTATATGCTGAGCCTATTTTGCCTTATGTTATAGCAGTTACTTCGCTCAATGCCGCTGTTTCTGGTTTTGCTTCTACTAAAATTGCTTTAGCCAGCAGAACTATGTCTATAGGCCGTAATACTTTAATTGATTTGGCTAGTCAATTAGCTGGTATTGCAGTAATGATAATTTGGGCATGGATAGATCGTTCTATATGGGCTCTAGTTGGTGGATCACTTATTTCAACTACAATAAGTACGATTATGAGTCATACCTTAACCATAGGTGTAAAAAATCATTTTCATTGGGATAAGTCTGCATTTGATGAAATATTTAGATTTGGGAAGTGGATATTCTTAACATCTATTTTAGGTTTTTTATCTAGCAGTGCTGATCGATTAATTTTAGGCAGTTTTGTAGACTCCACTGTGCTTGGCTTGTATGCAGTTGCGATCTTTATGAAAAATGCATTGCAAGATTTACTTTTTAAACTTTCATCAAGTATAGGCTTTCCTGCATTTAGTGAAGTTTACCGTAATCGACCGGAGCAATTAAAACAGATCTATTACAAGTTAAGAGTAAAGTTAGATATTGTTTCACTCCTAGCCATGGGCTTCTTGTTTTCTGCTGGCCGGTTAATTATACAAGTACTATACGATAGCCGGTATCTACCTGCTGGCCATATGCTGGAAATTTTAAGTATCGGAATTTTCGGTTTTCGTTATGGACTTGCTGAGCATTGTTATAACGCAATTGGTAAGCCTAAGATTTCCGTGCCGTTGATTGCCATACGCACGCTTGGTATGATTATTATCATTCCCACAGGGTTTCATTTTTACGGTCTAGAGGGTGCAATTTGGGCTATTGCATTTTCTGATTTAATTTATATACCACTGGCTATCCATCTGAAAATTAAAAATCACATTTTCGATTTGCAAAAAGAACTCATTGTTCTACCAGTCATAGCGCTAGGTTATATTTTGGGTAAGTTTACTTTATGGATGTTTAGTATATTTTAGTATGTAATATTTACTTATTCGATTTGAATTTAAAAATACTAACCCTTAAATTGAGTTGAAAAATGACATCAAACTTTTATGTATTGAGTATGCGAGATGTTAATAATAGCCCTGCGAATTGTTGTGCTATTGAATTTGAAGACGTCATAGTTAAAAGTTTAGATGCAAATTTAATTAATAGTAAAGACGCTCATCATCTCAACAACTTAAGAAACAATGACAGCTCGGCAAACTATCTTATTCTTGCTGTTATCACTATCCATGATGTCTTACATTTATTGCAGAGTGTAAATCAGTATTTATCTTCATTTGACGGGATTTATGCTTATGTTTTTGATGCAATAATTAATCCATATGATTTAAATAAGCCAATATGGAAAAAGGTCATTTCTAAAAATAATCGGGCGATAAAAAAGTTAACGCATTTATTTGTACCTTTTAAATCATCGGTTAATGCATTTGCCGAAGCCTATTCAATTCCAGTTTCTTATGTTCCGATGGCATCTGATGTGTTGGAGTATGGTGGATATTCTCAATATAAATTTATCGATATCAATGGCTATGGACGCCAAAATATCACTTATAGCAATTTAATATCAAAAGCATTTAATTGTAGAGAGTCAAAAAGAATTTATCATCATACCGACCATATGCATATTGGAGGAATTAATGATATTTATGCGCATAGAAGGTTCTTTTGGCAGGTTCTAAGAGGCAGTAAAATTGCTTTAGCGTTTGATAGTATGTATGCGAATAATAATAACCGATTCAATTTTTCGTTCGTAGGCCAGCGCTGGTTTGAAAGTACGGCAGCTGGCTGTGTTGTATTGGGAAAAAGACCGACTTGTCCTGAAATGAACGAAATTTTTGACTGGGACAATTCCACAATTGAAGTGCCAGAATCACCAGCGGATTTTCTTCCATTTATAGAAGCTTTGCTGGAAAATGAAACTGCATTAACCAATATCGGTATAGATAATTATATACACGCTTTAGAAAAAAATGATTGGCGGTATAGATTATTGCAAATATTGGAAGTAGCTCGAATTGATCCGCCAAGTAAATTATTGAGTGAAATTCTATTGTTATCCGATAGAAAGCAGTTTTTTGTTAAATCAGATTAATTTGTCGGCTAAGAAATAATTGAATATTTTTAATTTTATATTACATCTCTGACAAGAGCGACAATTCTAAGTAATGCCGCCGTATGTGAAAGTTCTTTTTCTGCAAAAGTACGCCCATTCTCACCCAGTTTCATAGCTAATTCTTTATTTTCTATTATGATCCGCATTGCGTAAGCAACTGCATCAACTGAAGCAGCCTGTACACCAATGCCACTGAAATCATGTTGTAGATAATCTTGGATTGTTGAGACATCTGTAAATATATGAGGCTTAGCTAGGAACATTCCCATAACAGCTGTTATGTGCCCGGCACCCCGGTTGGCATCTTTCACTAACAACACATTACCAATAGAATGGCGTACGCAAGTGATGCAATCTTCCATGGAAAGATCGCGATATATAGTAATCAAATTTGCGTCGTAGTCAGCTATTTCTTCATTTGACGAGCAAACTATTACACCTTTACATTGGATAATTTTTAGAGCCTGCAAAAATGTGTCGAAATCTCTATTATTTCTGCCAATCATACAAAAGTATGGTGCATTCGGTATTGTAAATGTTGATGATTTCTTAGCTTCAAGAGGTAAGTCGAATCCCCATGCAGAAAATTTGAACTTTGATTTTTTGATTTTATGTAAATCTTTAAAAATCTTTATTTCTGCTCGGGAATGCACGATGACTAAATCAATTAGATTCCAAATTTTATTAATGAAAAAATCAATAAGTTGAATCTTAGTTGCAATTGGTTTCGACGAAATGTTTAGCCCAATGACGATATTCTTTGGTCTTTTTGACGTAAATAATAGCTTTAGACTAATCCCAAATGCCATATTGTATTCATTACTAATGACTGCATCGTAATAGCTAAGTGTTAAATTTTTGCCTAATATTGCTTTAAATGTTGACCAGCGATTTCCGTAAGGAATAATAATTTCATGGCACTCAAAACCTACCTGACGTAATGCATCAGCCAATGGGGAAGCTTGGTTTAATTTGTTGCTATGTCCAATTAATAATATTCGTGCCATTAGTTACTCTCGTAAATGATGCTTCGAACATCATATTTTTATTCGTATTAAAACAGTGATAGAGTTAGTTATTGCTTCAGCCAATAAGAAATAGAGCTTGGTTATGAATATATTTAGAAAAATATTTAAATTTCTGGCTGTGGAGCATGGTCGATGTATAGATTTTTATAAAAAATTTTATAAACCAAGTAGCCAAGAGTATGCGGAAATACTTAAACGCCATGGCAAATTATATGCAATGGGTGAGCATTGTCAAATCAACATGGGTGTCAACATCACTGATCCTGCTTACGTAAAGATTGGTAATAACGTAATACTATCTGACTGTAATATTTTTGGGCATGATGGTGTAATTGGCATGCTGAATATCGCTTACAACACTCAGCTTGATTGTGTGGGCAAGGTGGTGATTCACGATAACGTATATATTGGACATAACGCTATAGTAATGCCCAATGTGACAATTGGGCCTAACGCTATTATCGGCGCGGGTGCTGTAGTCACTAAAGATGTAATGCCTGGTGACATTGTCGGTGGAGTTCCGGCTAAAGTTATTGGTAAAGTAGATGAGTTGGTTGTTAGATTAAAAAAAGAAACGGATTTGTTACCTTGGGCACACATTATTAAAAACAGACAAAACTCTTTTGACCCTAGTGTTGAAGGTGAGCTGTGTAAACTCAGGGTTAAACATTTTTATGGTGATATTTAACTAAAAGTACTAGCAACCTCAAGGCAAATTAAATTTGATTATTTCAGTTATATTAGTTAGTTACAACACACGGTTGCTTACAAAGCAAGCGATTGAAATGCTGTTAGCTTCTGATTGCTCGTATGAGTTACAGGTTATTGTGATTGATAATGCTTCAAAAGATGACTCTGCCAACATGCTTAAAACCAGTTTCCCGCAAATTCAATTAATAGAAAACACACAGAATGTAGGCTTCGGGCGTGCTAATAATCAGGCCCTGCCATTTATAAAAGGTGACTATGTCTTGTTGCTTAATACAGATGCTTTTGTCGAAACTGATACTATACAAAAAACCGTGTCTTTTATCGAGAATCACCCAAAAACAGGCGTTTTGGGGGTTAAACTATTAGGGCGTGACGGTGTTTTACAGCCATCTTGCCGCTACTTTCCTACATTGAAAAATTTATTTATAGAGCGGATTGGTTTGAAACACCTGTTTAATAATATACAGTTTGTAGATAACATGGCCTGGAACCACGCAACTAATAGAAATTGTGATTGGGTACCAGGCTGCTATTACTTAATGCGAAAAACAATGATTGATGAAGTAGGCTTGTTTGATCCTTTATATTTCTTATATTACGAAGAAGTGGATCACTGTTATGCTGCCAAAAAAGCAGGATGGCAAGTGACTTATTTTGCAGGCGCGAGTGTCGTGCACATTGGTGGTGAAAGTGCTAAGTCTATAGGGACTATATCTAAAGCAAGTCGACAACTAGTATCATTGCAAATTGAAAGCGAGTTGCTTTATTTTAGAAAAAATCACGGATTTTATGGATTGTTGAAATATCTTGTTCTACAAAGTATTGCGGACTGTATAACGCTTATTAAAAGCTTGCTGAAACTTAAAGCACCTTCATTTTATAAAATACCACTTCAACATTTGTATATGAGTTGGCAACTTTTCTTTAAAACAAAGCTTGGTGCTATAGCAACTAGATAATTGACAATATGTTTAGAAAAATTAAAAGCGACTTACATTGTTATCAAGGTAATTGGGCAGCGCAAGGCTTTTGGGTCATGTTGGTTTACCGTTTTGGCCGCTGGCGGTATGGTATACGGCCTAGTATTTTGCGTAAGCTATTTTCACTGATTTACAAAATTCTATATAAGTTTGTGCAAATTATTACAGGTGTAGAGTTGCCGTGTGAGACTGAAATAGGTGATGGTTTTGTTATCGATCATTTCGGTGGCATCGTGGTGAGTGGTTATGCCAAGTTTGGTGACCGTTGCCGAATTCGCAACGGTGTGGTTGTGGGGCTTAAGAATATAGATGAGTTAGTTGCACCGCAAATTGGTAATGATGTTGATATTGGCGCGGGAGCAAAGATATTAGGTGGTATTAAAATAGGTAACCGTGTCAATATTGGTGCTAATGCAGTGGTGCTTACAGATGTGCCCGACGATTCTATCGCCGTTGGCGTACCTGCTTTAGTAAAACCCAAGAGTATAAAAAAGATCAATGATTGATTCTGATATTCGTCAATTGGGGGTGGTGGTCATAGGCCGCAATGAAGGTGCCAGACTTATGACATGTTTGCAGTCATTATTACCTTTATCCAAGCAAATTGTATATGTTGATTCTGGCTCGACAGATGCCTCTGTTACTCAAACACAGGCTTTAAGTGTCGAAGTAGTGGCGCTAGATTTAACAATACCCTTTACCGCAGCGCGCGCGCGCAATGCAGGCGCTAAGAAATTGCTAACGTTATATCCAAAACTTCAGTTTATTCAATTTGTAGATGGTGATTGTGAAGTTAATTCCTCATGGTTAACTACGGCAAGTGCTTTTTTAGCAGAACACTCACAAATAGCAGTTGTTTGTGGTCGCCGCCGAGAACGATATCCTGAAAAGTCTATTTATAACTATCAGTGTGATATAGAATGGAATACACCTACAGGCGAAGCAAAAGCGTGTGGTGGCGATTGTTTAGTGCGCGTAACGGTGTTTAATGCAGTGCAGGGTTATTATGACGCGTTAATTGCTGGTGAAGAGCCTGAAATGTGTATACGTATGCGTGCACTAGGCTGGCTCATTTGGCGCTTGGATGTAGAGATGACTTTACACGATGCTAATATAACTCACTTTCAACAGTGGTGGTGGCGCAATGTGCGCTCGGGCTATGCGTTTGTAGAAGGGGCTTATTTACATGGCGCTGCACCAGAACGTCATTGGGTAAAAGAGACGATACGTGCTTTGGTTTGGGGGGTGTTACTACCTATATCGATTTTAATATTGTTGTTAATCAACTTCAAATATGCATTATTACTTAGCTTGATTTACCCTGCTCAATGGCTACGTATGGCTTACAAGCATCGATATTTGACTAAAAGATGGTCATTCTCTTTATTGATGCTCTTAGCAAAATTTGCTGAAGGATTTGGTTTAATTAAATTTTTACTAAACCAAATCCTTAACAAGCGTGGGGAATTAATTGAATACAAATAACTCAATTCTTGCACAATATTTTGACAAAATTTATGTGATTAATCTGCCAAGTCGTCAAGATAGGCGTGATGAAATGCAAGCGGAACTTAAAAAAATAGGTTTGTCACTTACGGACTCTAGTGTTGAGCTTTTTGCCGCAGTCAGGCCGACTCATAAGGGCAATTGGCCAAGCATAGGAGTCAGAGGTTGTTTTGCCAGTCATTTCCAGGTTTTGCAAGATGCAAAAAACAATAACTATGCCAATATCTTGATTATTGAGGATGACCTTGATTTTATTAAAGGCTTTAATGATCAATTTAAGTTGCTTAGTCAGCAAATTAAAGCGATAAGCTGGGATATTTTTTATGGCGGATATGAATTGCTAGAACCTAGCGTTAACTTAATCCCTGACAAAACAAATTTATATACGGAGATTGCTACTGAAACACCAATCAGAACAACACATTTTATTGCTTTCAATCAACCGGTTATTGCTAAGTTGATTGATTATCTACAGTTGATGATGAACCGGCCTGTAGGTGACCCTAGTGGTGGCCCTATGCATGTTGATGGTGCTTATTCATGGTTTAGAAATGCTAATCCGAATGTAATTACAATTATTGCCATTCCGCAGCTTGGTTTTCAGCGTAGTTCACGTACGGATATTCATGATTTAAGTTGGAAAGATACAATGCCAGTACTGCGGAATGTTATTTCTACGCTTAGAAAATTAAAAAATGTATTATTGTCTCATTGAATATCAAATATATGATTTCATCTGAAATTGCCGATTGGACAAGAGAGCATAAAGCATTTTTTGCTTGGCAGCCTTCCAGGTCGTTGCTGGCTAGTATTCGCTGCTATCAAAAACACCAGCACTCAACCTTGCCTTGGCACTATGTAAGTAAAAAGTTGGCTGTTTTAAGACATCACTTTTGGAGCATAGTGACCGGAGCAGACATCCCACTTAATTCTAATATTGCAGGTGGTTTATTGCTGCCACATCCTAATGGTATTGTTATTCATCCAGGTGCCACTATTGGGCCTAATTGCTTAATTTTTCAGCAAGTTACTATTGGCTCGCGCGAAGACTCTCTACCGCCAGTGATTGCAGGACATGTTGATATTGGTGCAGGCGCTAAAATATTAGGCGAAATTACAATAGGTGCACATTCTAAAGTTGGCGCAAATGCAGTGGTATTAATAGATGTGCCCGCAGGTAAAGTTGCCGTTGGTATTCCAGCTGAAATAATTTAATAATAAATAATGAAAATCGCCTATTTTATTAATCAGTATCCTAAAGTAAGCCACACTTTTATTAAACGTGAAATACTGGCCCTTGAAAAACAAGGCATTAATGTGCAGAGAATTGCATTGAGAGGCTGGGACGAGGTGGAGATGGACGCTTCTGATAAGCGCGAGCAGCAAGCGACACAATATGTGTTGCAACACGGATTAATTGCGCTGGTTATTACCGCCTGCAAGGTGCTATTAAATGCACCGTTTCGATTTGTTGTCGCTTTCAGACTAGCTACGCAAATGGGTGTCCACGCTGATCGTAGTTTTATCTATCATTGGTTTTATTTGTTAGAGGCTTGCCAAGTATTAATATGGCTTAAACAAAGTGGCGCACAGCATGTGCATGCGCATTTTGGTACTAATTCAGCTGAAGTTGTCATGCTGGCTAATGCGCTGGGTGGTCCAAGCTACAGCTTTACTGTCCATGGTCCGGAAGAGTTTGATAAGCCGCAGTTTTTGGGTTTAGCAGAGAAAATTGTGCGGTCAAGTTTTGTTGTGGCGATTAGTTCATTTGGGCAAAGCCAGCTTTACCGCTGGATTCCATACAAAGAGTGGCAGAAGGTCAAAATTGTACACTGTGGACTAGATGCCGATTTTTTCGCTGGTGAAAAAGCCGCACTGCCAGTCACCAAAAGCTTGGTGTGTGTAGGTCGACTTTGTGAACAGAAAGGTCAGCTATTATTAATTGAAGCGCTGCATAAGCTGGTTCTGAAAGGTGAAGGGTTAAAGCTTGTATTAGCGGGCGATGGTGAAATGCGGCCAGAAATTGAGCGTTTAATAAAAGAATATCACTTAGGTGAGTATGTCCGTATTACGGGTTGGATTAGCAGTGAGCAAGTACGTCAAGAATTATTAGCTACACAGGGTTTAGTATTAGCTAGTTTTGCCGAAGGCCTGCCAGTGGTACTTATGGAGGCAATGTCGCTTTATCGACCAGTGTTAACTACTTATGTGGCGGGTATCCCAGAGTTGGTTCGACATAAAAAGGAAGGACTTCTTTTTGAAGCAGGTTCTGCAGCTGCTATTGCAGAGACTATTCAATATTTCTTCGCACTTTCCACTCAAGAAAAAGAAGCAATGGGACAGGCTGGGCATGATCGCGTGTTTGAAAGACATCATATTGATGTTGAAGCGGATAAGCTAATTGGGCACTTTACCAAGGCGCTAACGTCATTGCCCATATGCTAAATATTTTACTTATTTCGCTAGTAATTTTATTATTGATACCAGTCTGTGTACTGTTTTTACAGGTGTCTCTTGCTGTTTTTGCCCAACCTCGTTCTCACTCAAAAAATTCACAAAGTAATCATGTAAAGCCGACTGTTGCTGTCATTGTGCCAGCACATAATGAATCACTAGGCATACTCAAAACTCTACATTCCATCACGCCTCAGCTCAAAACTGGGGATAGATTGATTGTGGTTGCTGACAACTGCACAGACGATACAGCGCAAGTGGTGCGTGATGCGCTTGCAGATATGAGCTTAACCTTAGATGCTTTCGTAGAGATTATGGAGAGATTTAATGATAGTCAGCGTGGTAAAGGCTATGCGTTAGATTGCGGTGTACAGCAATGCAGGGCAGCACCACCAGATGTTGTGATAATCATTGATGCAGATTGTGTTGCGGGAAAAGGTCTAATTCAATCGCTAGCTGCACGATGCGTTGATACACAAAAACCAATACAAAGTAGAAACTTGATGCGAGCGTCGAAAGAGGCAAGCCTTAAAATTAAAGTGGCAGAATTTGCTATGCGCGTGAAAAACAGATTACGACCATTGGGCTATCAGCGCATAGGTATGCCGTGTCAGTTGATGGGAACAGGTATGGCGTTGTTATGGCGTGATATTACTAATATACAACTGGCAAGTAGCCATATTGTAGAAGACCTCAAAATAGGCCTGGAGCTAGCGTCCAAGCAACAGTACCCACAATTTTACGATGATTATGCAGTATTTAGTGAATTCCCTTTGACTAATGCTGGTTTAAGTGAGCAACGTGCACGATGGGAACATGGCCATATGAGCGTGATTTTGCTAGATACGCCAAAAGTACTAATGCAGGCAATTCTGCAGCGAGATATTAAACTGTTTGCACTTGCGCTAGATTTGGTCATCCCCCCATTAGCACTATTGACGATGTTGAATGTTACGGCTATGTTGTTAACGTTGTTAGTTTGTTTTTTTACTGGATGGGTAGTAGCTTTATTTTTTGCACTTGCTAGTTTGTTCTTGCTAGCAAGTGCAATTTTATTAGCATGGTGGCATGCAGGTAGAGATTTAATTAGTTTAAAGCAGTTGATTTATTTACCCCTATATCTTTTGCTTAAAATACCTTTATATATTAAGTTTATTTTTAATCGTCAAGTGGCATGGGTGCGTACACGGAGAGACAAGTAACAGCAGTGAAGAGTAAAAATTAATTAGATGAAAAATATGAATAATAAAATTGCTATATTTGGTATCCAATTAGATGCTGCCAGCATGGTGGAAACCATTCATTTGATTCAAGGCTGGCTAAGCGAGCCTAGCCGAAACTGTCGTTATGTAGTAACGCCAAATGTTGACCATATTGTTAAATTGCAAAAAAATGAGCTTTTTAAACAAGCTTACTCGGGAGCATCTTTAGTTGTAGCTGATGGCAAGCCGTTAGTTTGGGCTGCTAAATTATTAGGTGAAGATATTCTAGAAACAGTTCCTGGTAGCGATTTGGTACCAGCTTTATTTGCCGACTGTAATCAAAATAATTCAGAGCTTAAGGTTTTTTTGTTGGGAGCAGCAGCAGGGGTTGCTGATGTTGCAAAAATAGCAATACACAAGCAATGGAGCGCTGTGAACGTGGTAGGTACTTATAGCCCTGAATTTGGATTTGACAAAAGTGAAGAGCAGTCAAATGTAATTTGCAATTTAATTAACGAATCAGGTGCGGATCTTTTAGTGCTGGGCTTGGGCGCGCCAAAGCAAGAGATTTGGGTTCATCAGTATGCTACCAAACTATCAGTTAAAGTAGCGCTTTGTGTTGGCGCAACTATAGACTTTATGGCTGGAGAAAAGAGTCGGGCACCAGTCGCTTTGCGTAATACTGGCCTAGAATGGGTATATCGTATGTTATCTGAACCCAAAAGATTAGGCCCACGTTATCTAGTTGATGCCTTCGTGTTTCCTTGGTTATTTATAAAAGAGTGTTGTTCAAAACTTTAGATTACGCATGTTGTTAAGACTTAATAACTGCTTCTCTGGCGATATTAATCTTTTTGAGAGTGAATTAATAACCTATGACTCAAAATAGTAAATTTCAGGATTTTATATACACGGTTAAGCTAATCCCAGGGCTATATTGGCTGGCATTATTAGTCGCTATAGTTGCATTCTATGGTGGCTTATCTGACTTAGTCCACCGATGGGATACTCAAGAAGAGTATGGGCATGGTTTTTTTATCCCTATTATCTCTATCTGGCTGATTTGGAATAGAAAGGAAGCTATTACTCAAAGTGTAGGAAAGCCTTCCTGGGCTGGGTTATGGCTAATCCTCTTGGGTATACTTGGGCTGTTGCTAGGTGAAATTACTGCAATTTATATACTCATGCAGTTTGGTTTTATTATTAGCCTATTTGGTATTGCCATTGCCTATGGAGGTTTTTCACTCGCTCGAATATTAGCGTTGCCTTTCGTCTTTTTATTATTCGCTATTCCACTGCCATACTTTATTGAAGCACAGCTTTCATGGCGCCTACAAATAGTGTCCTCTAATTTAGGTGTGGCAGTAATACGCGCATTAGGCGATCCAGTATTCTTAGATGGTAATGTTATTGACCTTGGTGGCTATAAATTACAAGTTGTAGAGGCTTGCAGTGGCTTGCGTTATTTGTATCCATTATTAAGTATCTGTTTTCTAATAGCCTATATGTATAACACGCGACTATGGCAGCGCACAGTCGTATTTTTATCGGCTATACCCATTACTGTTTTTATGAACAGTTTACGTATTGCGATGGTTGGCGTGCTCGTTAATAAATGGGGCAATGGCATGGCTGATGGTTTTTTACATTACTTTGAGGGTTGGATTATCTTTTTAGTTTGTTTATTGCTACTAGCACTGGAAGTGGTTATATTTGAGAAATTTGGCAAAAAACGAAGCTTTTGGGTGGCAGTAGATTTTCCGTTGGTAAAGCCTAGCGTGCCCAAAAACCAGCATACTAAAGATAGTAAATTTAACAA
Source organism: Methylophilaceae bacterium (assembly GCA_043758775.1). Taxonomy (GTDB): domain Bacteria; phylum Pseudomonadota; class Gammaproteobacteria; order Burkholderiales; family Methylophilaceae; genus JACMMS01. The sequence goes on from JAYVMU010000002.1 coordinate 39,174, forward strand.
TAAGCCATTGGTTTATTGCATTATTCTGATGGTGGTAGGGTTGTTGTCGGTGAATGTTTTGAGTAAACGGCAAGAAACAAAACCGAGCCGTCAGTCATTAGTTAGTTTCCCAGCAACTATAGAGGGCTGGGTTGCTAAAGAATCATCGTTGCCTAAAGAGGTAGAAAGCTTTTTGGGGTTGGATGATTATCTTCTAGCTGATTATAGTAATCCTGATTACGGTACAGTCAATTTTTATGTAGCGTACTATGCTTCCCAACGTAAAGGTGTTTCACCACATTCGCCACAAGTATGTATGCCGGGGGGGGGGTGGATAATCTCTTCACTTGAACAGAGGAAAGTCAAGCTCACCGATGGTCAGACTTATGAGGTTAACCGTACGATTATTGATAAGGCTGGACAAAAACAAGTTGTGTATTACTGGTTTGAGCAACGCGGCCGACATATTGCAAATGAGTACCTGATGAAATGGTATCTGCTACTTGATTCCATTCAGCGCAACCGTACAGATGGCGCATTAGTAAGAATTACCACATTAGTGCGACCAGATGAGCCCATAGAAAAGGCTGACAAACGTATAGAAACATTTCTTGAGGTATCATTACCTAAACTACAGGAATATGTGCCTGAGTAATATCGAATTTAATATTTAGGTTTAGTATCAATATAGGATATTTAAGAACATTATGAAAATAAATACTACTAAAAAAATCATATCAGCTTTACTCATGACGCTATTACTTAACGCACTTGTAGCATGTTCAACACCAGAAGAAAAAGCGCAATCCTATTATAAAAAAGGCATGGCTTTGTTAGATGAGAATCCTAATAAAGCTAAACTAGAATTTCAGAATGCTTTGCAAATTAAAAAGAATATGACCGTTGCCATGTATGGTTTGGCATTAGTTGCAGAACGTCAAGCAGATTGGCAGCGCACTTACGCTTTACTTACACAGGTGCTAGAGCAAGACCCAAAATTTTTGCCAGCCATGGTAAAAAAAGGACAGTTGTTGTTGGCTGCTAATCAAACTGATAAAGCACTTGAACTTAGCAATAAAGCCTTGGAACTTAATAAGAATGATCCAACTGTACTCAATTTACATGCAGCAGTGATGTTGAAGACGGGTGACAAGGCGGCAGCGCTTGATTACACAAATCAAGCACTTAAGCTGGACCCTAACAATGCAGATTCATTTACCTTACTGGCTACGGAACGTATGGGTGCGGCTGATTATCCCAAAGCTATTGAATATCTCGATCAAGGACTTGCTAAAAACCCCAAAAATTTAGTGATGTATTTTATAAAAATCAATGCGTTTGACAAGCTAAATCAGCTTGATAATGCGCAGAAAGTATATGAAAAAGTGCTTGCTGAGTTTCCTGAGAATACGGCAATCAGGAAAAACTATGCACAATTCTTTTTAAATCATGGCAATAAAGTGGAAGCAGAAAAACAGATTAGAAAAATTACCATTGATTCACCTAAAGAAATACAGCCCAAGCTAGATGTAGTGGGATTTGTGATTGCGACTAAAGGTAAAGAAGCTGGTAAAAAACAGCTTGAAACTTATGTAAAAGATAATCCATCTGATTATCAACTTAAGTTTGAATTGGTCGGTATGTATCAAGCATTACATGAGGATACAGCTGCAGATACTTTGCTTAATAGTATTGTTAAAGATGCTGGTGATAATGAAAATGGTGTAAAAGCTAAAGGATTAATTGCCTATAAGCTGATTAAAAATAATAACAAAGAAGAGGCTAGCAAGCTAATAACGCAGATTCTTAATGTTGATAAACGAAATGAACAAGCTTTATTATTAAAAGCTGGTTTATCAGTAGATGCAAAAGATTACGAGGGTGCCATCAATGATTTAAGAACAATATTGCGTGACTCACCAAATTCGGAGCGGGCATTGATGATGCTTGCTACAGCGCATGAGGCGGCAGGGTCTCCAGAGTTGGCTGAAGAACAATACATTAAAGCATTTCAGACAAGCAAGTTTGATCCTCAAGTTGGTATTACGTATGCCGCATTTTTGAATAGAAGAAATCAGACTTCGCGAGCTGATAAAGTTTATGAGGATATTTTAAAAACACACTCTGATAACAATGAAGCTTTAATGGCCGTTGCACAAGCCAAAATGCAAAAAGGCGACTTGGCAGGCGCACAATCATTAGCAGAACAAGTTAAAAAACTTGGTGGACGCGATGCTGTGGCAGACCAAATTTTAGGACAGGTGTTTGCAGAAAAAAAAAATATGCAATCAAGTATTGCAGCATTTAAACGTGCTTATGAAGCAGCACCTGATAACGCACTATTAATCGCATCAATAGTGCGAACTTATATGCAATTCGGTAAAGCCGCAGAGGCACAAGCATTTATTGCTTCTGTATTAAAAGCCAATCCAAATAATAGAGATGCTCAACTAATGCAGGCTCAGCTATCAACAATGGTAGGTGATCATGATAAATCTATCGCAGAGTTTGAACAGTTTGTAAAAATAAACCCCAAAGTTGCTGTGGGTTATCAGCAGCTCGCGATGGCCTATTCACGAGCCGACCAGTTAGATAAAGCATTGGCAACTTTGAAATCTGGTTTAGCAGTTGAACCTAAAAATGTGGCACTGAGAATGACATTGGCTAGTACTTATGATGAATTAAAACGCTATGAAGATGCAATTAAGATGTATGAGGAGTTGTATGCTGAATATCCAGAACAAGAAGTATTGATTAACAACTTATCAAGTTTACTTGCAGATCATAGAACAGATAAGCCAAGTTTAACACGTGCATATGAACTTGCTCAGACATTCAAAAAATCTGTAGTACCACAGTATCTGGACACATTTGGTTGGGCGAGTTATAAAGTTGGTAAATATGATGATGCAGCTAAAGCATTAGAACAAGCGATTGAAAAAGCTCCTAATACGGCCATTTTTCAATATCATCTAGGCAAAATTTATCTCGCACAAAATGATAAGCCTAAAGCAAAAGAAGCTTTCAAAAAGGCTGAGGCAGGTGCAAAATCACAAAATTTAGCTGAAATAAATGAGGTGACTCAACTACTGAAAGATCTTTAAATTATGATGGCTAAACTAGCAAATATAATCAACGGTAAAACTTAATTTATGTACGAATCTTTTTATGGCTTAAAAGAAAAACCCTTTTCCATACAACCTGACCCAGAGTTTTTATTTTTTAGTAAGCGGCACAGTATGGCGTATGCCATGCTGGAATACGGCGTATATAACCGTGCAGGTTTCTCTGTTATATGCGGAGATATCGGCTGTGGTAAAACTACTATCGTTCGGCATTTGCTCAATAACCTTGATAGCAATGTCACTGTGGGCATTGTCTATAATACCCATCAACATATTGACGATTTATTGGGCTGGATTATGCTTGCATTCAATCAAGCTTATGAAGGCAAATCGCAAATTGGCATGTTTGATTCCTTTCAGCAGTTTTTAATCAAAAACTATACTGAAGACAAACGTACTATATTAATTATCGATGAAGCGCAAAATCTAGCAATAGGGGCTCTAGAATCGTTACGTATGTTGTCCAATATTAATGCGGATAAAGATCAATTACTGCAAATTATTTTGGTGGGCCAGCCACAGTTAAGAGACTTACTGAAAAGACCTGAACTACAACAGTTTAATCAACGAGTTTCAGTTGATTTTTTTATTCCGCCATTAGTTGGATTCGAAGTGGCAAAATATATTGAGCATCGCCTGCATGTAACGGGCCGAGAAACGCCATTGTTTACACCTAAAGCCATTAAACTGATTGCTGAAGCGTCAAAGGGCGTGCCTAGAAGTATTAATATTTTATGTGATACCGCATTGGTTTATGGTTTTTCATCAGGCAGTGAAATGGTTGATGAAAATATTGTTGGTGAAGTGTTAAATGACCGTTCTGATTACGGAATTTTCTCTGATTAAACAGGATATCTATATTGCTTATTTTAGTTACTGGTGCAGCGGGCTATATAGGTGGTCACACTTGCGTGGAGCTATTAAACCAAGGGCATGATGTTATTGCATTGGATAATTTCTGTAACAGCAAACCCATTGCATTAAGTCGTATTGAGAAAATTACGGCGAAAAAAATGACCTGTATCACTGGAGATGTTCGTGATAAAACTGGTTTGAGGATAATATTCAAGCAACATGCAATTGATGCAGTGATTCATTTCGCTGGACTTAAAGCCGTTAGTGAATCTGTTGCTAAGCCTTTGTTTTATTATGATAATAATGTACAAGGTAGTGTGGCTTTACTGGAGGTGATGGAGGAATCTGGAATTAAAAATTTTGTTTTTAGTTCATCAGCTACAGTTTATGGTTTCTCAGATAGTGAGCCGATTGCAGAAACTGCATCGCTCAGCCCAGCAAATCCATATGGTCATAGCAAGCTCATGGTAGAGCAAGTATTAAGGGATCTATCTAAATCAGACTCTAGCTGGAATATTGCCATTCTGCGTTATTTTAATCCGGTGGGTGCCCATCAAAGCGGCCTGATTGGTGAAGACCCGACTGGCGTGCCCAATAACCTTATGCCTTACATTACTCAGGTAGCAATAGGGCGCTTAAAGCAACTACGAGTCTTTGGTGATGACTACGCAACGCCAGATGGTACGGGTGTGCGTGATTATATTCATGTGGTAGATTTAGCGTTAGGGCATATTGCTGCTATCAATGCTATTGTGAGAAATAGTGGCTTAATGACGGTTAACTTAGGTTCTGGTCAAGGTGTGAGTGTGCTTGAGTTGGTACATGCTTTTGAAAAAGCGACAGGCGTTGATGTTCCCTATGAGATTGTAGCTCGCAGACCTGGTGATATTGCGATGTATTATGCTGATCCTAAATTAGCCAATCAATTATTAAATTGGACAACGCAAAAAAGCTTAGAAGATATATGCCGTGATGCATGGCGTTGGCAATCTCTTAACCCGAATGGCTTTGTATAAATTAGCCTTTATCAAGCATGTATTGCGGTAAGTTGTCGACTGCGACTTTTGCTGTGCTAGTATCATCAGTTAATCCAAATTATCAACTGTAGTTATTTAGAAACTGTCTCAATAAATTGAATAGCCTATTTCAACCCGCAAGCCCACAGGCGCCACTGGCAGAGCGTTTACGCCCAAGCACGTTAGATGAAGTGGTTGGGCAATCACATTTATTGGGCGAAAATAAGCCATTACGATTAGCATTTCAATCGGGCAATTTACCCTCTATGATTTTGTGGGGACCGCCTGGCGTAGGTAAGACCACGCTGGCACGCCTGATTGCCAACACGGCTAATGCAGAGTTTGTCGCGCTTTCTGCCGTGTTATCGGGTATTAAAGATATCCGTGATGCCATCGAGCTTGCCGAACACAATCTGCAGCAATCAGGCCGTAAAACCATTTTATTTGTGGATGAAGTGCATCGATTTAATAAAGGTCAGCAAGATGCGTTTTTACCGTTTGTAGAGAGTGGCCTGATTACCTTTATCGGTGCGACCACTGAAAACCCTTCATTCGAGGTGAATAGTGCGCTGCTAAGTCGTGCACAGGTGTTTGTGCTTAATAGCTTATCAGAAGCTGAATTAGCACAGTTGTTAGAACGTGCCAGATTGCTAGTGGCAGAAAATATCACTTTAAACGATATCGTTACTGAACAAGTGTTAGCCTATGCCGATGGCGATGCCAGGCGCTTGCTGAATTTTCTTGAAGGTTTATTTAACGCGGCCAGTGCGGCTAATGTGGCGCAAATTGATGAATCGTTTCTAAAAACGAGTATGGCAGCCAAGTTACGCCGTTTTGATAAAGGTGGCGAAGCATTTTATGATCAAATTTCTGCCTTGCATAAATCAGTACGAGGTTCTAACCCTGATGCCGCTTTATATTGGTTTTTGCGTATGTTAGATGGTGGTGCAGATCCACTTTATCTTGCACGGCGTATCGTACGTATGGCGTTTGAAGATATTGGTATTGCCGACCCACGTGCGCAAACTATCGCGCTGGAAGCTTATCAAATTTATGAGCGTTTAGGCTCACCAGAAGGTGAGTTGGCACTGTCTAACGCCGTGATTTATTGCGCTATTGCGGCTAAAAGCAATGCTGCTTACAACGCTTATAATCAGGCAAAAGCCTTTGTGGCGGCTGATAAATCACGTGCCGTGCCTTTGCATTTACGCAATGCGCCTACTAAGTTGATGAAAGCGTTGGATTACGGCAAAGAATATCGATATGCGCATAATGAACCCGACGCTTATGCAGCAGGCGAACAATACTTCCCCGACGATATGACACCGCAGCAATTTTATGTACCCACACCACGCGGCTTAGAAGGTAAAATAAGCGAAAAATTAGCTCACCTTAAAATGCTCGACCAGAATGCACTAAAACAGAAAATAAAAAAATAAAACTTAGGAAATAAGATGTTAGATATACAAGCATTACGCAATGATTTGGATGGTATTGTAAGCCAGTTAAAAAAACGCGGCTTTGACTTTGATGCCGCTAGTTTTACCAAGTTAGAGCAAGAACGTAAAACCGTACAAACGCGTACACAAGAATTACAGGCCAAACGCAACAACGCCTCTAAACAGATTGGTTTTGCGAAATCCAAAGGTGAGGATGTCAGTGCTATTATGGCTGAGGTCGCAGGTTTAGGTGCGCTACTAAAAGCCGATGAGACGGCATTAACGGATTTGCAAATTGCATTACAAAACCTTTTACTTAATGTGCCTAATTTGCCGCACGATAGTGTGCCAGTTGGAAAATCAGAAGAAGGCAATGTGGAAGTGCGTAAAGTGGGTACGCCACGCTCATTTGACTTTGAAGTAAAAGACCATACGGATGTTGGTACACCACTTGGTTTAGATTTTGATACGGGCATCAAATTATCTGGTGCACGTTTTACTTTTATGCGTGGAAAAATTGCTAAGCTACATCGTGCTTTGGCGCAATTTATGGTGGATACGCAAACCGAGCAGCACGGCTATGAGGAGTGCTATACGCCTTATATTGTTAATGAAGAAACTTTATTGGGAACCGGGCAGCTGCCAAAATTTGAAGCTGATTTGTTTTCTGTTTCTAGAACATCATTTGAACTACGCGAACTAATTCATGTTGGCGCTCCATTAACTGATATTGCTAGTATGTTAAATTCAGATAAATACTATTTAATTCCAACTTCTGAAGTCACACTTACTAACACCGTCCGTGATGAAATTGTACCGTTAGAATCTCTACCAATTAAACTCACTGCACATACACCGTGTTTTCGCTCTGAGGCTGGTTCTTATGGTCGTGATACCAAAGGCATGATACGTCAGCATCAATTTGATAAAGTGGAAATGGTGCAAATAGTGCATCCTGAAAAAAGCTATGAAGCTTTGGAAGAGATGGTAGGGCATGCTGAAAATATTCTGAAGGCGCTTGAATTGCCGTATCGCGTGGTGTCACTATGTACCGGTGATATGGGCTTTGGTGCTGCTAAAACGTACGATTTAGAAGTCTGGCTGCCGGCACAAAATACTTATCGTGAGATTTCATCGGTGTCAAATTGTGAGGCTTTTCAAGCACGTCGTTTGCAAGCACGTGTTAGAAATGAAGCAGGTAAAACTGAGTTTGTGCATACGCTGAATGGTTCTGGTTTGGCAGTAGGCCGTACATTGGTAGCGGTGTTAGAGAATTATCAGCAAGCCGATGGCAGTGTGAAAGTGCCAGAAGTATTAAAACCGTATATGAATAATCTGGATTATATTAAGGTTTAGAATTTAAGTTATTTGCTAATTTACCGCAATTTTAAATGTATCAGTATCCGGGTTATGCCTAGGTTGATAACGCTCTAAAATGCGTTGATAGCTACGGATAGATTCCACAAATACCACGGGAGCACCACCACTGGCGTAGCCAAATTTCACTGTGGTGTAGTAGTTGGGGTCATTTAACATGACCAGAGTTTTTTTAACATCCGCCCAGCTATTAGGGTTTAGATGCTGGCGTTGTGCCAGCACTCTTGCATCCTCAACATGGGCATAGCCAATATTATACGACGCCAATGCCATGTAGGTACGGTCTGGCTCAGCAATCTGGCTAGGGATAATGTCTTTAAGCTTCATCATATACTTTGCCCCAGCAGGAATACTTTGCTTTGGATCTAATCTATCTGTCACGCCCATCAAGTCTGCGGTAGATTCAGTGAGCATCATTAGTCCACGTACATTGGTTGGCGAAGTGTTGTAGGTATCCCAATGTGATTCTTGATAGCTGATTGCAGCGAGTAAACGCCAATCTATATCGGTTATTTCTTGTGCATCTTTAAACAAGCGTACATATTGCGGTAACAGAGTGCGGCTGCGGATTAAAAATGCTTTCACATCGACTGGATCAAGCCGTTTTGCGTTGCCAAGATAACGGTCTAGCACGCTGCGTAATGTGCCATCTTTCTGTATTCGCACAAAAAAAGCATCCACTTTTTTCGCTAAATCAGCTTTAGGATGGGCCGGCTGATCTTTATGAAGAGAAGCCTCATGCAGTAGATCTCTAAATTTAGAATGTTTGGGTAACGCCCATGCAATTTTCTCGGATTCTCCTAACGGCATGGCAACTTCCAGATTAGGGTAATAATTTTGCATGATAGAAATTAAATGGCTATCTGCAACTGTATATTCAATATCACCACTTGCCACTGCTTCGATGAGCTGCTCGGTATTTACATTGGGGCGCTCTTCCCATTTAAGCTCGGGTTGGCTTTCCTGTATCTTTTTCAGCCGCTCGGCAAAGCTGGTACCGGCAGGTACAACAATGGACTCGTCACTCAAGTCCTTTATTTTTCTTGGGGGGCTATCATCTAATTCCTTGTTATAAATTAACTCTTGCTGAATAGTTTGGTAAGGCGTGGCAAAAGAAACTACCTTTTGACGTGCTGCAGTAATGCTTAAATCGGATGCAGCAATATCAGCTTTGCCTTGCTCTAGTGCTGGTAATACTTGACTGATATTGTTCACGACTAGAAATTTTGCTTGGTAAGCCGCACCCAAACTCTTCACAAACAGGTTGGCTAAATCGTACTCTATGCCAGCCAGATTTTTATCGTCGTTATAGTAATAGGTGGTTGGGCTATTAAGTGTGACAAAAGTAATGGTATAAGGGTCTTCCATTACTGGCGGTGGCGGGTTAGTCTTGTTACAGGTGGTGAGTGCAAAGCTACAGAACAATGCGCCACAAACCAAGCCTGTGTGCTTAGCAGTCAATACAGAGTAACACTCTATAAATAACTTAGAGCAAAGGCTTATAAAACAACGACTGAAATGCATGGCTTTGGTGGGCTTTAGCATATACTAGAGTTTCGTTGAGTTTGTATGCGCTGTCTAGCAATAGTTGGCATCAAAGTGTAACCAATTATGATAATGCGCTATTTCTGCCGCACCTCAACTTTGCCATCATCTGCTATTAATATGGTATGCGCTAGCCCACTAAAAATACCATGCTCTATCACGCCAGGAATATTGTTGAGCAGGTGATTTAGCGTATGACTATCAAGCGCGGCATCAAATGTCATATCTAAAATCAGACTACCGTGACTACTAATACTCAAGCCATCTTTTGCCACATTTTGGCGCAAATCACCATGTCCACCAACTGTTTCTATGCTATGTTTTGCCATTTTCCATGCAGTGCTGATGACTTCAATCGGAATAGCGTAATTTGTGCCAATACGGCCTACTAATTTAGTTTTATCCGCCACGACAATGAATTGTTTGGCTGCCTTTGCCAGTAGCTTTTCTTTGACTAAATCGTAACCACGGCCCTTGAGTAGCGTCATGTCAGGCGTGACTTCATCTGCGCCATCCACGTATAAATCAATCGCTGCAATGTGCTCAAGCGCCACTACACTTAACCCCAAGCTTTGCGCTTTGATGGTGCTAACAACGGAGCTAGCTACTGTGGTGACTTTTAAGCCTTCTTCAGCTTGGCGACGGGCTAACTCTTGAATGAAATAATTGGCAGTCGACCCAGTACCTAAACCAACCAGCATATCATTTTGCACATATTTCGCAGCGTGAATGGCGACTAATTCTTTATCATTCATGATGTTCTCCAATAATCTTATTTATTTTATATGCGACACTTAAATGTATATGCATTAAGATTTTATATTTAGCTAGCAGTTATAATACTACCTTAATCGTCAATCTAGCGTTTTTAAACTAGTATTAAGTCCACTCAAACAAAGTCGTAAAATTAAAAGACATGCATTTAACCATACCGTCCATTGGTCATTCTAGCTGTGTGCAAGTTCACTCAACAGGCTATGATAGTTTAAGTCTGGCTAATCTGGCTATGCAATTAGCACAATTAACAGCCAAAACGCCATTGGTGATTATCACGGCAAGTGCTTTTGAAGCGCAGCGACTACTAGAAGAACTGCCGTGGTTTGCGCCTGGTTTAAGTGTGCATTTGTTGCCTGATTGGGAAACACTGCCATATGACCACTTTTCACCGCACCCTGACTTGATTTCAGAGCGTTTAGCTACACTCTATCAAATCTCGCAAAATACTTGCGATGTGATTATTGTGCCAATTGGCACTGCACTCATTCGCTTACCAGCACAGTCGTATTTGGCAGCGCATAGTTTTATGCTGAAAAAAGGCCAAAAACTGGATTTAGAAGCCTTGCGTCTTCAATGCGCGCAAGCGGGCTACCATCATGTAAGTCAAGTTATTAGCCCCGGTGAGTTTAGTGTACGTGGCGGTTTAATCGATTTATTCCCCATGGGAGGCGTGTTGCCTTATCGCTTAGATTTGTTTGATGATGAGATTGAGTCCATCCGCACGTTTGATATTGATACACAGCGTAGTTTGTATCCCGTTCCAGAAATTAGATTGTTGCCCGCGCGTGAGTTCCCCTTGGATGAGAAAGGTATTGCCCGTTTTAGAAGTCAATTTAGAGAGATTTTTGAAGGTGATCCATCGCGTGCAAAAATCTATAAAGATGTCAGCAAGGGTATAGCCACTGGCGGTATCGAGTGGTATTTACCACTGTTTTTTGAACAAACAGCAACGGTGCTGGAATATCTGCCGAAAAAAGCGGTACTTTGCCTGCATGGTAATTTAGATGGCGCGGCACAAAGTTTCTGGCGTGAAGCGCAATCACGCTATCGCTTGCTTGCGCATGATGTAGAACGACCCATTATTGCGCCAGAACTATTGTTAATTAAAGCAGATGGCTTTTTTAAAAGTACACATGAGTTTGCAACTTTACATCTGGGTATTGATGCCAAAATTGATAGCTCTGCAGATGCTGCTGTAGATGCTCCGAGTACATCAATCTTGCCAGCGCTGGATATTGAGCGCCGCGCGGAGCAGCCATTACATAAATTACAAACATTTATAACGACCAATAAGCAACGCATACTCATCGCTGCGGAAAGCTTAGGCCGCCGTGAAACCATGGCGCAATTGTTTGCCGAACATGGGCTTAACATCCCTGTTTGTGAGACTTGGGCTGAATTCCAGCAAAGTGATGAGCGCCTAATGCTAGGCGTTTCAACTTTGCATGCAGGCTTTCTAACGCCCAATCTTAAGCCTGTCGCTGCTAATTTTGCCATTATTACGGAAGCTGAGCTTTATGCTGCTACGGTGCGTCAGCAACGTCGACGCGAAAAAGAAAAAGCGCGTAATACGGAAGGCATGCTCAAAGACTTATCTGAGCTACGTGAAAACGACCCAGTCGTGCATGAGCAACATGGGGTAGGGCGTTACAGAGGTTTATTAAACTTTGATTTTGGTGAAGGTGAAACCGAGTTCTTACTGTTGGAATATTATGGTGACGATAAACTTTACGTACCGGTTTCGCAGCTATTTCTCATCTCTCGTTATTCAGGTGGACCACCAGAGTCAGCGCCATTACATCGTTTAGGTTCTGGGCATTGGGAAAAAGCCAAGAAAAAAGCCCTTAAACAAATCCGTGATACCGCGGCAGAACTATTGAATTTATATGCACAGCGTGCCGCCCGTAAAGGCCATGCATTCAAGTTAAGTTTGCAAGATTACGAAGCATTTTGCGAAGGCTTTCCGTTTGAAGAAACACCAGACCAACTTGAAGCGATTGAAAATGTCATTAAGGATATGCAATCCGGTCGCCCGATGGATAGGTTGGTTTGTGGTGATGTGGGCTTTGGCAAAACGGAAGTTGCGCTGCGTGCTGCGTTTGTCGCTGTGATGGGTGGACGCCAAGTCGCTGTGCTTGTGCCAACGACTTTATTGGCCGAGCAACATTACAATACTTTTACTGATCGCTTTGCCGAATGGCCGATTAAAATCGCTGAAATTTCGCGTTTTAGAACGGCCAAAGAGCAAACTGAGGCACTGAAAGGTTTAGAAGAAGGCAAGATTGATATTATTATCGGTACGCATCGTTTGATTCAAAAAGATGTGAAATTTAAGAATCTGGGCCTATCAATCTTAGATGAAGAACACCGTTTTGGTGTGCGCCAAAAAGAACAGCTAAAAGCTATGCGTGCTGAGGTGGACGTGCTGACGCTTACCGCCACACCTATACCGCGTACTTTGAGCATGGCGATGGAAGGCTTGCGTGAATTCTCCGTTATTAGTACGCCGCCACAAAAACGCTTAAGCATCAAAACATTCCATACGGATTATTCTGAAGGCATTATTCATGAAGCTGTTACGCGTGAATTTAAACGTGGAGGCCAAGTTTATTTCTTGCATAATGAAGTGGATACCATTCATAGTATGCGTGAAAAATTAGAACGTATTTTGCCAGAAGCGCGCATTGCCATTGCTCATGGACAGCTACGTGAGCGCGAGCTAGAGCATGTGATGCGCGACTTTTATCATCAACGTTCTAATTTATTATTGTGCACGACCATTATTGAAACAGGTATTGACGTACCCACAGCTAATACCATTATCATGAATAAAGCCGATATGTTCGGCCTAGCACAGTTGCATCAATTACGTGGGCGAGTAGGGCGCAGCCATCATCAAGCTTATGCCTACTTGCTGACTGACCCCGACCGTAAAATCACGGCGCAAGCTAAAAAGCGTTTAGATGCGATTCAGTTGCTGGAAGACTTGGGCGCCGGTTTCCATTTGGCGATGCATGATTTAGAGATTCGTGGTGCGGGTGAACTGCTAGGTGATAGCCAAAGTGGTGAGATGCAAGAGATTGGTTTTACGCTGTATGCTGACATGCTCAATCATGCAGTGAAGCAGCTTAAAGCGGGTAAGGAGCCAGATTTAAACGCACCATTAGGCGTGACTACGGAAATCAATCTACACACGCCAGCTTTGCTAACTAATGATTACTGCCCAGATGTACATGAGCGCTTGGTGTTGTATAAGCGCCTCGCCAATTGTACGGATGATGATCAGCTAGATGCCATGCAAGAGGAGTTGATAGATCGCTTTGGTTTATTGCCAGAACAGGGCGAAACCTTGTTGGCATGCCATCGCTTGCGTATCGCCGCTAAGCCACTAGGTATTAATAAGATTGATGCGAGTGATGGTGCCATTCAGTTACACTTTAATCAGAACACTGAACTAGACCCAATCAAGCTTATCGCCTTATTACAGCGCGACAGGCGCTGTCGTATGAATGGACCTGATAAGCTCAGAATTACCGTGCAATATACTGACGTGCAAGCACGGGCGGATTTTATTAAGATTCTGTTAAAAGAGTTTAGCTAATCTTATGACTAAAGCAGGCTAATTAAAACTAGCCTGAGTTCAGCCGCTATTACTGATTATTTTTTACCTTGCACAACCAACTCTACACGCCTGTCACCTTGTAAGCAGCTAATACGTTTTTCATGCTTTTTCTTTGTTGAACAATCACTTACAGAATCTGATGCACCATGCCCAATAGCAGTAATGGTCGCTTTAACGCCATGTAGGCTCATGTAATCGCGTACAGCATTGGCACGTGCTTCAGATAGTTTCTGATTATAGCTTTTTGAGCCGATTTCATCAGCGTAACCATGAATTTCGATGCTTTCTACCTGCTGCCAAGTGCTGATATCAGCAATCAGTTTGTCTAGCTTATGTTTTCCACCAAGCACTAAATGCTCAATATTGGATTGATTAAATGCAAATAGTGCATCTGCAGAAAAGCTATATTTCTCTACAATCACTTCAGTTATCGAACTTGTAGCCGGGTGTTCTGTTGGCGCGGTGGTGTCCGCCAATGACGCGCATTGTTTAATCGCTTGCTCGGCTTCAAATGCTAAATTATCCGCGACTTCACTACTGGTTTTTGCATGACTCCAACCCGCCTCCCAATAATCATGGCCTGTCCAAATCAGTTGTACATCTAAATTGGCAAGAGTTTTGGCGCCACAAGCGAAATAGGGACTTTGTTTAAGTGCTGAAGATTTTTCCCATAGGTCATCACGTACTTTTTCGCTACCACTAATAATGGGTGTTTCTAAACCCACAGTACTTGCATCTGCGCCTGATTTAAGGGCGTTAATGATCTGTTCTGCTTCATGAATCGCACCAATAATGACATCAGTTTTGTCGTCCTCATAATATTCATTCAATGCAAAGTCTAGCCATGAGATCGCTTTGTTTGGTGCATAGGCTGCGGCACCAGTTTTATCAGCTGCTAGAGTTTTTGCCTCTTTCTGTAAAGTTTGAATATGGACTAATTGTGCTGATTTGACTTTGCTCGCCTCATCTAAACTTGCACAAGAGGCCAACCAAAAACCCATGAAAACCAATGCCAATAATCGCATTAGTTTTTGATGCTTAAGTTTCTCACTCATTCCAATCCTTCAATAACATTTAGCTTTTTAATACATTTAGGTTATTTGCGTTCTAATGGGTTTGCAGTATTAGGCTTGTTCAAGCCCAAAGTGTCTTGATCAAATTTCACACGTACATTGAAATAGAAGCCTTTAACGCGATATTCAGCATCACTAAAATCATTGTCCGTAAAGCCTCTAATATTATAGCCTACAGATACCCAGGCATTTTCCATCACGTTATAGCCTACCGATGTGCCTATCGCATAGTCACGCTGGCCACCATTCCAAGAATGCAACATGCTGCCATGTATACCCACGTCCCATTTAGCGGTCACGTCGTAACGTAATTCTACGCCTAACAAATCTGTGTAGCCTTTATAACTACTACCACTGATATCATCTATCACATATTTGGAACCATACTGCAAGGCAATTTGCATATGGCGATTTGGCATATAGTTCGCATTAAAATTATTCACTAATTTTTTGGCATTATCTCCATTGATAATATCGGCAGTATTATTAGAGATATAGTCCAAGCGATCTAGCCAAATTAGGCTAGAGTCGTTTGGACGATAGGCCGCACTCACGCGTATATCGAGGTCGGTACTATTGATAGTATTGGCTGATGTTCCACTAATATCGGTATAAGTAAATCCTGCTGCTACAGAGCGACCTCCATCCAAGTTACGTTGAATGCCCGCCAACAGATTCACTTTGTCATCTGTGCTACTTGTACGATATTCCGCACGGCTGTTGGCGCTCCACAGTTTATCGCTATAGTGTGCACCAATTGAAGCAGCAGTGAAGTCACTGGTATCACCCGCAACACCGTTAAGTCCACCACCACTCACTAAAGGCACATTGGTGTTAAGTTGAGTGCCGGTATTTTTAACGGTTTGACTGCGATCGAGGCCAGCATCCGCTTGCCAATGCTCATTGATTTGCCATCTTTGTGTCAGCCCCATACTTGCAAATAAGCGATCACTGTCCTGCTGTATCTCATTACCCAACGCAGCCGACATCTCACCACCTTGCCAAGGGTTGGTGCGCATTCCAACACGTGTGGTATTTGCCTTGATATTTGTTCCTTCAGCAAACTCTTGGGTAGCAAATAAAGTGGTTTGTTGATTTAATTTGTAATCGGCACCTAAGCGTAAACTATTGGGGAAATCACTGCTTTCACTACTTCCAGAAATTGAAGTTGCAACATCTGCATGCAATACTAGTTTTTTCTCAAACAGCGCATAACTGACTCCAGCAATTGCTTGTTTACTTGTTTGTGTAGTTGGGTCCGATGAGTTATTGGTTTGTACATTATTATCTTGCACCACACGCAGGCCTGCATCTGCGGTAAGCGCGTCTTTTTGCCATTGTACTTTTGCATCAGCAACATTGCGTTTTTCGCCTGTGCTAAGTGTTTCTTGCTGATAGGCTTCGCTTTGCAATTGTGTTTCGAGATTTAATTTATAGGTGCCATCTGCACCCATTTTACGGGTGCCATTCTCACCGGCGGCTTGTTGACCCAAGCCAAAACCAGATTGTTGTTCACGCGCGTAGACTCTGGCATTGGTCTTTTCATCTTGACGTGTCGCCTCTACCAGCCATGCATCGCCACTATTTTTTACACCACTAAGAGTGCTACTAGTCTCTGCATACTCTGTGCGAATTTTAGTTTTAGCATCGTAATTATAGGTAGCATCCACTCCAGTTAAATTGCCGATGTTGCCTACGTTGCCTTCATGTATATGAGTAAGGCCAATCTCTGTTTGCTCGTTTGGCTTATAAGCAGCACGTCCACCATAGCTTAATTTTGCATCTTTGTTATCATCAGATTCATATTCAGCCACGATGTAGGTCGGGTTTAAATTAGAGTCAAACGTCTGTATCGGCTGATGGAAAAACAGTGTGCCTAGGATAGGGTCAATGTCGTAATCCAAATAACGTTGAAGGCTTTGCGAATTAATAATCACCTCGTTATGGAAACGATCGCGTGTTTCAATCGTGATTTTGTCCGAGTTTTGTACAATATTACCGCTAGTTAAATGGTACAAGCCTGATGTGCCATCACCACGAATCTCGTCGCGTTTAAAAGCTTGTGAGGTTTGGGTAGCGAAAGCATTGTAAGAGAATTGCTTACCTTTATATTCTGATTTCACACCATTTAATGTACGGCTATAGCGTGATAACTCAGTCACGGTGAGGCCGGTGTCATAATCACCAAACATCGCATAGAACTGGCTCTTTTCAATTTTTAGGTACAATTTACTTGCGCTGGCAGCGTCAAATTGTGGCTGTGTTGCATCAGCATATAAAGTGTAGTATTGATTAGGATCAATCGCCTGTTTTAGGTTGTTTGGGTTTTGGCCACGCTGTTTAGCGGAATCGTAAGACATGGTTAATAAATATTCACCTTTAATGGTACCTTTGGCATAAAACGCAACGCGGTTTTGATCAAACAATTGATCCGCTGCGCCAGAATTGCTCAGCGCGGTCATATTGCCAGATAATTTTTTGCCTTCTGCAGTACCTTCTGCAAAGCCCACCAATACCCAGTCACGCTGACCTGGTGCCAGCCATGCGCGGATTTCATTGAGTGGTTTAGAAGAATTACTTTGTATTGAGTTGCCAAAATCAAAGCTCAGCACCACTTCACCCGTTTGTGTCGTTGGCATCAGCTCAATGTTTGCAATGCCATCAGCGCCAATTTCAAAATGTGCTTTGCCGCCTGGTCTAGCGGCGAGTGGTTCCCGTTGAATTTGCTCAAACTGGCTAAGTGTTTGATAAGGGGCGTTAATTTGAAATTCGCCTACCACGCCACGACGCACGGGTTTGCCAGCGTCGTCTAACATACGTACCGCAATCACGGGCCTGGTTTTGCCATCTGCCAACAAATGTGACAGCTTTTCATCGAACTCTGCATGTGCAATTGAAACACCATAGTGAATCGTGCGCTTCTCTTCAAATACCGTTTTACCCTCTTTATCGGTAATAGTCACATTTAGCAAGTTGTCACCATTTTTAATCGGAATCGCACTCCAAGTAGAAAGCATCACAGTTTTTGTTGAGTTTTGAAGTGACCCATCAAAATTTAATCCACTTACCTTTTCACCATTCACTTTAATAGTCACGACTTGGCCTGGTGCATGCTTAATAGCTGCTTTAATCACTGGCAATGCCGGTTGGAAGTTAGCTTGAGGATGCAACCATTCCACTCCAGCAGTAGCAGTTGCAAGCCATTCTGTGTTGTAGGGTAGTTTCTCAATCAATTGCAGTTGGCGTTGGTTTGCACCATCTGTTGGCAAGGCTTCTGGTTTGCTGGTGTCCTCTTTTGCACCGGCTATTTTCTGTACATAAAAATTAGCGCGCCACATCGTACCACCTTGAATATTCACAAATTGTGAATAATTACGACCAGCAAAGCGGCTATTGGCTTCACAAGTCATTACTTCATAATTGCTAGGTAATGAATCTTTGTCCAGTTGCACCACGTGCGTACCTGGCCTGATGTTATCTGCATGCCAACGACCGTCTTTATCTGTGGTGATGTACGTGCCGTCCTCAAGTAATATGCGTACGCCTTGCAAGCCGACTAAATCATCTTCCACTTTGCTATTGCAGCCCACAATCACACGGCCAACCAATAATGATTTGCTGCGATACAAATCTTCATTTACAGTCACGCTTGCGTGCGCAATATTTGAGCTTTGGCTAGTCGAATAAGCGATATTATCGGCCAATCCTAATTTAGTTCCTGCCGCCACCTCTGCCACATAATTCAGCGTTACGGTTGCACCTGCGGCGATAGTGCCAATATTAAAGCTCGGTGTTTGGCCATCTTTAGAGATATTTGGCTCGGCAATCGCAACACCGTTTAATCTGACTGATTTTTTGGTGTAGCGAAAACCTTGTGGAAAGGTATCTGCAATCACTACATTATTGGCAACTGTTGCTGCAGCATTTTGAATAGTGATGCTATATGGTACAAAATCGCCAATGGCCACCAATGTTTTAGTCGTCGTTTTATTAATTACCAAACTACCACCAATGGTATGTGAATCTAAAGGCACATCAATTTTAACTGCTGGCCCAGGATTGAGTGGGAAAGCGCCACCATATGAAGCGCCAGTGCCAATGGGGCCAACGACGACAAAGCCTGCAGCGGGTGCAGCATTAGTAGAAGGGAATACATAACTACCTGGCGGTAAAATACGCAAATGGTAATTGCCAGGTGCTACACGTGGAAAACGATAGCCACCAGCTACCATCGCTGGGTCGCATATGGTATTGCTTCCCGATATCACTGGTTGCGGCAATGTTGTTGTGCCGTTATCGCACAATACATTGGCAGGCAAGCCAGTTGCATTGCTGATTAATGTCACTGAAGCGCCATTTGCTGGTACGCCAGTGACACTATCAAACAAGATGCCAAATGGGTCGACCAATGCCTTTGTCGTCATGGTAATGGGTGCGCCAGCAGGCGGCGTATCAGTATAGCTTGCAGTAATGTTTTGGTTGTCGCCTGCATTCAGTGTGCAATTATTAGGTGCAACCGCATTGCTGTTGGTTTGAATATACCCGACAAACACCCCTGTGGAAGGCCCGGTTTCGGTTAAGGTTAAGGTTTCTGAATCACCAGATAGTGTAGTGACTGTCGTTGTAATTGTCTCGGCCACCAGTGGGTTTTTATTTTGATTTAAATCTGTTATCCGAATAAATAATGGGTCGCCATTAGTATAGGTTGTTGTCGGCGCCAAACTTAATGCGCCCGGCACGGCAAGTCCGCTGGCAGGTGTGGTGATGTAGGTAGGTGCTGGCAAAGATGAACCACCACAGCTCGTCGTGCTAACCTGTTGTTGAGGGCTTGCACCAGTTGGGTCAAACTGTAAAAACTCAATCTTGATAGGTGAGAGGCCGCCCACGGTAAGCGTGGCAATAGGGCTGGGGATCGATACGCTGCTAGCACCGTTATTATAGGTAGCGGTGGCGGTATTGTTAATCACCGTACCAGAGGGCGTTGCTGCCATGGTTATTGTACTTGTTGTAAGCGCTAGGATGATTGAAACAAACAACGCTTTATGCTGCACGCGATTGCTTACGCGCAGCATAAAGCGTGCTGGCATTGCGGCCAACACGCTAGGCAACAGCGCACACACGTGGCTAGCCGAGTGTGTGCGTGTTATCAGTAGTACTTTTTTTAACATTTAAATATTTTCAACACGCATTACTGGATAAACGCGTTGAAATACACCGTAATATAACTACCTGCAGCCAACGTAGCTGCTGCTGGTGCGGTAATTGCACTAGTGGCTAACGCGTTGAAAGTAATAGTAATCACTTGACCAGCAATACTTGCACCCGCTGTTGTCGCATTGGCTGCCACACCAGGAGCTACCACACCAGGACCAACGCCAGCGCCTGTTACCGCAGCAAAGCCAGTAGTAGGTGACAAGCTTGTTCCGCCACCTGGTATACATGCTGCCGCGCCACCTGTGCCACTGTTAAGCTTGGTGTCAAAGGCAAGTTGCGAAACCAAAGTAT
This sequence comes from Methylophilaceae bacterium, assembly GCA_043758775.1. Classification (GTDB taxonomy): domain Bacteria; phylum Pseudomonadota; class Gammaproteobacteria; order Burkholderiales; family Methylophilaceae; genus JACMMS01. Next base: position 59,487 of record JAYVMU010000002.1, read on the forward strand.
CAGCTAAGCTTGTAAGCGTTGCTGGCGATGCTCCTGTATTGGCAACTGTGATTGCATATTGCACAGCTCCACCTGGGATGTTTTTCGGATTTGAGCCGCCATTAGCAGGGTCACATATTGGTGTAACTATTTTTGAAACCGCAAGCGTTGCAGTCACTACACGATACTGACTACGTGCAGAAGACTTGGCATCGTTGGCACCATCATCTGTACCCGCAGCATCAGCAAATACAACATCAACGTTTGCCGTATTAGCACCAACGGTTGCTGTCAGTGTTGGACCTAATGAACCTGGAGTTGCTGTATAACCAGTTGCAGTAAAGGTACCTTGAGCTGTCGCAATCAAGTTAACAACGGCATTGTCGCCATTGACTTGCCCTGCAGGAATAGTACACACCACAAACACGGTGGCAGAGTTTCCTGATATAAGCTCATCAACGTATGTTGCTGCTAAGTCTGTACCCGGATTGTAAACACCGTTGCCATTGGTATCTAGAAACGTGGAACAAGAGGTCGCATCAAAATTATCGGTGCCATTAGGAGCAAAAAGAATAGTACCGTTTGCTAGGTTCGCTGTCGTTAAGCTAAGGTCAATGGGCGAGTTGCCGTTGTTGGTCACAGTAAAAGTAGATGCTTGCGCCGTTGCACCTGGTACAACTGACGTAAACGTACCTGGCCCAGTTACCAGTGGATTGATTTTCGCATCCACTAAGAAGGTGGTGGCAGTACCTGCACCAGCTGAGTTACCAGTTGTTGAAGAGCCAATGGCTGTTTGTGCCACAGCGCCAACTGAGTAGCTCAAAGTTGCCAAGTTAGAAACAGAAGTGCCAACGGGCGTACCGACTGGTGCCGCCCACGCGCTAATACTGCTAAAGCCCAACATCAAGCCCGCGGCAATTAAGCCGAACGCTTTGAGTTTTGATGGGCCATGTAAATTAAAATATTTCATGGTATTGCTCCTTAAAAAAATAAAATTAAAACTAATTTATTACTGGTTGCATTTACGTACTGTTAATAAAAAGCGGTTTTTTGTTGGGTGGGCTGTGTTGTCCGCGGCTATTAAGTAATCGCACGAACAAATCTGGTCGCCAAATATAATAAAATGCCGGCGGTGGCGCCGGCTGCGGAATCATGTGACGCGGCGGGTGTACCCGCCGCGGGCTTAACAAGTAATTTTGCATATTAGGTATTCAAATGATTTAAGTTATTTACGGTGGTATTTACTTAACTACCGCTTTAAATGTCAAAGTGCCTGTTTGTGCTGGCGCTAGCTCACCCTTGTACGTCCAACGGATGTTTGTATATTCCTCAGCTGCTGGAGGGCGTACTTTGCCTTCTTTAGTCGTCACGCTTAATTTATCTTCTGCACTATAGGTTTTACCGCCATCCGTCGAAAATGTGATGTCTGTATTTGCGCCGGCCGCGCTGCCAATGGTGTAGCGCATATGCTCTGGCACGGGGTTATTAATGACAATATTGCCAACCGATTTATCGGATATATTTTTAAAAGTGGTGGTATAAATCACTTCACCATCAGGCCCAACTTTTTGCGCAGGGATGCGCTTGGTTTCTTTAGTGCCGTCTTTGTTGATGGTCACTTTATCTACTTCAGCCACGCTTTTAACTTCAACTGCCCCTGCTGCAGCAAAAGCAATATGCGTTAAACTAAAAACCGCTACTGAAATAACTGATATTAATAACTGTTTGATTTTCATAATCTTTCCTTTAAAAAATGGACAACTAATTTACAAGTGCTTTAAATTGAATTAAAAAAGTATTGGGCGAAAGCACATTGCCCAAATTCACATCTACCGTATTGGCAGTAAAATCTGCATTATCAGCATCTATCACATCGGTACGTGCTGCGCCATTCACTGTGATGCTGCCCGGTACATAAGTTAAGTTAGTTGGAATTGGGTCTTGCACAGCTAGAGCAATTGCCGTGCCAACACCTGATAAGTTAACCTGAATCTGGTAGGTCACCGTATCGCCCGGCTTAAACGCTGTCAGGCAAGCAGGGCTGGGTGCACATAAAACTGATTTATTGAGAACAACTGATAAACCAATCTTGTAAGCTGATGCGGCTGATGCGGCTGCGTCTCGCAGAGCATCTCCAGCAACGCCCGCCAAAGGCGCCTGTGTGTCCGCAAAAACGATGTCGATTCCATTAGTATTTGGTCCTGATGTTTGCGTTAATACACCAGTTGCTGATGTGCCTGCGGCACGGGTAGTAGCGGTAAGCGCTACAGCAGAAACTTGATTGGAAGTAGCGCTTGACGGAATATTACATACTAAATAAACTTTCGCGCTTGCATCTGGCGCAAGATTGCCAATAAACGTGGCTAAGTCCTGACCAGCTTGATAACCAGGCGTAGTTCCATCTTCTACATGAATGCTACAGCTGGTTACATTAAAAGTTGTACCACTGCCAAAAGGGTCAGCAATTCCTGTTAGCGTATCCGTTAATGCGTAATCTTCTGTCGTATTGCCTAAATTAGTGACAACAAAGTTTGTCACCACACCAGACTGGCCAATTGCCGCGCCTATTTCACTCGTGTCCGAGGTTGTGACAGATAAATTGACTTTATGGTCGACGATAAAGCTAGCTACATTGCTGGAAATGGGTGCTTGCGGTATTGTGTTTACGCTGAAAACAAGCGTTGCGATAATGCTAATATTAGTGCCTGCTAGCGTACCAGCCGCATGCGTATTGGTACTCAGCAGCATTAAATTAGCCAATAAAATTCCTCTGAAAATGAAAGTGCGCATTTAATTTACCACCACATTAAAAGTCACAGTGACAGACTCACCCGGTTTGAGCTCACCTGCTGTGTAGGTATTAGCGCCAAAAGTGCCAGCAGGCAATGCGGCGGCGTAATCGATGGTGATATTGGGGTTGGCGTAAGTTGCACCATCCGCATCAGCCACATTGGTCAGAAATTTGGGATAGCCTGTACGTGTGCTGCTACCCCCAACATTGATATTAAAGCCTTTGCCGACTGCGCCACCTGCCTGTATTACGCCTGGTGGTACGGTGCTGTTACAAGTAGCCGCAGTTGCACCCTGTACATCATTAGGATCAAAAGTTAGAAAGCTCACTAATGCATCTGTCACAGTGTTTAAGGTGGCTGAAGCTGTGCCTGTATTGGCAATGATGATGGTATAACGGGTGATTGAGCCAGGTATATTTTTTGGGTTTGAACTGCCATTGACTGGGTCACATACCAAGGTCACAGTTTTCTGCACATTGAGTGCAGCCGATGTCACGTTAATATTGATTTCGTCAATATTCCAAAAATTAGCTTGGCTAGTAGGTGTAGTGGGTTGGCCAGAGATATTGATTAAATTGCCACCAATGTCGCGCGCATAGACGCGAATTAACCAGTTAGGGCCTGGCACAAATCCTGCGGGAATAACCAAAGCTGCGGTGTTCGTCCAAGTAGCGTCATTGGCTGTTGCATCGCCATGCGTACCATCGTTATACAGAATAATGCCGCCTGCAACTAAAGTACCCACATTATCAAATACATCTGCAGTGACTGGTGTGCCTGCAAAGTTAGGCTGAGCATCGACTTGAGCTGTAATAGAGAGCGTTTGCCCAGCAGTAAAGACCGCAGCAGCTACTGGCAATGTAATATTGACGCCGTAAGCCTGAGGTGTGCCTAGTGTTGCTGTAACCACTGACCATTCCACATCGTCAATCAGAAACCAAGACTGAAACTGATTAATGGTTTGTGTACGAATCTCTAGTGTTAAAGTTTTGCCAGCGGCCGCTGCAGGGAGGGCGACGGTACAGGTCACCCAAGGTTCTTGCAGTCGATTAAAAGTGGCAGACATCCCTAATGTATGGTTGTTTGATGCAGAGCCATTATCCCACCCATTATAGTTACCGTAACCTGGTTGGGTTGTGGTAGCTGCGCTTGCATTAAAGTTTGGACTAAATGGACATGTTGCATAGCTATTTGGTGCAATACTTGGGTCAACAATATTTAAGACTGTAGTCGCGCCATTCAGTAAGCGAATTCTAATGAAATCGAAATTGGTGGGGTTTGCAGCGTTTACTGCACTATCCCAGCCTTCTGGTTTAACTCTAACTGAAATACTGCCAAGGCCTGATGCAGGAAATGTAATAGTTTTTGTAAGAACTGCAGTACCGCCAATATCAGCTGAGGAGCGGAAACCTTCAAGATAAGAACCCGCACCTGTATTAGCATTGCCGTTAGTAGTCATCGTTTGACCAGAGGCGGCATCGGTTACCGTTACAGTTTCATTAGTACGTAATTGCGCATCCATTGTTGTACCGGTGCGGGTAGCCGTTGCCCAACCTGGTGGAATTTGTGGGCTTGCACCAGCAATCGGCCCTTGTTCAAAGTTGCCATTAATAGGTGTTTGTGGATTAACTGGTTTAACACCGTTAGCAGTAATATCAAAATACAGGTAGTAAGTAACCGCACCAGCATCCTGCAAAATAAAACGCACTTCACCTTTGCCGTCCCCAGTCGGGTCAGTTGCACCAGCGTATACAGAGTCAGTAAATTCTTGATTGGTGGCAAGAACACCTGTCGAACGAACAACTCGTGGAGAATTAGCATCAAATGTGCCGGACACACCAAGAGTCGTCAATAGTGTCACAAAATTGACATCTACTTTGACGGTGCTATTGATGGTTGCTCCGGCAGGAATATTAATGGGTACGCGATAATGCCAATCTGGCGCGACGTTTACCGCGTTTTGATCGTACCATGCAGGCACGCGCAAATCGGCGAAAGCCTTATTAGCAGGCGCTCCCAGGCCTGTTAATAAGATAACCCCAATCATTAAATTCGCTATTATGCGTTGTGAAGTTAGCTTCAACGCGTCCCCTTGATTATGTAATACATTAATTATTGTTAGCTAACTTACTATTAAATATATTTATTTATGCAAATTATATATCAGGTATTGGGCTATAGCCGATTGTCAACTACCAGTTGACAATTGTTTACTATAATGAACTTTTGTTTACTAAAGCATGCGCATAACAGTGTCAATTTTTTTGTTTATTAAATGACTATTTTGACATCAAGTAATACTCAAACTGAGCTAACATAGATTCATAGCAATGGCTGATATAATTCGCTTCAATTAATTAAGTGGCATGAGGTTGTTAAGCCTTTTAACCAATTATTAATTAACAATTAAATAATTTAGGGAATCATCAATGCTGGAAAAACTCATTGCCGTGCTTGCAACCTGGATTTTTAGCGTGATTTCTACTATGGGCTACGGCGGTGTCATATTGCTAATGGCAATAGAGTCTGCATGCATTCCTTTACCATCAGAAATTATTATGCCGTTTGCCGGATTTTTGGTATTTAAAGGTGAAATGACGTTATGGGGTGTGGCTTTGGCTGGCGCGGTAGGTTGTGTTATTGGTTCGATTCCCGCGTATTACTTAGGTATGTACGGTGGCCGGCCTTTGGTGGAAAAATATGGTAAATGGGTGCTGATTTCGGCTAAAGATTTGGATTGGGCGGATAATGCATTTGCCAAACATGGTGAAATCATTATTTTTATCGGACGCTTATTGCCTGCGGTACGTACTTTTATCGCTTTTCCTGCGGGTATCGCGCGCATGAATATGCCTAAGTTTATTATTTACACATTTGCTGGCTCATTCATGTGGTGCTGGCTGTTAGCTTACGCGGGTTTTAAAACCGGTACGCATTGGGAAAGTCTAAAAGTATATTTTCACGAATTTCACTTAGTGCTGATTGCTGCGGGAGTGATATTTCTGGCGTGGTATATCAGACGCCACTTTCAAGCAGAAAAAGAAAGCTAGTGATGCCAGCATCACTAGCTAGTTTAAATGAGTATTAATTTGCCCGAGTTTAAGAAAAATATAGCTTGCTGAATAGGTAGAGTTTCATGCGCAAACAGGTTGGCGTAGCGTGCTAATTGAGGTCTGTGATTTTCAGCTACTTTTTCTAAGTCAGTATACTCATCTAATTGAGTGAGCTTGTAGTCAATAATCCAGCGCTTGCCATCATGAATAAATGTGCGATCTATGCGGTGATTTTTACTAGCGTCTTTGCTGGATTCATCATGATTTATCTGAATTAGACTTAGCTCGCTGGTCGCTTGTTCATGCTGGTTTAATAGCCATCTGCCGTGTTCACTTTTCAGCGTAGTTTGTAGTGCGCTGACGATGTGCGTAGCGGCAGTTTGTGCAGATTCACTTACATGGCCATGCTGAATCAGCCATTGCATCATCGCTGGCTGGAGTTGCTTGAATCTTTCTACAGACCAGGTATCTACGCCACTTTTAGCTATAAGCTCCATGTATAAATGGGCCAGCGTACCGCAATCCATTGCCAGGCTTTCTGCAATGACGGTCTTTTCATTATTCGCTGTATCAAGGTTAACGACATTGTTTGGTGAATGATTAAACTCAGTTTTGTCTAACACAGCATTGTGCAATAAATTTGGTATTTGAGGGTTAGGTAGACGTATCAGTTGTGGAATGAAATCGGCCAAATCCAGCTCTTTAGCTGACGTAGATTCAACCTTGTTTTCCAGTATTGCTAATTGCTGATTCTCGGCTATACGTAAAAACTCACCACCGACTTTAGGCCATAATAACTCTAAAAATGATTTCTTAACTGGCCTCACTTCACCGTCTTGGCTAGGTTTGATGGTTGCAATTAAATGTAGCTTACGTATGGTGCGAGTGGCTGCAACGTACAGTAGACGAGCAGATTCATTCAATGTACGCGTAGATTCTAAATCTTGTAAATAATGATAAACGCTGGCTGGATCATCTTTCTTTTTTGTCACAAAAGGCGCCGCAATCAACTGAGAATGTCCATCAACCAACACTTCTTCCCACAACAAAAGTGCAGGGTCATTGGCACGTGTTTGGCGGTTCAATGCGGGCAGAATCACCGTATCAAACTCTAACCCTTTGGATTTATGAATCGTCAGAAACTGCAAGCTATCATCGGCCTCTACATCGGGCTTGGCGTAGAGTTTTTGCATGGCCGTCTCAAGCTGCGTGAAATCCAGTTGATCAACTTGGCTCAATTGCTCAACTAAATCAAAGTAAGCCTGTATGTCACGAATATCGCCGGCATCTACTAAACATGCGGCTCCACCCAGTTTAAGCCAAGTCGATTCTAACCAGCGCCTAAGCGGCATGCGGCCCTGGTTGGCAAATGCTTCGGCTAAGATTTCATATACATGTGTTAAACGTTTTTGACCATCTTTACTTAAAGTATGGCATCTTGTTTCAACTTGTATGAGCTGCCAGATAGTCGATTTTTGGTCATCTGCACATAAAGCGTGTAAATCATTTAAAGTCAGTCCACACCATGGTGCACGTAATATGCTAAGCCAATGCACACGATCTGCACGGTGCAGCAGGGCATAGGTGAGTGAAAGTGCATCTTGTACAGTCTGGCGATTACTCACTTCTTCAATTTCAACAGCCTGAAATTTCAAACTTGGATAATTACGCCTAATTTCTGAAACCAGTTCGCGTAAATGACTACGTGAACGCACTAAAACAGCAATACTTTTGTTGTTTTGTTTTTTTTCTTTAGCGATTAATTCTGCTGTATAACGGGCTTCAATGGCTTTGGCACTTATGCTTTCTGCTTCATCATTAAAAATAATGGGGTGTATGATAACGCTTTCACCCTCAACTTCTGCTCGTGTAGCGGTAAATGGTCTGTAGCTAATTGCACCAGCAGCAGTGTTATCATCGTTTGGGAATACCGTTGCAAAGGCTTGATTAATCCAATGAATGATTGCTGGATGCGAGCGGTTATTACGTGTGAGCCGCAGTGGTGTTAGTGGTAAATGGCCTATGCCGTGTGTGCTGGCTTGTAAAAACAAGCTGACATCCGCTTTACGGAAGCGGTAAATGGATTGCATAGGATCGCCCACACAAAATAGTGTGCGACCATCATCTGGCTGCCAACCTTGTATGAGCTGTTCTACTAAGCCCATTTGTGTCGGGCTGGTATCTTGAAATTCATCAATCAGCAAATGTGCGATGCGGTAATCGAGTTTCAGCGCTAAATCAGTCACACCTTGATTGCTGTCAGAACCACCTAAGGCTAAACGTGCACTTTGGGCAATTTCAACAAAATCTACTTCATTAGCGGCCCGGAATATGGTCCATAAATGCGCGGTGGCGAGTTGTAATAGCTTGGAAATGGCAAGGATAGTGGCAGTATTGTCTGCAATATCGTTGGTTTCTGGTAGCTTACGAATGGTGGCAAGTTTTTCCAGTTGTGGAAACTTAGCAGCAAACTCAAAAAAAGCTTCTTTTTGTTGTTTGAAGCTAACTTTTTCTTCCTTACTTTCACCAGATGGAAAGCCCACAGCTGTCGTCAGTATTTTGCGTAGTGTATGGTCTTTAGTGAGCATTAGTTCTGTGATGGCTTGCCATTGCGGCATGTTTTCAATTGTAGCTTCTAGTGGGGCATTCCAGTCTTTCAGATAGCTGATTACATGTGCTGCATCTACGTTGCTAGCTGCAAAATTAGCAATGGGCATCAATTCTTTTTGGATATTCGGCTGTAAACTATCTGCTGCTCTTCGTAAATCTTGCTCAATTAAATGTTGCAGTGCATATTTAATATGCTGGCTGATATCATCCGTGTCTAATTGTGTATGAGTGCCCACTAAGGGTAACCATTGATCGCGTTTAGCCAGCATATTGGCTAACAAATCAACTAGTTTCGTCGCGTCGTTATCCATATAACGCAAAGCAGTGGTGACGGCATCAGTGGCTGATTTTTCATGCACTATGCCAGACAAGGCGCTGCGCGCTGCTTCAGCGTAATGCGCTTCGGCGTTATCAGTCACCGCTGGCTGTCCGCCAAAGCGACTGAGTAGGGGCATTTGCCTGGCTAGCGAGCTACAAAGTGCATCAATGGTCATAATGCGCAACCGTGCTGGTTGTGTAAGCAGATTCCAGTGACGTTCATTTGCACGATTCAATGCGGCAATGGCAAGTTGTCGGGTGACGAGCTTATGCGGAGCCAGATCGGCTACAAGTTTCGGTGCTAGATTTTGCGCAGTTTCTAAGTTTAGTAAAATGCGATTACGCATTTCAGCGGTGGCTTTATTACTAAAGGTAAGGGCAACAATTTCTTCTGGTTCGTCTACTACGGCGAGTAGTTTTAAGTAACGCTGTGCGAGCAATTCAGTTTTGCCCGCGCCGGCTGGCGCTTCAACAATAAATGATTGTAAATCCAGCGCACGTTCACGGTTTTTAGTATCTAGACTAATTAAATCTAGTTCGATTAAATCAGGTGTGGTCATTGCGTTGTATCCAATGTACCAGGCTGTAATTGTTCAAATTGTAATAAACGTTCCAGTAGGCGTAATAAGGGTTTTACCTCGCAGTAGGTGAGCGCATTTTCATCTTTAAACTTAACTGCGGCTTCACCGTTTTTAATCTCTTGGGCGATGGCGTTGAGGCTGGTTTGCCAATGTGTGATTAATTCATCCCAGCCCGTAAAGCGTTTAAAGTTGGAGTTTTTGGCCAGGCTATCCAATTTCTTGATTTTAGGCACAATATCATTCATTTCTGCTACACCAGTAAATTGACAGTCATCTTGCCGTACTTTGCCAAAACAAACCGCCACGATATTTTCGTTATGCAATGCAATAGATGCATAAATCGGCAGTTGCGGCTCACTGATGCGGTCATCTGCCCAGCTTTTAGTCTCTACTGTACTGCCTGTTTTATAATCAATAATGACTAAACCGCCGTCATTTCTACCATTTACAACCATATCGATGCGGTCTATGACTACCCTTACGGCAATGCCCGAAATATCCAGTGAGATTTCTTTTTCGCAGGCTTGCACAGTGAAATCAGCACGTTCTGATTCCAGATTCAGCCAGGTAATTAAAAGTTGTTGTAATCGATATTTTTCTAATGCAACGATTTGCGCTGGTATTTCTATAGACTGTTTTTTACAAAACATGTCTATACCCGCTACGACTGCCGTTGCAATTGCATCATCTAGCACGTGAGTCGACATAGCTTTTAAGGTCGCTAAATCTAGGCAAGACTGCCAGAAGCATTGCAGCGCAGCATGGACTAAATTTCCGCGAGCTAAGCTATCTAAGCCATCGGTTGGGTCCTCTAAAGCAATGGCACCCAGGCGATATTGGTAAAACGCCCAAGCTGGACAAATAGCTTGGGCTTTGAATAGCTGGCTGCCGCCACGTACTTTTTCGTGCGCACTAACCGCTGGTGCAATATGGTCATCTAACTTTTGCATAGTAGCTGGCTGTGAGAGTGTCTCGGCCAACGTTTTAACGCCATGATTAACCAACTCATTGCATACTTTAATATCTACCAGCACTGGAGAAGCACGTAGTTCACGATCGCCGTCTTTTCCTGCCCATGAAAATATAACTTCTGCTGCACTCTTGATTAAACGCTGATGAATTAAATACGCAAAGTCCGTTTGCACTTGCGCACTCGCGTTAGGCGTGCCGTGGCAGCGTTGCAGTGGCGCAGGCAATAATGGGTTAGGCTTGGCGGCAGGTGGCCAGTGATGATCATTCATACCAAGCACCCAAATCGCATCTAATTGCACAGCCACGGTTTCTAGCAATCCCAGCAGTTGTATATGCGTTTCACCCTTGGCTTCGGGTTGAAACATGGTGCTATGTGTAAGTTGTGTGAGTCTTTGCAGTGCTTCATTGGCGTTGATATTACCCAGTAATGAATCCAGTGCCGCAAATTCATCCAGTACATTTAACCAAGCTTGTTTAGTTTGATATTCATGACTAGAAGGCGCTCTAGTTTTTGACCAGTTAGCTGCCTCAAGTAAGGTGATAAAACTTGCCCCCCAAGCTGAGGGCTGTTGTTTTCTAGCCCAGGCTGCGCTGAGTAATTTAATCTGCGTTAAGTGCTTGACTAGTTGAGGTAATTGCAAATCTCGTGCAATGGCTAGACTTGCTTGTTTAAGCAATTGTTCGAAGTTGAGCGTACGCCCGAGTTTACGGCGCAAACGTGCATCCAGTTGTGCGCGTGCATCCAGTTCGGCATTATCACTAAAATACACATCTTGTAGCAATGCGCCGTACATCGGCTGAGTTAAGTCTGTATGCGGGATGGCAAGTTTTAACAAGCTCAGTGCACTGTTAATAATTGGATATTGTGTGAGCGGCAATCCTAATGAAAAATCATAACATCGAGCTGCTTCGTAATGCCCAGGGTACAGGGTTTCTGCATGAAAAGTATCGTCCAGTAAATAACTGAGTTGGTTGCGAATATTACCTAACACGGGCGAGATAATCGCTAATTGAGCATTAGGGTTTTTCGCCAACCTATTTTTTGCCCATGCCACCACAGCACGGCATTCAGTATCACTATCGGCTAGTTTTACTTGGCTTGTACTCGTGCTTTCAACACCTGGTTGCCAGACCTCGGTATGAATACCGAGCTTGCTTAAGGTTTGTAATAAGCGTTTTTCTAACGGTGTAAAGCGGTCATAGCCTGCAAAAATAATCTGTGTTGGTAGTTTAAGCTTGGCTTTATCTAGCACATTGATTTGTAAGGCTAAGAAGCTAGAAACTTCCAATACATTGTGCTGGCTACACAGACGTTGAAACTCATGTCGCCAACGTGAAAACTGGCGTGTTTCTTCAGTTTGAAAGGGTGAGTGAGCGTTATTTTTTAATGCAGAATCGTCTAATTGCCACTCAATTAATAGCTTATTAGCTTCTATTGCTGATTGTGCCAGGCTTGCAATATCGAACAATGCGGAGACTTCAGTTTTTTGTAACACATTCGCAATGGCTTCTTCCCATAGAAGTTTTTCAGCAACAGAATTTAAAGTGAATTTTGGCAAACTAAAAGCATTAATTTCGCCTAGCAATAAAGCTTCATTCAGTAAGCCATCCAGCCACTGAGCTAGTGTTAAGATGACTGGGGCTTGCCATTGTGTCAAACCCTGCGAGGTTTTGTTGTGTTGGTAAGCATCCTGCAATCCGCGACTTAAGCGTGCCGTGGCGCAGATGACGATTGCATGCTGTGGAATATTCATGGCTTGTATTGTAGCGTTTTGCATCATGACGTATGCAATGAACACCTTAAATAAACTAAAAAAGATTCAACATTTAACTAGCCGCCAATATAATGTTTAAAAATTGATTAAATTAACAGCAAGGAAAGTATATGCAACGTGTTGTAAAGTATTTTATTGGGTTCATTGTCAGCGTCGCATTACTGTTCACGCTATACACGTGGTTAGTATTGAATTGGGCCTACTCCACTGGGGATCGTGTGGGTTATGTGCAAAAGTTCTCTTCTAAAGGTTGGGCCTGCAAAACATGGGAGGGCGATTTGGTCTTGGTGACGATGCCTGGTACGCAAGCTGAAAAATTCTTTTTTACCGTGCGGGATGAGGCGGTGGCTCAAAAGGTGAATGCCTCATTAGGCAAGCGTGTGAAGTTGGCCTACGCCGAACATAAAGGCATTCCTTTTAGTTGCTTTGGTGATACGGGCTATTACGTGAGCGATGTGCAAATCCTCAATACACAATTGCCGAATGCGTATTAATCGACGGTAGATAGAAATAACATGGCCGACGAAAAGAATTATATTACTCCAGATGGATATGCTGCACTGGAAGCTGAGTTTCATCAGTTGTATAAAGTTGAGCGACCAGAAGTGGTAAGGACGGTTTCTTGGGCGGCAAGCAACGGCGATAGAAGTGAGAACGGCGATTACATTTATGGCAAACGCCGTTTACGCCAGATTGATGGCCGTCTAAAGCACATCATGAAGCGCATGGATTTAGCAGAAGTCGTTGATGCACAACGACAAGCTGGGCTGGAAAAAGTCTATTTTGGTGCTTGGGTGACACTTTATGCGCTAAACGGTAATGACGAACGGCATTACCGTATTGTCGGTAAGGATGAACTGGATCCGACCAAGGGCTGGATTAGCTGGGTATCACCGCTAGCAAAAGCGATGCTAGGTAAACAGGTTGGCGACACAATACATGTGCAATCACCAGGTGGTGAAGAGGCTTACGAGGTAGTTGATGTGCGCTATGTTAATGTTGAAAATAATGCTAAAACTTAAGCATTATTAATCGTGCATACTTCTTTAGTGACTAAATCACCAAGCAGATATCGGTGGGATATCTTTTGCCGTATTGTGGATAATTATGGCGATATTGGTGTGTGCTGGCGGTTGGCTAAACAGCTTGCAAATGAACATCATCTCACTGTGCGTTTGTTTGTAGATTTACCGGAGGTTGCGCAACAAATAATTTCAGATTTAAATACTTCTGATCCTAAACAATGGCTTAGTGGTGTTGAGGTCTATATTTGGCATGATGATTTATATGTTAATGAAACTGCTGACGTAGTAATTGAAGCATTTAGTTGTGACTTACCTGAGCGATATATAGCAACCATACCATTAAAAATTAACGGCATGGTTGATGTAAAACAATCAGCTATGTGGCTTAATTTGGAGTATCTTTCTGCAGAAAAGTGGGTGGGTGATTTTCATGCAAAACCATCGACTAATCCTGCCACCGGCTTAGTAAAATACTTTTTTTTCCCCGGATTTAATCGAGCTACAGGTGGCTTGTTACGTGAAACCGATTTGATTGTCAGGCGAGATGTCTTTCAAGCTGATGCTGTCACGCAATGGCAATTTCTGCGGCAATTGGGTGTTTATTCTATTAGCCCAGTTACAATTAAGATATCCCTTTTTTGTTATCTACATGCTCCCATTATTAGTCTGCTACATGTTTTATCAGCCAGCAATTATCCAATAGTGCTATTTGTGCCAGATAGTGCTATTTTAAAAACTATTTTGCAGTGGTCAGGCGTAGATGGGAGCAGTTTTGAAGCTAATAAGGTGTTTAAAAAAGGCAATTTAAGTATTCATATCGTGCCATTTTTAACGCAAGATGATTATGATAAGTTACTGTGGTTATGTGATTTAAATTTTGTACGTGGTGAAGATAGCTGGGTGCGTGCTATTTGGGCTGCTAGGCCCTTCATTTGGCAGCCATACTTTCAGCAAGAAAGCACACATATATTAAAGTTAAATGCGTTTTTAGATGATTATTGTCAGCAATTGAATGTCACAGTTACTCAAGCTTTGCGTGATTTAAGCAATATTTGGCTGAGTCCTGCATCTTCAGTAGACACGTTAGCCAGCTGTTGGAACAATTACGTTCAGCAGCTTGAGCCTTATAAAACCCATGCACAAATTTATACGAATCAACTAGCTAGGCAAGCTGACCTTGCCAGCAAGTTGGTGGATTTTTGCAATCAATGAAAGTATTTTGCGGTATAATTTCGCCACTTTTAAGCAATTATCGTATTTTTAACACAATATTACTCAGGGCAGCACATGAAAACAGCACAAGAACTCCGCGTTGGTAACGTTATTATGGTGGGTACAGACCCATTAGTGGTGACAAAAGCCGAATACAATAAATCAGGCCGTAGTACGGCTGTGGTTAAAATGAAATTCAAAAACTTGTTATCAGATGCGCCAAGCGAAGCTATCTATGGTGCTGGTGACAAATTTGAAGTGATTGTTTTAGAGAAAAAAGATGTGACTTTCTCTTACTTTGCCGATCCAACTTATGTGTTTATGGATGCAGACTACAATCAATTTGATGTTGATGCAGAATTCATGGTGGATGCGCTTAACTTCCTGGAAGATGGTATGGCATGTGAAGTGCGTTTTTACAACGAGAAAGCTATTTCAGTGGAATTGCCAAACTCAGTAGTACGTGAAATCACTTACACAGAGCCAGCAGTGAAGGGTGACACCTCAGGTAAAGTGATGAAGCCGGCTAAAATTGCGACAGGCTTTGAGTTTCCAGTGCCATTATTTTGCAGCACAGGCGATAAAGTTGAGATTGATACACGTACTGGTGAATACAAAAACCGCGTAATGAAGTAGTGTTTTATTTTAAGACTGGTAGATGCCAGCCTTAACTTAGATGATAAAAAAGGATGCTATTAGCATCCTTTTTTATTAAGCACTTTTATTGTTCAATCAACAGCATTATTCAACCGTACCAGCCGCTGTGATGTTCATGCCACCGTCTACGTAAGTAATTTCGCCAGTAATACCAGAAGCCAAATCACTGCATAGGAATGCGCAGGCATTACCCACTTCATCAATGGTTACATTGCGACGCAATGCCGCATGTTTTTCGTTGAAACCGATCATTTTGTCAAAATCTGCAATACCCGAAGCTGCCAGTGTTTTAATGGGGCCAGCTGAAACTGCATTTACACGGATGCCTTTAGGGCCTAAGCTTTGCGCCATGTAGCGCACGTTGGCTTCTAAGCTAGCCTTGGCCAAACCCATCACGTTGTAATTAGGCATCGTGCGCTCTGCACCTAAATAACTGAGGGTAAGTAAGCTGCCTTTACGACCTTGCATCATTGGTAACGCAGCTTTGGCAAGCGCGGCAAAGCTGTATGAGCTAATATCATGTGCGATACGGAAATTTTCACGAGTAACCGCTTCCAAATAGTCGCCATCTAAGGCGGTTTTGGGTACAAAAGCGACGGAATGCACCACGACATCTAAGCCATCCCAGTGTTTTGCCAGAGATGGGAACAGCGTATCAATTTGTGCGTCATCAGCGACATCGCAAGGCAAGACAATTTTTGAATCAAAATCAGCCGCTAAATCAGCCACACGCTGTGCGTGTTTTTCCATTTGATAGGTAAAAGCAAGCTCTGCACCTTCGCGTTTCATCGCGCGTGCAATACCGTAAGCGATAGAACGATTACTCAATAAGCCTGCAATAATGACTTTCTTACCAGCCATAAATCCCATTTTCTTCCCCTAACTTTCTAATCTTTGAATTGTTTTTAAATGCTTTACTGTAATTTACAGCTTGTATGCTTTATTTCTTGGACCCACTGCGAGGGTCTAGTGCATCACGTAATCCTTCACCAAGCAAATTATAACCCAGCACAGTGATTAAAATTGCAAATCCAGGGAATACAGATAACCACCAGGCGAATTGAATATACTCTTTGCCGTCGGTCAAGATATTGCCCCATGAGGCTTGTGGTGCTTGTACACCTAATCCTAAAAAGCTTAAGCCAGACTCCATTAATACTGCACTTGCTACACCCAGCACGGAACTCACAATAATGGGCGTTAAGCAATTAGGCAGTAAGTGGATAAATATTAGACGAAAATCTTTTGCACCTAATGTGCGTGCGGCCAATACAAACTCGCGTCCACTCATACTTAAAAATTCAGCACGCACTAAACGTGTGACGCCCATCCATGAGGTCAGGCCAATGACTACCATGATGTTCCAAATGGAGGGTGTTAAAAATGCAATCACGGCGAGGATTAAAAAGAAACTTGGAATAGACAGCATGACATCGACTAAGCGCATGATAACAGTGTCTACCCAGCCTCGATAATAGCCAGAGATGGCGCCTAATACGATACCGATTGCACTTGAAATGCCTACAGCTACCAAGCCGACTAATAATGAAACTCTGCCACCATAAAACATGCGACTAAGTACATCGCGCCCCAAGCCGTCTGTCCCCATCCAATGATTAGAAGATGGGCCTAAGAGAATGGCCTTAACATTGATATCATTAGGGTCATAAGGTGATATGAGAGGTGCGAACATGGCTAATAAAAACACCATGACAATGATGATAAAGCCTGCCATGGCCAGCGGGTTGGCAAGTGCTTTTTTAAGTAGTGATTGATTCATGTTAGCTTTTATCTCACTACACCGCGCCGTACACGTGGGTCAGCCCATGCGTAAGCTACATCTGCCACCAGGTTGCCTATTAGAGTGAGTGCTGAACCTATGGTTAAAATACCCATGATAACTGGGAAATCACGCATTAGTACGGCATCAAAAAATAGTTTGCCCATGCCTGGTATAGCAAAAATGGTTTCTGCAATGACAGAGCCACCAATCAAGCCTGGTATTGATAATCCGACTATGGTGATAAGCGGCAATAAGGCGTTACGCAAAGCATGTGTATAAACCACTGTATTTTCATTTAAGCCTTTAGCACGGGCCGTGGTAATGTAGTCTTGATGAAACACATCGAGCATACCATTTTTAACAAACAAGGTAATGCCTGCCAAGCCAGTGATGGAGGGGATTAGCACCGGCATGATTAAGTGGCTCATTGAGTCTTTAAGCTTGCCCCAGGTATCCAAAGATTCATAATTAATACTGTGTAAACCGGATATCGGTAGCCAGTTGTTCATCACGCCTAACCAATACATCAGCAAAAGTGATAGCCAAAATCCAGGGATGGAAAAGCCAATAAAATTAAATAGAGTAATGCATTTGTCTTGCCATCCTGTGTACTTCTGCGCGGCGATAACACCTAATGGTATTGCTAGGCTCAATGTAATCAGCAGGCCAATAAAATTAATGATTAAGGTGATGGGTAGCGCTTCTTGTATCATGCCTTTTGTAATATTGCCGTCTTTATCTGTCGTTTGCCAAAACACAGGTTTGTGGTGAGAGGCGAACGACTTGCCAAAATCAAGTTTTACCATGCGTTTCATCCACAAACCATATTGCACAATCACCGGTTTATCTAGATTATAGAGTTCACGTAATTTTTGCCGTGATTCTTCACTGGCTTTAGGATTAAAAGAAGCTTCGTTATTGGTAATATCGCCTGGTGCTAAATGCATAATAAAAAACGAGATCAGGCTGATACCAATAAGTAGTGGTATCATCCAGAGTACGCGTTTGATAAGATAAGTCAGCATAGTTAATATTTATTCTAGATTAATTCGCGCTAATCTCGTTAGGATGCACTTCTTCACGACGTAACGGCTTGGGGATATACCATTTTTCGCTATTGTAACCAATGCCGGCTGGCGGAGCGGGGCTATCAATACCATAGACTCGCTTGTTGATTGCCATCAATCCATAGCCAGCTGATAGGTAGACGATGGGACTATCGTCTAATAAAACTCTAGCAAACTCATGATAAATCTTCATGCGCTTATCTGAATTCATTTCTAAGCGGCCAGCTTCCAATAAATGGTCTACAGTTGGGTTGTTATAACCAATAAAATTAAACTGCCCTGGCTTCTGTTGGCTGGAATGCCAGATGCTGTATTGATCAGGGTCTAACCCCAACCCCCAGCCTAGAATAACGGCATCAAAATCTCCGGTTTTAATAAAGCGACTAATGAAGCTGGCCCATTCAATTGAGCGAATTTTAACGTCTATACCAATATCTTTAAGTCTGCGTTGTA
>JAYVMU010000003.1:0-22599 GCA_043758775.1 Methylophilaceae bacterium
CTTATCAGTTGTTCAGTTTGTTAAAGAGCTTTACTGCTCAAGATCCCTTTCAGAATCTTGCGTTGCCGTAACAACGAAGAGGTGCGCATTATACAGAGCCTACCTGGCTCGTCAAGTAGAAAATTAAATAATTAATATAATTTTCTAACTTAACTTGCAATCATTTTCTGACCACTTTATTGCAACACTGTTTTTACCACTTACCGCTTAATTTCTCAAGCGAGGTGCGCATTCTACAGGGCTTTTGAAGCTGGTCAAGCAAAAAATGAAACTTTTTAAATGTTTATTTTTAACTTGACAATTAACCGGCTAAACAACCAATTAATACTGTAGTTAAGCAGCGAAAAATCACCACATTTACAACACCGTTTTCACTTAATCTCTCAAGCGAAGGAGCGCATTCTACAGAACATTAAAATGCCGTCAATAGGGATTTGCGATCTGTTACAAAGAAATTACAAATTAGTGAATTTATGACAAAAGATGCTTAAATAGTAAGCAAATAAGGTTGTTAAATGACTTAGCCTATAGTGATGCGTGCAAATTTACGCTTACCTACCTGCGCCACCACAGCACTTCCTTTAGCCAACAGCATGGCTCTATCCGTTACCTTTTCACCATCTAATTTGATGCCGCCTTGATCAATAGCGCGATACGCCTCCGATGTGCTTTCTACTAAACCCGCAAGTTTTAACATCTGCGCAATACCAATAGTGTCAGCCTCTATACTAATAGTGACTTCCGGCACCTCATCGGGGATGCCGCCTTTACTGCGCGTTTGAAAATCCAACAGCGCTTGTTCTGCTGCTGCTTGACTATGAAAGCGTGCAACAATTTCTTGTGCAAAACGTACTTTGATATCACGTGGGTTTGCACCAGCGTTAATATCAGCTTTCCATTGTGTGATGGTGGCTAGCGATTCAAACGACAGCAGCTCTATATAACGCCACATTAATTCATCCGAAATCGACATGAGCTTGGCAAAGATGGTTTCTGGTGCTTCTGCTATACCTATATAGTTGCCCAAAGATTTTGACATCTTATTTACGCCGTCTAAACCCTCTAGCAACGGCATAGTGAGCACACACTGCTGACTTTGGCCCGATTGCTTCTGCAACTCACGCCCCATCAGTAGATTGAATTTCTGGTCGGTACCGCCCAATTCAATATCGGCCTTAAGCGCCACCGAATCGTAACCCTGCAATAAAGGGTATAAAAATTCATGTATCGCAATTGGCTGATGGGATTTATAACGCTTAGAGAAATCATCGCGCTCCAGCATGCGCGCTACGGTATGGCTAGCGGCCAGCTTGAGCATGCCAGCCGCACCTAATTCCGTCAGCCACGCAGAATTAAATACTACTTCCGTGAGTTCTGGCTTCAGTATCTTGAATACTTGCGCAGTGTAAGATTTTGCATTTTCTGCTACTTGCTCTTTAGTGAGCGGTGGACGTGTTACACTTTTGCCAGTGGGATCGCCTATCATGCCGGTGAAATCACCAATCAAAAATAATACTTGGTGACCGAGATCTTGAAACTGACGCAGCTTATTAAGCAATACGGTATGACCCAAATGTAAGTCTGGCGCGGTCGGATCAAAGCCGGCCTTGATCCGCAATGGCTGGCCTTTTTTCAGTTTTTCTACTAATTCGACCTCAATTAATAGCTCATCGCTACCACGTTTGATAATCGCTAAAGCTTCGTCAATAGCTGTACTAGATATTGTATTCAATGGATTGATACCTAAAATTACAAATTGTTACTTTTAGTTTTAACAATGTTTCTGTTACTATTCTTTTCGTATTCAATCAGTTGAACATTCAGCCATATAGAATTCAAGACAGATAAAACAGGTAGAAAACATGCAACAAAACACGCCACACACTCAGCCAGTCATTTTAGCGCAAAATGGATTTTTGTCTGAGCACAAAATGAAATTGCGCTGGATTACCGCACTATGCTCGTTATCACTGTTTGGTGCTGTAGCAGCATTTGCTATTGTGCCAGGCCCGTTGACACAAGATATTGCAATCAAAACGGTGGTGGAAGATGTTAATTTACCACTGACGGAACTCGCCTCGAATGAAACAGAAAGTTTCTGGCAAACAGACCAAATTCGTAGTGACGACACTTTATCATCTCTATTATCACGCCTGAACGTACATGATGACAAAGCCCTGAATTTTTTGCGTACCAGCGTAGAAGTGCAACCATTTAGCGGACAATTCAGAACACGTCACACCATAACAACAAAAACCGATGCCAACGGCAAATTACTGCATTTAGAATATGAGTTAAGTGATAATCAATATTTGGTATTGGATGCGACTGCGCCAGATGATGTTAGCGGCTTTAAGGTTACAACCGAAACTTTAAAGCTAGAAAAAAACCAAGCATTAAAATCTGCCACTATTACGAGCTCATTGTTTGCCGCAACTGACGATGCAAGGATTCCTGATGCGGTTGCTATTCAATTAGCAGAAATATTTTCTGATGATATAGATTTTCGTCAGGATTTACGTAGTGGTGACCACTTTAATGTCATTTACGAAACCTTTTATAACAATGGTCAGTTGGTTAAAACTGGCAATGTATTGGCCGCTGAATTTGTCAATAAAGGCAAATCTTACAAAGCGGTAGGTTTTGCTAATGCAGAAGGCAAATTTGCTTACTACACGCCAGAAGGTAAAAGCTTGCATACCTCATTTTTACGTGCGCCTTTAGAATTTACCCGTATTAGTTCTGGATTTAGCACAGGTCGTTTTCATCCGATTTTACAACACATCCGTGCACACCAAGGCGTTGATATGGCGGCTCCAATGGGTACACGCATTAAAGCAGCAGGTAACGGTGTGGTTGATTTTATTGGTGTTAAAGGCGGCTATGGTAATGTCATTGTATTAAAACACGCTAATAATATTACTACTGTTTATGGTCACATGTCGCGCTTTGGCGAGAACTTGCGCCGCGGCAGCAAAGTAGAGCAGGGCGATGTAATCGGTTATGTAGGCATGACAGGCCTAGCCACAGGACCGCATTTACATTATGAATTCTTAATCAATGGCGTACATCGGGATCCACTCACTGTAGCATTACCGCAAAACACACCTATTGATAATCGCTATAAAGCCGCTTTTGATGTCGCAAGCAAAAGCTTGAGTGCTCAAATTGCTTTGCTAGGTCACACAAACATCGCAGCGCTTGAATAAATTGAGCGCGTAAGCTAACTGGATATTTGTTGTGCGCAGTGAGTATTACATTGGATTAATGTCTGGCACCAGCCTAGACGGTGTAGATGCCGCTCTCACTCGTATGAGTGATACTGGCAACATCTTTGAAGTGTTACATACGCACTTTATCGCATTTCCTCAGACGCTGCGTAAGCAATTACTCCAGTTACATCATCCAACGAATAATGAACTTGAAACAACAGCGCTAGTCGCTAATGACTTAGCACGGCTATATGCGCAAGCAGTAAATGCACTATTAGCCGAACACCAGATTAATTCAGCCGATATTAGCGCGATTGGCTGCCACGGGCAAACGATACGCCACCGCCCAGAGCTAGGTTTTACCTTACAAATTGGCAATGCCGCTTTATTAGTCGAGCTCACTGACATATCCGTAGTAGCAGATTTCAGAAGCCGTGATATCGCGGCGGGCGGGCAGGGCGCACCTCTAGTACCGGCATTTCATCAAGCAGTGTTTGCAAACAAAAGTATCCATCGCGTCGTGATTAACATTGGCGGTATTGCCAATCTCACTGATTTGCCTGTTAATGGCGTCGTGAAGGGTTTCGATACTGGCCCAGGCAATATGCTGCTGGATGCTTGGGCTATGCAGCATTTGGGTGTGGCGTATGATGAGTCGGGTCAGTGGGCGGCAACTGGAAAAATAATTACGATCTTATTAGATGAGTTATTAGCACATCCATATTTCAACCAGAACCCACCCAAAAGTACTGGGCGCGATTTATTTAATATGGCATGGTTACAAAACTATTTAAAAACTGAATATTCACCTAATGATGTACAACGCACTTTATTGGAGTTAACCGCTGCCACCATTGCCAGCGCAGTCAATCAACATTGCAGTAATACACAAGAAATTTATTTGTGTGGCGGTGGAGCACATAACCGCGCACTCATTGAATGTTTAATACAATTATTACCTACTATCAAAATTGCACGTACGGATAAACTGGGCATTTCTGTCAACTGGGTAGAGGCCGCTGCCTTTGCTTGGCTGGCGCGGCAAGCAATGCATCAGGCTACTGGCAATTTAGCCACCGTAACAGGCGCTAAAGGCCCACGTATCTTGGGTGCGATTTATGCCAAGTGATTTAAGCTGATTAATTTATCGCCAGCAATGTTATGATTCCAAAAAATGACTAGGCAATAAAACCGTGCATTACAATTCCAGTAAGAATTAATAAGTTTAATTTATGAAACACACAAAACCTACTAAAGTTACTCTCACATTTGACAATGGCGCAGCGCCTATCGAGCTACCTATATTATCAGGCAGCATGGGCAATGATGTCATTGATATTCGTGCACTCAGCAAACACGGTATTTATACGTATGACCCTGGCTTTTTATCCACAGCTTCATGTAACTCCAATATCACTTATATTGATGGCGAAAAGGGCTTGCTGTATTACCGTGGCTACCCAATTGAGCAATTAGCAGAACACTGTGACTTTTTAGAAGTTTCCTACTTGCTCACCTATGGCGAGCTACCTAATATTGAGCAAAAAAAGCAGTTTACCAACACCATCAGCTCGCACACGATGTTGCACGACCAACTCACTCATGTATTCCGTGGCTTTAGACGCGATGGACACCCGATGGCTGTAATGGTTGGGGTTGTGGGTTCTATGTCGGCGTTTTATTTTAATGATATGGATGTGCGTAATCCTGAACATCGTGAGATTTCAGCACATCGCCTGTTAGCAAAAGTACCCACTATTGCCGCCTGGAGTTATAAATACAATATTGGTCAGCCATTTGTTTACCCGCAGAATCATCTAAATTATGCTGAAAATTTCATGCATATGATGTTTGCTACACCATGCGAAAAATACGAGCCTAATCCTGTGTTGGCTAAAGCATTTGAAAAAATCTTAATTTTGCATGCAGATCATGAACAAAATGCCTCAACTTCAACTGTACGTTTAGCCGGTTCCAGCGGTGCCAACCCATTTGCCTGTATTTGTTCTGGTATTACCTCACTTTGGGGTCCAGCACATGGCGGTGCAAACGAAGCCACGCTAAAGATGCTAGAAGAAATCGGTGATGTGAGCCGTATTGGTGAATTTATCAAACGTGCAAAAGACAAAAATGATACATTCCGCCTGATGGGCTTTGGTCATCGCGTATATCGCAATATGGATCCACGCGCTGCAATTATGCAAAAAACTTGCTATGAAGTGCTAAATGAGCTGGGTCTACATGATGACCCCATGTTCAAATTAGCCTTGGAGCTAGAGAAAATCGCCTTACAAGACGAATATTTTGTATCGCGCAAACTCTACCCGAATGTCGACTTTTACTCAGGCATTGTCATGCGCGCGATGGGCATCCCTAACTCTATGTTTACTGCTATATTTGCCATGGCTCGTACCGCTGGCTGGATTGCGCAGTGGAGCGAGATGATTGGCGAGCCAGAACAAAAAATTGGACGCCCACGTCAATTATATACGGGGGAAGCACGTCGTGACTTTGTGCCGATTAACAATCGCTAAGAAATCATTGCTAACCACAAATACGTTGGCATGCAATAGAAACCTAAGCCATATCAATACATCATATGCAATGAACTATAAAGCTCAAAAACTCGCCCACTGCCGGTGGTGTTCTGTTGCTGGCTGAGTCAATAACAGTTTATGTATCATTCTGGCGAGATTGCCTCTAACCGGTAACCATAGCCATAGATAGACACGAGCTGATAACCATTTTCTAAGTGTAGGCTCAGCTTGTTACGTACTGCTGAAATATGCGTATCCAAAGTACGAGTAATAACATCTGTCATTTGCGTACCCCATAATTGTTCCTGTAAATGCTGACGTGACAGTAGCCATCCCAAGTTCTGAAATAGAAATAAAGCCAGTTCAAACTCTTTATTTTTTAAGATGATATTTTTCCCGTTAAGCTCTATGCCTTGGCCTTCGGGTAAAAATACATATTTACCCCAGCTATATTTATATTGCGCAGCCAAGGAATTATTCCTGCGTAACAAAGCTTCTATTCTGGCGACCATTTCATGTATACGGATAGGTTTTCTGATGTAATCATCTGCCCCTACCGATAACGCATACGCTACATCACGTTCATCACGACGGCTGGTAATAAATAAAATTGGAACTGTTTTAGATTTATTTTCACGCACCCATTTCACAATCTCTGGGCCTTCAGTATCAGATAATTCCCAGTCCATCAACAGAAAGTCATAACTTTCACGGCATAAAGTTTTAATTAAAGCATGACCTGTTGTGTAAGTGTGACACTCATGTCCCAATGAATTAATGATAGTTTTAATTAATTCAAGTTGAGAAACTTCATCATCCACTGCTGCAAATCGCATTGAGAACCCTTCTTTAGCATCCAATTACCAGAATTAGCGCCTTTATTAGGCTAATATAATATATTAGCATGGCAATTACTGTGCCATCAAAAAATATTGACTAATAACGCTACTCTACTGTGACTGATTTTGCTAAATTGCGCGGCTTATCAACATCGGTGCCTTTAATAAGCGCTACATGATAGGCCAGCAGTTGTACTGGTATGGTGTGTAGAATCGGTGATAGTACGCCTACATGACGTGGTGTCCGTATGACATGAACGCCTTCACTCTCTGCAAAATGGCTATCGGCATCAGCAAAGACAAACAGTTGACCACCTCGTGCCTTCACTTCTTGCATGTTAGATTTTACTTTTTCTAGCAAGCTATCATTCGGGGCAATCACCACAACTGGCATATTTTCGTCAACTAATGCAAGTGGTCCATGTTTAAGTTCGCCCGCAGGATAAGCTTCGGCATGAATATAGGAAATCTCTTTAAGTTTCAGCGCACCTTCCATGGCAATAGGGTAGTGAATACCTCGTCCTAAAAAGAGCGCATGTTGTTTGTTAGCAAAAGCTTTTGCCCATTCGCGAATTTGTGGTTCTAGGTTTAATGCATGCTGTATGCTACCGCCTAACTGACGTAAAGCGCTGAGATATTGCTGTTCGGTTACTGCATCCAGCAAGCCTCGTTGTTTGGCCAGTGTAGCAGCCAGAGTAAATAAAGCTACTAATTGAGTGGTGAACGCTTTAGTCGAAGCCACACCGATTTCCGCTCCCGCGCGCGTATGAAACACCAGCTTGGACGCTCTGGGAATCGCACTTTCCTGCACATTACAAATTGCTAAAGTCAGCAGCTGGCCCAGCGATTTTGCGTGTTTCAGTGCCTCCATCGTATCTAAGGTTTCACCCGATTGTGAAATAGTGACGATTAGCTGTTTAGGGTTGGGCACTGATTTACGATAACGATATTCGCTCGAAATTTCAACATTAGTGGGTATTTGAGCGATACTTTCAATCCAATATTTAGCCGTTAAACCAGCATAATAGCTAGTACCTGCCGCTAATATTAATATGCTATCGGCTTGCGCAAAAACATCGGCCGCTTCAGTGCCAAATAGTGTCGGGCTGAAACTAGCGTTATCAATTAATCCCTCGATGGTATCAGTGAGCGCACGTGGCTGCTCATGGATTTCCTTTTGCATGAAATGGCTATAAGGACCAAGCTCTAATGAGGCTAGCGACACATCACTCACATGTATGGTGCGCGTCACGGCTTCACCCGCTTTATCAAGAATCTCTACACTGTCTGCCGTTAAGATTGCTACGTCGCCATCTTCTAAATAAATCACACGACGCGTGACTGACAACACCGCAGAAACATCCGATGCAATGAAATTTTCACCTTCACCCAAGCCAATTAATAACGGACAGCCCAAACGTGCACAGACCATGACATGAGGCTCTTTCACTGACAGCACACTAATCGCGAAGGCGCCTCTCAGTTCAGCAACCGCTTTTTGTGTTGCCGCTAACAACGCTAAGCCCTGTGCTTGATAATAGTGAATCAAATGCGCGATTACTTCAGTATCGGTTTGTGATTCAAACACGTAACCGAGTGCTTTAAGCCGATCGCGCTGCTCATCATGATTTTCAATAATACCATTGTGTACTACAGCAATTTCGCCTTTGGATACATGGGGATGAGCATTAGATTCAGTCACACCACCATGTGTAGCCCAGCGTGTATGACCGATACCTAGCGTTCCGGTCAGTTGCTGCGCATCTGCTTTTGCCTGCATTTCGCTCACGCGGCCTACGGCACGTACACGTTTAATCTCACCGTCTAGAATAGCGATTCCCGCAGAATCATAACCACGATATTCAAGACGGCTTAAACCTTCAATTAACATTGGCACTACATTACGTTTTGCAACTGCACCGACAATTCCACACATATACTTAAACTTTCCTTAATTGCAATATTTTGCTTTAATTTACATCTATTAATTTTTTAACTTCACTGGTCGCTTCCAACCTTTTACCGTTATTTGTCTGCCACGTGACAAACTCAACTCTCCAGCGGGAGCGTCTTTAGTAATGGTAGAGCCCGCTGCAATTGTCGCACCCGCCCCAATGGTTACTGGCGCCACCAACTGCGAATCTGAACCTATAAAAGCGTGGTCTTCAATCACCGTTCTAAATTTATTCGCGCCATCATAATTGCAAGTAATCGTACCCGCGCCAATGTTCACATGCTTGCCTATAGTCGCATCACCGACATAACTTAAATGATTAATCTTACTACCAATATTAACTTGCACATTTTTAAGCTCTACAAAATTGCCCACGTGCGTATCGGCCTGCAATATCGTGCCTGGACGTAAACGTGCGTATGGACCAATGCGAGCATTTTCGCCTACTGTTGCCTCAACAATATGCGTATAAGGCGCAATTACCGTACCTGCCGCAATTGTGGCATCTTTAATCACGCAGTAAGCGCCCACTTTAACGGCTGCACCTAGCGTTACATCGCCTTCAAACACACAACCCACATCAATTTCCACATCCCTAGAAACGCTTAAATCTCCACGTACATCAAGCCGTGCTGGGTCAGCCAAGGTAACACCCTGTCTAAGTAACTCTATGGCATAGCGATTTTGGTAGACACGTTCTATCTGCGCTAAATCCTGTTTAGAGTTAATACCTGTGACTGCCCATTCATCGATGCTTAACTCGGCCTTCACTGCAATACCATCTTGCACGGCAAAACCGATAATATCGGTTAAATAATATTCGCCTTGAATATTGTGATTGTCTAAACGTGCCAGCCATAAAACAAGCTGACGGCTAGGCATCGCCATAATGCCAGTATTAACTTCATTGATCGTGCGTTGCTCAACAGTAGCATCTTTATGCTCAACGATGGCAATGACCTTATCTTGCGCATTGCGTACAATGCGCCCATAGCCAGTTGGGTCAAATTTGTTAAAAGAGAGTAGGACAAGTGCATTGCTGGATTGCTGTAACAACCGTTCACAGCTAGCAGTATCAACTAAAGGCACATCCCCAAATAGAATAAGGGTATTCACATCAGTATCTAAGTAGGGCAGCGCTTGCTGCACAGCATGTCCTGTGCCTAATTGTTCGGCTTGTCGCACCCAAATAATATTTTCATTTGCAAAAGCTTGTTGGACTTGCTCAGCGCCAAAACCAACGATGACAATAATCTTATCTGCCTTGAGTTTTTTTGCACAGCTAATGACATAGTGCAAAATCGGCTTCCCCGCCACCTTATGTAATACCTTAGGTGTATTGGAAACCATGCGCGTACCTTTGCCCGCTGCAAGTATCACGACGTTGAGTTTATCCATTTTGCCACTTTACAATATAAGACATACTTTAAAAGTATAAACAAAAAAGACAGCTATTGGCTGCCTTTTCATTATTTACTGACAATTGCTGACAATTAATGATTTTTTTTACGTAACTTTTCAATCATTTGAATTTGTGCAAGCGCCTCTGAAAGCTCTGCTTGCGCTTTTGCATAGTCAATATCAGATGTTCTGTTTCTCATTGCTTCTTCAGCAACTTCTTTAGCCTGAATCGCTTTCGCCTCGTCTAAATCAACACCGCGAATTGCAGTATCGGCCAATACTGTTATAACGCCTGGCTGCACTTCTAAAATACCACCAGAAATATAGATATGTTGCTCTTCTACTTCGTTAGCGACTTTAATACGTAACGATCCTTGCTTAACTGTTGTAATCATCGGTGCATGGTGGGGATAAATACCCACTTCACCAGCAGAGGCTGGAGCAACTACAAATTCTGCTTCACCAGAAAATATAGAAGCTTCAGCACTAACTACATCAATATGTACTGTATTTGCCATCTTTTTCTCTTTTCAACTCACTTCTCAATTGGTTATATCTAAGCAGAACTAGGCGCACGGTACGAAGCGACGCGGGCAGCACATTTTGTGCGGCAAGGAAGCAAGTACCGCACAACACGGCTATGCGACGATAAAATTAATTAAGTGTTTTCGCCTTTTCAACAGCCTCTTCAATACCACCTACCATATAGAAAGCTTGCTCTGGTAAGTGGTCGTATTCACCGTTTACAATTGCTTTAAAGCCTTTGATGGTTTCTTTCAAGGGTACATATTTACCTGGAGCACCAGTAAATACTTCAGCCACGTGGAACGGTTGTGACAAGAAACGTTGGATTTTACGTGCACGGCTTACGGCTAATTTATCTTCTGGTGATAACTCGTCCATACCCAAAATTGCAATAATATCGCGTAATTCTTTATAACGTTGTAGCGTTGTTTGCACAGAGCGTGCAACTGCATAATGCTCTTCACCAACCACTAATGGATCTAACTGACGTGATGATGAATCTAGTGGATCTACCGCCGGATAAATACCAAGTGAAGCAATATCACGTGACAATACAACGGTTGAATCCAAATGTTGGAAAGTTGTTGCTGGTGATGGATCGGTCAAGTCATCCGCAGGTACGTAAACCGCTTGGATAGAAGTAATAGAACCTACTTTAGTCGAGGTAATACGCTCTTGTAAACGACCCATTTCGTCAGCCAGAGTAGGTTGATAACCCACAGCTGAAGGCATACGGCCTAACAATGCGGATACTTCAGTACCAGCCAATGTATAACGGTAGATGTTATCTACGAAAAATAAGATATCACGGCCTTCATCACGGAATTTTTCCGCCATGGTCAAACCAGATAAAGCTACACGTAAACGGTTACCTGGTGGCTCGTTCATTTGACCGAATACCATCGCTACTTTTGATTCTTTCATGTTATCTAATTTGATAACGCCAGCTTCTGCCATTTCATGGTAGAAGTCATTACCTTCACGAGTACGCTCACCCACACCTGCAAACACTGATAAACCTGAATGCTGTTTAGCGATGTTGTTAATTAACTCTAGCATATTAACGGTTTTACCTACACCCGCACCACCGAACAAGCCCACTTTACCGCCTTTAGCAAACGGACAAACCAAGTCAATCACTTTGATACCTGTTTCTAACAAGTCAACAGATGGTGATAGCTCTTCAAAGCTTGGTGCTTTTTGGTGAATTGAACGACGCTCATCACATTCGATAGGGCCAGCCTCATCAATAGGGCGGCCTAATACGTCCATAATACGACCTAGTGTACCTACGCCAACTGGCACAGTAATTTGACTACCTGTTGCTCTAAAGGGTGTACCGCGAGCTAAACCATCAGATGAACCCATGGCAATTGTACGCACAATACCGTCGCCTAGTTGTTGCTGCACTTCAAGCGTCAAACCAGCTTCTGCTTGTGAAGTTGCATCATCAATAATTAACGCGTCATATACTTTAGGCATTTGATCACGTGGAAATTCGACGTCAACTACAGCGCCAATACATTGAACTACTTTACCGATACTTACGTTTGCCATTTTTTTTCCTAACTCAATATTTAGTCAGATACTTTAAATAAAATTCTTTGTGCTTAACACTTAAGCTACAGCAGCAGCACCACCAACGATTTCAGAAATCTCTTTGGTAATTGCCGCCTGACGCGCCTTGTTGTACACCAATTTCAAATCACCAATCACGGTTTTTGCATTGTCAGATGCTGATTTCATCGCCACCATACGTGATGATTGCTCAGAAGCCATATTTTCAGCCACGGCGTTGTACACCAAGGATTCGATATAGCGCAACATTAGTTCATCAATGACTGGCTTCGCCTCTGGCTCATAGATGTAGTCCCAGTGACCTTGTGCAATCCCAATTTTGACCGCGCTCTTTACGACACCGCTGGTTGTTAAAGGCTCAATTTTTTCATGTGCAGGATGCGGGCCCAAGTGATCATCATTCAATGGCAACAGTTGTTGTATGACTGGCTCTTGCTTCATGGTGTTGATAAAACGTGTATAGCTGATATACAGTTGGTCAATTTCACCGGCTGTATAAGCATCCAGCATCACTTTAATAGTGCCAATCAGCTGTTCTAAATGGGGCACATCGCCCAAACCCGTAATATGCGATTTAACATTAGCGCCAATGCGGTTCATGAAGCCAAAGCCTTTATTACCAATCGCTGACACTTGAATCGCTTTGCCTTCTGCTTCCCAAGTTTTCATTTGGTTAACAGACAAACGCAGCATATTCGTATTTAAACCACCACATAAACCTTTATCAGAGCTCACCACAATCAAGCCTACGCTTTTTACCACATCACGCTTAATTAAAAACGGATGTTTGTATTCGGCTTGCGCATGTGACAAGTGAGCCGCAACATTGCGGATTTTTTCAGCATACGGACGGCTAGCACGCATTCTTTCTTGCGCTTTACGCATTTTAGAAGCGGCTACCATTTCCATCGCCTTGGTGATTTTGCGGGTATTTTCTACCGACTTAATCTTGGTTCTAATCTCTTTACTACCAGCCATATGATTTCCTAAATTAGCATCTATCTAAATAGCAAATGGTTTAGTAAGCGTTAGTTGCTTTGAAGTCTTGAATTGCCGCTTCAACCGCTTTTTCATTATCGCCACTTAAGTCTTTGCTAGATTCAATGCCATCCATCAATGCTTTATATTTTGAACTCATAAAGCCATGTAAAGCGCCCTCAAAAGCCAACACTTTATTGGTTGGAACATCATCAAAATAACCTTTATTAGCCGCTAACAATGAAAGTGCCATGTTAGAAATGCTTAATGGTGCGTATTGCGCTTGCTTCATCAACTCAGTAAACATACGACCACGATCCAATTGTTTACGTGTCGCTTCATCCAAATCAGAAGCAAACTGCGCAAACGCTGCTAATTCACGATATTGCGCTAATGCCAAACGTACACCACCACCTAGTTTTTTGATAACCTTAGTTTGTGCTGCACCACCCACGCGAGATACTGAAATACCGGCATTAATGGCGGGGCGAATACCAGCGTTAAATAAGTCAGTCTCTAAGAAGATTTGACCATCAGTAATTGAAATTACGTTAGTCGGTACGAATGCAGAAACGTCACCTGCGGCAGTTTCAATCACTGGTAATGCCGTCAATGAACCTGTTTTACCTTTAACAGCACCGTTAGTAAATTTTTCTACATATTCTTCGTTAACACGTGCTGCACGCTCTAATAAACGTGAGTGAATGTAGAATACGTCACCTGGATAAGCTTCGCGGCCTGGTGGACGGCGTAATAACAATGAAATTTGACGATAAGCAATCGCTTGTTTAGTCAAGTCATCATACACAATCAATGCATCTTCACCGCGGTCACGGAAATATTCACCCATAGTACAACCAGCATAAGGCGCCAAGAATTGTAAAGCTGCTGAGTCAGAGGCTGCTGCTGCAACGACGATGGTATAAGCCATCGCGCCATTTTCTTCTAATTTACGCACCACGTTAGCAATGGTTGAAGCCTTTTGGCCAATCGCAACGTAGATACAGGTCATGCTTTGACCTTTTTGGTTGATGATCGCATCAACCGCTACCGCTGTTTTACCTGTTTGACGGTCACCAATAATCAACTCACGTTGACCACGACCTACTGGCACCATAGAGTCAACTGATTTCAAACCTGTTTGCACTGGTTGTGACACTGATTTACGTGCAATCACACCAGGCGCCACTTTTTCAATTTTGTCGGTCATTTTCGCATTAACTGGACCTTTACCATCAATTGGCTGACCCAATGCATTGACCACACGACCGATTAATTCTGGGCCAACTGGCACTTCCAAAATACGACCTGTACATTTCACAGTGTCGCCTTCGGTAATATGTTCGTAATCACCAAGTACCACAGCACCTACTGAATCACGCTCTAGGTTTAACGCTAAACCAAACGTATTACCGGGGAACTCAACCATCTCACCCGCCATGACGTTTGAAAGGCCGTGAATACGCACGATACCATCTGTCACTGAAATTACTGTACCTTGAGTACGCGCTTCAGCTGAGGTCGAAAAATTCTCTAATCTGCTTTTAATCAGTTCACTGATTTCTGATGTAGATAACTGCATGTAGTTCTCCTGTGGCTTTTTCTGCCAATAATCACGCGGTAAGCGTGTAGGCTAAGTTTTGTAATTGACTTTTGACGGATGCGTCTATCACGGTATCGCCAACAATAATTTTTATACCACCAATAAGTTCTGCATCAACAGAAACCGTGGCTTCTATTTTTTTACCAAACTTGGCTTCTAATTTTTTAATTAAGTCTTTGGTTTCTGCTGCGCTTGGTTTAGCTGCCGCGATGATTTGCGCCTCTAACGTGCCTTCGTCCTGCGCCTTTAACTCTTCAAAAGCATGAGCAATAGCAGGCAGGATAGACAAACGACCGTATTCAATCAAAATCTTAATCAGATTCTGTCCATTTTCGTTAAGCTGATCGCCGCACACTTTTAAAAAAGCTGCTTGTAATTCACTGCTCACTACTTTTGGGTCTTGAATGTAAGCACTCATCTGCGCATCATTTACAACCGCAGTTGCAAAACTCAGCATTTCAGACCATTTAACCAAGGCTTTTTGCTCTTTAGCTAACTTGTAGCTAGCGACGGCGTAAGGTCTTGCGATGGTTGATATTTCAGCCATGTTTTATCCTGTCCTGTTATATGAGCCTAAAGCTCTGCCGCTAGTTTAGTAAGCATATCGCTATGAGCTTTTGCATCAATTTCTTTACGCAAGATTTTTTCAGCGCCGGCAACAGCCAGTGCTGAAACCTGTGCACGCAAACCCTCTTTTGCACGGTTCACTTCTTGATCAATTTCTGCTTTAGCACCGGCCAAAATACGATCGCCTTCAGTTTTCGCATGGCCTTTAGCATCTTCTACAATTTGAGTCGCACGTTTTTCAGCCTGACCAATAATCTCAGTCGCTTTTTGCTTAGCTTCATTTAGCGTGACTTCTGATTTCTTAGCAGCGACTTCTAAAGCACTTCTGCCGTCAGCGGCAGCAGCCAAGCCGTCAGCGATTTCTTTTTGGCGTGTTTCAATCGCTTTTAACAGCGGTGGCCAAATAAACTTCACTGTGAACCAAATCAACACGGCAAAAGCGATAGCTTGTGCGATTAGTGTAAAGTTAATATTCATATTTGCTCCTTGTTTAGGTAATGTTTACAACAACCTAAACAATATTATTTTGCAACTACACTTAATAATGGGTTCGCAAATGCAAACATCATAGCCAGACCAACACCAATAATGAATGAAGCATCGATAAGACCTAAAAGTAAGAACACTTTAGCTTGTAATGCTGGAATCATTTCTGGTTGACGTGCAGCACCTTCTAAGAAGCTAGCACACATGATACCAATACCGATACAAGCACCTGCAGCACCCAAACCGATGATAAGACCAATACCAACGCCTGTGTAAGCTTGAATTAACGCTAAAAATTGAACTGTTTCCATTTTTACTACCCTCTCAAGATTAAAAATTACTACAACAACTTAAATAATTACTGCAAATAAAACGGTTAAACCAACTACTAAATTACAAAATTCATTAATGCGACTCGTACGCCATTGCCAGATACACAACGGTTAACATCATAAAGATAAAGGCCTGTAGCGCTACGATTAAAATATGGAATATAGACCAACCTGCACCTAGTATTGCACCAAAAATAGTGCCTGAGATACCAGTAGCAGCCCACATACCAATTAGCAAGAAAATAACTTCACCAGCATACATATTGCCGAAAAGTCGTAAAGAATGTGAAAGTGGTTTTGAAACGTACTCGATTAAATTGAATAAAAAATTGAGTGGTAATAACCAAAACTTAGAGCCGAATGGCGTGAAACAAAGTTCGTGTATCCAGCCACCCAAACCTTTTTCTTTAATTGCAAAAAAAATCATTAGTATCCATACGGAAAGCGCAAGTGCAAACGTTGTATTGATATCTGCTGTAGGCACTGGGCGCCATTTGGTATGTGCATCGCCAAAGAAACTCGCAATGCCAGCAATCCAATCTGCCGGTAAGAAATCCATCGCGTTTAGGGCTAGAACCCATAGAAACACGGTTAAAGCAGTAGGGGCAATAAATTTATGACGGTCGCCATGGAAAATATTTCTAACCTGATCATCAACAAAACCAAACGTTAGCTCGACAAATGCTTGCCCTTTGCTTGGCACGCCTGCGGTTGCTTTACGTGCCACCAGCCAAATAAAACCCATCGTCAAAATACCCAGCACCACCGACATAATCAGCGTATCGTAATTCAATACCCAAAAGCTACCACTGCCAATAGGTTTAGCATTAAAGGTTAAATGGTGAGTAATGTATCCTGACGGGGTTAGTGCTTCTGCTGCGTGTTCTGTAGCCATAAATATTCTTTAACTTTATAGTAATCTAATTAAATATCGTCTTTAAATTTAGAGAGCGCCGCACCAGAAAACAATGCCGCTGCCGCCAAGCCTGCAATGAGTGCAAATGGCACTAATTGCTTATACAACTTAAATGTTACAAACAGTAGCACGAGGATACATAAAATCTTAACCGCCTCTGCTTTTAACAAATTGACCAATATTGCGGATGCATCTTTATTCTTCGCAGTACGCTCTGCAACCTTAGATGCAATAAATGCACTAATAATGACAGCTCCGCCACCTGCTAAAGCAGATAACCCTGCGTGCAATCCTGAAATTACTACTGCGATTACTGCTACTGCCAACGTTGCAATAATTTGCACTCGTAGCATTTTGCTAAAAACGTTATCTGTATTTTCCATCTTTTTTCATCATTTCAATTAAGCAACGCATTGTGTAATTGAATATGGGTTTCAGCAAAGTCCGCGATTTTGAATTATTAAGCACGATTAGTCAAGCAAAATGAGTCACTTAGCGCTGCAATTTGGTAATAATTGCATCTAACTGGTCCAAATTAGCATAATTAATTTTTAACGACCCCGCACCGTTTGACTTCGCACGAATCACAACGGCTGCACCAATTTTGTCACTTAATGCGTCTTGTAACGCAGAAACGTCACGATTTACACTAATTTTCCGTGAGCTTGTACTGCTATTTGGCTTCGCTATTGCGGCCATTTTTTTCACTAAATTTTCAGCTTCGCGCACCGATAAATTTTTATGACTTATTTGCTCCGCCAACATCACTTGCTGTGCACCGTCCAAACCGAGCAGGGCACGTGCATGACCCATATCAATTTTGTTATGCATCAACAACTCTTGCACAGGTAAACTTAAATTCAACAAGCGCAACAAGTTTGAAACTGCTGCCCGTGAACGACCCACGGCATCCGCGGCCTTTTCATGCGTCATCGCAAATTCATCAATTAATCGCTTAATGCCTTGCGCCTCTTCTAGCGGATTAAGATTTTCGCGCTGAATATTTTCAATCAGCGCCATGGCTAATGCAGACTCATCTGAGATTTCACGCACCAATACTGGCACTTCTTCCAAATCGGCTATTTTGCTGGCGCGCCAACGACGTTCACCGGCAATGATTTCGTACTGTTCTTCGCTAATATGCCGAACTAAAATCGGCTGCATAATACCTTGCGCTTTGATACTGGCAGCCAAGGTTTGCAAAGCAGCTTCGTCCATATAACTACGTGGCTGATATTTACCAGGCTGCAACTGCTCAATTTTTAGCATGCGTAGCGAATCTGCCTCACCCACGCTACCCACATCGCCTGCCAATAAAGAATCTAAACCGCGACCCAGGCCTTTTAATTTAACCATGCTTTATTTGCCTTCTACTTTATCGGCTTTAGGTTTGCTATTTTCTAATCCACGCCCAATAATTTCATTGGCTAATTCCATGTAGGCAATAGCGCCTTTTGAAGCCTTGTCATACATCAAAACTGGCAGACCATAGCTAGGCGCTTCTGCCAAACGGATATTACGGGGAATCACCGTTCTATAAACTTTTTCACCAAAATGACTGAGCAACTGTGCTGATACTTGCGTGGCCAGCATATTACGATTATCGAATAAAGTGCGTAACAAGCCTTCTATTTTAAGCGTGGGATTAAGATGTGCGCGCACTTTTTTAATGGTATTAACCAAATCCGACAAACCTTCCAATGCGTAATATTCGCACTGCATCGGTATCATGACCGCCGTGGCGGCCGTTAGCGCATTGACTGTCACCAGATTGAGGGCAGGGGGGCAGTCCAGCAACACATAATCATAAACTTTAGCCAGTTTGGTAATGGCAACTTTTAAACGTGTTTCACGCGCCAATTCATTGACTAATTCCACCTCAGCACCGGCTAAGTCACGATTTGAGGGCGCAATATCAAAACCACCTTGCTCACTGCCATTTTGGCAAGGCATCACCACCTCTGTGAGTGTTTTTTCGCCAATTAATACATGGTAAATACTATGTTTTAAATTAGCTTTATCAATACCACTACCCGTGCTGGCATTGCCTTGCGGATCTAAATCTATTAATAAAACACGCTTACCAAGAGCCGCCAAACTGGCTGCCAGATTCACACAAGTAGTGGTTTTACCCACACCGCCTTTTTGATTGGTAATTGCTAATATCTTCATGACAGTATTTTCATGGCTGAATGACTTTTAGTAAGTTTTTATATAGTTTATTAGTGATACTTTTAGGCTATTATTTTCAAGGCAATGCATTAATCGTGATTAGATGCCGTTCCGCCTCTAAACCAGCCACTTTCAATACTTTAACGTTCGCTGGCGCAATGCCGGATTTTTTAAATTCATGTTCAGGTATCACACCTTTCATTGCCAACCATTGACCATCTGCGGCTAACAAATGTTTAGTGAGCTTAATAAATAAACCAATCTCTGAAAAAGCCCGCGACGTAATCACTTCAAACTTGTTACCCGCATTTAAATTTTCTATCGCCTGGTCTTCAATGCGGCCATGCACCACATTAAAATTGGCTAAACGCAACTGCGCTTTAGCTTGGCGCATAAAACTGACTTTTTTCTGTACCGCATCAATCGCTGTTACTTGTAATTTAGGCAGGCAAATCGCCAATGGAATGCTCGGCAGACCAGCACCAGCACCCACATCTAATAATGTTTTGCAAGTTATGCAAGGTAGCATGCTCAAGCTGTCCAATAGGTGCAATGTGACCATATCCAACGGCTCACGCACGGCAGTCAGGTTATGCACCTGATTCCATTTATAGATTAATGCCACATAATCGAGTAGCTTTCGCTGTTTTTCCGCATCAATATCCAGGCCCATTTCAACCAGGCCATTTTTTAAAACCCTAGCAAGCTCCGGCTTATTAGAGTCTTTTACTTCTGTGGCACCGCTCATGCGAGTTGCTCTGCAGATTTATTGCGTGATTGACGTTTTAAATAAACCAGTAACAAGGAAATAGCCGCAGGCGTAATGCCAGAAATGCGACTTGCTTGGCCAATAGTTTCTGGTTTTTGTGCATTCAGTTTTTGTTGTGCTTCAATCGGCAAGCCGTGAATTTCACGATAATCTAAATCAGCCGGCAATTTGGTATGCTCTTGCCCGCGACTGCGCGCCACTTCATCCGCCTGCCTATCAATATAACCTTGATATTTGGCCGCGATTTCTACTTGTTCACGCACTGCAGGATCAACATCACCCACGCTATTATTCAGTGTTAATACTTGTTCGTAGCTCACTTCCGGGCGACGCAACAATTCAAACAAGCTATATTCATGCTCTAACGGCTTACCAAACACCTCCGTCATTTTTTCCGTAGACAAACTACTTGGCTGAATATAAGTTTTCTTTAAGCGCTCTTGCTCACGCACTACTGCCTCTTGCTTGCGCTCAAAAGCCGCCCAACGTACGTCATCGACCAAGCCTAATTTTCGACCTATTTCTGTAAGGCGCATATCCGCGTTATCTTCACGTAACTGCAAACGATATTCAGCACGGCTGGTAAACATACGGTAGGGCTCAGTAACGCCTGTGGTAATTAAGTCATCCACCAACACACCCAGATAAGCCTCATCACGGGCAGGGCACCATGACTCTTTGTCTTGAGTATACAAAGCAGCATTCGCACCCGCTAGTAAACCTTGCGCCGCCGCTTCTTCATACCCTGTGGTACCGTTGATTTGTCCGGCAAAAAATAAACCCTGTATCGCTTTAGTTTCTAAACTGCTTTTTAACGCGCGCGGATCATAGTAATCGTACTCAATTGCATAACCAGGGCGCAGAATATGCGCGTTTTCCAAACCTTTCACCGAGCGCACTAAAGCCAACTGGATATCAAATGGCAAACTAGTAGAAATACCGTTTGGATAGATTTCATTGGTGGTTAAGCCTTCTGGCTCTAAAAATATTTGGTGCGAATCTTTATCCGCAAAACGATGTATTTTATCTTCCACACTCGGACAGTAACGTGGCCCTACGCCCTCAATCACGCCTGTATACATGGGTGAGCGATCTAAGCCGCTGCGAATAATATCGTGGGTGTGTTCGTTTGTATGCGTAATCCAGCAGGGCATTTGCGCTGGATGTTGCGCGACATTGCCCATAAATGAAAACACTGGCACCGGGTTATCACCTGGCTGTTCTTGCATCACCGAATAATCAATCGTACGACCATCGATACGTGGTGGCGTACCTGTTTTTAAACGGCCTGCCGGCAAGCCCATTTCACGTAAACGAGCCGCCAAGGAAATTGCAGGGGGATCGCCTGCACGGCCTGCACTGTAGTTTTGCAGACCCACATGAATCAAGCCGCCCAAGAATGTACCAGCGGTTAGCACCACTGCTCTTGCAGCAAAACGTAAACCAATTTGCGTCACTACGCCTGCCGCACGATCACCATCTAAAATAATATCATCTACCGCTTGTTGAAAAAGCCATAAATTAGCTTGATTTTCTAAGCGATGACGAATCGCGGCCTTATACAAAATACGGTCAGCCTGAGCACGCGTTGCACGCACCGCAGGGCCCTTGCTTGAATTCAATATGCGAAATTGAATACCACTTTCATCGGTTGCAGCCGCCATCGCGCCGCCTAACGCATCAATCTCTTTAACCAAATGACCTTTGCCGATACCGCCAATACTAGGGTTACACGACATTTGACCTAAAGTTTCGATGTTGTGTGTTAACAATAAAGTCTTTTGACCCATGCGTGCAGCCGCTAACGCGGCCTCAGTACCTGCATGGCCACCACCAACGACAATTACATCAAAAATGTCTGGAAAATTCATCTTATTACACGAGCGTTTTTGGTCAAAAACGCTTTATTTACAAAGAGGTGAAAGTTTAACGCAAAGCGTGACGCAGGTCATTAAAAAGCGTACGCAAAAATGAGAAATTAGTTATGTTTCACGTGAAACAATTTACTTGATTTTTGTTATTTTTGCTGGCTTTTTAACTTTTTCAACAGGCAATAAGCTAGCGAGTTGCTGATAGCGCTCAAACAAAAATGCTACACGTACAGCATCCGTTGCTGCACCTTTATAGCCGTAAGCCGCCTCTATACGCTTCATCACTTCGCGCGTAGCACGCAAAATTTGTGGTGGCAATCCACCAACCATAAACAATAACGCGCTATACCGTTGATAAACTCATCCCCATCGCAAATAATTTTATCCAATGTTCTACTACTGGCTCTTTAATTAACAACTCAGCCCGTTCATCTGCTGATAATATTAAATTTCCACCATCAGTTGGCTTACTACCATTAATCATTGGTGAAACATTATAGAAGGATGTGCTACAGGGTAACATTACTAAATTAAGCGCATCGGCTAAGTATGGATTGATATTTGCCGCTTTTACCGCATGGGGCTCGCCCTGCGTAATGTTATTGGTTGAAACAAATGCACATTTTATTTCACTGTATTGATATAATCGTCCGCCCGCTGCCCAATTTAATTGCAACGCATTACCATGCACAATATGTGGCGTGGCTTTTAGCGGTATTCTGGTAAAATAAGCACCAAACTCTTCTGAAATTTTCATGTTCATTTGGCGGTCAGTTAGCCATAGCGCTACCTGAGCAATCTGTGCAGGGAATTCCTCAATCTTAATGCCATAAAACTGGTCTACATCTACTTTAATGAG
>JAYVMU010000004.1:0-11116 GCA_043758775.1 Methylophilaceae bacterium
AAATCGGTCACGATAACCCGTTTTAGCTGGTCACGATAGACCATAATCAGCGGTCACGTTAGACCGTTTTGACTGGTCACGATGGGCCATAATACCCAAAGATTAGCTGGTAAACAAGTTATTGTAGGCTATTGTAATCACCAGATGCTTTTAGTGGCAAGCTCAGCAGCAACTGCAATTGGATCAGGAACTTGGATGAATGTCAGGTCATTTAACGAAGAAAAATTTATATTACAAGATGATGATGAAATTAAACAGCGATCGATTTGGTACTACGCTCCACATTTATTTTCTGAATATAAAATAGGTTATCTGGATTTAGCTAAGAAAACTGGAGTGCTAGATAATCTCCGAACAGATGATGTATATGGTAGTAATTTCGCAGACGAGTTATTTACAGCTCCACAGCCACAATTGGCCGGCTTTACTGAGCAACAGGCATTTCGCCATTATTTACAATGCCTTCACCATCAAGCAACAAATTCGGTTAAACAGACCTTTGACGAAACTATCGATACTTACGTAAGACAACTAGACAAAGCAGAAGAAGCGCTTAAAGTGCTTCATGCGAAGGGTATCAAAGGACAAAAACGGGATTTTCTGGAATCTATAGATGCTAATCGAGGGGCTGCTAGCTATTTGTCTTCAAATAGAGGTGCAGTTTTACGCAGGAAATGGACTAATCTAATATCTTAAATTGTCACTTTTAAAGATAGTAAAAATAGCCAAATTTGGGCTATGCTAATTATAGGTAGTATAAAGATGGCTCACACAAATGCCACACACTTTTCTTCCTGATTCAGCGCATTTAGTTCTTGCATCTTTATCATTTTTGCAAGCAAAAACATTTCCTCCACTTTCAGATTTATCCATCTTCTTACAAATAGACTTTGAGTTTGATGTACAACCTTCAGTTGTCATATCGCCTTCAAACAGATGCAGTTCTTCAGTGTCACCATTTTTCTTAAGTGTGTAGGATTTCATCTAGTATCTCACTATAAAATGTTACGTTTAAGTTGTGTATTATGAAGTCTTTGATTGCAACTTATGAGGGCAAACTTGCGACTTATGGGGTCGCTTACACGCGTCAACACACTACAAAACTACTCAAATTATCCACACTTACTTTCACCACAATTCAAGCAAGTCAAACACCCATCCATCACGATAGAAGCTTTGGTGTTGCATTTATGGCAAAGCTGCGCGCCTTTAGGAAAGCCCTCACCGTTTACTTCTTCACCTTTTTGCGCATGATTTTCGTAATATTCGGTGCGCTTTTCATCCACTAATTTTTGTTGATGTTCATCTAAACCTGGTTTTTTTAGCATGCCGATGTTTTGTAAATGCTTTTCCACCACTTCACCAATATCCGCCACTAAACTTGGTACAAACTTGCCGCCTTTTTTAAAGTAGCCGCCGCTTGGTTCAAACACACTTTTAAGTTCTTCAACTAAAAACGTGACATCGCCACCTTTGCGGAACACAGCAGACATGACGCGAGTAAGCGCCACTATCCACTGAAAATGCTCCATGTTTTTGGAGTTGATAAATATCTCAAATGGACGACGATGCTCTTGCGGCGTGCCTTCATTCATCACTACATCGTTAATAGTGATGTATAGCGCATGCTCAGTAACTGGCGTTTTTATTTTGTAAGTACTACCAACCAAAATATCTGGTCGACTTAGTGGCTCGCCTAGTTGCACGATTTCAGCCGTTCTTTGTATTGCTTCGGCTTGTTTAGTGGCTTGCTCCGCTTTGCTTTCTGGGGTAACTAAGCCGTAACCTGTGATTTTCTTTTCAATTTTAATTGCCATGATTTTTCTCCTGATAAGGTTTAAATTAAAACTTACCGTAGTAGCCTTCTTTTAACGCATCGTATAAGTTTGCCGCTGAGTGAATTTCGCCATCATATTCAATCTCATCGTTACCTTTAACTTCTAACTCTGTGCCGTCTTCTAGCGTGAATTTATAGGTGGTATTCTCCAAATCCTTCTCGGTGACCAATACGCCTTGAAATGCTTCTGGGTTGAATCTAAACGTTGTGCAGCCTTTTAAACCTTTGTCATACGCATACAGATAGATATTTTTGAAATCTTCAAAATCGTAATCAGTCGGCACGTTAATGGTTTTTGAGATTGAGCTATCAATCCATTTTTGCGCCGCAGCTTGAATATCCACATGCGCTTTAGCTTGAATGGTTGATGAATCTAAAAAGTAATCTGGCAATTGTTCTTCAGCTTTATCGCTAAATGGCATGGCGTTAGCATTAATCAGCTCGCGATACGCTAATAGCTCAAAAGAGAATACATCGACTTTTTCTTTTGATTTTTTACCTTCACGAATCACGTTACGTGCGTAATGGTGAGCGAAGCTAGGCTCAATGCCGTTGCTGGCGTTATTAGCAAGTGATAATGAAATAGTACCCGTTGGTGCAATTGAGCTGTGATGCGTAAAGCGCGCACCTTTTTCTGCGATTTGCTTACGCAAGCCTTCTGGGAATTGCTGCATGTAACGGCTATATTTACCAAGCAACACTTTACCTGCAATTTTACTGCCTACTTTAATGCCATCTGCCGCCATTTCTGGGCGTTTTGCCAGCATATCAGCTGTTACTTCAAACTTCTCATCCATAATCGGTGCTGGACCTTTTTCAGTGGCTAATTGCACGCCAACTTCCCAACCCACCTCGGCCATCACACGGGTGACTTCTTCGGTAAATTTAAGTGAAGCTTCATCACCATACTTCATTTTCATCATGGTAAGTGTTGAGCCTAAACCTAAATAACCCATACCGTGACGGCGCTTACGCGCGATTTCGTCACGTTGTTGTTGCAACGGCAAGCCGTTGATTTCAACTACATTATCGAGCATACGTGTAAATATGGCGATGACATCATGATATTCAGCCCAGTCGAAGTAAGCGCCATCAGTAAATGGTTTTTTCACAAACTTAGTCAGGTTAACTGAACCTAACAAGCACGCGCCATAAGGTGGCAATGGTTGCTCGCCGCATGGGTTGGTTGCACGGATATTTTCACAGAACCAGTTGTTGTTCATTTCATTAACGCGATCAATCAGAATAAAGCCCGGTTCAGCAAAGTCATAAGTGCTGGACATAATCACATCCCACAAACGACGCGCTTTAATGGTTTTATATACACGGCAGGCCACCTTACCAGCATCAATACCTTCAGTTTTGGTCAGGTATTTATTTTTTACTGGCCACTCGCGCCACACTATTTGATGATCATCATTGACGTTTAAGCCATCAATAATCGCTTCTTTTTCTGTCACAGGGAAAGCCAGCTTCCACTCGCTATCCGCCTTAACTGCCTCCATAAACTCTTTAGTGATTAGGCATGATAGATTGAATTGGCGTAAACGACCGTTTTCACGTTTGGCTTTAATAAAGTCCGTGACGTCAGGATGTGAAATGTCAAATGTCGCCATTTGTGCACCACGACGGCCACCTGCGCTAGACACGGTGAAACACATTTTGTCGTAGATATCCATGAAACTTAACGGGCCACTAGTGTAGGCACCCGCGCCTGCTACAAATGCACCTTTTGGGCGCAATGTTGAAAATTCATAGCCAATACCACAGCCTGCTTTCAGCGTTAAGCCAGCCTCGTGCACTTTGCCGAGGATGTTATCCATGCTGTCTTCTATGACGCCGGAAACCGTACAGTTAATGGTTGAAGTAGCTGGTTTATGCTCCAATGCACCAGCATTAGAAGTAATACGACCTGCTGGGATTGCACCACGACGCAGCGCCCATAGAAATTTCTCATGCCACTCGGCACGTTTTTCTTCTGTTTCTACATCCGCTAAGGCACGTGCAACACGCGCATATGAAGCATCCATATCTTGATCAACATGCTCACCTGTTTTAGTTT
Organism: Methylophilaceae bacterium; assembly: GCA_043758775.1. Taxonomy (GTDB): domain Bacteria; phylum Pseudomonadota; class Gammaproteobacteria; order Burkholderiales; family Methylophilaceae; genus JACMMS01. The sequence goes on from JAYVMU010000004.1 coordinate 3,900, forward strand.
TAAGGCGATATTTTTTATCCCAAATGTCTAATGAAACAGGCTGAACGGGAATGGCATATACATCGTTATTATTGGAAATTGCATTGGGTTCTGAATTAGCTTCAACTGCTTTTAGCATGGGTAAACTCCCTAAGTATTTTGAGCCCAGCCTGTAAAATCGGCTAAGCCCGTGTTTTTATTCATTAAACAATTTGTGTGATCAAAAAACTGATACAACCACAATATGTTGTGCTTCTTGTATGAATTTAATCATTTAATTGTGGTTTACACAAGAGCATTTTACAAAATAATTTAGCTAAATAACGTATCGTATAAGCGTTCAAATGACTGCTAATTGATGCACCCAAATAAAGGCTTGCTTAAATTCTGAGTAAGTAGTCACTAACATCGCAAAAATTATTATTTTGCAAAAAAACACACCCTAAAATTGCACCATAAACTGTATAGACAAATATTGTGAGAAAATATACCCATGACACGCACGATTTACACATTTTTACTTTATATATTACTGCCGTTTGCGCCAATTAAGCTTTTTCTGCGTGGTATCAAACAACCAGAATACAAACAGCACTGGGGCGAACGTTTTGGTTTTTACTCGGCCAATAAGTTTAATAAATATAAACCTATTATTTGGCTGCACTGCGTATCAGTTGGTGAAACTCGCGCCGCAGGGCCTTTAGTTAAAGCGCTACTTTTGCAATATCCTAACCACCAAATCTTGCTGTCCCACACCACTCCCACTGGACGTGCCACTAGCGAAACTTTATTTGGCGTCACGATTAACCGCGTATATTTACCTTACGATGTGCCATTTGCAGTTAAGCGATTTTTAAAGCATTTTTCACCAGTCGTTGGTGTATTACTCGAAACCGAACTATGGTTTAATTTAATCGCCGAGTGTAAAAATCGCCATATTCCATTGCTACTAGTGAATGCCCGCATGTCCGAAAAATCAACCATTGGCTATCAGAAAATTCGTAAACTAGTGAGTAACGGGTTAAGTAACTTAACAGCAATAGCTGCACAAACACCGCAAGATGCTGTGCGTTTGAAGAAATTAGGTGCAAATAATATAAGTGTTTTAGGTAATTTAAAGTTTGATGTTGCACCCCCACAAGATGCTGTAAAACTAGGCCAGCAATTACGCACGCAAATCGGGCAAGATAGGCCAGTATTTTTAGCCGCCAGCACACGCAGCGATTCCAGTGGCAATGAAGAAGAACTGATTTTACAAGCACTAACTCAAACCAATATCACCAACTTACTCACTATCATTGTGCCACGTCACCCACAACGGTTTGATGAAGTTGCGGCTTTACTTACCAAGCAAAACTGGACTTTTGAACGCAAATCAACACTCAACAAAGCAATATCACCCACTACCAAAATATTGCTGGGCGACACCATGGGCGAGCTATTTACTTATTATGCCGCCTGTGATGTTGCATTTATTGGCGGGAGCTTGCTGCCTTTAGGCGGACAAAATCTAATTGAAGCCTGCACCATGGGCAAGCCTGTCTTGATTGGTCCGCATACACATAATTTTGCCAGTGCAACAGCGCAAGCAATTAAAGAAGGTGCAGCTTTACGCGTACAAAACAGCCAAGATTTAGCGGCTAAACTGCATGATTTATTGAATAATTCAGAAATGTCCGCCAGCATGAGTCAAGCGGCCATACAATTTACAAACAAGGAAACGGGTGCTACACAGCGCATTATTACGCTCTTAGCAAGCACCTTAAATGCCTAATGCACGCTCACCGACTTCACTAAAATCAACTCGCATGCGCCTGCACCTGTGTCATTGCGGGTTAGGGAACTACGCCAGTGTGCACCATCATTCGATATGGCTTCAACCAAGTAGCCTGTAATTTTAACCACTTGCCCTACGCGCACCGCATTGAGCGTTTTTTCTATAGCTTCATCCGCTGGAATCATATGCATATTAGCACTATGTGTTTCTATTTCTTTGCGCGGAATTATAAAATTATCTACATGCCAAAAATAAAAACGGTTACTTTGGCTTATTTTAATGTCTTTTAATATGGATTCGTCCGACATTCGACCCCAGCCCAAGGCTAAATCAACGGGAATTAAATCAGCAAATTTATCCATATGAGAATGCTCTGCTGCCAGTACACGCGCTTCAATCTCAAAATCAGCTAAGGGTTTAATCTTATAGAGCTTCTTGCTAATAATCGTGCTGCTATCAGGGTCAGTTTGAACGGGATCTGCAGGAGCAACAACGCCAAGCGCATAACTCACCACACGTTTTTGCCACGTATGATAGCCACCATACGCAATAAGCGCAAGGAAAAGCAGCGTTTTCCAGTTCATACGGTGCTTAGATATTAAGCCCAACTGGCTTAACGGATAAGTCGGCTGATTTGCTTAAACACATCGCCTTGGGCAACGCCTAACCATTCAAACACAATGGATTCCGTATTGCTGATAATACAACCGGCATCACGCATGCGAGCCAGCGCATTGGCTTTATTACTGGGGTTACGCGAGATAATCGCATCTTCTGCAATGAAAATCTGATGTGCAGGCTTATCGAAGGTCTTACCAAGGCTTTGCACAAGGCCTAATGCAGTTTGCAGCACACAAATATGCGCTTCCATACCCGCTAAAACAACTTGCGATCTGTCTGAAGTTAATTTTGCATTAAACTTCGGCTCGTTAGCGCAAGAAAAAGAAGTTTTTTCTATAGGTCTTCTGTCATCTAATAAAGTCGCCAACTCAGGCAAAGTGGCACCCAACCCTTGTGGGTATTGCTCGGTGACTATTGCGGGTACTTCAAGTAATTTGGCAGCTTGTAACAAAATACTGCAATTTTTAACCACGGCTTGCATAGCATCGTTGGGCATCACAGCCGCTAAGCGCGTTTGCACGTCAATAATAACAAGCTGGCTAAGTTCAGATGTGGTGATTAGGCTCAATTTTAGCGCCTTAGAATTTATGCTTAAAATTTAAAGCGCTGCGGCTGTTTTGCGTTAATTAGCTCTGGCAAACAAGTTTCAAACAGCACATCTTGTTGATATCCTGTTTCAGACAAGCGACGAATCAGCGTTGCTTGCATCGCTGGCGCGTCACCTAATACCACAAATAAACTGCCAGCAACTGCAAGGTTCTTGCGTAGACCTACCGGCTCTATGGGTAATGAGCCCGTGTAAACAATGACATTATAAGGCGCGTGCGCATCCCAGCCACTTGCAGCATCGCCTACTTCTAATGTGACATTAGTTAAATTCCGTTGCGCTAGATTCTTAGCCGCTAACTGACTGAGTTCTTCATTAATTTCTACCGACACTACCTGCTGCGCGAGACTTGCTAACAGCGCGGTAAAGTAACCACAGCCGGTGCCAATTTCGAGCACTTTATCGGCTTTCTGAATATCGAGCGCTTGCAAAATGCGCCCTTCCAACTTAGGCGAAAGCATGGTTTGGCCGTGCCCAATCGGCAATTCAATATCGGCAAACGCCAAGCCCTGATAAGCTTCTGCAACAAAAGCTTCGCGCGGCACCAACGCCAACAAGCCTAAGACTACAGGATCTAGCACCTCCCAAGTACGGACTTGCTGTTCTATCATATTAAATCTGGCTAATTCATTAGTCAGTACATTCTCTGTATTACTCGCGTTCATCAGTCATGACCTTCGTTGATTTTTAACCATTATAGCTTGAGGTGACCATAATTTGATGCAACCGAGCTATATTAGAACTATTGTATTAAGGAAATTACTTTATCTTACAAAACCCGCTTTTAAATCACCATGCTTAAATGCGTGCGATGCAGTCTGGTAATAAGCAATTGCCTCATTGAGCAGTGCAGGGTTAACCGCTGTAGACGTGGAGTCCAAAGTTACAGGGTCAACCTTAAACGCCTCAGTTTTTTTCTTAGGAGATAACACAATGAGTGTGTCATCCTTGTAATAACCTAACTCTTGATAATTGCTAATAAAAGCACGCTGTGGCGCATGTGCGGCTTCTGCTTTAAACATAGATTGCGCATAAAAATGCTCACTACCTTTTACTCCAAGCACGTCCAGCAAGGTAGGCACAATATCAATCTGGCTGACCACGCGGTCATAATGCCCGGCTTTTAGCATATCAGGAGCGTAAAAAATTAATGGGATATGATATTTAGCCACTGGCAACTTAGTTTTACCTGCAACAGCGGCGCAATGGTCAGCCACAATCACAAATAAAGTATCTTTAAACCACGGTTTAGACTTTGCATCATCCAGAAATTTTGCAATCGCATAATCGGTATATTTCACCGCACCTTCACGATGCCCTTGCGGCAAATCAATACGTCCATCGGGAAATGTAAATGGTCGATGATTGCTTGTAGTCATAATGTGCGCAAAAAATGGCTTGCCTGACTGCGCATTATCGTCAAATACTTTAAGCGAATTATTAAACAGACTTTCGTCTGCCACGCCCCATACGTTTTCAGCAGCGATGGATTTTGCATCAAAGTCTGTGCGATCAACCACTTTATAATCATTGCCGCCAAAGTAGTTATTCATATTATCAAATATGCCATAACCACCATAAATCCAATAGGTCGCGTAGCCTTGTGCTTTTAAGAATTCGCCGATACTGGCCAAATGTTGGTTGTTAGGTCTATGCACCACCGCCTGCCCTGGGATAGGCGGAATGGCGATAGTCAACGCATCCAGGCCACGGACAGTGCGTGTGCCTGTAGCAAACAGCTTATCAAATACTAAACTTTGTTTGGCTATCCCATCTAGCTTAGGTGTTAAGTTCTCTTTATTACCGAAAATACCCATGAACTCGGCGGAGAGACTCTCGACTGAAATGAGTACCACATTTTTTGGACGACGGCTAAACGGACCTAAGCTACTCAGATCATCTTTGCTCGCACTTGTTGAATTCGTATCTAAAACAATTTGTGTTGTTGGCACACGATTCACGCCAATACTAGCCAAAACTTTTACAGCTTCATCTTCTGGAATTGTCTTATAGAACTTATCGTAATCTAGCGAATTACGACGCATGGCGGCGCTAATGCTAAATAAACCATTCCCGGATAACTCACTGGCATACGCATTAGTGCCGACTTTCATCTGGTCTACATTGACGAGCTTAAAACTCAATATGGGCAAGATAATAATGGCCGCTAAAAAAGCCAACTTCTTTTTAAACGAATAAGCTGTATTAGTAAAACCAACATAGCGTCGCGCTACTAAAATAAGCGCCAAAGCGACCAAGGCGATGATAGTAAGTATTAATGGCACGGGGTAAGATTCACGAATATTACCGACGACTTCTTTGGTGTAAATCAAGTAATCCACCGCAATAAAATTAAAGCGTGTAGTAAATTCTTGCCAGAAAATGAACTCAGACACTGCACCAAATAACAAAGCAAAGGTGACCACCCAAGCCAGCACCCAGCGCGTTATTTGCATCCATTTTGTTGTCCGCCAACGGTTAGGCAACACAACAGACAGCAATAAAAACGGCACTACTAAATAAGCTAGCACACCTAAATCAAACCATACTCCCAAGACAAACGTATGCACAAACTGGCCAACTGTGAGTTGTGCTATACCCACATGCAGCCATAGCACAATCCGTAGCAATACCCAAATAGCGATTGCCATCAATGACAAAAATAGAAAAAATGGAATCTGATAACGCGCTTGCTTGCTCAGGTGATGAATCACGAATTAAAGCCTTTTTTGATAAGGTGCTGTCTATGTTGAGAAATAAAGCAGTGGCTTAAACTGGAGTGTGGAAATTGGCCATAAAATTTGTAACAATTATTTAAGACTTAGAAGTTTAAATTGAGTTCAAACATTGAATGCTAAGTAAATAATTTAATCATTAAGCTTGAGTATATCTACTAATGTATAGGCAATAAAACTTTTAGAGAAAGATTGCGTTTATAGAAATAAAACAACGGGAAACACCGTCACTGCTAACACCAATAAAATCCAACTCATACCCCAGCGCTCTAGGTGGCCAGTGAAGTGTAAAATTAACGCAAGAATCGCAACAATATAATAAGAAGCAATTAAAATCATACTAGTTACCTTATTTTTAATTTAAAAGTTTTTAGTTTTATTACAATTAACTTAGCTGCTGCCTTGATTTTATTACCAGCTCGGCAAGCTTTATGTAAGTCACACAAATTTATGCTTTAACTTAATCCCTATAAGGATAGCGATAACTCGCTATTTTATCAACATAAACTGTCTTAAAATTAAGATGAGTTAGGGACATAAAATACACAAGAAACTTGCTTTTTAAAGGGGTTTCGCGTACCTTACAGCTATTGCTAGGGGTCTGTAATTTATGCAAAACTTGCCAAAATTACAGTGAGATACACCCTTTGAACCTGATGCGGGTCATGCCGCCGTAGGGAATGCAGGCCAACTGTGTTCCTTATGTTTTTAGCCTTAAGGAACACCCATTGAACGCCACCGATAAAAATCTACATAAGAATCTAGCCCAATTTGATGGCGAAACCGCTCAAATTGATCCTGATACTATTAAGCCATTTGCTAAATCACGCAAAATTTATGTGCAAGGTTCACGTGCTGATATTCAAGTGCCTTTCCGTGAAATTAGCTTAAGTGATACACCTTCTATGTTTGGCGCTGATACCAACGCGCCAGTAGTTGTTTATGACACCAGCGGCGCATATACAGACTTAGACGTTAAAATTGATATTCGTAGCGGCTTAAACACAGTACGCTCTGGTTGGATAGCAGAGCGTAACGATACCGAACAGTTAGATGGTCCAAGCTCAGAATTTGGCCAACAACGTTTAGTGGATCCAGAATTACGTGCGATGCGTTTTAACCTCACACGCAAACCGCTACGCGCTAGAAAAGGCAAAAACGTCAGCCAAATGCATTACGCACGCCAAGGTATTATTACGCCAGAAATGGAATATATTGCCATTCGTGAAAACCAACAAAGTGAATGCCTTAAGGACCAGCTGAATGGACAATACAGGTCGATGATTCAACAGCATCCGGGATTTAGCTTTGGCGCCAATACACCGAAAGGAAGCATCTCACCTGAGTTTGTCAGGCAGGAAGTGGCTGCTGGCCGGGCAGTTATTCCCTCAAATATTAACCATCCTGAATTGGAGCCGATGATCATCGGCCGGAATTTTTTGGTGAAGATCAATGCCAATATTGGAAATTCTGCTGTAACCTCCGGCATTGAGGAGGA
>JAYVMU010000005.1:0-22100 GCA_043758775.1 Methylophilaceae bacterium
ATGGGGTGGCCGATGGGGCTCGAACCCACGACAACAGGAATCACAATCCTGGACTCTACCAACTGAGCTACGGCCACCATTGAAACAAACCGAGTAAAACAAAAATTGGTCTGCCCGACAGGAATCGAACCTGTAACCCCCAGCTTAGAAGGCTGGTGCTCTATCCGGTTGAGCTACGGGCAGATTGGGTTACATTGCTCTTACCATTCATTCGGGTAAACCAGTTGCATTAAAGCTTTGCTGTAACTAGCACTAGATCTGGTTTCTAGCACTTAAAAAGCTTTAATAAAAATTGGTCGGCGTGGAGAGATTCGAACTCCCGACATCCTGCTCCCAAAGCAGGCGCGCTACCAGGCTACGCTACACGCCGAAGAGGCAGAAATATAGCGCAATCCAGCCTAGAGGTCAATTCTAATATGCTAAAATAACGCTTTTATTTGATAAATTATTCAAAATATTGCAATGACAGCTAAAATTATCAATGGTAAGGCAATTGCCGAAGACCTGCTTAATGAATTACAAAATAAGATTGCGGCACGCGTAAAAGCTAACAAGCGTGCACCTTGCCTTGCCGTAGTACTGGTTGGCGCTGATCCTGCCTCTACTATTTATGTGCGTAATAAGCGTTTGGCTTGTGAAAAGGTTGGTATACGCTCAATTGCTTACGATTTGCCTACTACGATTACTGAAGCTGAACTTTATGCACTGATTGATGAGCTGAACAACGATAACAGTATTGATGGTATTTTGGTGCAAGCCCCATTGCCACCGCAAATTAAAGATGAAAATATCATCGAGCGTATCAGTCCATATAAAGATGTTGATGGCTTTCACCCTTATAACATCGGCAAGCTGACTGTCCGCCAGCCCACACTGCGCTCATGTACGCCTTATGGTGTGATGAAGTTGCTGCAAGCCACAGGTATCGATGTGATGGGCTTGGATGCCGTGATAGTAGGCGTATCCAATCATGTGGGCCGCCCGATGGCACTAGAACTATTACTTGCAGGCAGCACTGTGAACTGCTGTCATCGCCACACCAAGGACTTAGCCTTTCAAGTAAGCTATGCTGATTTAATTGTTGCGGCAGCTGGTAAACCAGGCTTAATAAAAGGGCATTGGATAAAACCTGGCGCCGTGGTGATTGACATCGGCATTAACCGCCTAGCCGATGGCAGCATCTGCGGCGATGTAGATTTTGAAGTGGCAAAGGAGCGTGCATCCTACATTACACCTGTACCAGGTGGCGTAGGCCCAATGACCGTAGCTACACTGATGGAAAATACACTATTAGCTCAGGAGCTCGCAGAAGCCAGGTCAAACTAATTTTTTATATTTTTATTACTAACTTTGCATAGAAACACTAATCAGTGTAAACTCGCGCGGTTATTTTGATGGTTCGCTGTCTTAAAGATGAGACAAAAATAGATAATTAAGTAAAACCTAGTAAGGTTAAAGCTCAAATATTAAGTTAGCGATAAGATTCACTTCATAGGATTTACATCATGGCCGAAGTTATTACCAAACAATTTACCCCTTACCAACCTAAAGTTGGCGAGGATTACATGAGCAAGCCTCAGTTAAATCATTTTCGGAAGATTTTGAATGGCTGGAAAGATGAGCTTAGCCACGACATAGACCGTACTGTGCATACCATGCAAGACGAAGTCACCATGTTTGCCGACCCTAACGATCGTGCTAGCCAAGAGTCTGATATGGCGCTAGAACTTCGCAACCGTGACCGCGAGCGTAAATTGATTAAAAAAATTGATGAGACCCTACGTAATATTGATGCTGGCGAATATGGCTATTGTCAAGGTTGCGGCATCGAAATTGGCTTAAAACGCTTAGAAGCACGCCCTACAGCTACGCTTTGTATTGATTGCAAAACATTGGATGAAATGCGTGAAAGACAAGTCGCTAAGTAAGTATCAAGTTAAATTTAAATAATTAGCGCTCTCAAGTTAATTAATTAAATAAAAAAGCCCGCACAAGCGGGCTTTTTTATTACACTGCAACTTAAGCTAATTACTCATCAGCTTCTGTTTCAGTTTTCGCTTCCGCAGTTGGTGCTTCAATCAAGGCTTTCATGCTTAAGCGTACGCGGCCTTTTTCGTCAGCTTCAACCACTTTAACTTTAACAACATCACCTTCTTTTAAGAAATCGCCCACTGCATTCACGCGTTGATGGGCGATTTGTGAAATATGTAACAAGCCATCTTTACCTGGTAGCAATGAAACAATTGCACCAAAATCAAGCAACTTAGTCACGGTACCTTCGTAAGTTTGGCCAATTTCAACTTCTGCCGTAATTGCAGCGATGCGCTTCTTAGCTTCTTCACCCGCTTCTGCATTCACACAACCGATTTTAATTGTACCGTCATCTTCAATATCAATCGTAGTACCAGTTTCTTCAGTTAACGCACGAATAACTGCGCCGCCTTTACCGATAACATCACGAATTTTTTCAGGATTGATTTTCATGGTGATAATGCGTGGTGCAAATGCTGACATTTCCGTGTTGGCATTGCTCATGCTATCTTTCATGATGCCTAAAATATGTGCACGACCTTCTTTAGCTTGCGCTAATGCCACTTGCATAATTTGTGCAGTAATACCGGTGATTTTGATGTCCATTTGCAAAGCAGTAATACCAACATCAGTACCCGCTACTTTAAAGTCCATATCACCTAGATGATCTTCATCACCTAAAATATCTGTTAGCACTGCAACACGGTTACCTTCTTTAATTAAGCCCATCGCGATACCTGCCACGTGTGCTTTTACTGGCACGCCAGCGTCAATTAATGCTAAACAGCCACCACATACTGATGCCATTGAACTAGAACCGTTAGATTCTGTAATCTCTGATACTAAACGAATGCTGTAACCAAACTCTTCTAAGCTAGGCAATACAGCAATTAACGCACGTTTTGCCAAACGGCCATGACCGATTTCGCGGCGTTTTGGTGTACCTACACGACCAGTTTCACCAGTTGCGTACGGAGGCATATTGTAATGCAACATAAAGCGGTCTTTGTACTCACCCTGTAATGCATCAACCGTTTGTTCATCGCGGCCAGTACCAAGTGTTGCAACCACTAAAGCTTGTGTTTCGCCACGGGTAAATAGTGCTGAACCATGGGTGCGTGGTAATACGCCAGTGCGCACAACGATTGGACGCACAGTACGTGTATCACGACCATCAATACGTGGCTCGCCATTTAGAATTTGGCTACGTACTGTTTTAGCTTCTAAATTAAAGAATTCTGTTTTAATTTTATTAGCTTCTTCAGTTGAAGTATCAGCAGTGATTAGTTCTTTCATTACACGATTTTTGATTTCGTCTAACTTAGCAGAGCGCTCACCTTTAGCTTTAATTTGGAAAGCCGCATTCACATCCACACCTGCAACTGCTTGCATTTTCTCAATCAACGCCGTATCTGGCGCTGGTGGTGTCCAATCCCAAGCATCTTTACCAGCTTCTGCTGTGAGTTCATTAATCATAGTAATCACGGCCTGCATTTGCTCGTGACCGAATACAACTGCGCCTAACATGATTTCTTCTGATAATTCTTTCGCTTCAGATTCAACCATCATCACCGCTGTTGCTGTAGCAGCAACCACTAAATCTAATGTAGTTTCTTGCATTTGCGTAGCAGTTGGATTCAGCACATAAGCACCATCAATATAACCAACACGCGCCGCGCCTAGTGGGCCGTAGAACGGTACACCAGAAAGTGCCATCGCCGCTGATGCACCGATAATCGCTGGGATATCCGCATCAATTTCTGGATCAGACGACATCACTGTCGCAACAACTTGCACTTCGTTATAAAACGCATCTGGGAATAATGGACGCAATGGACGGTCAATTAAACGACTCGTTAATGTTTCTTTTTCTGATGGACGACCTTCGCGTTTGAAAAAACTGCCTGGGATTTTACCCGCAGCATATGTTTTCTCCATGTAATCTACTGTCAGCGGAAAAAAATCTTGGCCTGCTTTAACTTCTGTTTTTGCAGTAACTGCTACTAAAATAACGGTGTCGCCGTAACTTACCATCACAGCACCATCGGCTTGACGTGCTATTTCACCAGTTTCCAAGGTGAGCTCATGCGCACCAAATTGAATACTCTTCTTAACTTTATGAAACATTTTCTCTTCCTTTTCTCAACTTTTTTCACTTATATTTGCTATTTACAACGCTAATAGCAAATGACTTGTTACAAATTACATTTACAGCACTTAACTTACGTTCCACATGCTTTACAACACATAACAAAAAAGCCGATATGCACAGAAGTGCTATCGGCTTTTAATTACATTCAAAAAAGTGAGCTAATCACCTTCATGAATAAATACTGATGACTCAATAACGTCAATATTGATAATATGACTTTAACGTTAGCTACTTACTTACGTAAGCTTAAACGTTCGATTAGTGTTTGGTAGCGACCTAAATTTTCGCGTTTTAGATAGTCTAACAATTTACGACGTTGACTTACCATCGCTAACAAACCACGGCGTGAGTGGTTGTCTTTTTTATTACTTTTAAAGTGATCTTGCAAGTAAGCAATACGGCTAGTTAACAGCGCAACTTGCACTTCAGGAGAACCGGTATCATTTTTAGCTTGTTGAAATTCACTTACAATTTTTGCTCTGTCAGCTGCTGTAGTAGCCATAATCTTTAATCCTATTTTTTGCGACAATGCTAAAGCAGGGGATCCGCGAAAGCATTCATTAACAATGAACCGGGCATTCTAACCTAGATAACGCAAACTTAACAAGTGTTTTAACTAATTGTTTTATTTATTAATAAGTTATTTAACTAAATAGGCTAACTGCTAGGTTGCACTTAAAAATTCAGTAATCTCTTGGGTGCGATTTTTCCATCATCCAGTAGTTTACCTAGCCCCAAAAATCTGCCTGATTCGTCATATATTCTAAAATCATCTTGTGGTCTTATATTTTTGGTCACGGCACTACTTTGCCAAATCGATTGGCCCTGCAATAAATAAAACGCTACATCCATACTGATACTCACTTTTGGGAAATCTTGTAAGGATGAGTCTACTGCCAGTAATTGTGCATCTTTTTCAACCAAACTCATCGCTTCAAGCTGCTCAATAGTAACGGCATCTTGTAACTGATAATCCGCTGTTGCTGTGCGACGCAAACCAATTAAATGTGCACCGCAACCCAAAACAGCGCCTATATCCTCCGCTAGCGTACGTATATAAGTGCCTTTGCTGCAGGTGACGGTGATCTCAGCCACATCACCTTCAAACCGAAGAAGCTGAATGTTAAATATTGTCACATCACGTGCTACACGCTCAATATCTACGCCTTCTCTGGCGTACTCATACAGTGCTTTACCTTCAAATTTAAGCGCGGAATACATGGGCGGCACTTGCGTGATATCGCCAATAAATTGCGTGGTGACTGTATTTAGCTGGTCAGGGGCGACATTAACAGCAGCGCGAGTTAACACTTCGCCTTCCGCATCACCTGTAGTGGTAGTGGCGCCTAATTTAACCGTCGCATGATAGCTTTTTTTAGCTCCAAGCAAATAATGTGAAAACTTAGTGGCCTCACCAAAGCAGATAGGCAGGAGTCCAGTGGCTAAAGGGTCTAATGTGCCTGTGTGACCCGCTTTAGCCGCTTGATACAGCCACTTTACTTTTTGTAAGGCTTGATTAGAAGAAAAACCGAGCGGCTTATCTAGTAGCAATACGCCGTTGACTGGGCGTTTAACGCGCTTAAATTGCACCATATAAGACCTGCTACTGCGGCTACTTACTATTTTTTGCTGTCTTTATTTGCAGCTAATTCTGCTGCATCGGCATTAACAGCATCTGTAGCGATTGCAGCATCAATAATTTTCGACATTTTCATGCCATTATCAATCGATGCGTCGTACACGAAGTGTAGCTGCGGCACTGTGCGTAAAAGCATGCGCTTTGCCACTTGCGTACGTAAGAATCCGGCAGATTTTTCCAAACCTTGTTGCAAATCCAATGCAGCTTTCGCATCATTGTGCACCGCTGCGCTGTAAAAAACTTTTGCATGCGCAATGTCACCAGTGACTTCAACTTCTGTCACGGTGACCATGCCAATACGAGGGTCTTTGACCTCGAACTGCAACAAATCTGCCAGTTCGCGGCGCATTTGCTCAGCAATGCGGTGACTTCTTGAGAACTCTTTAGCCATTTGCTATTTCCCTAATAAATTCAAAATTTGAATTTATAATGTACGCGCTACTTCAACAATTTCAAATACTTCGAGCAGATCACCCACTTCAATATCATTAAAGTTTTTCAATGACAAACCACACTCAAAGTTATTCTTAACTTCTTTAACATCATCTTTAAAGCGTTTGAGTGAATCTAAATCACCAGTATGTATCACCACATGGTTGCGTAATACACGCACTTTTGAATTGCGACGGATAACCCCGTCTTGTACATAACAACCAGCCACCGCACCAATTTTGGAAATACGAAATACTTCACGAATTTCAACGGTACCAATCGCACTTTCTTTCTGTTCTGGCGGCAACATGCCACTTAACGCAGCTTTCACTTCATCAACCGCTTCGTAAATAATGCTGTAATAACGTGCATCTACGCCTAGTGTTTCAATCAGCTTGCGCGCACCAGAGTCAGCGCGTACGTTAAAACCAATTAACACCGCTTGAGAAGCACTCGCCAAGTTCACATCAGACTCACTAATGGCACCGACCGCAGTGTGAATAATATTCACTTTAACTTCAGAGGTAGACAGTTTTTTCAAGCTAGTTGCCAACGCTTCGTATGAGCCTTGTACGTCAGATTTAATGATTAAACCTAAAGTTTTTACTTCGCCCTCAGCCATTTGATCAAACATATTTTCCATTTTAGCAGCTTGCTGTTTAGCCAATTTCACATCACGGAATTTACCTTGGCGGAACAGAGCGATTTCTCGCGCTTTGCGTTCATCATTTAATACAATGACCTCTTCACCCGCACTAGCAACATCAGACAAACCTAAAACCTCTACTGGTATAGAAGGGCCAGCTTCTTTAATTTCTTTACCGGTTTCATCTAACATCGCGCGAACACGACCAAATGCACTACCTGCAAGTAGCATATCGCCACGTTTAAGCGTACCTGATTGAATCAGAATTGTAGAAATAGGGCCACGACCTTTGTCTAAACGGCCTTCAATCACCAAACCTTTTGCTGGCGTATTTTTAGGCGCTGTAAGTTCCAGCACCTCGGCTTGTAAAAGTACCGCTTCCAGCAACTCATCAATACCTTTACCGGTTTTAGCAGACACTGATCTGAACATAACATCGCCACCGAAATCTTCTGGTACCACTTCGTGTGATACCAATTCCAGTTTAACGCGCTCTGGGTCTGCATCAGGCTTATCAATCTTATTAATAGCCACAACCAATGGTACTCCAGCTGCTTTTGCATGATGAATCGCTTCAATAGTCTGTGGCATCACACCGTCATCGGCAGAGACCACTAGAATCACCACGTCTGTCGCTTTCGCGCCACGTGCGCGCATCGCGGTAAAAGCCTCATGACCTGGCGTATCCAAGAAAGTCACCATACCACGTGGTGTTTCTACGTGATAGGCGCCGATATGTTGTGTAATACCACCGGCCTCACCTGAAACGACACGACTGCTACGAATGTAATCGAGCAATGAAGTTTTACCATGGTCTACGTGACCCATTACAGTGACCACTGGTGGTCGCGCTTCAAATAATGCTTCAGCATGCTCTTCTTCAGCCAGGAAGGTTTCTGGATCATTAGCTGCTGCTGCCTGTGCGTTGTGACCCATTTCTTCCACAATAATAATTGCAGTTTCTTGATCCAGCACCTGATTGATGGTGACCATCATACCCATGCCCATCAAGGTTTTAATCACTTCACTGGCTTTAACTGCCATTTTATGCGCAAGATCAGCCACTGAAATTGTTTCTGGCACTAGTACATCATGCACAATCGCCTCAGTCGGCGCATTAAATGCATGCTGCTGATCATCTTCTGCATCACGATGACGGCCCTTACCACCTTTAGGCGCACGCCAGCCAGTAGTGGCTGTGGTTGCACCACGGGTTTTTAAACCACGTTTTTTGTTCTCTTTGTCAGTCCAATCTTTATTGGTCTTAGTCGCTTTTTTAGCCTCTTTAACTTCTGGCTTAGCGCCTTCTTTGGAAACTGGCTTATGTAACGTACCTTCTGACAACTTGGTTGTTTTAGCCACTTTCGCTTTTTCAGCTGCTTCAGCTTCTGCTATTTTTCTAGTTTCTTCATCCAGGCGACGCTGTGCAAGCTCTTGTTTCTTACGCACGTCTTCAGCCTGCATCGCCGCTAACGTCGCATGACGCTTAGCTTCTTTTTCCCGAATTGCCATTTGGTCTGCACCCAATAAATCAGCACGTGTAATAGGCGCTCTCACTACCTTAAGCTCTTCCACAACGGCTGCGACAACTGGCTCAGCCACTACCGATGCGACTTCTGGTTCAGGCTCTACAACCGGCTCTGGTGCAGCAACAACCTCTTCAACGATGGGTTCTGGCTCTGGTGTAATAACCGTAGGCACTACAACAAACTCTTCCTCTACAGGTGCCTCGACCTCAACAACACCGTCTTGGCGCTCTAATACACGTTTTTTACGCACTTCAACTTGAATAGTGCGCGCCCGGCCAGTGCTATCAGTCTTCTTGATTTCACTATTTTGTTTACGTGTTAAGGTAATTTTGCTTTTAGGGGCAGATTCTGCACCATGCTCTTTACGTAAGTACGCCAGTAATGATGTTTTATCATCTTCAGTTAGACCATCTTCAGATACAGATTTAGTCACGCCCGCACTTTTAAGCTGCTCTAACAGCAACGCTGTTGGCAGCCCTAATTCAGTGGCAAATTGTGCTACGGTTGTTTGTCCCATGTACTGCTCCAGTCTATTCTTTACGTCTTTACGGCTATATTGACTACGTTATATTACTGCTTCACTACGCAAACCACGGCGCACGCGCGGTCATGATGAGTGTTTTTGCACGCTCTACATCCATGTTCGTCAGCTCGACCAATTCATCCACCGCTAATTCCGCAAGATCATCCATGGTTGCCACACCTTTAGAAGCCAATAGATGCGCAGTTGCATCATCCATGCCTTCCATCGTTAGCAAGTCTTCAGCCGCAGCATCTACTTTTTCTTCTTTAGCAATCGCCTCAGTCAATAATGCGGCACGCGCACGTGAACGTAGCTCATTAATCGTGTCTTCATCAAATGCATCAATTTCAGACATTTCAGCCAGTGGCACATAAGCCACCTCTTCTAAAGTGCTAAAGCCTTCTTGCACCAGGATATCAGCCACTTCTTCATCCACGTCCAGCTTGTCCATAAACAATTGGCTGACATTGCTATATTCTTCTTGATTTTTCGTCGCCGCTTGTTCTTCGGTCAGAATATTCAGCGTCCAGCCTGTTAGCTCAGAAGCCAAGCGTACGTTTTGACCGTTACGACCAATGGCCAATGCCAATTGCTCTTCATTCACGACCACATCCATGCTGTGTGCATCTTCATCTAACACGATAGACGACACTTCAGCAGGTGACATGGCGTTGATGACAAATTGTGCAGGTTCCATCGACCACAGGATAATATCCACACGCTCACCAGCCAATTCACCCGTGACAGCCTGTACTCGTGAACCACGCATACCGACACAAGTACCTACTGGGTCCAGACGCTGATCATTAGTTTTAACGGCAATTTTTGAACGTAGGCCAGGGTCACGCGCCGCCGCTCTAATTTCCAACAAACCGTCTTCGATTTCCGGCACCTCAAGTTCAAATAAGCGCACAATGAATTCAGGCGCAATGCGGGACAAAATAAGTTGTGGGCCACGACCACTGCGTTCAACGCGCAACAAATAAGCACGTACACGGTCACCAACGCGCAAGTTTTCTTTGGGAATCATCTGTTCGCGCGGTAGCAAAGCTTCTATGCGGCCAATTTCGATAATCGCATTACCCTTTTCCATACGCTTAATCACGCCTGTGACCAAACTCTCGTTACGACTTAAAAAGTCTTCTAAGATTTGCTCACGCTCAGCTTCACGTACTTTTTGCAGAATAACCTGTTTTGCTGCCTGCGCGCCAATACGGCCAAATGCGATAGACTCCAATGGGTCTTCAATCACATCGCCAACATTCAAGCCTGCGGCACGCTCGTTATCACTGTAAATTTCAGCGGCGACGTTATCAATACCTTGTTCATCAGACACAACCGTCCAACGACGGAAAGAATCATAATTTCCAGTTTCACGATCAATCGCTACGCGCACGTCAGCATCTTCGTGATAACGCTTTTTAGTGGCAGACGCCAAAGCCAGTTCCAATGCAGTAAAGATAATTTCTTTACTCACATTCTTCTCATGTGCCAAGGCATCTACTAATAATAATATCTCGCGACTCATGGTCTTCTCCGCATAAAATTCATTTACTTAATGTCTAAAATCTTGATTTTTGTAATTCTTATAACACTTAAAATTCTGGATTTAAGCGCGCCTTGTCAATGTTATTCAACGCCAATTTTTCAATTGCGCCATCACACTCCAGCAACAAGTAACCATCTTCAAGTCCGCGCAACAACCCTAAAAAATTCTTACGCGGCTCTTTATTAGCCAAAGTTATTGGCAAGCGCAATTTCACTTGCACGCGCTCACCGTTAAAGCGTAAATAATCCGCATCTTTTTTCAATACACGATCAATGCCAGGCGAGGAAACCTCCAGCCTATCGTAATCAATATCATGCTCTACCGACAGCACATTGCCCAACTGGTTACTCACTAATACGCAGTCGTCAATATTGACGCTGTCCTTAGCATCTGTGGGCGTAAGTTTGTCAATAAACACGCGTAATAATTTACCGCGGTTTGACACCTCTAAGTCCACTAGCTCATAACCCAGCTGAGTGACTGATTCTTCTACTAATGTATGCAAGTCTTGCATAAGTGCATATTCCCCAACGTTACCATTGACTTTGCCGTCTATTTTCAAACGCGCTATTTATAACACCACAACCCAAAGTGAACACAACGCTATTGTTTGCGGAAATAAAAAATGGGCATAGAGCCCACTTGTTATTACATATGCGCATTATAGCAATCAATTCAATGAATTGGAATCACTCTCTACAAATTGTATATCTGGTGCAACTAATAGCAATGAATTAACACCCGCACCTCATCTTTATATTCTTTTTAATTATATTTTTATATTTATAAAGTATTTTTAATTATTAATAACTTCTTTATAGTGCACACATTCGAGTTCGCCCATTCACATTCAGTCAAACCGAGGTTATCCATGTCACAAACTAAAATTAGTCGGGACGTATCACAAGAAATTTTGACAGCCGTAGAACAATTGCAACTTGGTTCTGGCTTTGGCTCTATTGAAATAGTGCTACACGAGGGTCGAGTAACGCAAATCGAAAAACGCGAAAAAGTACGCTTTGTACATTCCAGCGTAGTGTCGCCTTTTCCAAATGCGAATACACCAGCCAAACACTCTTTATAACATTAACTTTTCAATTAGATTGCGGGAGCATTACCATGTTGTTTAAAAAAACTATAATTTCAACCCTCATCAGCCCACTGCTTATTGGTAGTAGCGCGTTGATTTTTTCTGGCGTTACTTACGCGAACGACAGCACTGAATTAGAAGAATTGCGTGCACTCGTGCAAGAACTAGACCAAAAAGTTAAAGTACTGGATCGAAAAACCGAGATTGCCAGTGAAGATGCAGCTATATCAAAAAAGGAAGCGCCAACAGTTAGTGCCAGTGAAAAAGGTTTTGGCATCAAATCCGCGGACGGTGCTTTTCAGTTAAATTTTCATGGGCAAATACAGACTGATGGGCGAGACTATATCAATAATAGTGGGTCCTCAAGCGGCAATAGTAATGCCACTAATATAAAAACAACTGATACTTTTCTTCTCAAACAATTTCGCCCGATTATTCAGGGAGTCATCTATGATAAATATGACTTCCTCTTTGTACCAGATTTCGGCAACGGTAAAATTATTGTTCTAGATGCTTTTGTCAACGCAAAATTTGCACCTTCGTTCCAAGTTGAGATTGGTAAACAGAAAACACCTTTTGGCCTAGAGCGTCTGCAGGCTGACGTGGACAGCAAGTTTATCACGCCAGGACTGACAAACAACCTCGTTCCCAACCGTGACATTGGCTTACAGTTACATGGCCTAGTTGCCAACAATACAACCGATTACGCTTTAGGTGTATTTGATGGTGTTATCGACGGTAATGGTACCGACTACTATACCAACAGCGATACTGACAACAATAGCGCTAAAGAATTTGTTGCGCGAGTATTCACTAAACCGTTCAAAAATACACCTGGATTACTGCAGGGTCTCGGATTTGGATTAGCTACAACTTATACAAATTTTACTGGCTCCGGTTTGGGTGTAAATGCAGCCACTGCTCAATCTCCAAGTCAGAGCAATCTACCCAGCTTTCGTAGTAGCCTTGGTCAATTAACTTTCTTCAATTACCGTACAGCAGCCGCAGGATCTAATGCAACTGGTGGCACTTTTGCCGATGGTAAACAACTACGTATCTCACCTCAACTCTACTATTACGCAGGGCCCTTTGGTCTATTTGGTGAATATGTGCAAGAAAACCAGAGCGTCAGCAAAATTAACGCTGGCACTAAACGCAGTAGTACTCTGAGTAATAATGCTTGGCAAATTGTCGCCTCATGGATGCTCACTGGTGAAGATGCTAGTTTTAATAACCCCACTCCAAAACAGTCGTTTGATTTAACAAATGGCACAGGTCTTGGTGCATGGGAGCTTGTTGCTCGCTTTGCTGAACTAAACGTTGACAACCAAGCATTTTCTCCATTCGGTACAGGAACAGCTGTTGTACAACAAGCAAATTCTTATGCAGATCCAAGAGCCTCAGTTAGACAAGCATCAGCATGGGCTGCCGGTATTAACTGGTACCTCAATAAAAACCTCAAAGTCGCACTGGATTATGAGCAAACGAGTTTTGACGGGGGTTGGACTAATACAGCTGGCACAGATTTCGAGAATCGTCCAACAGAGAAGGTTCTGTCAACCCGTTTACAACTTGCGTTCTAACTCAAAATTGACTTAAGGATTACTCATGAAAAAAACTTTTTTTAACCTAGCTACGCTAATCACAGCACTAGCACTTACCAGCCCGATTGTGGCAACAGCAGCGGACGTAACTCTGCTCAATGTGTCATATGACCCAACGCGCGAGTTATATCAAGATTACAACGCCGCATTCTCCAAATATTGGAAAGAGAAAACCGGTGATAACGTCACAATTAAAGCTTCGCACGGCGGTTCCGGTAAACAAGCACGCGCTATTATTGACGGCTTGGATGCGGATGTGGCCACACTAGCCTTAGCATATGATGTAGACCAATTGTATGATAAAGCCAAGCTTATTCCTAAAGATTGGCAAAAACGCTTGCCAAACAATAGTGCTCCTTATACTTCAACCATTGTTTTATTAGTGCGCAAGGGCAACCCAAAACACATCAAAGATTGGGATGATTTAATCAAACCAGGTATTTCAGTGATTACACCTAATCCAAAAACATCCGGGGGTGCGCGCTGGAACTACTTGGCAGCTTGGGCATTTGCGCAAAAGAAATACGGTAATGATGAAACTAAAACCAAAGCTTTTGTAGGAAAACTTTACAAAAACGTGCCAGTACTAGATACCGGCGCACGTGGCTCTACAACGACCTTTGTTGAGCGTGGTATTGGCGACGTGTTACTTGCTTGGGAAAACGAAGCTTACTTAGCGCAAAAAGAATTAGGCCCAGATAAATTTGAAATCGTGGTGCCATCACTTTCTATCTTGGCTGAACCTACTGTAACAGTCGTGGATAAAGTAGTGGATAAACGCAAAACCAGAGCAGTGGCTGAAGCTTATTTAAAATATCTTTACAGTGAAGAAGGTCAAGAGATTGCGGCTAAAAATTACTATCGCCCGACTTTAGAGTCAGTGGCTAAAAAATACGCTAAACAATTTCCAAGCATTAGCTTAGTCAATATTGACGATGCATTTGGCGGTTGGGCTAAGGCACAAAAAGTACACTTTGCCGATGGTGGAACATTCGACCAGATTTACGGCAAGTAATTAGATTTAATAATGCAACATAATAGCGGCGCGATTAACCATTGCGCCAGCATTACTTAATGGTAAAGCCTCAAAAAGGAGCATCACATGAGTAGCATATTAATAGTTGGTGGCGACAAAATTCAAGGTATCAAAAATGCCCTCAGTCATTTCGAAGTAGACGATATCAATCATTGGTCTGGCCGCAAGGTTGGTGATGGCAATAAGGTGATTCCGCAAGACACACAGCTTATCGTGCTAATCACGGATTGGATTAGCCACAAATTCACTAAGAAGATTAAAGAAAATGCAGCAAAACGTGGGGTGAGGATTGTTTATACGCCGAATGGCTCTGCTACTTTACTAGCAAGACTTACTAGCCTGAAAGAGGGCGAAACTATGGAGAGTGATTGTCGAAAAACCCAATGTCTCAAATGGGTTAAACAAACAGTCAAAAACATGGAAACTACACTAGCAATACACCGAGCCCAAATAAAGTTAGCTTAATTGTTAGCGATTTGAATTTAACAAATTATAAAGTTATCTCCACTAATATCCAGCAACCTTAGGTCGCTGGATTTTTTTCGTGGCAAAGAATAATAACCTAAACTCTACAAATCAAATATGTGCATTTCTAGTTGAAGCAATACGCAATAATGAAACTTGTAATACATCCACCTCAGCATAGGTATTGTAAAACGCTAATGATGGACGCACAGTAGTTTCAACACCAAAACGACGCAAAATTGGCTGCGCGCAATGGTGTCCTGAACGCACTGCGATACCATCTTGATTTAATGCAGCACCGACTTCTTCACTTTTAAAGCCAGGCAAATTAAAAGACAACACACTCGCTTTTTCTTTTGCCGTACCAATCAACCGAATGCCCGGAACCTCAAGCAAAGCTGCCGTGGCATAAACTAGCAAATCATGCTCATAACGGGCGATATTATCCATGCCCAAACGCTCTACATAATCGATTGCCGCACCCAAACCAACAGCATCGGCAATATTGCCCGTACCAGCTTCAAACTTAGCAGGCGCCGCGTGATAAATAGTTTTATCAAACGTCACATCCTGAATCATATTGCCACCGCCTTGCCAGGCTGGCATATCAGCTAATAATTCTGGTTTGCCAAACAATATACCAATACCTGTTGGGCCAAATACCTTATGGCCAGAAAATACAAAAAAGTCTGCATCAAGTTGTTGCACATCAGTACGCATATGCGAAACAGACTGCGCGCCATCTAGCAATACTTTTGCACCGATTCTATGCGCCATATGTATCATCTCAGCCGCTGGTGTCAATGTGCCCAGAGCATTTGAAACCTGCGTAAACGACACTAGCTTAGTACGTGATGTGAGGAGCTTTTGGTATTCAGCCAATAAGATCTGACCACTATCATCCACTGGTGCTACGCGTAAT
This sequence comes from Methylophilaceae bacterium, assembly GCA_043758775.1. Lineage (GTDB taxonomy): Bacteria > Pseudomonadota > Gammaproteobacteria > Burkholderiales > Methylophilaceae > JACMMS01. Next base: position 15,619 of record JAYVMU010000005.1, read on the forward strand.
TTTGCCCCTGTTTCTGAGCATAATTGCTGCCACGGCACAATGTTGGCATGATGCTCAAGATGTGAAATGATGGCGGCATATTTGACCAAATCTATGCCAAATAATAGTCATTATTTGCACAAATAAACAAAAGTAAAGGAATACCAACATGACCCAAACTAATATTACAGCAACTGAATTAAACCAAACTCAGCCTAATCATTTAGAGCAGCTACGCTTACAACTTAAAGAATCGTTATTGCTCGATTTAGATGATTACGGCTTGGCCGAACGGTCATCTGGTGAATTCAACAGCACTTTTATCGGCGTACAGTTAAATAGTGCATTTCAACCCATTTATGACAGCGCAGCCGGTGAGCTTGTTGGTCATGAGGCGCTGATACGTCCATCATTAGGTGGCGAATTAGCTAGTCATCCTGACTTTGCGCTGACTTATGCAGAACAAACTGGCAAACTAGTACAGTTCGATCGAGTTAGTCGCACTTTGCATGTACTTAATTTCCGCCAAATCTATGCCGAAAATGGCCTGCTATTTTTGAATGTCCATCCAAAATTACTCACTACCGTAAATGGTCACGGCAAAATCTTTGAGCGCATTCTACATGCTAACTCGGTGCCGACGGACCGTGTGGTAATTGAGATTAATGAGGGCTTAGTAGAACACGATAAACAGCTAACTGAAGCCAGTGATAATTATCGTGACCGTGGTTACAAAATTGCCATTGATCATTTTGGCGGCCGCGCTTCGCATCTGGATCGTTTATGGAAATACCAACTAGATTTTATTAAGTTTGATGTGAGTTTGGTCCAGCAGGCAGAAAACAATGACCGTTTAAGAAAAATCTTACGTCATTTAATCCAAGCCGCCAATGACGTAGGGGCAAAGCCTGTTGTGCAAGGTATTGAAAGCCAAAGCCAATTGGATATAGCCATTGCGTCTGGTGCCACTTTATTGCAAGGCTTCTTTTTAGGCAAACCTGTACATGCTAAAGAGTTGCAACCCACTAAAGCTTTTAAACAACATAGCTTCACTACTCACATCAGCAAAGCTGCGGCCTAGAACAACACAATTACCATGACTATCTTAGCAATTACTTATAGAAAAAGTATCTACAAAGCGCGCAATGTGTTGCCAGGCTTTAATTTAAGCCTGGGTTACACCTTGTTTTATTTAAGCCTGATTGTCTTGATTCCGCTTTCAGCCGCATTCTTCAAGACTTTTACCCTGACTTGGCCTGAGTTCTGGCAAGCCGTTGCGTCACCACGTGTGGTTGCCTCCTACAAGCTCACTTTTGGCGCCTCATTGATTGCGGCGCTCATCAATGCGCTTTTAGGCCTAGCAACGGCATGGGTGCTTACACGCTATACATTTCCAGGTAAGAAATTCATTGATGCATTTATCGATCTGCCTTTTGCTCTACCAACGGCTGTAGCAGGGATTGCACTTACTGCGATCTATGCGCCCAATGGCTGGATTGGCAGCCTGTTAGAACCTCACGGCATCAAAATAGCCTTTACACCCTTAGGCATCGTCATCGCCCTAACCTTTATTGGCCTGCCATTTGTCGTGCGTACAGTGCAACCAGTTTTAGAAGATTTTGAGGCCGAGATAGAAGAGGCTGCTGCGAGTTTGGGCGCTAACCGTTTACAGATTTTTTTACGCGTTATTTTACCCGCCATCGGTCCAGCACTTTTAACCGGCTTTGCCTTTGCTAGGGCAATAGGCGAGTATGGCTCAGTAATTTTCATTGCCGGCAATATGCCGATGGTATCGGAGATTACACCACTGATTATTATCACCAAGCTTGAACAATACGATTTTGCCGGCGCAACCGCCGTGGCGGTGGTGATGCTACTGATTTCGTTTGCCTTGTTATTCACGATTAATGGCTTGCAGTGGTGGTCAAATCGACATTTATCTGGTCGTCACTAAACGTTTTATATTTAAGATTAAGAGATAGCCATGTCAGCAGTCACTATTACATCAGTAAGTACTTCGCAATTAACCAAGCACCAGCATAAAGTAGCCAACAGGCACGCCACAGCAGAGCCAATCTGGATACGCTGGATATTAATATCAACTGTATTACTATTTTTAAGCTTATTTTTATTCTTGCCGCTAGCGGCGGTGTTTACTGAAGCTTTGCGCAAAGGTTATGGCACCTATATAGCAGCGCTTGCTGAGCCTGATGCGTTATCTGCCATCAAGCTCACTTTCATTGCCGCAGCCATCGCCTTGCCGCTCAATTTGGTGTTTGGTATAGCCGCAGCATGGGCCATCAGTAAGTTTGAATTTAAAGGTAAAAGCTTGTTGATTACCTTAATCGATTTGCCATTTGCCGTATCACCGGTAGTAGCTGGTCTAATTTATGTGCTGATTTTTGGCTTACAAGGCTGGTTTGGCGGTTGGTTGAGCGACCACGATTTAAAAGTGATATTTGCCATACCAGGTATCGTATTGGCCACCACATTTGTCACCTTTCCATTCGTAGCCCGCGAGCTTATTCCGCTCATGCAAGCACAAGGTAAAGATGAAGAAGAAGCGGCTTTAGTCTTAGGTGCATCAGGTTGGCAAATATTATGGAAAGTAACATTACCCAATGTGAAATGGGGCTTGCTGTACGGCTTTATATTAACCAACGCCCGTGCCATGGGTGAGTTTGGTGCAGTTTCAGTGGTGTCTGGCCACATACGTGGCATGACCAATACCTTGCCATTGCATGTAGAGATTTTATATAACGAATATAACTATGCAGCAGCATTTGCCGTTGCCTCGGTACTGGCCTTACTAGCATTAGTTACGCTGGCACTCAAAAGCACTATTGAATGGCAGGCAGCTCGAGCTACAGAAATTGATGACTAGCCGTTTAGCTAATTCAAAATAAATAGAAGATGAAAATATAGGAATAATATGAGTATAGAAATACGCAATATCAATAAAACATTTGGGCAATTTACCGCGTTAAACAATATTAATTTGGAAGTGCCTGATGGCGAGCTGGTCGCCTTGCTCGGTCCATCCGGTTGCGGAAAAACCTCGTTGCTGCGCATTATTGCCGGGCTGGAAAACCCAGATTCTGGCAGCATTCACTTCAATGGCGAAGAGGCCACACATAGTGATGTGCGTGACCGTCATGTAGGCTTTGTATTCCAACATTATGCTTTGTTTCGCCACATGACAGTTTTTGAAAACGTAGCTTTCGGCTTGCGCGTACGACCTAAAGCTACGCGCCCAAGTGATGCTGAAATCAAGCGCCGTGTACGCGAGCTATTAGAGTTAGTACAGCTTGACTGGCTGGCAGACCGCTACCCACCGCAACTTTCTGGCGGTCAGCGCCAGCGTATTGCTTTAGCTAGAGCGTTAGCGGTAGAGCCACGCGTACTGCTGCTGGACGAGCCTTTTGGCGCATTAGATGCCAAAGTACGTAAAGATTTACGTCGCTGGCTGCGCCGTTTGCATAATGAGCTACACATCACCAGTGTATTTGTGACGCATGACTAGGAAGAGGCGCTGGAAGTCGCTGATCGCATTGTGGTCATGAATCACGGTAATGTTGAGCAAATTGGCACTCCAATAGATGTTTATGACCATCCTGCCTCGCCATTTGTCTATCAATTTTTGGGTAATGTAAATTTATTCCATAGCCGCGTGCATCAAGGCACAGCACATATTGGTGATTTAAAGGTTTCTCTAAATGAGCATCATGAAGTGGATAATTTAACCGCCTCGGCATTTGTACGTCCGCATGATATCGAGATATCTCGCAGCAACACCAAGGGGGAAACGCTATCAGCCACTATTAGTTATATTCATGCCATCGGCTCATTGGTCAGAGTTGAATTAGAGCAGGAAGGCAAGGCAGAGCTGATTGAAGTTGAGTTATCGCGTGAGCGATTTAGAGAGCTAGCTTTAGCAGAGGGTGAACAAGTATTTATTACGCCACGTAACCCACGTGTGTTCTTGAATAAAGCAGCCTAAGTAGCAATCAGCTTAATCCTCAAAATTAAGTTGATTGCTAACTATTTAGCTAGATAAACTTACGCCTAGCTTGAACACCCAGCGCCAAAGACTCCAACAAGGTCAATGTTGCATCCCAGCCTAAACAAGCGTCAGTAATCGACTTACCATATTCCAGAGTACAACCTGGCGTATGGTCTTGACGTCCTTCGTTCAAATGCGATTCAACCATTAGGCCCATCACCCGCGTTTCACCGTTGCTGAGTTGCTCTGCGACATTTTCTGCCACATTTAACTGTAATTGATACTGGCGGCTACTATTAGCATGGCTGCAATCAATCATCACTCTAGGTACTAATCCTGAGCTTGTTAATACCTTGCTCGCGGCCTCTACGCTGGCTGCATCGTAATTCGGCGTCTTGCCGCCACGTAAAATCACATGACAATCCTCATTACCTGCGGTTGAGATAATCGCGGAATGACCTTCTTTAGTCACCGATAAAAAATGGTGTGGACTTGCCGCGGCTCTGATAGCGTCTACGGCAATACGCACATTACCATCGGTGCCATTTTTGAAGCCGACAGGGCAAGACAAGCCTGAGGCTAATTCTCTATGCACCTGAGATTCAGTGGTACGTGCGCCAATCGCCCCCCAACTCACTAGATCTGCCGTGTATTGCGGTGTGATTGTATCTAAAAACTCTGTACCTGCGGGCATCCCTAACTCATTTACTTCAAGCAGAAATTTGCGTGCAAGTTGCAAGCCATCACTAATTTGATAACTACCATCTAAATAAGGATCGTTAATCAAACCTTTCCAGCCTACAGTCGTGCGTGGCTTCTCAAAATAGACGCGCATCACAATCAATAAATCAGCCGCATATTTCTCGCGCTGTTCTAGCAAGCGCTGTGTGTATTCGATACCTGCTGCATAATCATGAATGGAGCATGGGCCAATCACCACCACCAACCTGTCATCTGCACCATCTAAGATATTGTGTATGGCTAATCTTGTAGCAAGAATATTATCAGTAGCCGTAGCACTGGCTTGGAACTGCTCCAGCATCGCTGATGGTGGTTTTAATTCTTTTATAGCAATGATGCGTACATCATCCGTTGCAATTTTTTGGAGTGGACTCATTTGGATTGTTTAAAACTAAGCTTAAATACTTAAAATAAGTGGCTATTATAAAGGGCTAACAAAAGAAGTGGGAATTGTATTTTAAGATGTTATTAGCAGGTAACAGTAATTAGTGAAACTAATCAGTTAGTTAAATTTATAAAATAGCTAAGCGCCTACTTTTTTAGATTTGCTAAATATTTTTAACCAAGTAAATCCTAGTATTCCTGCAATGACTGAAGCCAGCAGAATCGACATCTTGGAGGCATTGATAATATCTGGCTCGCCAACAAATGCAAGGTTGGTAATAAAAATCGACATAGTAAAGCCTATGCCGCCCAAAATACCGATGCCAACAATATGCCTCCAATTTAAATCACTTGGTAAACGGCAAATACCAATAGATACCACAAGCAAGCTTGCCAGCGTAATGCCAAGAGGCTTACCCAAAGTTAAGCCAAGTAATATACCCATGCTGTTTGTTGAAAACAAGCTTTGGAACCAATCACTACCAATCACAACGCCTGTGTTTACAAAGGCAAAAATCGGTAAGATAACAAATGCTACAGGCTTATGTAAACAATGCTCCAGCTTATGTGAGGGTGATTTAATATCATCTACTTTGTTAGTAAACGGAATTGCAAAAGCGAGTAAAACACCAGCAATTGTTGCATGTATCCCCGATTTCAACATTAAAACCCACATCACAACACCACCCACAATATAGGGTATCAAGCTCATCACGCGTAACCTATTCAACACAATAAGCAGACCAAAAACGGCTATTGAGGCAATTAAATAGGCTATAGATAGCTTTGTTGTATAAAAAATGGCAATGACGATAATGGCACCTAAATCGTCCATTACTGCAATTGCAGTAAGTAATACCTTTAACGAAGTTGGAATGCGGCTGCCTAATAGCGCCAATGCACCCAAAGCAAATGCTATGTCTGTGGCCATGGGGATGCCCACTCCGGCTTGAGTTGCCGTACCACTATTAAAAGTAAAGTGAATCAGCGCAGGCAGGGATAATCCGCCGATTGCGGCTACTATCGGCAATAGTGCATTCCTAAAGTCAGATAATTCGCCAATATAAAATTCACGCTCAAGCTCTAAGCCAATTAGCAAAAAGAAAATAGCCATTAATCCATCATTGATCCAATGCTCAATGCTCAAGCCAGCGACATGCAACTGCCAAAAATCTAAATAGGCAATTCCGAAATGAGAGTTCGTTATGGTTAACGATAACAACGTACAAATAATTAAGAGAATACCACTCGATTTTTCAGAGTTGAAGAAGTCATCAAAGGACGAAGAACTCATTTTTTTGAACATCGCCATGCTCCTATTAAACCATATAAGGTAGCTACTCAGGTGGCTAAAGTGAATGTTTAGCCCTGTAGC
>JAYVMU010000006.1:0-2285 GCA_043758775.1 Methylophilaceae bacterium
GAACAACGTTACGAGGTTGAGACGCACTTGCTGCTGGAACTTGGCGGAAAGAAGGGTGCAGCAACAATTGTTCTATTGCCGCTCGGCGACGCGTAACGGGTGTTATGTAAAGAAAAATAGCAGTATGCCCCTATGCGTTACTCACTTTATTAGATAATATAGTCAAACTATATTATAAAGTGAGTGAATTAATCATGAGTATGCTAATTGCACCACAAAGCTTGAAAGATTTAGTCGAGGCTAATGCCATTCGTCATGCCACTGTCGTGGCAGATAAGAGCGTATTTAAAGTGATGGTTAAATACGGCATGGTTGAACGTACGGTGTCGGTACGCACCCGTGAGGGGCAGATCAAAGAGCGGGTGTTTTCCTCCCTGGATGCCGTTGCCAAGTTCCTTCGTGAAAAAGTGCATATCGTGCAGTACGAGGTGAACGCTACAAATTACCAGTCAGTCACTACACGCACTGCGCGACCAGATATGACGGTACGTTTAAAAGCGGCACATGCTGCGCTTTCACATAATGATTGGATTGCGCAGAAAGTGGCCAGTGCCCGTGCCGGTCTGGCCGATGGCAGCAACCAGCTTATTGAGACAGAAGAATGGGCTAATATCCGTGCCAACAAGCAAGCGCAGCGTGATTCGCTATGAAGCGAGTGGTCCGCACCTTAAGCTATCAGGAAGACTTAGACGCGATTGAGGCTTACATCGCGCAAGACAATCCTAAAGCGGGTATTGACATGTGGCTCAATATCGATGACCAGGTGAAAAAATTGGCAGACCCAAATTTCCCACGGCGCATTGGCCGAGTGGACAATACCTTTGAGCTAGTTGCCCATCCTAACTATATTGTGATTCTGGAAGAAGACGCAACGAGCGTGACGGCGCTTAATGTGGTGCATGCGAGGAAGAAATATCCGTGAAGAATGCGGCACAGCAATGGCCGTGAATAAATATAATATGTACATGTGTACACAAACACATAAGCACATGTTAATATAAGTACACATTAATTACAGGGTTGTGCTGCATGCCAATAATCTCAGTATTAAACGAAAAAGGTGGCGTTGGTAAAACTACCATCTCCGCCCACATTGCGCGTGGATTACAAAAAGCAGGTAAAACGGTTTTGTTAGTTGACGGCGATCCACAAGGTTCAATTAGGGACTGGCACGCGGCGGCAGGTGAAGATAGTGACTTACCTCCGCTTGTCGCTATGGATAAGGTATCTCAGTACGCAGGATTGCCTACGCTCAGTAAAAACTACGACTTCGTGATTATCGATGGGGCAGCTAAAGCGGCGGACCTAAGTGTGGCCGCAGTTAAGGTTTCACAGTTGGTTTTAATTCCCGTTGGCCCGTCACCATTGGATGTGTGGGCTACAGAATCGCTAGTTGAGATTGTTAAAGCTCGGATTGAAATTGGTGCTGAGTTGGACGTTGCCTTTATTTTAAGCCGCGTTAAAACCGGCACCATTTTATCTAGAGATACCGCGAAGGCGATTGAAAATGGTTATGGCTTAAGTTTACTGGACGCGCATACAACATCATTAGAGATTTACCCATCATCTATGACAAGCGGATCGACGGCGCTAGATTTAGAGCCTGAAAGCAAGGCTGCGTATGAGGTGCGAGCAATAGTTAAAGAGCTTATTGATTGGAGTAAAAAATAATGGCAATTACTTCTTCAAAAATCAGTGTTGGACGCCCTTCTGGCCGAACTGAAACTCACGTTGAAAGATTGGTTGCAAGCGTTAAGCTGGATGAAAAAAAAGAGCCTCCTAGGGTTGTAGTAAAGCTTAACCAAGAAGAACGAAAGGCTTTTAAATTATGGTGCTTGGAAAACGATACCGAGATGTCTACGGTATTGCGAGACTTTATCTTAAGTAAGATTCAACCTAAGCCTTAACTAGAAACGTGTGCTTATGTACATAGTTACATGTGTAAATGTGTACATTTAAAGTAAGTTAACTTTACAGTTATTTGTTACAAAGCCGATACGTTTTTATTTGGACATTCATAAAAAACGAGCTATCAAAGGCCCTAAATGGCCAAATGAGTTTAACTCAATCGAAGATGCACAAAACCGTGCTGAAATGTGGGGGATTGACTGATTACAAAATTGAACCGATTAAGCGCGATCTTGGTGTACCTGCCAATTTAACTGAAATCGGTTTTTAGTAATTTTAGGAATGTAAAATAATGAAACCGACAGACGAAAACTCAAAAAAAGTGGTGCAATTGCCAAATAAAGACGCTTTCGCGAATAAGCAGCTCGATATTTTCC
>JAYVMU010000007.1:0-22793 GCA_043758775.1 Methylophilaceae bacterium
TGTTCTTCCAGGCCATAATCAGAGGTACTCGTCTGTGTTTAAGTGATATGCCATTTTATGCTATTTGGACTAAATCTAGTGATTCGTGCAAAGGTCTCATATAGTTAAATATCAAAAATATAAAATCATACAAAACACTTGACAATTGCAAAAAAGCTAAGTAAAAAGCAATTCTAGGCGTTTGCGTTCGAGCTTTTTGTAGGCAGCACTATTTTTATTGCGACTTTACTTCTTGAGACAAACTTTTTGGGGTGCCCCCCCCTTTGTGTTATGTAAGGATGTATGAAATGGCATTAGGTACCGTAAAGTGGTTCAATGATTCTAAAGGTTTTGGTTTCATTACCCCAGATGATGGTGGTGACGATTTGTTTGCACACTTCTCAGCAATTGTTGAAGCTGGTTACAAAAGTCTTAAAGAAGGTCAACGTGTAAGTTTTGAAGTGACCGAAGGTCCAAAAGGCAAACAGGCTTCTAATATTCAGAAGGCTTAAGCTAGGATCATAAGTTAGTCTTGCAAGACTAAGCGCTAATGCCCGTAGTCACTAATTAGTAGCACAGTCTCTGTTTTAAACGGCTCGTAATTAATTCCGAGCCGTTTTTATTTGATTGACCAGTTATCCGCTTAGCCAAAATACAACATTACATATTTTTTATAATTTCCTCACCAAATTGTAAACTACTTACCTGCGTTGCACCGCCCATTTGGCTTGAAAAGTCATGCGTGACGCGTTTCGATGCAATCGCATTTGCCACACCTTGCAAGACTAAATCAGCTGCTTCAGCCCAGCCCATGTGGCGTAACATCATTTCAGCCGATAAAATCAACGAGCTTGGATTCGCTATGTCTTTGCCAGCAATTTTTGGTGCTGTACCGTGTGTAGCTTCAAACATCGCGGTGGTGTCACTTAAATTAGCACCAGGAGCAATGCCGATGCCACCTACTTGCGCTGCTAATGCATCACTCATGTAATCACCATTTAGGTTAAGTGCTGTCACTACATCATATTCGCTAGGATGTAATAAGATTTCTTGCAAAAATGCATCGGCGATACAATCTTTAATCACGATACCATTGGGCAATTTACACCATGGGCCACCATCAATCTCAATTGCGCCAAACTCTTCTTTGGCTAATTCGTAACCCCAGGTTTTAAAGCCACCTTCGGTGAACTTCATGATGTTGCCCTTGTGGGTAATCGTTACAGATTTTCGATTATTGTCGATGGCATATTGAATGGCTTTACGGATTAAGCGTTTGCTACCATCAATAGATACAGGTTTAATACCGATGGCTGATGATTCTGGAAAGCGGATTTTCTTACGCATACCCATATCACTTAAAAATGCAATTACTTTAGCAACTTCATCGGTACCTGCAGCCCACTCAATCCCTGCGTAAATATCTTCGGTATTTTCACGAAAAATTACCATATCTACCTTTTCGGGTGCTTTTACCGGGCTGGGCACCCCTGTAAAGTATTGCACAGGGCGTAAACATACATATAAATCAAGCTCCTGGCGTAACGTTACGTTAAGTGAACGTATACCACCGCTCACTGGCGTTGTCAGTGGACCTTTAATAGAAATCACATAGTCCTTGATAGATTGCATTGTTTCAGCTGGCAACCAAGTATCTTTACCGTACATTTTTGTTGCTTTTTCACCGGCATAGACTTCCATCCAAGCGATTTTTTTGCTTTCACCGTAGGCTTTTTTAACCGCAGCATTCACTACATTCATCATCGGTAGCGTGATATCAATGCCTATACCATCACCCTCAATAAATGGGATAATAGGGTTGTTAGGAACGTTGAGTGAATTATCTGCGTTTACTGTGATTTTTTCGCCAGTTGGTGGAACTATGATTTTAGAAACATTCGTTTTGTTAGACATTCAAAAATCCTTAAATTTAAGTACTGTATAAAATGCTTATTCTGTTCAATAAACCTTACGGTGTTGTATGTCAATTTAGCAAGCATCAGTCTGGCCAAAATGAACCATACCAAACACTAAAAGATTACATTGCTTTACCTGATGTATACGCCGCAGGTCGTTTAGACACAGATAGTGAGGGTTTGCTTATTTTAACCGATGATGGTGTATTACAACACCGTTTAAGTCATCCAAAACATAAGGAAGTTAAAACTTATTGGGTGCAAGTTGAAGGTGCTGTGGCAGATGTGGATTTATTACCGTTTACAAAGGGTGTGGATTTAGGTGATTTTATCACGCATCCGGCACAGGCAAAGTGCATCGCAGAGCCTGCAAACTTATGGCTACGTGACTCGCCGATACGTGAGCGCAAGGCTATTCCGACTAGTTGGTTAGAGATTAAAGTTTCAGAAGGAAAAAATCGCCAGGTTCGCCGCATGACCGCTAAAATTGGCTTTCCTACTTTACGTTTAATTCGCTACGCAATTGGCCCTTATACGATAGATGGCTTGAATTTAGGCGAATGGAAACAGCTATAACTTTTAAATTAAAATTGAATTTAAGAAAGAAAGTACATGAAACCACTTGTTATTTTTCGTCATGCAGCAACTGAAGGACCAGGTTATTTAAGCACGTTTTTATATAGTAAAAATATTCCCTGGCAATTAGTTAAGATAGACGAAAACGAGCCCTTGCCTGCAACTATTCAAGATTTTAGTGGCATGGCACTGATGGGCGGGCCGATGAGTGTCAACGATGATTTGCCGTGGATTGCACCCGTGTTGGCTTTAATTCGTGAGGCAATGACTTTGGATATTCCATTGCTTGGACATTGCTTGGGTGGTCAGCTAATGAGCAAGGCATTGGGGGGTGAAGTCAGACTTAATCCAATTAAGGAAATTGGCTGGGGTGAGGTTGCTGTTAGTGAAAACGCGGCTGCCAAAAGCTGGTTTGGCGATATCGCACAATTTAATAGCTTTCACTGGCACGGCGAAACCTTTAGCCTGCCTGCGGGAGCAACCCATTTGTTAGCAAGCACTTACTGCCAAAATCAGGCCTACAGCATCGGTAAGCACTTGGCGTTTCAGTGCCATATCGAAATGACCGCCGATATGATACAAACTTGGTGTGAGGTTGGTGTGGATGAACTAAAAGAATCCGCGGCGAGTGTGGCGGTACAACAGGCTGGTGATATACAGAAAAACTTACCATTACATGTTTTCTTTCTAAACAAAGTCGCCAATCAAGTTTACAGCCAGTGGATTAAAGGCTTAGTAGCCTAGTGCATAATCTAATTATGCTAAAATCAATCAAATTATATAAAAGCTAATATTATGTCTGGCAATACACTCGGTACACTATTTACATTAACAAGTTTTGGCGAATCTCATGGCGCAGCGATTGGTGGCGTGGTTGATGGTTGCCCACCAGGCTTGAGCTTGTGTGCGGAAGATTTACAGATTGATTTGGATCGCCGCAAACCTGGTACTTCGCGTCATGTCACGCAACGCCAAGAAGCTGATGCAGTCGAGATTTTATCCGGCGTTTTTGAGGGGAAAACCACGGGAGCGCCAATTGGCTTGCTCATCCGTAATACCGACCAGCGTAGTCAAGATTATTCAAAAATCATGGATACTTTCCGTCCTGGACATGCAGATTACACTTACACCCAAAAATATGGCGTACGTGACTATCGCGGTGGTGGTCGGTCTAGCGCGCGTGAAACTGCAGTGCGAGTTGCTGCAGGCGCTATTGCCAAGAAATGGCTAAAAGAACGTTTCGGTGTCACAGTGCGTGGCTATATGAGTCAACTTGGCGAAATTGCTATTCCGTTTGAGAACTGGGATTTTGTTAGTGAAAATCCATTCTTTTCCCCTAATCAAACTGTATTGCCGCAATTAGAAAAGTATTTAGATACGATTCGTACCGAGCGTGATTCTGTAGGCGCACGTATCACCGTAGTGGCCGAAGGCGTGCCTGTGGGTTGGGGCGAGCCTGTGTTTGACCGGTTAGATGCTGAAATTGCTTATGCCATGATGAGTATTAATGCCGTCAAAGGCGTGGAAATTGGTGCAGGCTTTGCTAGTATAGCCCAGCGTGGTAGTGTGCATTCTGACGAAATGACACCGCAAGGTTTTGTGACTAATCATGCAGGCGGTATTTTGGGCGGTATCTCTACAGGGCAAACTATACAAGTCAATATTGCGCTAAAGCCTACTTCCAGTATTCCACAAGCACGGCACTCAATAGATAAGCATGGTCATGCGGTTGAAATGCAAACCACCGGTCGTCACGACCCATGCGTAGGTGTGCGTGCAACGCCAATTGCCGAAGCGATGCTGGCGATGGTGTTGATGGACCATGCGTTAAGGAATAGGGCGCAAAATGCCGATGTGGTTTGTGATACACCGAAACTTACTTAATAAAATCATTGCGTAGTAATCAGAATGCGTAGCATCTATAAATGTTGCGCCTTATTTCCAGTTTGGCTATATATTAATTTCAGGCTATATGATTCGCGCCCTGCATCACAAACTATCCCGTTTCTATTTTTTTTATTACTTTTTTGTTGGTGCATTTACGCCCTATTGGGGATTGTATTTACAATCAGAAAAGTTCTCGGTCGCTGATATCGGTATCCTCATGTCGTTGTTTCAAATCAGCCGTATCTTTGCGCCCAACTTTTGGGGTTGGCTGGCGGACCACACCGGTAAACGTGCTCCGTGGATTCGACTAACTGCTGCGCTAGGTTTGTTAGGTTTTATCGCTGTATTTTGGGCGCATGGGTTTATCTGGTTTTTTTTGGTGATGGCGGCTTTGAGCTTATTTACTAGCTCTACCTTACCGCTGGCAGAATCGCTCACATTTGCTCATTTGGCTAATACTCGTGGTCACTATAGCCGCATACGCATGTGGGGCTCATTGGGTTTTATTGTTGCCGTAGTTGTACTTGGGTTTTTGATTGATGCGTTCGGTATAAAAAGCTTGCTGTGGTTTGTGTTGGTGGCGCAGATTGTTTTATTTGGACTTACTTTTACCTTGCCAGAACCTAAAGTGGCGCCGCACGAGGAAGATCACTTTTCTGTTTGGCAAATAATTAAACAGCCAACAGTCATGGCTTTGCTACTTGGTTGTGGCTTAATGGTCACAGCTCACGGTGTTTTATATAATTTTTACTCCATTTATTTAAGTGAGTATGGCTATAGCAAAGGCACAATAGGCTTACTGTGGGCGGTGGGCGTTGTGTGTGAAATTATCATGTTTGCCTATATGCCCAAATTGATGGCGCGCTTTACACTGAAACAAATTTTGCTCACCAGCTTGGTTTTGGCTGTATTGCGTTTTAGTGTGATTGGCCTAGCGCCAGATCATTTGTGGATTATCATCCTGGCACAAACCTTACATGCTGCAACATTTGGCAGTTTTCATGCTGCCGCGCTAGAGGTTATTACACGATTCTTTAATGGTCGCCATCAAGCCAAAGGCCAGGCTATTTATAACAGCATAGCGTATGGCGTAGGCGGCACTCTAGGCGGGCTTGCCGGCGGCTATGCGTTGCAGTATCTTGGTGGGCAAAAGACCTTTATGCTGGCAGCTTTGTTCCCATTGCTGGGTTTTGTCGTGATAGCATTAGGTTTGAAGTTGACACAAAGCAAATTAACGCAAGATTCGGTTGAATCGCCAGGGATATTTAGATGAAGTCAGTAAATAAAGTAGCATTACTTTGCATATTTGCTTGTTTTAATCTGACTTACTTTGATTTAGTTTTTGCCGATACGCAGGTCAATGTCGTTGGTCTGTTTATCGGCAAAGCAGTAGTGGTGATTAATAATGGCAAGCCACAAATGCTGTCGGTTGGCCAGACGGTTGGTGTAGTGAAGTTAATCGCGTCTGATAGTGAAACTGCGACTTTTCAAATTGAAGGTAAACGTAAAACATTAGGCATGGGGCAGGCCGTCAGCGTTAGTGGCTCAACTAATACTGCTGATCATCAGAGTGTGACGTTATATGCTAACAGTGGTGGGCATCACGTAGGTGAAGCAATTATTAATGGTGTGCCACTTAAATATATTGTAGATACTGGTGCTACTACTGTCGCGATGAACAGTGGTGATGCCAAGTATGCCAATATTGATTACACCAAGGGTAGTATTGGGCGGGTAAGCACAGCAAATGGTGATGTTAATGTCTATTCCGTTAAGTTGAATAGTCTAAAATTAGGCGCCATTACACTTAACAATGTGGACGCAGTGGTTATTGAAGGCGGTTCTCCTCCATTGGTATTATTGGGCAATAGTGCATTGACTAGATTAGATATGAAGCAAGACGGAATTGCGCTTACACTAACGAAAAAATATTAAAGTGTGTTATTGCTAATACTATTGAGTCATACTAAAAAATAAGGGCGCCATTAATTGCGCCCTTATTTTTAAGCTAAATGAATTAATCAGTGAGCACGTTTATCACGTTCAATTAACGCGTAAGCCGAGTGGTTGTGAATGGATTCAAAGTTTTCTGATTCCACCACATAAGCATCGATACGTGTTTCAGCATTTAATTGTGCTGCCACATCACGCACCATATCTTCTACAAACTTCGGATTATCGTAAGCTCGTTCAGTCACAAATTTTTCATCTGGGCGTTTGAGTAAGCCATAAAGCTCGCAAGATGCTTGCTTTTCTACCAAGTTAATAATGTCTTCAACCCAAATAAAGTCATTAATTAACACGCTCACGGTTACATGTGAACGCTGATTATGTGCACCGTAATTTGAAATCTTCTTGCTGCATGGACATAAGCTGGTGACTGGTACTAATACTTTAACGGTAATATCAAATTTGCCGTTTTTAATTTCGCCAATGAATGTCACTTCGTAATCAAGCAGGCTTTTTACACCAGAAATAGGCGCTGATTTATTGATAAAGTAAGGAAAAGTCATTTCTACGTGGCCAGACTCTGCTTCTAGACGTTTAACCATTTCACGCAATATGTTTTCAAAGGACTCAACAGAAATAGCATGCTGGTTCATGTTGAGAATTTCAACAAAACGTGACATATGCGTGCCTTTGAAATGCTGGGGTAAATGCACATACATGTTGAACATAGCAACCGTGTGCTGCTCGCCACCGCATTTATCTTTAACAACGACAGGGTGGCGAATTGACTTAATGCCGACTTTATCAATGGCAATATGACGCACATCAGGGGTATTTTGTACGTCTTCAATCGTATTAGGCAGAGTTGGCTGGTTCATAGTTTTCTCAATACAGAATTAACAATATCTATTAATAGTTGAGTATACAATTTGGTTTTTCAAGAGGCTAATTAAATATTTTTATAGAAATGATCAGTAAAGCTTATTAATTAATACTGATTCATTTATTTAGGCAATACTTGCTTGATTGCACGAATAATTCCCTGTGCATCTAGCCCGCAATCTGCCAGCATAGTTTCATGCACACCGTGTTCTATAAAAGTATCCGGTAAGCCTAGACAGAGTGTTTTAGTGGTGCTTTGTATTTGCTGAAGCTTCTCAAGCACCGCGCTACCTGCACCACCTTGCAAGGTATTTTCTTCAACGGTTACAATCAAGCTATGTGTGCTGGCGATCTCGGCAATAAGCTCAGTATCCAGCGGTTTCACAAAGCGCATATTCACGACCGTAGCATCTAACGCTTCTCCAGCTTCTAAGCTAGCACTCAACATGCTACCAAACGCTAAAATTGCTGTTTTATTCTGCGAATTTTTGGATGAGCGTTTAATCTCAGCTTTACCAATAGGCAAGGCATTCATTTCGTGTTGGATGATAGCACCTGTACCCGTACCACGCGGATAACGTACAGCAGTTACGCCATTATATTGATAGGCGGTATAGAGCATTTGACGACACTCATTTTCATCACTTGGCGCCATGACGATTATATTGGGTATACAGCGTAAAAAGCTTAAATCAAAGCTGCCTGCATGCGTCGGGCCATCGGCGCCAACTAAGCCTGCGCGATCAATCGCAAATACGACAGGCAAGTTCTGCAGGGCAATATCATGAATAAGCTGATCGTAAGCGCGCTGTAAAAACGTACTGTAAATGGCAACTACAGGCTTTAAACCATCACAGGCGAGGCCAGCCGCAAATGTGAGCGCATGTTGCTCGGCAATGCCCACATCAAAATAGCGTCTAGGATATTTTTCAGCAAAGGCATTTAAACCTGAACCGTCACACATGGCGGGAGTAATGGCGACTAAACGCTTATCCAAATCGGCCATATCAACCAGCCAATCAGCAAATACCTGAGTGTAGGTTTTTTGCGCAGTGGTAAGTCCAGTGCTTACAAGCGCAGAGCCATTGCTCGG
Organism: Methylophilaceae bacterium; assembly: GCA_043758775.1. Lineage (GTDB taxonomy): Bacteria > Pseudomonadota > Gammaproteobacteria > Burkholderiales > Methylophilaceae > JACMMS01. The sequence goes on from JAYVMU010000007.1 coordinate 8,284, forward strand.
ATTAAACTTACCTACACCATGAAATTTATTCGGATTATCTTCTGCCGGGGTAAAACCTTTACCTTTTTGCGTCACGATATGCAAAAACTGCGGGCCTTTAAGTTCACGAATATTGCTTAGTGTGGTAAGCAACACATCCATATCATGCCCATCAATTGGGCCAATATAGTTAAAGCCAAATGCTTCAAACAGTGCGCCAGGCGTCATCATGCCTTTTACATGTTCTTCGGCACGCTTGGCAAATTCCATCACAGGTGGTACGGCCGATAAGACCTTTTTGCCAGACCTGCGTACATTTTCGTACAGATTACTGGATAGCAATTTTGCTAGGTAATTATTGAGCGCGCCGACGTTATTGGAAATCGACATATCATTGTCGTTAAGCACTACCAATAAATTGGCGTCCATATCACCAGCATTGTTTAAGGCCTCAAACGCCATGCCGGCAGTCATCGCGCCATCGCCAATAATCGCGACTGAGTGACGATTCAAGCCTTGATTTTTAGCAGCAACGGCCATGCCTAATGCCGCGGAAATGGAAGTGCTGGAGTGGCCTGTGCCAAAAGTGTCATATTCGCTTTCGCAACGGCGTGGAAAGCCCGCAATACCATTGGGCTTGCGTAAATTTGCCATTTGCTTACGGCGACCAGTGAGTATTTTGTGCGGATAAGTTTGGTGTCCCACATCCCACACTAAGCGATCATCAGGTGTATTAAAAGCATAATGTAGCGCAATGGTGAGTTCTACCACGCCCAAGTTGGAGGCTAAATGCCCACCTGTTTGCGCAACGCTTTCAATTAAAAAAGTACGTAGCTCAGTAGCCAATTTACTTAATTGGCTGCGGTTGAGTTGGCGTAAATCAGCAGGAGAGTTGATGCTATCTAAGAGTGGGGTCATAAAATCAGTAGCTTAAAGCTACTCTTAAAAGCTGCGTTGCATAATATATTGGGCAATGTGGCGCAGACGGTCCGCCTCTTCGCCATAAAAAGAAAGCGCTGCCAAAGCATTTTCATAGAGCTCATCGGCCAGAGTCTTTGCTGCTTTAATGCCTAAAATCGTGACGTAAGTTGATTTATTGTTAGCAGCATCTTTATTGGCAGTTTTGCCTAGCGTGGCGGTGTCAGATTCGGCATCTAAAATATCGTCGACCACTTGAAATGCTAAACCAATTGCTTTAGCAAAGTGATCAACCGCCTTAACTTTATCTTTATCAACATCAACAGCGCTGTAAGCCCCCAGCAGAGCGGCGGCACGAATTAAGGCGCCTGTTTTATGGATGTGCATGTGTTCTAGCTCTTCGCGCGCTAATGGCAATCCAGTACTTGCTAAATCAATCGCTTGCCCGCCTGCCATACCACGCGAGCCGCTGGCAAGTGACAAAATATGTAACATTTGCACTTTTTGACTGGCGGATTTTAGTTGCGAGTCCTGTGAAATCAATAAAAAGGCTAAGCTTTGTAAAGCATCCCCCGCCAACAGTGCAGTCGCCTCATCATATTGTTTGTGTGTCGAAGGTTTGCCACGCCTTAAATCATCATCATCCATACAGGGCAAGTCGTCATGTACTAGAGAATAGGCATGAATTAACTCAACCGCTGCAGCGGGCACGTCAACCGCGCTAATGTTAGCTTGACAAAACTCAGCTGAGGCAAAGGCTAGCAGGGCGCGCACACGCTTGCCACCACCCAATACAGCGTAGCGCATAGCTGCATGCAATCTCTCTGGTGCGATATCAGGCGCTGGCAAGTGTTTCTCCAACACCTGTTCCATACGTAATTGTAAATTACTTACCCATGTATTGAAGCTCACAGCTTGTACATCTGTTGATTGATTATCTCGGCTAGTTGTCATTTATTTTAAATGCCTCAAGTTTGTTCGCTTCTGTCAAAATACGCACTTGTTGTTCAACTTCTACTAGAGATTTTTGGCAAACTTGTAATAATTCTGTGCCACGTTTATATGCGTTTAATGACTGCTCAAGCGGTAATTGACCAGATTCCATTTCGCCAACAATCGCCTCAAGCTCGGCTATAGACGCTTCAAAATTTTGTGGTATTTTGTTTTTGGACATTCGTTTTTTGGTTCTATTTTTGACTTTAACTAGATTGATAGAGTGTATTGCCAGCTAAGTTTAAGCATAAAGAATAGCATCCAGTATTTTACCAAAGTCTAGTTGTTTATATTCAATATCTTGCATAAGAAACGACGAATATCTGCTATTTCGTCATTAGTGACTGAGTGCCCCATCGCATACTCATGCCATGATAGTTGCGGATAATGCTGCAGCAGAATGTTGCGCGAGAGTAGGCAGGTTGTCATGCTAATGACCTCATCATGCGTGCCATGAGCCATAAAAATAGGAATATTCTTGTTAACAGCGCTAGCTTCAGCTTCAAGTTTGGTTTTAAGTGGTAAATAAGTTGAAAGTGCTAAAACGCCAGCTAATGGTTGATTATGGCGCAATGCCGTTTGTAGCGCGATTGCACCGCCTTGCGAAAATCCAGCAATCACGATGCGCTCTGGCTTGATGCCATGCGCTATTTCTTGCGCAATTAGTGATTCAACTATCTGTTGTGATGCTCTAATGCCAGCTTCATCTTCATGAGCGCTTTGGTTTAACCCAAAGACATCGTACCAGGCAGGCATTTCATGACCATTATTAATAGTCACAGCGCGGTAAGGTGCGTTAGGCAAAATAAAGCGTACCGTTGGCAGATTCAGTGCATGGACAGCTGGTTCAAAATCATGCCCATCAGCCCCTAATCCGTGCAACCAAATGATACTGGCATCGCATTTATTTTGTGTATTAACTTCAATTGGTGGTGTCATTATTTAGCTGCTTAAAAGTATATTTTATAGATGAAACTGTTGGTAATGCCTTGATTGCAATGGTGCTTATCAGTCAATACTGCTATTAATACACCAAAATATACGATATGCTAACAAATAAATACTAAAAATTAGTGTTATCTAAATCATAAAGTTAGATTGAATAGAGAAAAACCTGTGGCGGTTTTTTGAGTCTATTTGTGAATTAGCCCAAACTAAAACTCTATACATGAAGCCTTAAAGTTATATCGCAACTGAAATTGGGTTTAGTAGAAATACAGTGATTCACTTTATAAACTGAATCCATCACGATATTTGTATCGTATGTATCGAGTGCGCATTGCACAAATTAGGCAAAATCCGCCTGAGAGAAGCTGGGACGGTGTATTTATCCATGAGTCAAAATAATAAAAATACAAAAGTCAAAGTCTTAGGCTGTAGCGGCGGCATTGGTGCTGGTTTACGCACTACATCATTGCTAGTCGATGGTGATATTTTAATTGATGCTGGTACTGGTGTCGGTGATTTGACAATGGACGAGCTCATCGCAATCGACCATATTTTTGTTACGCACTCGCATTTAGATCACATCGCATGCATTCCATTTTTGCTAGATACCGTTATTGGCATGCGTCCCAATCCCGTCACCGTGCATGCCACGGCTGAGACGCTGGCTATACTCAAGCAGCATATTTTTAATTGGAAAATTTGGCCAGATTTCAATGCTATCCCAGACAAAAATACGCCATTTCTACAATATAGCGAGGTGACGTTGGGCCAAGCCACTAGTATCGGTGGCCGCAAAATCACTGCGTTACCCGCACGACATGTGGTTCCAGCAGTGGGTTATCAGATTGATAGTGGTCAGAATACTTTGGTATTTAGTGGTGACACCACTAATTGTGATGCGTTTTGGGATGTTGTGAATAAAATAGCCAATCTCAAATACCTATTAATTGAAACTGCTTTTAGTAACAGTGAAAATGAACTGGCAAAACTTTCTAAGCATCTATGCCCATCTATGCTGGCATACGAGTTGAATAAGCTCATTATTCCTGCAAGTATCTATATTACGCATCTAAAGCCTGGCGAGAGCAACATGATTATGCAAGAAATTGCAGCGAGCGATGTAGGGCGTAGCTGTACGGCCTTGGAAAATAATCAAGTATTTATACTGTAAAGCATCAATTGTTGTTTAGCTTTTCATATTTCAATCGTACAAATACTATTAAAACCCGTTCGGGGAAAAGAACGTTTTATGGCCTCTGAAAATAAAAATCTAAAAATCCTGCAACAATTTGAGCCACTTGCGCGCTTAACGCTAGGACGATTGAGCGAGCTTGCTTCGCTGTGCATTGTTGAAGCGGTTAGTAAAGATTTGGATCCTATGCGGATGAACTCTCAATCTACACAATCAGTGTACTTAGTGCGTGGCAAGTTGGGCGTGCGCTATACCGATGGTAGTAAAGCCATCTTGCGTGCGGGCACTAAGGCTAGTCATTTCCCCGTGAACGCGGGGCGGCTGGAGGTTCAGGATACCATCGCGCTCACGCCAATTGAAGTGGTGCGTATTGACATGGATTTGCTCGACATCATGATGACTTGGGATCAACTATCGAGTAATGAGCTTTTTGATGAAGAGGCTAAGCAATCTTCAGCCTTAGCTTCTAAGCATGCAAGAACAGCGGCAGACTGGATGTCTGATACCAGCGTATTTAGTGCAGCCAACTTACAGGATGGTGTATTTAGTCGGTTACCAGCGGAAAATGTCGAAGAAATGTTTAAGCGCATGACACATATGCCAGTGAGAGCAGGGCAAATCATGATTAAACAAGGTGCTGAAGGTGATTATTATTATTTGATAGAGAGTGGTATTGCTAGTGTTACGCGTGAAAAAAATGGCGACAGCGAGTTGCTGGCTGAGCTGCCAGCAGGCAGCGCATTTGGTGAAGAAGCCTTAGTATCTGATACTAAGCGCAATGCCACTGTTACTATGAAAACTGATGGCGAATTGCTGCGCTTAAATAAAATAGATTTTATAGAACTGTTAAAAGCCCCCATTATTAGTTTAATTAAGTTGGCGGATGCCAAACAAAAGGTGGGTCAAGGTGCCGCTTGGTTAGATGTACGATTTCCTTCTGAGTACAGTTTTGATCATATTAAAGAGGCAATCAATGTGCCGTTAAACGAGTTGCGCAGCATAGCACCAACGTTGGATATACAAAAAGATTATATTGTGTATTGCCAAACAGGCCGTCGCAGTGCCGCTGCCGCATTTATCTTGGCGCAGTACAGAATAAAAGCCTTGGTGCTAGAAGGTGGCATGCGTAATGCAAGGTAGTGTGGTTTATTTTATTGTTGAAAGCATGGTTCGTCGCACGGTTTGCAACCATAGATTGCGCACCAAAAATAAAAAAAGAGACCACAAAGGTCTCTTTCTAGAAGGGTGTGTAAATTTAATCGTTTGCACACCCTACGCTAGCTAGCAATTATATTATTTCCAAGCTTGAGGTAAAAATTTAGCAGTCATAGTACCACCAGTTGTCGTTTGACTAGTTACAAATGTAGGTAAAGCAGCGGTAGTATCGTAAGTCATTTTAACTGAAAGACCTTGAATTGATTTATTTGGCGTTTTAGCACCACCAGTGAATACCGCAGTTACCGTACATACTCCACCAGCATTTACTGGCGTCACAATACCATAAGTACCAGTTTGAGCCACTGCCCCGCAAGCGGCGGCGGTAGGGTCTTCACTCATTGCAGAAGAAATAGCTGATTTCATACCGTCTATTAGTACAAATGCTTCTGATGCTTGTGCTTTTGCGGTGTAATCAGAATAAGCTGGAATTGCGATAGCAGCTAAAATACCGATAATTGCTACAACAATCATTAACTCGATTAAGGTAAAACCTTGTTGAATTTTTTTCATTTTGTATTTCCTTTATAAAAATTTAGTGTTTACACACTGTTGCTTGTTAGCAGTGCTTGTAAAATTATAAGCAACGGCTGTGCCAACTTTATTGATATAAATTTAACTATATGATTTTTATTAGTAAATTTATTTAATAGACTAATTTTTAGTGCTGAATTGTAGTTTTAAATGTTTAATGTGTAAAAAAAGCGAGCTATTTAAGCTCGCTTTTTAAAAATCTAGCTGACAAATTTTGTCACTTCGTTTTCATAGTGCCACTTTTTGGTATGTATTTTATTACTAAAACTAGCTAACTGACAGTTTAGTTACCAAAACTTCCACCAAGGTTTGCCCAATGATTGTGTGCCAGATTTTTGGTTTAAGGCTTTGAGTTTTCGGCCGCTTTTTTAAGGCCAGCTAAAGCAGCATCATAAAAGGTGTTCACAAACTTAATAGCTGATTCGTCATCTTGGCCTAGAGGAATAGGTGGGTTTAAGCTGTATTTACGGTAAAAGCGACCTGTCCAAGTGATTGTACTTTGACCGGCGGCTGGACCTGCGGTAACCACGATGTTGCTGTAGTAGTCTTTAAGCGGCACTGCACCATCGGTGATTTCATATTTGAACTTCATGTCAGCATCATCAATGCCTTGTAGGTGCTCTTCTAGAGTTGAGCCATCTTTCATGGTTAGATTGCGGTAGGTACCAGAGGTACCATTCTCATCATTTTTAGTTACTACTTTGGTGCTTACTATAGAGGTTCGCCACACTTCTGGGTGAGCAAAGTCTTTAACAATGCCCCAAACTTTTGCTGGTGCAGCATTAATAGTGATGGTTTTTTCTACTTTTTGTGGTGATGGGCCGTGAGCAGATGCGCTTAGCGGCAGTGCGGCTAGTATCATTAATGCTAAAAACTTTTTCATTCAACATTCTCCAAAATAACAACAAAATTAACAACTAAAAAATATTATTCTTTTAAATAAACCCGACTATTATAAATCACTTCATGTGCGATGCCCATGCATTGATTGCAACGCGTTTGTGAGCATTGCGTTGACCTCGAGGATAATGCCTTCAATACCGTTACAGCTATAAATCCTTATCATTGCAATAAAATTCTGCTAATTTTTTATAAATGCTTATTATTGATGCAGATGTTAAATGACAGCTTTCAATACTGAGCGAAATATGAAAAAATTGCATTAAATATATTAGGTAGTAATAGCTATGTTAGATCGAGACGGGTTTCGCCCGAATGTGGGCATTATTTTATGCAATGCCACCAATCAGGTGTTTTGGGGTAAGCGCATACGCGAACACGCTTGGCAATTTCCGCAAGGCGGCATTAAGCACGGTGAAAGTCCAGAGCAGGCGATGTATCGTGAATTGATGGAAGAGGTTGGGCTAAAGCCAGAGCACGTCGAAATACTGGGTCGCACACGTGATTGGTTGCGTTATGAAGTGCCTACTAGCTGGATAAAGCGTGAGTGGCGTGGTAGTTATCGTGGGCAAAAACAAATATGGTATCTGCTGCGCATGGTTGGCCGTGACACCGATGTTTCATTGCGCGCCAGCACGCACCCTGAGTTTGATGCTTGGCGCTGGAATGATTATTGGGTGCCGCTGGAGGATGTAATTGAATTCAAGCGTGATGTTTATAAATCAGCGCTTAATGAGCTGGCGGTGCATTTAAATGCGGATAAACGCAGTAAAGCGCATAAGGATGAGCATTAAGGCACTTGGTAGGTTTAAATATCTAAACCTTTTAGAGTTTTTTATTGCCCATTACCTCGCCCAGCTTAATAGACTTGCTTGCTGACCAAGCAGTATTGAATTGTAACGTATGCTTAGGAAACAACATCACAACCGTTGAGCCAAGTAAGAATCTACCCATCTCATCACCCTGATTTAGTTGGATATTTTTTTCAGAGTAATTCCAGCTACGAATGCCTTTGGTCCGTGGTGGGTTCACAACGCCATGCCAGGTAGTTGCGATGCTGCCAACAATTGTTGCACCAACTAGCACCAAAATAAATGGCCCATTAGTAGACTCAAACTCACATACCACACGTTCATTTCGTGCAAATAATCCGGGTACACCTTGTGCGGTTGCCGGGTTGACGGAAAATAAATCACCGGCCACGTAAATCATGCGCTGTAATGTGCCAGCGCATGGCATATGAATACGGTGATAGTCTTTAGGGCTGAGGTACAAGGTTGCAAAGCTGCCATTCTCAAATTTTGCTGCTAAGGCTTTATCACCACCTACTAAAGCGGTCGTTGAGTATTGGTGACCTTTGGCTTGAAAAATCTGGTCAGCTTCTATAGCGCCAAACTGGCTGATTGCGCCATCGACTGGGCAAATAAAATCTGCATTACTTATTGGGCGAGCATTTTCACGTAGAGGTCGTGTAAAGAAATCATTAAATGTGGGGTAGCTCGCAATATCAGGATTCGCCGCCTCGTTCATATTGACGCCATATCGCTTTACAAACCATGCAATGACCTTGGCTGTGAGCGCGCCTGCCTGCTTATTGGCTAACTTGCCTGCAATGGCAGTAATAGCTTGTTTGGGCAAAAGGTATTGTGAAAAAACTGCGAGACGATTGTGCATTGTGATCTCTGATTGGCTGGTGCCTGAATAATAAGCTATTTGATTGGTTTTACTAAAACAAAAGGGCGGGTTTGAACCCGCCCTTGCGCTATTTTATAAGCTAAAACAATTAGTTTTTAGACTGATCAACTAGTTTGTTTTTTGCAATCCAAGGCATCATTGCGCGCAATTGACCACCAACTTGTTCAATTGGGTGAGCTGCATTCAAGCGACGACGTGCTGTCATTTCAGGGTAGTTAGTACGACCTTCTAAAATGAACTGTTTTGCGTAGTTGCCATTTTGAATGTTAGCTAAGGCTTCTTTCATCGCCCAGCGAGATTCATCGTTGATGACTTTAGGGCCAGTTACGTATTCACCGTATTCTGCGTTGTTTGAGATTGAATAGTTCATGTTGGCAATGCCGCCTTCGTACATCAAGTCCACAATCAATTTAAGCTCATGCAAGCATTCAAAGTAGGCCATTTCAGGCGCGTAACCAGCGTCGACTAAAGTCTCGAAACCTGCTTTTACTAATTCAACGGCACCGCCACATAATACTGCTTGTTCGCCGAATAAATCTGTTTCAGTTTCTTCACGGAAATCAGTTTCAATCACGCCCCCTTTAGTGCCGCCATTAGCTGCCGCGTATGATAATGCGATGTCTTTCGCTTTGCCAGAAGCGTCTTGATAGACCGCGATCAGCGAAGGTACGCCACCGCCTTTAAGGTATTCTGAACGCACGGTATGACCTGGGCCTTTAGGTGCAATCATAATCACGTCTAACTCTTTGTGAGGTACGATTTGGTTGTAGTGAACGTTAAAGCCGTGTGCAAAAGCTAAGGCAGCACCTTTTTTCATTTTACCTTCAACTTCGGCAGCATAAATTTGCGCCATCGTTTCGTCAGGCAATAACAACATGACAACATCAGCATCTTTTACTGATTCAGTGATTTCTAAAACCTTGTGGCCTGCATTCACTGCTTTAGCCCATGAGCTACCACCGCTACGCAAGCCAATAGTAACGCTTACGCCGCTATCTTTAAGATTAGCTGCATGTGCATGACCTTGTGAACCGTAACCAACGATGGTCACTTTTTTACCTTTGATGATGCTAAGGTCTGCGTCTTTGTCGTAATAAACTTTCATTATTTGCCTTTCAATACAAATGCTTAATGAGTTGATTTTTAAAATGTTATATTTTCAGAGTTATATCTTTAAAACTCTATCGCCACGGCCAATACCTGATGCGCCGGTGCGTACAGTTTCTAGAATCGCAGTTTTATCTAAGCTCTCAATAAATGCATCGAGTTTGTTGCCAGAACCTGTAAGCTCAATGGTAAAGCTGCCATCTGCTACATCAATAATACGACCACGGAAGATATCGCACATACGCTTCATTTCTTCGCGATAAACCCCAGTTGCTTTTACTTTTACCAGCATTAATTCGCGCTCGATAAAACGACCATCGTTTAAATCTAGCACTTTAACGACATCGATCAGTTTGTTCAGCTGTTTGATGATTTGCTCAATCACTTCATCAGAGCCCGCTGTGACAATGGTCATACGTGACAAAGTTGGGTCTTCTGTCGCCGCCACTGTGAGTGATTCAATGTTGTAGCCACGTGCTGAGAATAAGCCTGCAACGCGTGATAACGCACCAGATTCATTTTCCATAAGGAGTGAAATAATATGTCTCATGATTAAATTCGCCCTACAATTCTTCAGCTAAAATCATTTCAGACAAACCTTTACCATTTGGAATCATCGGGAACACATTTTCTTTTTGGTCAGTCATAAAGTCCATAAATACTAAACGCTCTTTCAACGCTGGGCTAAACGCTTCTTTTAACGCGCCTTCTACATCGGCAGGGTTGGTGATGCGCATGCCTACGTGACCATAAGCCTCGGCCAATTTAACAAAATCTGGCAATGCTTCCATGTAAGATTCTGAATAGCGATTGCCATAGAAAAACTCTTGCCATTGACGCACCATGCCCATATAGCGGTTATTCAGCGTAATCACTTTGATTGGCAAATGAAATTGTTTACAAGTAGAAAGCTCTTGAATACACATTTGTATGGAAGCTTCGCCTGTTACACATGCAACTTGTGCATCTGGGTGAGCAAGTTGCACGCCCATTGCGTAAGGTAAGCCAACCCCCATCGTGCCTAAGCCGCCAGAGTTAATCCAGCGACGTGGTTTATCAAATGGGTAGTATTGCGCTGCCCACATTTGATGCTGGCCTACATCTGAAGTCACAAAAGCATCGCCTTTAGTGACTTGATATAGCTTTTGAATCACATCTTGTGGTTTGATTAGCTCTTTGTCTAAATTAAAGTTTAGGCATTTTTTACTGCGCCACTCTTCAATTTGTTTAAACCATGCAGCTAATGCCGTTGCATCTTGTACAGGTTTTTCAGTTGCAACAATCTCGTTCATATCCGCTAATACAGATTTAACATCACCAACAATTGGCACATCAATTTTTACGCGTTTTGATATAGACGATGGATCAATATCAATATGAATAATCGTACGCGGACGGCTTAAAAAGTGCTCTGGATTTCCAATTACGCGGTCATCAAAGCGTGCACCAACTGCTAGCAATACATCACATTCCTGCATCGCCATATTAGCTTCATAGGTGCCGTGCATACCAAGCATACCTAGGAACTGTTTGTCTGTTGCTGGATAGCCGCCTAAGCCCATCAATGTGCTGGTTGCTGGCAAGCCGAGTGATTTAATTAATTTGATTAAATGCTCTGATGCGTCGCCCAGTACCACGCCACCACCCAAGTAAACCATTGGGCGTTTGGCTTCTGCGATTAATTTAATCGCTTTTTTAATTTGACCACTATGACCTTTAGTCACTGGATTGTATGAGCGTAAACTAACTGTTTTTGGGTACTCAAAATCACCGATATGTGCGGTCACGTCTTTGGGGATATCTACTAGAACAGGTCCTGGCCGACCGCTGGCCGCAACATAAAAGGCTTTTTTCATGGTCACTGCGATATCTTTAATATCTTTTACCAAGAAATTATGTTTCACGCAGGGGCGAGTAATACCAACCGTATCGCATTCCTGGAAGGCATCCTGACCAATGGCATAAGTAGGCACTTGCCCACTAATAATCACCATTGGAATAGAGTCCATATACGCTGTTGCTATGCCTGTTACAGCATTGGTGGCGCCTGGGCCCGATGTTACCAAAGCAACACCCACTTCGCCAGTTGAGCGTGAGTAAGCATCAGCGGCATGTACTGCTGCTTGTTCGTGACGAACTAAAACATGCTTAAATTTTTCTTGATTATAAATAGCATCGTAAATATTAAGTACTGCGCCGCCTGGATAGCCGAAGACAAACTTGACGTTTTCTTCATGCAAGCAGCGAATGAGAATTTCAGCTCCGGTAAGGCCTGATTGTTTAGATGTTTTGCTTTCCGTCATATTGCCAGTCGTACTAGTATCCATAAATCTTTATATGAAATACGCTTTATATATTGCTCTAGATTTTTCTAAATTTCTAAGCAAAGTTTCAGCAATATTTTTAACGTTAAATGTTGAACCCTAAACCTTAACTGTTTGGGCGGTTTTGGTCAAGTTTTGCGCTTGCTTAATTGGTTTAACTTGCAAATTTTGTTGCTGGCCAGATGGCGGCACTATGAATCTAGTGATGAATTTTTACAGGATAATTCAGTAAAACAATAAAAGTGATTTCTATTATAAATAAAAATCATTATCATTTGCGTTAATAATTAAATTTGATTGTAACTTAAAGTGCTGATGAATTTTTGTTTGATGTGGCATTTAACGCTGCACTAATCAAACTTCAGCCTGGTCGAGTTTAACGCTATTTTAGCATAGCGTAAAGAATTTAAAGCCTGTATCAAACGGGCTTTGAAGCATGCATCTCCTACTCTTACTAAGTCGCATTGAACTCGTTCATGTCAGTCGACTTCTTTTTTGGGTGATTAAAAGGTTTAAATAAGGTTTGATTCAAGTTCAATAATGAATTTAACAATATGAAAAAAATGGCAACAGAACAAACATCAAGTAGCACATTGCCTAGTGAGCATTTGGTGAGTGATCTAGATATTAAGCGCTATCAAGCTGCAACGTTATTTGCCAATGCACGCGAGGTAGTAATCGAGCATCAGGGCGAGCAATATAGTTTACGTATTACCAAGCAAGGTAAGTTATTACTTACCAAATGATTGTCTTCAGATAATTTAACAAGTTAATAAATTGAAAGAGATGAATATGACTACAGATAATTTATGTCACCGAATTTTGTTAGCTAAAAATCAAGGCTGCAAAGTTGTTTATTGTGAAGAATGCGATGTGACCGAGCTTGAAATTGGTGCTATTAGTTTACGTGTAGAGTCGGAATCATTAGCTCATCTTTATGAGGTTTTAAAAGAAGCCACTGCCAAACTGGCTATATATAAAAATGCAAAAATACATCATGAAGACAGGCATAGGGATAATTTACATGTTGATAATTTAGACACAGACAGTATGAATGTTACGAATTTTAATCAGCAACGAGTTGGCAATGTCCACTAGTTTAAGTTTTGCTACATATTTGGCTGATCAGGCAGGCAATGTAGCACATCAACCCGCAAGCTTGCTGCAGTTGCGTATTAATGCTGCAACATTTAATCATGCTGAAAAGGCAGTGCATAAAACTTTAAAGCAGCATTTGTTTAATTCAAAACATGTCATGGTTTTAGTGTTATTCGGGCATGTGCTGGCAATTGTCATACTAAGCCAAAGATTTGCTGTTACACAGCCTGTAAAGTTAGAAGTTAAGCCGATGATGGTTAGTTTGATAGCAGCACCAGCGCCTGAACTAGTGCCAACCATCAAACAGCCTAAGCCAGCGATAAAACCTGTGATTAAAGTGAAGCAGGTGATTAAGCCCATAAATGAGACTCCTAAACAAGCACCAAAAACTCCAATGGCAGAACAGGAGCCAGAACTGGTGAAGCAGGAAGCGGTTGCCGAGCCGCAAGTGGTGGAAAAACCTACTACACCGGTAGTAGAAAAAAAACCAGTTGAAGACAAGATAGAACCACCGCAATTTGGTGTGGCTTATTTGAATAATCCAGCACCTAATTACCCAGTAATATCGCGGCGCATGACAGAAGAGGGTCGCGTGTTGTTACGTGTTTTAGTGAGTGCGGATGGCAGTGCAGAGTCTGTTCTGCTTGAAAAGACAAGTGGCTGTTGCTTCAATCGCTTGGACCAAGCGGCGGTAGAGGCGGTAAAGCAGTGGCAGTTTATCCCAGCTAAAAAAGCTGGGCGAGCAATGAGTGCTTATGTGTTGGTGCCAGTCAAATTTTCACTGAATTAGATTAACAAATATTACTTAGCAATTATTTTAGCAATTTGTCATATAGGAAGCATAAGGAAACAAGCCATGCAAAACGCAACTGAATTTAATAGCCTAGCTTTTCTCATAGAAGGCGGTGCAGTTACTATTACGGTCGCCATATTTTTATTAATGATGTCGGTCGCAAGCTGGTATTTTATGATTGTTAAAGCTTATCAGACCTTTAAGTTACGCCAGTACGTAACTGCTTATGTGCAAACGTTTTGGGAGGCGCCCACCTTACAAGTAGGGCTCAATCAATCAAACCCAAATAGCCCTGCAGCTAAATTAGCCAATCAGGCAGTGGATGCAGCACATCATCATCAATTACATGCGGCTAAAAAATTAGTAGATGCCTGTAGTCATGATGAATTTATCGCACGCAGTATGCGCCGTGTGATTGGACAAACGAACGCACAATTGGAATCAGGTTTGTCTGTGTTAGCTTCCGTGGGTAGTGTCGCTCCATTCGTCGGTTTGTTTGGCACGGTGTGGGGCATTTATCACGCATTGGCTAATATCAGTGCCAGCGGGCAAGCCTCGTTAGATAAAGTCGCAGGGCCTGTGGGTGAGGCTTTAATTATGACGGCAATTGGCTTGGCGGTGGCTATCCCAGCAGTGCTAGCTTACAACGCCTTAGTTCGCGCCAATCGCCTTGTGTTGATACAGTTGGATAATTTTGCCCAGGATTTACATATATTACAGTTCAGTAGTGTCCGGCAATTTAGTTGAATAGATTCAATTGGTTATCATTTTCAGGAATGTTTGCTTGTAACTCTGTATTTTTAAGTAGTTGATT
>JAYVMU010000008.1:0-56193 GCA_043758775.1 Methylophilaceae bacterium
TTCTACCATTGAACTACACCCGCCTAATGCGACATTTTACTTGGATGACGCTTGCTATGGCAAAAATAATACTAAAAAACTGCACTATCACTGATTAAAACTCTAATGGGTCTACATCGACTGCCCAGCGAATTCTTTGATTGTTCTTTTCCGCCCGAAGTTGCGGCACTAAATTTCTTAAGAGTTTTTGTAAGGCTAGGCGGTTATTCGTTTGCATCAGCAGTTGTCCACGTTCCATACCTTTCAAGCGTTCCATTTGTGGTCGTACTGGGTCATAAATCATGACATGTTCAGCATGAGGTAATTGTCTTGCACTTTGTGCAGCGTGGCTTAAAAAGCGCGTGACATCGGCAAAGTTGTGCGCTTCTGCACGGACTAATGCAAAATAAGCATACGGTGGAAATTGCGTTGCTGCACGTTCTTGGAGTAGGTTATTGGCATAAGCCGTGTAATCCTGGCTGCGTAATGCATCGAATAAAGCGTGTTGCGGGAATGTAGTCTGCACTATAACTTCGCCCGCCTTATCTGCCCTGCCAGCGCGTCCAGCGACTTGCATCAGCTGAGCAAATAGTCGTTCTGCGGCGCGAAAGTCTGGGCTGAATAAGGCGCTATCGGTGTCTATTACACCGACTAAAGTGAGGTTTGGAAAGTCGTGACCTTTTGCTAGCATTTGCGTGCCAACCAAAATATCCACTTCACCATTATGTACGGCGGTGAGTATGTCAGTGAGTACATTTTTATTGCGCGTGCTGTCGCGGTCTACCCGCACGATACGTGCTGTTGGGAATAATGCGTTTAAGGTTTGCTCCAACCGTTGCGTGCCATGGCCAGTCGGGTGCAAATCGGCATTGCCACAACTTGGGCATTGCAATGGAATTTTTTGCTCATGTCCGCAATGATGGCATCGCAAGCACTTTTGGCTTAAATGCACGACCAATTTGCTGCTACAACGCATGCACGGCGCAATCCAATGGCATGCATTACATAATAGAACAGGCGAATAACCGCGGCGATTAATAAATAACAGGCTTTGCTCGCCGCGCGCCAAACGTTCGCGCATCGCTGTAATGAGCAAGGGTGATAAACCGTCTTGTGTGGGCGATTTACTCACATCGATGCAACGAATATCAGGTAATACAGATTGCGTCACTGCACGCTGATTGAGTGTGAGCAAGCCGTATTTATTGCTCGTGGTAGTTGGCTCTACTGCGTTATGCCAAGATTCAAGCGCGGGTGTTGCGGTACCCAAGACTACTGGTATATTCAATCGCTGAGCGCGTACCAGCGCTACATCACGCGCATGGTAACGCATGCCTTCTTGCTGCTTGTACGAATTATCATGCTCTTCATCAATGATAATCAGTTTGAGATTAGGTAGCGGTGTAAATACTGAAAGCCGTGTGCCGATGATAATTTTAGCTGTACCAGACGCTGCTGCTAGCCAGCTTTGTAAGCGCCCACTCTCGCTTAAGTTGCTATGCAGACTTACAAGTGCGTATTGTGGTAGGCGGCTACGAAAGCGCGCCTCAAGTTGTGGGGTCAGATTAATTTCTGGCACTAATACCAAGACTTGGGCATCGATTTCGATTAATACAGACTGTAACAGACGTATATAAACTTCAGTTTTACCGCTGCCGGTAATGCCATGTAACAACCATGGTTTGAAGCTGCTTTTGGCATCTAATATAGTATTGATAGCATATTTCTGCTCACCATTTAATTCAGGCTCAAGCGCGCTGCTACCTAGTTTTATTGGGTGTATAGCCAGTATCTGCTTGCTGGTAAGCCAGCCCATCGCCTCTAGTTCATTCATCGCTTTGCGCCAGCCAGATGAAAGCGCGCTTAATGCTGCTTCGCTAAGCTCGGTATTTTCTAATAATGCGCTAGCGATTCGGCGTAGCAAGGCTTTGCGTGGTGGCAGGTTTTTTAAGCCGCCAGTTTTTAAAGTTTCTTCACCTAATACACTTAAACGATAAGCAAATTGTTTGCGACTAGCAGCGGGTTTTATTTGGCGTAAACGTGCCGGCAATGCTGATATCAGTGCTTGTCCATAAGGTGTTTGATAATAATCGGCACAAAATCTGAGCAACTTAAACGTAGCGCTATCTAGAACAGTCTCATCCTCAAACACTTGCAAAATAGGTTTGAGTTTTTCTGGTGCTATTTCCGAGCTTGCCGACTTGCTCACCACGATGCCTACCAGCCTGCGACCCGCAAAACTGACCACTACTCGCTGACCAATTTGCACAGCAAAACCATCGCCTAGGTAATCAAACAGGCGATCTAATGGCACATCGAGTGCAATGTTGAGAATGTTTTGCGTCATATTGTGCTACGCGTTGGGATTAAGTGCAAAATTTTAGTTATAAGTACTATTTGAGTTAAAATACGCGTTTTATATTGAATGGCATCGCTTGTAAAGCAAGCCTCGAAAATACCGCCTTGAAAGCACATCTTACAGAATTATTAAATTTAAGTGCAAAAAGCTTAAATCTTGACCTGAACGAAACTGTTATCCATTTAGAACGTCCAAAAAACGCGCAACATGGTGATTTTTCAACTAATTTAGCTATGTTATTAGCTAAGCCATTACGCCAGAACCCGGGCGCGATTGCTGAAAGTCTGATTGCTGCATTGCCTGCCTCTAGCTATCTTGCTAAAGCTGAAATTGCCGGTGCAGGGTTTATCAATTTCACCTTAAATGCAAACGCTAAACAAGCTGTTATCAAACAAATTCAGGCTTTAGGTGCTGGTTTCGGTAAAAATAAAAGTGGCGAAAAAAATGGAGTAGCTCAGAAAGTACAAGTTGAGTTTGTATCTGCTAACCCTACAGGTCCGCTGCATGTGGGGCATGGTCGTGGTGCGGCAGTGGGTGATTGTTTAGCGCGCCTGCTAGACGCTAATGGATGGGATGTGACGCGCGAGTTTTATTACAACGATGCGGGTGCGCAAATTGACAATCTGACTTTGTCAGTGCAAGCACGTTTGAATGGTATTGCGACTGACGATGAAAGCTTCCCTGAAAATGGCTACCGCGGCGATTACATAGTCGATATCGCCAATGCGTATTTAGCCAAACAAACCGTAGTGGCGGATGATATTGCTATGACGGCTTCTGGCGATGCGAGCGATTCCGATGCGATTAGAAAATTCGCCGTGGCCTATTTGCGTCATGAACAAGATTTAGATTTGCAGGCATTTCAAATTAAGTTTGACGTGTTCTCACTTGAAAGTGCTTTGTACTCAGAAGGAAAAGTGGAAAACACGGTGCAGGCACTCATTAAAAGCGGTCATACCTACGAGCGGGACAACGCGCTCTGGTTGCGCACCACGGATTTTGGTGATGATAAAGATCGTGTGATGCGCAAATCTGAAGGCGGTTATACCTATTTTGTACCGGATGTGGCATACCACTTGGATAAATGGCAACGTGGTTTTGTGCGTGTGATTAATGAGCAGGGCGCGGATCATCACAGCACTATTACCCGAGTGCGTGCTGGCCTGCAAGCGCTGGATATGGGTATTCCTGCCGCTTGGCCAGATTATGTATTACACCAAATGGTGACCGTCATGCGTGGCGGAGAAGAGGTGAAACTATCCAAGCGTGCCGGCAGTTATGTGACTTTACGCGACTTGATTGAAGAAGTTGGCTGTGACGCAACGCGTTACTTTTTAGCGGCGCGGCGCACAGATTCACAATTGGTATTTGATATCGATTTAGCCCGCGCACAAACTAACGACAACCCTGTGTACTATATTCAATATGCGCATGCGCGTATTTGTAGCGTGCTTGGACAATGGGCTGGTGAAACAGCGATGTTAAATTCAGCTGACTTAAGTTTGTTGGATTCTGTACACGAAGTTGTATTAATGCAGCGTTTGAGTGAGTTTCCCGAGGTGGTAATCAATGCCGCTACAGATATGGCGCCACATATGATTGCCACTTATTTAAAAGATTGCGCAAGCGACTTGCATAGCTATTACAATGAGACTAAATTTTTGGTGGATGACCTGCCAACTAAATTAGCACGTTTAGCGCTGATTGCGGCAACGCAGCAAGTATTAAAAAATGGTTTAGAGTTATTAGGCGTTAGTGCACCGCAAAAGATGTAACAAATTACAAAAATAATATATAGCACTCATAACATTAAAGTATGAATAATCGAAGGATTTAAGCATCATGAGTAGAGATTACAAACCCGCCCCGCAAAAAACTAACGATAGTAAAGGCAGTTCATTTTTTTCTGGCTTGCTGATTGGTTTCTTGTTGGGAATTGGCGCAGCACTTGCGGTGACTTTGATGATTAAAGGCAATGGCAGCCCATTCACCAATAAAAATACACAGGCAGCCATAGTGGAGCCTATGGCGCCAACTGCAAAACCGTCTGCGGATGACGCATTGCCAAAAGATGAAAGCCCTAAGCCAAAAACAGATGAACAAAAGCATTTTGATTTTTACACTATTCTTCCTGGCACAGAAACTACGGTGACGGAAAAGGATATCAAAGATAATGCTGCAACGATTAAAAAAGATAATTACTTTTTGCAAACAGGTGCATTCCCAAATGAAGCTGATGCAGATAATATGAAAGCTAAACTTGCACTGCAAGGTTTTGAGGCTGTTGTGCAAACGGCTGACATTCCAGAAAAAGGCGTATGGCATCGCGTGCGCGTAGGGCCATTAAGTGATATTAATCAAATTAATAAGACGCGAAGTGAACTAGTTTCGGACGGTTTTAATGTAGACTTAATTAAAGTACATTCAGAGACGCCGGCACAATAGTACTGTCATCCCAAACTCTTTTAATACGTTTCACACAAGCCTCACTACTAAGAAGTCCATCATAAGGAAAAGCACAATGAAAAAGTTTTTAGCCACTTTGTTTTTGTTATTAAGTACACATGCATTCGCCGAAGCACCAGCTGCGGCGTTTCAGCAAGGTAGAGATTATGATGTCACTGTACAAACTATCCCCACAGATAATCCAGCAAAAATTGAAGTGGTTGAGCTGTTTTGGTATGGTTGCCCTCATTGTTATCACATGGACCCAGTATTAAATGCTTGGCTTAAAAAACAAGCGGCTGATGTTAGCTTTAAACGTGTGCCTGGCATACCAAATGCTAGCTGGGTGCCAATGGCAAAAGCTTATTATGCGATGGAAGCACTTGGTGTGTTAGAGAAATTACATCAGCCTTTGTTTGATGCGATCCATAAAACCAGAACCCTTAACCCAGACGATGAAGCCGCAGCCATAGCTTGGATAACTAACCAAAGTGGTCTAGATAAAGCAAAAGTAGAAGGTGAGTTTAAATCATTCTCTATGAACACTAAACTTAATCGTGCAGCACAGTTCTTCCGCGCAACGGGTGCAACGGGTGTACCAAGCATTATTATTGATGGCAAATATATTACCTCTAGCACGATGGCGGGTGATAATGAAAAAGCTTTAAAAGTTGCGGATTACTTGATTGATAATATTCGTAAGGCAAAAGTTAAAAAGAAATAATATTTCTCATTAGATTTACAATACCAAAATAATTAACCCGCTTCAGTTAATATTGATGCGGGTTTTTTGTAGCTTATCTTTGAACGGATGCAATGAATAATAAAAGGTTAAAAGTATTTATTACTGGCGCATCTAGCGGGATAGGCGCGGCCTTAGCCCATGAATATGCAAAACAAGGCGCAATTTTAGGCTTAGTAGCACGACGCGGCGAAGAGTTGCAGAAACTTGCCACAGAGATTCAGCAGCAGCAATGTCATCAGGTCGTTGTATATGCGGTAGATGTACGAGATAGCCGTGCATTGCAGTTGGCGGCGCAAGATTTTATTAGCCAATTTGGAGCACCAGATATCGTCATTGCTAGTGCCGGTGTCAGTATTGGCACATTGACGCAGCATGCTGAGGATATCGAAAGCTTTAAAACGGTGATGGATATTAATGTAGTAGGGATGGTGAATACTTTTCAACCATTTATTGAAGCCATGATAAAACAGCAGCACGGCCAATTAGTTGGCTTTGCCAGCGTGGCAGGTATTCGTGGTTTGCCGGGCGCTGGGGCTTATAGTGCATCAAAAGCGGCGGCAATTTCTTACCTTGAGAGCTTACGGGTTGAGATGCAACCTTATGGTATAGCGGTGACGACGATTGCGCCAGGTTATATCCGCACGCCGATGACGGATATTAACCCTTATAAAATGCCATTTTTAATGGATGTTGATGTAGCAGCGGTAAAGTTTGCTAAAGCCATTGCGGCAAAAAGACGTTTTACGGTAATTCCCTGGCAGATGGCTATAGTCGCACGTGGTATGCGCTTCATACCACCATTTTTATGGGATTTTATGATGCGTAATGCACCACATAAACCCAGATTTATGAAGTAGCCGTTGAATATTTAGTTGCTTACTAGTGATAGTGCTACTGCCTCGGCGGCGCGAATACCATCTACTGCGGCAGAGAAAATTCCACCGGCATAGCCTGCACCTTCACCCGTAGGATACAAACCTAGTGTGTTGATGCTTTGCATGGTACTGTCATCACGTTTGATGCGGATGGGCGATGATGTGCGTGTTTCAACCCCAGTGAGTAGTGCATCTGGCAAATCATAGCCTTTGATTTGCTTGGCAAAGGCAGGTAATGCCTCGCGGATAGCGGTAATGGCATATTTGGGTAAGGCGCTAGATAAATCGCCTAGGCTCACTCCTGGCGTGTAAGAGGGTTGCACACTAGCAAATTTTGTGGACGGCGTAGCATTTAAGAAATCACCTACTAACTGTGCCGGTGCTTGATAATTGCTACCGCCTAATACATAAGCATGCGATTCTAACTGACGTTGTAAGGCCACGCCTGTTAAGGGGTTGGTTGTGGGGTCGCCACTGTAATCTGCTTCAAAATCCACTGGATCTATGCCCACGACAATGCCACTATTGGCATTACGTTCATTACGAGAATACTGACTCATACCGTTCACCACAACACGACCTGCCTCAGATGCAGCGGCTACCACTGTGCCACCAGGGCACATACAAAAACTATAAACGGCACGACCATTCTCCGCATGATGTACTAGCTTGTAATCTGCTGCGCCGAGTTGTTTTTGTACTTGTTCGTAATTGTTACCATAGCGCGCTTTGTCAATTAGTGATTGCGGATGTTCGATTCTAAAGCCGATGGCAAAGGGCTTGGCCTCCACATAAATGCCACGTTTATGCACCAGCTCGAAAGTGTCGCGTGCGCTGTGGCCGATAGCCAAAATGAGATGATTCGTCGTGATATGTTCACCGTTGGCTAAAGTAACACCTTGAATTTTGCCATTATCTATCGCAATATCATCCACGCGGCTTTCAAAGCGAATTTCACCACCTAGCGCGGTAATATCGGCGCGCATCGCTTCTACCATGCTGACTAATTTGAAGGTGCCGATATGCGGATGGCTTAAATACAAAATCTCTTCGGGTGCGCCGGCTTTTACAAACTCCTGCAGTACTTTGCGTCCGTAAAAATGGGGATCTTTAATCTGGCTATAGAGTTTGCCGTCAGAAAAAGTACCAGCGCCGCCTTCACCAAATTGCACGTTGGACTCAGGATTGAGTTCAGACTTACGCCACAGGCCCCAAGTGTCTTTGGTGCGTTCGCGTACCGCTTTACCGCGTTCTAACACAATGGGTTTAAAACCAGATTGCGCTAAAATAAGTGCGGCAAAAATCCCTGCTGGACCAAAGCCCACTACAATCGGGCGAGGCTTTTTATTATGATGACTATTGTTTTCATTCGCTGACGCGACAAACTTATAACTGGTATCTGGCGTAACAGAAACGCGTTTGTCATTCTTTAATTTTTTTAATAGTCCAATTTCATTTTTTATCGCGACATCCACCGTGTAAACAAACAGAATCGCATTGCGTTTACGCGCATCGGTACCGCGCTTAAAAATACTAAAATCCGCGACGTCAGTATCTGTTACACCAAGCCGATTGACTATGGCGGTTTTGAGCGCAGTTTCGGTATGGTCTAACGGTAGTTTTATTTCGGTAATTCTTAGCATGTAAAAGCAGTGTAATTAGTTAGTTGGGAGTTGTAGTAAATTGCGCAACATGGGCACAGTGACGGATTTTTTAGTGGCGAGTGACCATTCATCCAAGGCATTTAACGTCGCCATTAAAGTAGGTAAATCTCGACGTAAATAACGCAAACAATAGTCTAGCACTTCATCCGGTAATTTCATGCCACGCTCGAAGGCATGGTTTTTTAAGGCGAGGGCTTTTTCGCTATCCGTAAGCGGATGCAATTGGTAGACCAACCCCCATGCCAAACGCGTGGCTAAGTCATCGCGTAAACCCATTTTTGTGGGCGTGGCATCGCCAGTCACAATGAGGATTCCAGACGACTCACGGGTTTGATTGTAAGTATTAAATAAAGCAATTTGTGCTTCGTTATCCAGCAGTTGCACATCGTCGGTACAAATTAAGTCATGTGTTGTGGGGTTATTTAGACAAGCCTGAATTAAATGACTTTTACCGCAGCCCTTTTCACCCCACAAATAGATAAAACCTTGTGACTTGCCAGTGAGTGCGCTCTGCAATGCATGTATTGCCTCGGCGTTACGCCCCAAGACAAAATTATCTAATGTGGGTTTAGGTGGAGGAGCAATATCGAGTAAAAGCTGCTTCATAGACATAAGTTATTTCGTTGAACCCAACGTAATTATTGGTAAAAATCACTAGCTAAGTACCAGCGCTGGATATGACGAACACCTACGGCAATGGCTGCTGTTACTGGCAAGGCTAATAATATGCCAGCAAAGCCAAATAATTGACCACCTGCCATCAAGGCGAAAATGACCGCTACAGGATGCAGGCCTATGCGATCACCCACTAACCACGGCGTCAATATCATACTTTCTAAAATTTGCCCTAAGCCAAATACAATGAGTACAGGGATTAATTGTCCAAGACTAGTAAATTGCAAAAAGCCAGAGGAGATAGCCAATATGATGCCTAAGCTAATGCCTAGATAAGGCACAAAGCCCAACAAGCCTGCTAGTAAGCCAATCGGCAAGGCTAAATCAAGTCCTGCAAAATATAAACCGATGGTGTAAAACACACTCATCAGTAACATCACAGTAAGTTGTCCGCGTAAAAACTCACCCAAAACACTGTCTATCTCGCTGGCAATTTCAAGAGTTTTAGCCGAGTAACGGCGTGGTACAAGTTGTCCGATATGCGCTAACAGTGGATGCCAGTCACGCAGCAAATAAAACAATACCAGCGGAATGAGTAATAAATTAAACAGTCCGCTAATGAGTGCTAAGCCGTGGCTACTCAACGTTATCAGAGTTTGCCTAACAAAATTCCCTGCGGTTTGCCAATGTTTACTCAGTATAGTTTGGATTTGTGCGATATCTATATTCAGTGTCACACCAAAATTATGCAGTAGCCAAGGCTCAATTTTAGTACGTAGATTAGTGAGATATTCTGGTAGTTTTTGTGCGAGTAATATAATTTCTTTTTGTAATAATGGTACGACTATGAGCAGCAGTAATAATACGATGATTGCTAGCAGTAACATGACGATGATGGTCGCGGTAACTCGTCCAAGGCTACGTTGCCCAATGTAAGGAAAATGTATAGAGGCGGTGCTAATACGATTCACAAGAGGATTAGCTATATACGCCAAAATTGCTGCTACCAAAAATGGTGTGAGTATGGGGTTGAGCCAATATAGCAATAGAAAAACAGCCGCTAACAGCATCCAACCACGATAATTTTTGATATCTTTCGTCATGTTTTCTCGTTTGGACGTCATTTCGGTTAAAATTATGCTTATTTATGAATTCTTGCGTTACTAATCACATTATAGACGCAGAAGCACCTTTTATAACGCTTAGATAGCGCAGAAAGCGAGAACATCAGTTGAACTCAAATAATCCAGAACAAACTTCTATTAGCTACCGTGATGCGGGTGTAGATATGGAAGCGGGCGATGCGTTGATTGAAGAAATTAAGCCTTATGCTAAGCGCACCATGCGACCAGAAGTGTTGGCAGGCATCGGCGGTTTTGGCTCGCTATTTGAAATGCCAAAGAAATTTAAAAATCCAGTATTAGTGTCTGGTACAGATGGCGTGGGTACTAAATTAAAATTGGCTTTTCAGCTTGATAAGCACGATACCGTGGGCATTGATTTAGTGGCCATGAGCGTGAATGATATTTTGGTGCAAGGCGCCGAACCACTATTTTTCCTCGATTATTTTGCCTGTGGCAAATTGGAAGTAGGTACCGCTGCTGCGGTAATTAAAGGTATTGCCCAAGGTTGCGAGCAATCTGGGTGCGCTTTAGTCGGTGGTGAAACTGCCGAAATGCCAGGTATGTATCCAGCAGGTGAGTATGATTTAGCGGGTTTTGCGGTTGGTTGTGTGGATAAAGAAAATATCATCAATGGCACAACCATCGCCGCTGGTGACGTGGTGCTTGGCTTGGCTTCTAGTGGCGCACATTCCAATGGTTACTCCTTGATTCGTAAGTTGATTGAAAAGTCAGGTATCGATATGAATGCGGATTTCCACGGCAAACCATTTAAAGATGTCGTAATGGCGCCCACACGTATTTATGTCAAACCATTGTTGCAGCTAATTGCGGCAATGCCGGTAAAAGGCATGGCGCACATTACTGGCGGCGGTTTGACGGAAAACGTGCCACGTGTGTTGCCAGCAGGTTTAACTGCCGAAATTAAGCAAGGTAGCTGGGTAATGCCGCCATTGTTTAGCTGGCTACAACAGCAAGGCAATGTGACTGATACGGAAATGCATCGCACGTTTAACTGTGGTATCGGCATGGTGGTGATTATGTCTCAAGAAAGCGCAGTCGCTGCTAAAAGACTGCTTGAGCAAGCAGGTGAAATTGTGTCTGTCATTGGCTCTATCCGCGCACAACTAGCTGGGGAAGCGCCGACTATTGTTGTTTAGTTAACGGCATAAAGCCAGCGAAACGATACTTTTGAGTGTTAATCTAAGCTCTGCTTCATTCATCATTAGGATTCGATACCCAACATGTTAAAAACTATCATCCGCTGTACTTTTATGCTGACATTCTTGACTGTGGGGTTGGTTGATGCTGAGCCCAAAGCCACACATCCCAAACAGATTAATCTGGTCTATGATGTCACTCGAAATGGTCAGCCGTTCGCCACCGTCACCGAGAGTTATAAGCAATCTGAACATCAATATCACATCGTGAGCGTTACCAAAGGCCTTGGTGTCTATGCTTTACTCGGTGAACGTAAATTGACCAGTGACGGTGTTGTGACGGCAGAGGGCTTGAAGCCCAATCACTTTGAATTACGCCAAGGTGATAACGCTAAAAAATGGCTGGCCACGGATTTTGACTGGGTAAATAACAAGCTGAATATGACCATAAAAGATGCAGTTGAAACAGCGCCGCTGTTAACTGGTACGCAGGATTTAGTCAGTTATCTGTATCAATTTATGTTTGAATCATTGGCTAAAAACAATCAAGCAGACATAGTCATTAATGTTGCGACAGGTAAAAAACTTAAACCTTATACGTTTAAAGTGGCTACGCATGACGAAACGCTGACGCTGGCTGCAGGTAGTTTTAAAAGCACGCAATTAAGTAGCGTGCAAGAAAATAATCAGGAAAATAGTGATGCGAGCAGAGATGATAGGCAGATTTGGTTAGCTAATGAGCAATACAATTTACCTATTCGTTTGATTATGCATGATGGCAAAGGCGGCGTAATAGAACAAAATCTTAAGAGCCTACAATTTGAGTAAACGGTTTGATTCTGCATGCCAATTATGCAGATGAATTACTCAGATCTATTTGTATAAATGAATCCTATAACCACATTTACTCGTAACATTAGTTATAGACGTATGGCGATTGCTGTACTAGTTTCAGTGTTTTTGCATGTAGTATTGTTTGGCGATATTAGCTGGAAATTGCCAGATCTTCATGACAATACTACTGTGATTGAGGCGCAAATTGTTCAGCGAGTGCCGCCAAAGTTGCAAAATATGAAGCCAGTGTCAAAAGCGCCAGTACCAGTAAAAGTTAAGCCTGCTGTGCATAAAAAAGTAGTTGTACCTATAGAGGAGCCACCAGTTGAATCCCAGCTCGATACTGCGACTGCACCTTCACCTGAACTCGGACCTAGCCCTAGTCGCACAGATGACCGCGATGCACCGACTGAATATATTGCACCACCAGCCGCCGAGCCAATTCAGGTTCCTGCCGATGACCCAGCACCTAAACCTTACACCTATGTTGTGACGGAGTTTGATGCAAAACGTGTTCAAGATGCTAGTGCGGCGGGCACTCTTAAGATTACTTATCAAGTATTGCCTAACCAGCGTTATTTATTGCGTAGCGAGATGAACGGCAAAGGACTGCTGGCACTTTTTGTCAAGCAAAGAACATTGACCAGTGAAGGTTTGCTGACAGATCAAGGTTTGCAGCCATTAAATTTTAAGTATCAAGTAGAAAATAATAAAGAAAAAAGTACCATTACTGTCTTTGACTGGCAGAATAAAACCGTTACTTTTCAATCTAGTAAAGGTGACAAGAGTGTGCCATTGCCAGATGGTGCACAGGATTTATTGAGCTTTATGTATCAATCCATGTTTGTACCACCTTTGAATGAGGTCAGATTTAATGTCACAAATGGTAAGGCAATGCATGCGTATGATTATGAGTTTAATGGTGAAGAAACCATCACTACAAAAATCGGCCAACTTAATACCATACATTTACATAGAACCAATGACGATGGGGATGAGATAATAGACCTTTGGTTAGCAACAGATTATTTGTATTTGCCAGTTAAAATAATGCAAACCAATAAAAAAGGCACGGTAGAACTATTCATCACCCGCTTAAGTACAGCAGCACCAGCTGAAGCATCACATTAGAAGCCCTGAAAGTATTTGATACTATGATTAACGCCAATTTACTCCGTCAAGCCGCTATGTTGTTGACGAACATACTCGATTTTAATAGCCCAGCGGATGCTAAATTGAGCGAGTTTTTTAAAAATAACCGCGATTTAGGCACAAAGGAACGCGCTTTTGTTGCGGAATCTGTCTATGGCGTATTACGTCGCTTACGTTTTTTAAGTACGGTGACTGCAAACGAAGAAAATGACCCAGATGACGCACGTAAACTTATTCTGGCGTGGTTGTTGCGCATACAAGGCATGAGTTTGCGTGAGTTGGATACGATATTGACTGAGCAACAAAAGGAGTGGGCAATTACCATTAAAGCTAAAAGTACCGATGGTATACCGTTGGCAGTGCAGGCTGATGTCCGTGACTGGCTATGGGATAAATTAGTCGCACAATATGGTGAGACGGAAGCCCTGAAAATCGCACGCAGCATGCACGAAAATGCCAGTCTGGATTTGCGCGTGAACACGATTAAAGCGACACGCGAAGAAACCTTGCAAAAACTCATCGCTGAAAATACCTCTGGCCTGACCAATATTGAGCTAACGCCGTATTCGCCAATTGGCATCCGCATGCCACAACGCTTAAATATAAGTCGTCATGTGCTGTTTACCGAAGGCAAGATTGAAGTGCAGGACGAAGGCAGTCAGATCTTAGCGCATTTAGTTGCACCTAAGCGCGGCATGATGGTGGCCGATTTCTGTGCGGGTGCCGGTGGTAAAACTTTGGCATTAGGTGCATTAATGCGCAATACCGGTCGTTTATATGCGTTTGATATTTCAGAAAAACGCCTCAATAATTTAGGTAAACGCCTGAAGCGTTCAGGCTTGTCTAACTTACATGCGCAAGTGATTACTAGTGAAAATGACCCTAAGTTAAAGCGCCTCAATGGTAAGTTTGATCGCGTGTTAGTAGATGCGCCATGTACCGGATTAGGCACATTGCGCCGTAATCCAGATTTAAAATGGCGCCAAATGCCACAAGATGTCACCGAACTGACGCAAAAGCAAACCGTGATTTTGGCACGCGCAGCCAAACTGGTAAAAGCTGGCGGACGCCTGGTTTATTCAACGTGCAGTTTGCTTAGCGACGAGAATGAACACATTGCCGAAGCTTTTTTGAGCACACATCCTGATTACACTTTGCTGAATGCTGCTGAAATATTAGCGCAAAATCAGATTAATCTAGATACAGGGCCTATGTTGAAATTGTTGCCACATTTACATAATACGGATGGTTTTTTTGCTGCAGTGTTTGAGCGTAAAGCGGCAGGCGTGGAAAACAAATCTGCAGAAAAAACAATAGAGGGTTTAGCTTCGGCTGAGATTTCGGATGCAGTTGAACCGGCAGAACCAGTTGTTGAAGATATTCCAGAAGAAAAAGCTGCAAAAAAAACAGTTAAAAAAGTGGCTAAGACAGCTTTAGAAAAAACAGCTAAAGAGCCAAAAGAGAAAGCTGTTAAAAAGACTGTTGTAAAAACGACTAAGAAAAAAGCCGAAAAGTAAGCCCAAAAGACTCCTGAGCATATGAAGCTGCCTTCACTCAATCTACAAATCCTAATTGGTGCATTTGTTGGCGTTGTTGGTGGTTTGTATTTGAGCCGCTTTGGAGTGGAGGCTCCCATTAGAATCAACAGTCTTTACGCGGCTGGCATTGCCAGCAATCTGTTTGTTGATATGCTCAAGATGATTTTAATTCCGCTGGTATTTTGTTCTATCGCAGTGGGTATTGCTAACTTAAGACAGCATCGACAGATTCATCGCGTATGGGTGACCACGCTTATATTCTTTATAAGCTCTATGGCAATCGCCATTGTTTTAGCGTTGGTAGCAGCCAATTACTTTAAACCCGGACATGGTTTGCATTTGGCCATGTTTGCGGATGCCATGCAAGCGTTTGAGGCTAAACAGATGCCATTGCCCGAATTTGTCGCACATTTTTTGCACGGCTTATTCATTAATCCATTTGCTGCCTTATCACAAGGTAATGTGCTGGCCGTGGTTGTGTTTGCCTTAATCTTAGGCATCGCGCTAGTGATGGGTGGTGAGCGTTATAAAAATATACTTGCTTTGTTGCAGGAGTTATTAGAGCTCACCATGCGTATTGTCGGCTGGGTGATGTATTTAGCGCCATTAGGCATTGCTGCGCTGTTAACTAGGCTCGTCGCGACGCAAGATATGACGATGTTAGGCAGTTTAGGCAAATTCGTTGCGGTTATAGTGGGTACTACGCTATTCCATGGCGCAGTAGTTTTGCCGCTGATTTTATATTGCTTTACCGGTAAATCACCCTTGTGGTTTTGGCGTGGTGCACGCGAGGCTTTAGTGACGGCTTTTGCTACGAGTTCCAGTTCGGCAACACTACCCGTTACATTACGTTGTGTGACGCAATATTTACATGTTAAGCCAGAAATTGCAGGTTTTGTTGTGCCTCTAGGCGCTACCATTAATATGGATGGTACTGCCCTTTATGAAGCAGCAGCAGCGTTATTTATTGCAAACTTAGCCGGTATTGATCTCAATCTGACGCAGCAGCTCATTGTGTTCTTTACTGCCATGATAGGTGCGATGGGTGCGCCTGGTATACCTAGCGCAGGCATGGTGACCATGGTGATGGTGTTGCAGTCAGTTGGGCTGCCTGCCGAAGCTATCGCCATTTTACTGCCAATGGATAGGCTACTAGATACGATACGTACTACGGTCAACGTAGAAGGTGATATGGTGGGGAGTTTGGTGGTGCAGAAATTGGTCGCTTACAAACTGGAGCCGCAATAAATTGTTAGAAAGGCCAAGCCAATCTGCTGGGGCATTAACGTTAAAATTTCGTGATGCAATAGTAGACGAAGCGCCACAAATCGCTGCTCTAGTGAATGCTGCTTATCGTGGAGAGTCAAGTAAACAGGGCTGGACGACAGAAGCCCATATATTAGACGGCCTTAGAACCAGTACACATGAAATTCAACAGTTGATTCAAGCGGAAAATTCAAAAATTATTATGTGTACGCAAGGTGCTGTGTTGATAGGCGCGGTACATGTTCATAAAACTCATGATACTGCGCATATCGGTATGTTTGTGGTGAAGCCTCAATTACAGAATTTGAGTATTGGTAAACAACTTTTGACTGTCGCTGAATCCACTGCACTACAGGCGTGGCAGGTAAACAAGTTTGTTATGCTAGTCATTACTATTCGACATGAGCTGATTGCTTTTTATGAGCGTCGTGGTTACAAGGGTACTGGTATATTGCAGGTGTTTCCTGTTAACCCTAAGTTTTGGATGCCTAAAGTTGCAGGGCTGAAGTTAGAGAGGTTTGAGAAGCCCGTGGAATAAAGCAAGTTTATTTTTGCTATGACTTAGATTTAACTTATGTTAGTTTAGCCCAATCAAAATAAGATCCAGGATCAGTCTTGCGACCTGGCGCAATGTCTGAGTGGCCAACTACCTCATCAATGTCATAGGTTTGTTTCAGCGCAGTGACTAATATTTTAAGCGTCTGGTATTGCGCACTTTCAAAAACATCAAAATCGCTGCCTTCTAGCTCAATGCCAATAGAGAAATCATTGCAACGTGGAATGCCTTTCCAATTCGATGCCCCCGCATGCCATGCACGTTCTAAGCAAGACACAAACTGCACTAACTCACCATCGCGACGAATTAAGAAATGTGACGATACTTTTAAGGTATGAATCTCTGCATAGTATGGGTGTTCATGTGGGTCAAGCTGATTAGTGAATAATTGAGCGATGCCATTGCCGCCGTACTGCTGTGGCGGCAGACTGATGTTATGGATGACTATAAGCGAGATTTTTTCGCCATCAGGTCGAGCATCATGATTAGGTGAGGCAATTTGTGTCGCACTGCTGGCGTAGCCTGCTGCATTGATAATGAGATGCATATTCATATTCATATTCATATTGATCAATTGTTTGTTTAATTCCCTACTTGATTAACACACTAGCATGGCTTAATCCGATAAAATTAGCACACATTTTTAATGGCGTCATGCTTAAGGCTTAATACGATGGTTTTCGCACAGCTTCTTCTTATGCTCTTTGTGATTCTAATCGCAGCTGAGGTATTTACCAATGCGTTGGAGCATTTGGGTGAGAGATTAGGTATTTCAGAAGGTGTGACTGGCTCAGTTTTTGCCGCAGTTGGCACGGCCTTACCCGAAACCTCCGTGCCTTTACTCGCCATATTTGCTGGAACTCAAAATGCGCATACTAACGAAGAAATAAGCGTAGGAGCCATTTTAGGCGCTCCATTAATGCTAGCAACCTTATCCATATGTTTAATGGCTTTATCTGTGTGGAAACGTCGTGGTACGCAAGGTAATCTGCGGCCAGAGCGCACGGGGCTTACGCGTGATCTGAACTTTTTTATAGCAGCTTTCGCATTTGCCGCACTAGCTTTATATATTCCGCATGAGCTTTCTTTCGTACGCTACGGTATTGGTATTGGCATGATTTTAATTTACGTCGCTTATGTAATCATTACTATCCGCGCTTCAAAAGGCTTGGTAAAAGACGGTCATGCGACTGAAGCCGAAGGCATAATGTTTTTATGCAAGATCGGACTACCTAATAATATGCTGGTGATATTAATGCAACTGACACTAGGTCTGGCTTTGTTGCTAGGAGGCGCTAAAGGATTTATTAATGGCATAGAGGAAGCTTCACATATCATCGGTATTTCAGCATTGATGCTGTCCTTATTGATTATCCCAATTGCGACCGAGCTCCCAGAAAAGGTAAACAGTATCTTGTGGATACGTAAAGGCAAGGACACGCTAGCGTTTGGCAATATTACCGGTGCCATGGTGTTTCAAGGCACTTTATTACCTGCGATTGGTATAATGTTAACGTCGTGGCAGCCTAGGCAAGAGATAATCTGGGGTATTGCGATTACATTAGTAGCGGCGATTTGGCTGCGTTATTTAATGGCTAAAGGCGGCATCAAAATCTGGCATTTGATGGTGAATGGCGCGTTATACGTGGCTTACCTAATTATTGCACTATCTTAAAGCTGGCTTAGTCACTACTTTCTTCAAGTTCTTCAATCGTTTCTTTTGAAAGCCCTAGTTTAGATAAACGATAACGCAACGTACGGAAGCTGACCCCGAGTAACTTTGCGGCCTGTGTTTTATTTTGATTGGTTTTATCCAAAGCCTCTAAAATTGCTTGTTTTTCGATAGTTTCTAGGTAATCAGGTAGTGCTAAATCGCTTAGGTTGGGTGCGGGGTTTGCAACCAATCCTGAAATAATTTGTGTCGATATAGCGGTATCTTCTGCAATGATTGTTTCGTCAGATAACAGATCATCAATGGTAATTGTAGTGCCATTACTTAGAGCCAATGCACGTTCCAACATGTTTTCCAGCTCGCGTACGTTGCCTAAAAATTTAATTTGCAGCAATAGCTTACTAGCTGTTTCATCTAAAATTGGAAGATTAACGCCTTGAGCTTGACAGAGTTTCTGTAGCAAACTTTTAGTAAGCAGCGGTATATCCTCTGGACGATCACGCAATGCGGGCATTTTTAACTGGATGACGTTTAAGCGGTAATACAAATCCTGTCTGAACTGGCCTTGTTCCATCATCACATTAAGGTTTTTATGTGTGGCGCTGATGATGCGTACGTCCACGGCTTCTTCTTGCGTACTGCCGACCATACGTACTTTTTTCTCTTGGATGGCACGTAATAATTTTACTTGCATCGCTAGCGGTAAATCAGCCACCTCATCCAGGAACAATGTGCCACCATTGGCGGCTTGAAACATACCGGCTTTGTCTTGAGTAGCACCAGTAAAAGCGCCTTTTTTGTAGCCAAAAAACTCACTTTCCATTAGATTTTCTGGAATTGCGCCGCAATTGACTGCAATAAAAGATTGTTCGCGCCGTGAGCTATTGCTGTGAATTAACCTTGCCGCCAGCTCTTTACCACTGCCAGATTCACCACTCACATAAACTGGCGCCTGGCTACGCGCTAGTTTTTCTATCATGGTGCGTACTTGCTGCATCGGCGCAGAGTCACCAATCAAACTGAGTGTGTTACTCGTAGATACACTCTCTATGTTAGAAAGTTTGAGTGCAGATTCAATCAATGGGCGTAATTGTTTAAGTGAGATTGGCTTGTTCAGGTAATCAAATGCACCAGCTTTAAGCGCAGAAACGGCATTTTCTGCACTGCCATAAGCCGTAATAACAGCTACGGGTAGGCCAGAGTGGCGCTCGTTAATGTGTTTTACCAACTCAAGCCCAGTACCATCTGGTAGCCGCATGTCGGTCAGGCACAATGCAAAATCATGCTGATTTAATAAATGTTTGGCCTCTGTAATATTGGCAGCACTCATGGCTTTTAGATTCATACGCTCTAAAGTGAGCACTAATAATTCGCGAATGTCTGTTTCGTCATCAACAACCAAACAATTCAATAGCTTTGCCATGAAGGGTTAACCTTTTTCCTGAGTATTTGATTTGTCTAGAGAATTTAACTTCTTAAGATGAATAATAAACTGACTACCAATTTTTGCGGGACGGTATTGAATTCTTGCGCCATTGGCCTCGCTTAATTCTCTTGCAATATACAGCCCAAGACCAGTTCCAGAATTTTCGGTAGTGAAAAATGGTTCAAATAAATGTGGTCTGATATCTGCCGGTATACCGCTACCGTCATCAATAATTTCTACGCGGATTGCTTGTGTTTTGTTGGCAACAATTAATGATAACTGTAAGCTAGCATCGACTTTTTTGCAATGTCGCCAACCATTTTTACACAAATTCCATAAAATTTGGTTCAAATGACGGTGATCGAAGCTAGTTTGCGTGTGTGTTTGACTCAGAGTGAGCCTGAATGCATTCGCTGGGATATTTTCTATCGCGCAAAATTGGTTATGAAACTCAATTAAAAATTGTTCCAATTGAATGATTTCTTGATTCGTACGATCACGGCGATTGAGTTCCAGTACATCTTTGACAATTTGGTCCACACGTTGCACATTATCCGCAATAATTTGCAACATGCGCTGCGTGCTGCCATTATTTGTTACATCTTCCTGAAGCAATTGATTAGCATGACTGATTGCACTTAGCGGATTGCGAATCTCATGAGCAATATTTGCCGTTAGACGCCCTAAAGCTGCCAGCTTAAGTTGCTGTGCCTGCGTCTGCGTCCGGCTCCAGTCCTCAATAAAAATGACCGCTCCATCACTGCGGCTTGCGCCCACTGGCAAGAAGCGTAGCCTTAATTCGTGTGTTTCGGTTTGAAGTTTAGTTATATTGGTTATGACAGAAATATTATTACCCAGTTGCTCTTGCTCCCACTGCTCAATAAGTTTAGTGAGCTCAGGCATATAAGTATTGAGTGGGCGTTCTAGCCAGGATTCGGCGTAACTCTTAAGGTTTATACCAAGTAAGTTTTCTGCCTGAATATTATGGTGTTTCACCATGAAGTTTTGGTCGACCACTAAGACGCCGTCTTGCATTTCATGGGTAATCAGGGCATTAATTTGTGCGAGGTTTTCCAGGTCAATACCGCGTTGTGAAGCTAAAGTTTCACTTTGCTGCATGCGTTTTGCCAAGCTGTGTGCAAGCCATGCAGTGGCAAAGCAACTTAAACTCAGCATAGCTGATTGTGTATAACCATCTGATTGAGAGTCTAGACTGAATGAGCGATAGGTTTGCTCAAGTAATAGATCAATGGTTGCGATTGCTGCATAAAAAAGCGCTAGACGTCCTTGGCTTACCAGACTTGCCCCGGCGATACTAATAATGAGTAATAGGCCTACACCACTTTTACTGCCACCCATAGTAAACATCAGTAAAATAATGAAGCTGATGTCTAAAATTGTCTGTGTAGGCAGGCTAATTTCTAACTTTGGACGCTGCCACCAGGTGCAGCACATGGTAATGACAGCAAAAATTAAATAGGTAATTGAGATATGGTTATAAAGAGCGATGCTATTACTATCGAGCCAAAAGTTGTCATGGACAACATAAAAGGTTAAGACAAAAATGAGCGCAATAATGAGTCGATAAGCATTCAGCAGGCGCAGTGTGCGCCAATGAATTGCAGTGAGATTATCATTGTTAAGTAGGATGGGCATTTATTGTGGGCTAGATTCTTTGCTATTTACTTTACTGTGTTCTATACAGCAAAAATATTGTTGCCCTATCAGATAGCTTTCTCGTTTAGGACTATACACGCCGCAATAAGCGCACTGCACAATATCCTCAACTGGATTATTTTTAGGTGGCTTTTTTGCTGTGCTGATCATGCGTTTGAAGATGACATAAATTACCCAAATGATAAGGGCTAACATGATAATTCTGGACATTCGCTATACCTCTAGCTGGACGATATGTTGATTGTAGCGAAAAGCTCAGCTTAGAACAAAATCTAAACCTGCTATAATCAAAATATACAGACTTAAAATACTAGCATTAATAAAACATTCAGGATGGCGACAACTCAAGAACTTTCAGATTTTCTCGAACAAGTAGAGCGGCGTGCTTTTAAGCAGACTGTATATGCGGTGAGAGATGATCATGTGGCACAAGACATCGTGCAAGACGCTATGCTCAAGCTGGCTGAAAAATATGCCGATAAACCTGTCGCTGAGTACCCTATGTTGTTTCAACGGATATTGCAAAATACGACCAAGGATTTTTGGCGGCGACAAAAAGTACGCAACCTATGGACAACTTTGCTATCATCATTTGGTGGGAATGCGGATGATGAGGAACGTGACCCATTAGAAACAATTGATGTTGAGGATGAGTCGGATAATCCTATGGTGCAGCTTGAGCGCAGTCAAACCATGGTGCTCATTGAACAAGCCATACAAAAGCTGCCCTCACGTCAACGTGAAGCCTTTGTTCTGCGTTATTGGGAGGATATGGATGTTGCTGAAACTGCGAGTTTAATGGGTTGCTCGCAAGGTAGTGTGAAAACGCATTGTTCCCGTGCGGTACACTCCTTAGCCGCCTTGCTAGAGAAGCATGGTTTAACTGCAAGCAAACTTGTAGATAATAATGCAGGCGCAAAAAAATCTGGGAAGCTAGGAGTTGAATGATGAGTGAACAATACAACACCGCTACTGAACAAGATACTGCAAAAAATATAGTTAATTTGCTGGATTTTGGCGCGCAAAACTTAAATGCAGATAGAGTCGCCAAGCTTGATTTAGCACGTCAGCACGCATTAGACGCGCATACGCGTTTACGTAAAGCGCCAGCCTATAGCATTCATGGTATTTCACATTCATTTTTTGCTTACTTTGATAAACATCGCGCTTTAATGTCTTCAGGTTTGGTGTTTGGTGTGATGTTGGTGGCGTTTTTAGCCGTACAGCCATTGAGTAAATACAGCAATAATGAACGTAGTGATGCCTTTTTATTGGGTTCAGAACTACCTCCAGAGGCATATGCAGATAAAGGGTT
This sequence comes from Methylophilaceae bacterium, assembly GCA_043758775.1. GTDB lineage: Bacteria > Pseudomonadota > Gammaproteobacteria > Burkholderiales > Methylophilaceae > JACMMS01. The sequence continues at coordinate 22,400 of JAYVMU010000008.1, forward strand.
TGATACATGGGTGGATTTAGGTTCTTAGTTTTAGTTGTTTTAGGCTTGGTTGCTGTTAGTAATGCTTATGCGAATGACGATTCAGTTAGTTGGGTGCAACTAACTGACGAGCAACATAAAGTGTTAAGTCCGCTTGCTTCAGAATGGGATACCTTAAGGCCTTGGCAGCGTGAAAAAATGTTAGATATTGCACATGATTATTCAAAGATGGATGTGCAAGAACAGCAGCGGGTGCAGAAGCGACTATCTAGCTGGAGTCGCATGACACCTTATGAGCGTGAGAATGCCCGTAAAGGCTATCAACAATTTCATGATTTACCTGCGGATAAAAAAGCTGAGTTGCGTAAAAAATGGCTGGAATATCAAAAATTACCTGAAGCGCAACGTGAAGCTTTACGCAAAGACGCGCCAGGGCAATATGACGACGCTGAGCTGAATAAACATTAACCATTCAAATTTAGCTTGTAAATTCAAGGCTGAAGCTATGCCGCAAATGATGCGGCATATTTTTTGACTTACTGTCCATTGTAATGCTATTTAAAATAATCCTACACTCTTCAACTTATCCACTGCATCATTATGAATAATCCTAGTATTCTCAAGCGCATCGCTGCCTGTGGTTACGAACTGCTTATATTAATTGCTATTTGGCTGATTTGTGCAGGTGTTTTTATTGCTCTATTTGGTGATGCGACGGCTGGGCTTAAACGTTTTGCGCTCCAATTGTCTTTGTGGAGCATTACAGGCGCTTATTTTGTCTGGTGCTGGAAGAAGAGCGGGCAAACTGTCGCCATGAAGACATGGAAGTTACGACTAGTCAGTCAGAGTGGATTGCCTTTGACTTATCAGCAGCTTGTGTTGCGCTATATTTTTGCAAGCTTTGGTTTGTTTGCTGCTGGCGCCGGATTTTTATGGATGGTGTTTGATCGCGAAAGTTTATTTTTACACGACAGGCTAACTGGCTGTCGTGTAGTCAATGCAAGATAAGGTTCTATAATATAAAGAACTTTGCTAGCGTCGTTCTACCACCATTAACATGGTTAGGCCTGCAATAAGAAATAATACCGTAGGTGCTACCGCACTAAAAAACGGTGTCCAGTCATTTAGCGTGCCTAAGTGTGAAAATACGCGATTTAATATTTGATATACCACGCCTAAAAACATACCGATAAAGATTTTTGTTGTGGTTGTGCTAGAGCGTTGCTGCAAAAAGCCAAATGGCAACGCTAAAGTCATCATCACCATACAAGCTAAAGGATAAATTAACTTCGCCCATAATGCCACGTCATAACGTGTTGTATTTTGTTTGTTTATTTGTAAGTGGTGAATGAATGAATATAAATTCCATGCCGACATTTTATTTGGCACAACGAGTAACACGTTAAGTAGATCTGGCCGAATAAGTGATTGCCAAGTTGCTGTTGGATGTGTGGTGGTTAGTACACGATTTTTTTCAAAAATAGTCTCCGTCATGTCCTGCAAGTTCCAGCGATTATCATCAAACTTAGCTTGTTTAGCATTTTTAATAGCTTTCAGATGAAAATTGTCGTCAAATTCATAAATATGCAGGTTTAGCAATGTTGCATCAGGTAATACCGTTTCGACATTAACAAAGCTTTTACCATCTTTTACCCATAAGCCAGAACGAAAGTCTTGTGCGACAACCGAGTCCGTCGCTTCAATGCGCAATCGTTGCGCCAATTTTTCGCTGTAAGGGGTCACCAGCTCACCCACTAAAAAAGTAATCACTGAAAAAACCAAGGCGACACGGAGTAATATTAATGCTATTTCAAATAGCGAGACACCACTCACGCGCAATATGATCAGTTCTGAGTGTCGTGACAGTTGCCCTAAGCTGTACATCGCACCAACCAATACTGCCACCGGAGCTACATCATAAATATGTCCAGGTGCGCTGAGTAAGACAAAGGTTATCATCTTTCCAACCCCGTAATTGCCACGGCCCAGACTATCAAGCTCTTGAATGAAATCCACAAATGAGAACATGGCAATCAAGCCCAACAAGATGAAGAGAATGTTGGTTGTGATTTCTTGCCACAGATAGCGATTAAGAATCTTCATAAATGATGGATTGGTGCTTAGGTCTTTTTTCTACTGAATTGCGGTAAAAGTGGCAGTTGAAATAAACGGCGATAGAATATATAAACGGTAAAGCCTATAAAAAACAAATGCACAGGCCATAAACCTACCATCGGGTTTAGTTTTCCTTGGGTTATCCAAGCTTGCATAATACTGAGCAAATTGTTGTAGATAATGTAAATGAGTAGCGCAAACACGAGATTAAGTGAACGGCCAGCACGCGGATCAACAAAACTAATAGGTATTGCAAGTAGCACGAGTACAAATGCTGCAATTGGGATTGCCAAACGCCTTTGAAGTTCTCCGCTCGCGACAGAATTATGATTCTTTATCAGGTCTACAGTGTCTTTAGCTTGTACAGTTAATGGTTCTTCTTTTGCTTCTTTGGTTTTAACGCGGATAGCATAGCGCTCAAATTCCGTAGTAGTTATTTCCGCAGCATTGGCAATACCTTCATACCGCCGTCCTTTTTCCATTACTAAAAATACATCACCGTTCTTTTTAATTTCGCGGTGACCATTACTAGCGATAGTCACGCCTACTTTCTGATTTTGAACAGAGTGCACAAAAATATTTTTGACAACATTGCCTAATTCATTAAAGCTTTCAACAAAATATACACGATCTAATCCAATAGACTCTTTAAACACCCCGGGACTGATTGCAGAAAGCTCATCACGGCTATCTAGTTGCGCACGATAGCTGTTCACTTTCTGTCCAGCCCACGGCATTACAGCTAAACTTAACGCCCCAATAACCATAATAACAGGTAAAGCAAAGGTGAGAACTGGGCGTATCCAGCTTGCGATACCTAGGCCAGAACTAAACCACACCACCATTTCTGAATCACGATGCCAGCGTGATAAGGTCATGAGTACGGCTAAGAATAAGCTGAGCGATAATATCATGGGTAAATATTGCACCAGATTAAGTCCTAACATCGTGGTGATAGCATCATTGGGCATATCACCTCTTGCTGCAACGCTGACTAGTAAACCAGAGCGTTGTGCAGTGATAATGCCTAATAAAATTAGAAAAGTCGCTAATGCAGTACTGATTAACTCATGAATTAATGATTTTTTAAATAACACATTTCACCACTTAATTTTAGTGTAAAACGTCTTTAGATTTAGGCTAAAAACACTGGGATTTAGAACAAAAACACTGGATAATCTAATTATCAATGAAGGTTCAACTTATTCAAAGCAATTCAGCCTCAAACTAATGCGGCATGACTAATTAATTTCTAAATTAATTTAAGGATAGATAATGGAATTTAGCATAAAAAACGGTAATCCAGAAAAACAACATCTTGATTGTGTCATTGTAGGGGTGTACGAAGAGCATAAATTATCTGCAGCAGCTAAAGCGCTTGATGGAGCGTCTAAAGACTACTTAAGTTCGATTCTAAAAAGTGGTGATATGGAAGGTAAGCTTGCTAGCACACTTATTTTGCATCATGTACCCAACGTAGCTTCAGAACGTGTTTTGCTAGTTGGTTTAGGTAAAGAATCAGAATTTGATGAGCGCGCATACCACAAGGCAGTGGCCGCCTCAATTAAGGCATTATCTCACGGTGGCGTAGAAACTGCCGGGAGTTTTTTGGCCGAATTAACTGTTAAAAAACATACTACGCACTGGAAAGCCGCACAGTTAGTTGAAGCTACATTGGATGCCAGTTATCGTTTTGACTACTACAAGAGCAAGAAGTCTGAGCACAAAGGGATTACTAAGCTAGTGGTTAATGTAGATAAATCCGATATAGATGCTGCAGAAGCCGGTTTGAAACAAGGCTTGGCATTGGCTTCGGGTGTTAGTTTTGCCAAAGACTTGGGCAATTTACCACCGAATGTGTGTACACCTACCTATCTAGCTGAACAAGCTCAAGCATTAACAAAAACGCATGGTTTAAAAGTACAGGTATTAGAGCGTGCCGAGATAGAAAAACTGGGTATGGGTGCATTTTTAGGTGTGGCACAAGGTAGTGTGCAACCACCAAAACTCATTGTGCTGCATCATAATGGCGGCAAAAAAAATCAAAAGCCAGTGGTGCTTGTAGGTAAAGGTATTACGTTTGACACAGGTGGTATTTCACTCAAACCTAGTGCTGAGATGGATGAGATGAAATATGACATGTGCGGCGCAGCCAGTGTGCTTGGCACATTTAAAGCCATCGCTGAAATGAATTTAGCCATTAATGTTGTAGGCGTGATTCCAACTTGCGAAAACATGCCAGACGCTAATGCAATCCGTCCAGGGGATGTGCTGATAAGTATGTCTGGACAGACGATAGAGGTACTTAATACCGATGCCGAAGGCCGTTTGATTTTATGCGATGCCCTGACTTATGCCGAACGTTTTGAGCCAGAAGTGGTAGTGGATATCGCAACGTTAACAGGTGCTTGTGTGATTGCTCTTGGCCATCATGCTAGTGGTTTATTTAGTAACAAAGCCAGTCTAGCAACTGAATTGCTGGAAGCCGGTGAGAAATCTCTAGATCGCGCTTGGCATATGCCGATGTGGGAGGATTATCAGTCACAGCTGGATTCTAATTTTGCTGATATGGCAAATATTGGCGCACGTGCTGGAGGTAGTATTACTGCAGCCTGCTTCTTGTCTCGCTTTACCAAGAAATATGACTGGGCGCATTTGGATGTAGCGGGCACAGCATGGAAATCAGGTAAAGAAAAAGGTGGCACAGGTCGGCCTGTGCCTCTATTGACGCAGTTTTTGATGAGCCGTACGCCTAAATAGCTCTTGAATAACAGCATTTATTATGACACGTGTTGATTTCTATTTTAATGTAAGCGATAAGCCGCAATTGATTGTTGATCTCACGCAAAAGGCGGTTGATAAGCACAGAAGGGTCATGGTTTATGCGGCAGATGAGATGCAAGCTAAGGCGTTAAGTGACAAGCTGTGGTGTGATACACCAAGCAGTTTTTTGCCACACTGTTTGGTGAATGCTGATTCTATTGATTATTCGTCATTAAGCTTTGTGCCAATCGTCATCGCAACAAGTGCAGATAGGGGACAAGAGGCACATTTGCATCAAGATGATGTGTTGATTAATTTGCACAGACAACATCCCGCATTTTTTAGCAGATTTCGCCAATTGATTGAGCTGGTCGGGATGGATGAGGCTGATAAAATGGCGGCACGGGCTCGCTATAAGTTTTATCGTGATAGAGGCTATGAAATAAAATCGATTGATAATAAAGCAACACAAGAAATACTAGCCCAATAACAACCAGTTCGCCAATATGGAGCGTATTTAGGTGACAACAAAAAACAACGATAATTTAGCTTCTGTATTAGAACGCATTAATTTGTTGATGCAGTCTGCGCCGGTAGTGGTTGAAGATAATCAAGTAACGGATGAAGCGCAGGTAGATGATACTGATGATATTCCTCTGCTCATAGAAGTTTATACAGGCGACTCAGCGCAACTGATACCGCATGCAGACCGTCAAGAAAAAGTGGATGCATTATTAAGAGAATTACGCCCATTCATTCATATCGAAGTAAAAAAGGTTGTTTTACAGGAGTCTGTGAGATTAGAGCAAGTACTGGCCAAGCAGCTAGAAGCGGATTTAATCAAAACTTTGCGTGAGCGCTTAATCTCTTCTGATTAGTTGAGCAAGTTTAAGTTACTCATTAAGCATGGCTTTGTAAGCCGCTGCGTTAAGCAGATGACTTAGTTCAACATTCTCCGCGGTTTTTATTTTAATAATCCATGCCGCGTAAGGAGCTTCCTGTATTTGTTCAGGTGCATTAACTAAGTCTACATTGATTGCTACTACTTCACCATCTAGCGGTGCGAACAAGTCAGCTCCTGTTTTCACCGACTCGATAATCCCACAAGAGTGTCCAGCGAGCAACTGACTACCAATTGCAGGAGGTTCAATAAAAATAACATCACCTAATAAATCTTGTGCATAGTCCGTGATGCCGGCAAGCCAGATGTTGTCGCCTGCGGTTTGCACCCACATATGTTCAGTAGTGTATTGGTAGTTTTCCGGAGCTTTCATGACAGCTTATTCGTTATCTAAAGGTTTATTCTCTCATAAATGCTAAATGCTTTAAAGACTAACTCATTTTTTGGATAACAAAGTATAGAGTTTGATGCAGGTTATTTCAGCTAATAAATGTTAATATTTTTTTTATAAATATGCGCTAAGTTGATGACAAAGCATATTTTTATATATATCATTCAACTCACATACATATGTGATTGTTGTACACAATGAAATCTGTAGCACAAAAACTCTTACTTTTCTATGTAGCACTAGTTCTGGTTGTGTTACCTACAGAGACTTTTGCTGCTCACAAAAAAGTGCATCATCGTACGATAGCTAGTCACAAGCAAGTTGTGAGTAAATCTCGCGCTAAAGTCAGTACTAGGCATCACAGCAGCAAAATCAAAGTGTCTTTAAGAAAACATGGCACAATCACTCACCGCGAGTATGCCAATGCACAGAGTTTTGATGGATTTGATAGTAGACCATACAATAATGGCGTATTGCAGTTAGCTTCTGCTAAGGCATTGATTGTTAACCAAGATACTGGAGAGACAATCTTTGCTAAAGGCACTAATGTATTAACACCTATAGCGTCGGTTACTAAATTAATGACGGCGATGGTGATGTTAGATGCTAAGTTGCCCATGAATGAAATTCTAACCATTACTGATGAAGATGTGGATTATCTAAAAAACAGTAGCTCAAGACTGCCTGTAGGCACAAGCCTTTCACGCTCAGAAATGCTGCAATTGGCTTTAATGGCTTCTGAAAATCGCGCTGCATCAGCTTTGGGGCGTAATTATCCGGGTGGCAAAGAAGCTTTTGTCCGTGTGATGAATGCGAAGGCTACAGAGTTGGGCATGAGTGCTAGTCACTTTGCAGATCCTACTGGCTTGGATAGCAATAATGTGTCTACAGCTGAAGATTTAGTGCGTATGGTCAAGGCGGCTTATCAATACAATGATATTAGACGCGTGACTACAACAGCTAATTATGATGTTTCATTAAATAGTCGTGGATACACCACTAATTTTCATAATACCAATGGCCTGGTACGCGAGGGTAACTGGGAAATTGGCTTGTCAAAAACTGGATATATCAGTGAGGCAGGTCGTTGTTTAGTGATGCAAGCAACTATTGCGGGGCAACCGATGATTATCGTGTTGCTAGACTCCAATGGTAAATTCACACGTATTGGTGATGCTAATCGTGTTCGTAAATGGATTGAGGCGAACTCAACGCCTAAAGAAACTGTGACTAGCCAATTGATAGTAGCTAAAAACTTGAGTAAAAGCTCATAGCGCTTTAGTGTTTGTTTGAGCAATAAAAAAGCGGTTTTTAAGCCGCTTTTTTATTGTATGGAATTCAATATTTATTAAGCAGGTGCTTTTTTACTAGTTTACTTTTGCTATTTTCACTGTTGTTTTCGCACTTGCTTTTTTAACAGTGGTTTTTGTAGCTGTAGCAGTTTTCTTGGTAGCAGGTTTTTTAGCTGCGACTTTTTTAGGCGCTGCTTTTTTAACAGCTGATTTTCTAGCGCTGGCTTTAGTGGGTGATAGCGCTTCCTTGGTTGCTTTGGCAGAAAGTAGTTCTAATGCCTCATCTAGCGTTAAGTCTGTTGGTTCTTGACTCTTAGATAAGGTAGCACGTAGTTTTCCATGTTGCACATAAGGACCATAACGTCCTGAATAGATAGCAATACTGCCGCCTTCCGTTGGATGTTCACCTAATTCTTTAATGGGTGCTGGGCCGGAATTCGCTTGGGCTAATAAATGCACTGCACCTGCTAAATCAATATTAAAGACACTTTCAGATTTAGGAATAGATTTAAATTTACCGTCGTGATTGACATAAGGGCCAAAACGGCCAATATTAGCGACAATCTTTTTATTAGTTTCCGGATGCAGGCCTAAATCACGTGGCAACGACAGTAGCATGACTGCAGTATCCATATTGACATCGGCGAGCGCTATTTCTTTAGGAATACTTACACGTTTAGGCTTTTTCTTTTCACCTTCTACCGGCATGCCCAGCTGTAAATATGGACCATATGGGCCACTCATGAGCAGAATATCTTTCTGTGTTTCAGCATCGACACCAATTTTGCTTGGCTCTGTACGTGCATCACCGTTGGTGGTGAGGTTGCGAATGTAATCGCATTCTGGGTAAGCGGTACAACCAATAAACATGCCGAACTTGCCTAAGCGCTTGCTTAGTGGCTTGCCACATTTCGGACAATCCTCGCCTGTGAGTTCATGCGTCATATCGGCACGATCTATATTGGCCTTTTCTAATATCTGCTTATTAAAACCTTGCCAGAATTCTTCAAGTAATGGAATCCACTCACGTTCACCCTCGGCTATGCTATCTAGTGCACTTTCCAGGTTGGCAGTGAAGTCGTAATCTACATATTGAGTAAAGTGTTCAGTTAAAAATTTGTTGACCACACGCCCTACATCGGTCGGAGTAAAGCGTTTTTTATCAAGCAAGACATATTCACGGTCTTGTAAGGTACTGATAATACTGGCATAAGTGGAAGGGCGACCTATGCCGTATTCCTCTAAAATTTTAACTAGACTCGCTTCACCGTATCGTGGTGGTGGTTCGGTAAAATGCTGATCACCATAGATTTTTTCTACGCTTAAAACTTCACCAGTTTCAAGATGTGGTAATTTGCTTTCACCTTCCTCCTCTTCATCGTCTGTGCCTTCCATGTACACTGCGATAAAACCCGGGAACACCAGTGTTTGACCACTGGTACGGAATAGATTGGCATCGCTACCTATACTTAAATCTACACTGACTGCATCGAATTTGGCGGGTGACATTTGACAAGCAAGCGCACGTTTCCAAATCATTTCATACAATTTGAATTGCTCATCATTCAAATATTTACGTACGCTTGCGGGCGTGCGAGTGATATCGGTCGGACGAATCGCCTCATGTGCTTCTTGTGCGCTTTTGGATTTGGTTTTATACATGATGGGCGATTTTGGACAGTAATCAGCATCAAAATTCTTTTTCAAGTATTCACGGATTTGCATGACAGCCTCTGCAGCCATGTTGAATGAGTCGGTACGCATGTAGGTAATTAAACCCACCGTGCCGCCACCAACATCAACACCTTCATACAATTGTTGCGCGATACGCATGGCACGGCTAGTGGTGAAACCTAGTTTACGCACAGCTTCTTGCTGTAATGTAGATGTCGTGAATGGCGCGGCTGGGCTACGGTTTTTTTGTTTTTTTTCTACGCGCGAAACCGTGGTTTTACCGGCACTGGCAAGTAATAACTTACCCACGATATCACCTTGCTGGTCGTGATTAATCACACTGAATTGCGATATCTTTTCGCCATTTAATTGTACTAAACGTGCGTTAAAGCTATGTTGATGCTTGAGCGCATCTAAATGAATCGTCCAATATTCCTGGCTTTTAAATGCTTCAATTTCCAGTTCACGTTCTACAATTAAACGTAGCGCCGGGCTTTGTACACGACCCGCAGAAAGCCCACGGCGGATTTTTTTCCACAGTAAGGGTGATAAATTAAATCCGACCAAATAATCCAGCGCCCGGCGCGCTTGCTGCGCATTTACCATCGGCATGGAAATATCACGTGGCTCGGCAATCGCGTGTTCTACAGCACTTTTGGTAATTTCGTGGAATACCACGCGCTTAATTAACTTACCTTTAGTAAGCTTTTTAGCAGCTAGGATTTCTGAAATATGCCATGAAATCGCTTCCCCTTCGCGGTCCGGGTCGGTTGCGAGGTAAATGGAGTCAGCTAATTTAACTGCTTTGGTAATGGCGTCAACATGCCTAGAGTTACGCTCAATAATTTCATATTTCATGGCAAAATCGGCTTCAGTATCCACTGCACCAGATTTTGGAATTAAGTCACGTACATGGCCGTAGGAGGCTAGCACTTCAAAATCTTTACCAAGATATTTTTTGAGTGTTTTAGCCTTAGAGGGCGATTCGACAATTAAGAGTTTGGACATGAAGACCTAAAAATATGGGAGCTATTTAAATAGAGTTGATTAATGATAACAAGGTAATTGAAAAACACACAATAGAAATAGACAGTAAGCTACTTAGCTGAGTGATAAATGTTAAATGGCGGAATTACTGATTACGTGTAAATTCGATACGTGAGCCTTCGGTATTACTTAGGCTCATCGCACCGCCTTCGGTTGCAATATCACCGAATAGTGGGTCTTCGTCATCTGCTTTCGCTTGTGTTAAGCCTTTAAAGTCATAAAGATTAGTGTCAGCTAAGTGTGATGGTTCTACATTGGTAATAGCGCGGAATATATTATTCACACGTCCCGGCTGCTCGCGCTCCCATATTTGAAGCATATCTTTGATTTTCTGGCGTTGCAGATTATCTTGGCTGCCACATAAATCACATGGGATGATGGGAAACTCCATTTGGCGCGCATAGCTGGCAATGTCTTTTTCTGTGCAATAGGCAAGCGGGCGGATGACAATGTTTTGTTTATCGTTAGTTGCCAGCTTAGGTGGCATTGCTTTCATTTTTGCGCCAAAAAACAGGTTTAAAAATAGCGTTTCTACAATATCGTCCCGATGATGGCCTAATGCGATTTTGTTCGCACCAAGCTCTTTTGCTGTACGATAAATAATGCCACGACGTAAGCGTGAGCATAGGCTGCATGTTGTTTTACCTTCTGGAATCTTCTCTTTTACAATCGAATACGTATCAGCATCGACAATACGATAATCGACACCTAGTTTTTCGAAATAAGCCGGCAATATATCGGCCGGGAAATTAGGTTGCTTTTGGTCTAAGTTCATCGCAATGAGTTTGAAATTGATTGGCGCACGTTCTTGTAACGCTAGCAATATCATCAACATGGCGTGACTATCTTTACCGCCGCTCATGCACACTAGCACGGTATCTTCTTCTTCAATCATGTTGTAATCGCCAATCGCCTTGCCTGTGCTGCTAATCAGACTGTTGCGCAAACGAATGAAGTTGCTAGAGGGGCTGTCGGGTAAATGTTTAATCATGATTTTGTACTATCGATTTATATTTAAAGATTTAGCGATCTGCCGCCATCTACCGCAAGCACATGTCCGGTAATAAAAGGCGCGTCAGCAACTAAGAATTTAACAGCTCTCGCTACATCTTGTGGTTCACCCATGCGTTTAAGCAGAGTTTGTGAAATTACGCGTTGACGATACACCTCGTCAAATTGTGGATTATCTTCTGGCCACTGTACAGGCCCTGGAGCAACCGCATTTACACGTATTTCAGGTGATAATTCATGCGCTAACGATTTTGTTAGCGTGACTAAACCTGCTTTTGCCACGCTATATACGGTGTAGCCCTTTTTTGGACGTTCCACGTGCATGTCAGTAATATTGATAATGCAGCCATGTGTTTTACGCAACTCAGATGCAGCAGCTTGTGATAAAAATAACGGTGCTTTTAAGTTGCTGCCGATTAAATCTTGCCAGTCGGTTTCGGTGACTGTGCCTATTTCGGTGGCGTAATAACTGGAAGCATTGTTGATTAAAATATCAAGTCTGCCAAATTGCTTAACCGTTTCTTGTACCAGACTTGGTGACACAGCAAGGTTGAGTAAATCGCCTTGAATAATCGTTACAGAGCTTACCCGTTGTAAATTAAGCTCAGCCTGCAAAGCACGCGCTTCGGTGAGCGAGCTACGATAATGAATCATCAAATTTGCACCATGTGCGTGCAATAGACGGCAAATGGCTGCGCCTACGCGCTTAGCGCCGCCTGTAATCAACACAACTTTATTCTGTAACGATTGCTCGAATGGGTCTATTTTCACTATACTTGCTCGGTTTAATTTTAGGATTAACTTTAGCGATAGAGCCATTATAATCTATAACTTATGTCTACACTGCCTACCCCATCATCTGATGCACTCGCGCAAAGCGCCAAACTAGCCAATATTATTCATAGTGAAATTACCGCTTCTGGCGGCTGGATTGATTTTGCACAATTTATGCACATGGCGCTTTATACGCCGCTACTAGGCTATTACAGTGGTGGTGGTAAAAAGTTCGGTATGGGCGGTGATTTTGTTACCGCACCTGAAATTACGCCGTTGTTTGCCCAAACTTTGGCAAGGCAAGTCGCACAAGTGCTATCGCAACTAGGCAATGCAGAAATTCTAGAGCTTGGCGCAGGTACTAGTAGATTAGCGGGCGATTTGCTTTTGGCCTTGGATAAAATACAGCAACTGCCACAACACTATTACATATTAGAAGTTAGCGATTACTTACGTCAAGTTCAGCAAGAGTCCTTACAAAAACAGTTGCCGATGGAGTTGCTGCAAAAAATAGAATGGTTAGATGCTTTGCCAACCAACTTTACTGGCGTAGTGCTAGGTAATGAGGTGCTAGATGCGATTCCCGTGCATTTGGTCGTTAATACGGCACAGGGCTTATGTGAGCGCGGTATTACTTATCAAGGCAATGAGTTTACTTGGCAAGATAAACCTGTCGTTAATGACGGACTGATTAATATGGCTAATGATTTTTCATTACCGCAAGATTATCTGACTGAGTTTTGTCCGGCTGCTAATGGCTTAATTGCAAGTTTAGGCCATATGCTTAAGCGGGGTGTAATTTTAATGATTGATTATGGCTTTTCAGCGCGTGAGTATTATCATCCACAACGTAATCAAGGCACACTGATGTGCCATTATCAGCATTATGCGCATGGCGACCCGCTGGTGTATGTCGGCCTGCAAGATATTACCGCCCATGTCAATTGCACAGCAATTGCACAAACTGCCTTAGACCATGGCTTGCAGGTGGCTGGCTTTACTTCCCAGGCGCAATTTTTAATTAATTGTGGTATTACTGAGCTGCTAAATCAAGTGCCTGCGGATGATATGGTGCAATATCTGCCGCTAGTAGCCGCAGCGCAGAAGCTCATATCACCTGCGGAAATGGGTGATTTATTCAAAGTGATCGCACTCAGCAAAGATTTGCAATCGCCCTTAATCGGTTTTATACAAGGTGATAAGTGCCACACGCTTTAATGACGCTATAAACCCCAATAGCCAAATCAAGTACAATGTGCATATCTTGTAAGCACCAAATTTAAGCATTAGAAATTATCTATGACAGAAGAATTAAAGCATCGTCCAATCCGCAGTTTTGTATTGCGTCAAGGCCGTTTAACAGTGGGTCAAGCACGCGCTTTAGACAGCGGTTTGCCAAAATTTGGCGTGGAATACGCGCCCAAGATGATAAATCTGGCACAAATATTTGGACGACAAGCTAGTAAAAAAATTCTTGAAATTGGTTTTGGCATGGGCGAAACCACAGCCCATATTGCACAGTATGCGCCAGAATTAGATTTTCTAGGTGCTGAAGTGCATACTCCCGGAGTTGGTGCACTGCTTAAATTAGTCGAAGAGTTAGCACTTACTAATGTGCGCGTTATTCCGCATGATGTGGTTGAGGTCTTAAACAACATGATTGCTGATGCGAGTCTTGATGGCGTGCATATTTTCTTTCCGGATCCCTGGCATAAAAAACGCCACCACAAGCGCCGACTCATTCAGGCCGAATTTGTAAAGTTGCTTTGTAAAAAATTAAAAGTGGGTGGCTATTTGCATGTGGCAACTGATTGGCAAGAATACGCAGAGTGGGTGCTGGGAATTTTGCAAGCAGAGTCACAACTTAAAAATATAGCAACAGATTATGCAGAAAAGCCGTCTTACAGACCGCTCACCAAGTTTGAAAACCGTGGTATCAAGCTCGGCCACGGTGTTTGGGATTTAGTGTTTACGCGATTTTAGGTCTTATAAGAACATAGCAACTAACGTAACACTTCAGGTGCATTTTCTGGGTTGAACAGCCATTCACCAATCACTTCCTCGGCTTCTTTTACGCCCTGTTTTTTCAGACTAGAAAATAATTGGATGGTACAAGTGCCGTGATATGGCGTACCCCATGTGTCTTTTAGCTCTTTGCTCACTTCCCACAAGGTTTTAGTGGCAGCCTGGCGCGATAACTTATCGGATTTGGTCAGTAAAATATGTACAGGCTTGCCGCTAGGGCAGAACCAGTCTAGCATTTGTCTATCCAATGGTGTGAGCGGATGGCGGCAGTCCATCACCAATACCAAGCCGTGCAGGCTGGTACGGTGGCTTAGGTAATCTGCTAGTACCGATTGCCAGTGTTTACGCATCGATTCTGGCACTTTGGCGTAGCCGTAGCCGGGAAGATCTACCAGATGCCTATCATTACCCAGGGTGAAGAAGTTAATAAGTTGCGTGCGCCCTGGCTGCTTACTGACAAAGGCTAAGCGATTATGGTTGGCTAAGGTGTTAAGAGCGCTGGACTTTCCTGCATTAGAGCGACCTGCAAAAGCGACTTCGATACCACTCGCAGATGGTAAATCACTTAAATTATTTGCAGAAATGAAAAAAGTGGCATTTTGGAACAAAGGCATTGGGTACTCAATTGATTAATTGCTGAAATTACGGAAATGCTATCACGAATCGAGGCTTTTCTATAAAATGCTAGCTGTATAAAAATATAGGCAAAAAATGGACACATTTTAGTGTAACCATTGTCATTTCAAAAAATGTAGGAGTAGGTATGCGTAATACGAAAGAATTAACTAAGAAAAAATTGGGTGCTTTTTTAGCGTTAACTATGAGTTTATGTGTTGCGTTTGGTGCGCAAGCAGCTACACAGACTAATGCGGAAAAGCCATCGGCAGTTGCCACAAAAGGGGCAGAACATATTGTAACTACTGTTTGTGCAGCCTGCCATAATGCAGATGGTAATAGTGTGATTACATTAAATCCAAAGCTAGCTGGTCAACATCCTGAATATTTGCTGAAACAATTGACTAATTTTAAAGATGGTACACGTGCTAATGCAGTAATGGGCGGCATGGTGGCAGGACTATCTGCTGAAGACATGCAAAATTTAGCGACTTATTTTTCAGAAAAAACAACGATGCTAGATAAAGCTAAGACCAATGGGCCTGGTTCATTGGGTGAGAAAATTTACCGTGGCGGCATACAAAAATATAATGTACCAGCCTGTGCTTCGTGTCATGGTGCTAATGGTATGGGTTTACCTAAACAATTCCCACGTTTGTCTGGACAGCATACTGATTATGTCTTAGCACAAATGAAGGCATTTCGCACTGGCGAGCGTGCTAATGCACCTATGATGACGGCTATTTCAGTCAAGCTTACTGACCAAGAAATGGCAGCAGTCGCAGATTATGTACAAGGTTTACGCTAATTATTATTGATTGTTAGGGCGACGTGTAAGTCGCCCTTTATATTTTTTGCGCTTTAATTTCGGATGTAAATGAATAAGTTAGCAAATTTGTAGTCCTAATCCATACTGACATCGTTAATCACTATTCTTTGAAACGCCTAACCCATTGAAATCCTCGTCCTCATTCGCTAGACAATTTTACGAACTGCTAAGCTCGATGCGCTTTGCTGTGAGCATGCTAAGCTTGCTTGGCATCGCTTCGGTGATTGGCACTGTGCTGAAGCAAAACCAAGTGTATGAAGATTACATTATCAAATTTGGACAGTTCTGGTTTCAGTGTTTTGAAAGAATTGGGCTTTTTGATGTGTATCACAGTGTTTGGTTTTTAGTCATTTTATTGTTCTTGGTGATTTCGACTAGCTTATGTGTTTCTCGCAATAGCCCGACGATGTTGAAAGAACTGAAAGCCTACAAAGAGGGCGCTACTGAAAAGTCTTTACGTGCGTTTGAAAATAAACACACTTATGACATAAGAGATGACTCCGAAACAGTTAAACAAAAGTTAGCTTCCTTCCTTGGCGCAAAGGGCTTTCGCTACAGGTTAAAAGCACAAGCAGATGGTAGTGAGTTAATTGCTGCTAAATCAGGCGCTTATCAGCGATTAGGTTATATTCTTACACATGCGGCGATTGTGATTGTCTGTTTTGGTGGCTTATTAGATGGTAATTTACCACTTAAAATCCAAGAGTTACTTGGTCACAAAAAAATTGAGACACTAGATATTCCAGAAAGCCAAGTAGCAAAAATTAGTCGTTTGCCAGCTAGTAATAGCTCATTTCGCGCCAATATGACGTTGAATGAGGGCGCTGGCGATAATGTCGCGTTTGTGCGCATACGTGATGGTTATTTGGTGCAAGAGCTACCATTTACCATCGCGCTTAAAGACTTCCGTATGGAACATTATGCGACAGGTCAGCCGAAGTCATTTGAGAGTGATTTAGTCATTACTGACCCAGATTTAGCTAAACCGATTCATACCACTATCCGTGTCAATCATCCCTTTACTTATAAGGGTATTGCTATCTATCAATCCGATTTTCAGGATGGCGGCACTAAGCTCAATTTTAATGTGTGGAATTTGCTCAGTACCAATGTAGAAGCACAAAAATTAGACGGGGCGATTTTTGCCAAAGGCGATATTGGTTTGGGCGATGGCGCACTAAAAGTTGAGTACAACGATTTCCGTCAATTTAATATTCTTAATTTATCGCCGGATGGTAAGGGCAAGCCACGCAATGTAGGCCCTAATATCACTTATAAATTGCGTGATAAACAAGGCCAAGCGCGTGAATACGTGACCTATATGCAGCCTATGCAAATAGATGGCCAATATTATTTTATTTCAGGCATGCGTGAAACTGTGCAGGATGAGTTTCATTATTTGCGAATTCCTGCCGATGGTGATGGCACGCTACAAGGTTTCATGAACTTTAAAAGTGTAATGCTAGATAGCACACGTTATCCAGAAATCGCACACCGATTGGCGCAGGCTACTTTTGGCTCAAAGGTCGATGCAAAAATAAAAACACAATTTGAACAAAGTGTAATTCAGCTACTCCAAACCTTTGCTAAAGGTGGTTATACGCATTTGGCAGAAGCCATTGAACAACGTGTACCGCCCGCTGAACGTGAAAAAGCTGCACAGACTTACGTTAAGATGATTAATGCAGCTGGTTTTGAAGCCTATAATTTAGGCTTAGAAGCCGAGAAGTTACCACCACTTGTGTTAAGCACTACAGCGGATGGTGGTAAGACACAGCGGCAAGTATTAGATAGTTTAAATGCCTTTAGTGATTTATTTTTCTACGGCACACCTTATTATTTACAGCTTGCCAATTATGAGCATAAATCAGCCAGTGGCTTGCAGCTGACGAAATCTCCAGGGCAAAAATGGGTGTATTTAGGTTCGTTTTTATTAGTGCTCGGTATTTTCTCGATGTTTTATATTCGTGAACGTCGTATTTGGTTGTTAGTTAAGCGAGATCATGTGCTTTTTGCTATGTCATCCAACCGTAAGAATTTGGACTTTGAACAAGAGTTTCGTATGTATAGTCGGCAGTTGGGGCATTTGCTAGAAAATAAATGAGCGACAAAGTAAGTAGAGGATGAAATTATGAATACTCAAGCATTAGATTATCAACCTAAAACTTTAATGCAACGCCTTTCTTGGAAAGACTGGCTATTTGCTGCTGTGCTAGTAGCAGGTGCGCTGTTCGCATACAGCAAGTATGCAAAGTTTATGGATATATACGAAGTCAGCTTTTTGTTTGTATTCACTGGCGTGTTTAGCTGGCTGGGCTGGCAATGGAAAGCCATGCGCGGATTGATTATCAGCGTAGCTGTAGTCAGTTTATTCTCTATCAGCTTGTATCATGGTGAGCAAGCACGGGCAACACAAGTATTCTTGCTGAAATACTTAATCTCCAGCCAATCTGCCATTATGTGGATGAACGTGTTGTTTGTACTTGCCATGGTGACTTATTGGTTTGCATTATTCGCACGCTCAATTTTTGCTGGAAAAGTAGCTTCAAGTTTAACCTGGGGTGCGGTACTGATGGGTTTTGTCGGCCTGTTGGTGCGCTGGTATGAGTCATATTTAATCGCGCCAGACGTTGGCCACATTCCTATTAGTAACTTGTATGAAGTCTTTATCTTATTCTGCCTTATCACCGCGTTGTTATATTTGCATTATGAACAACGCTTTAACACCAAACAATTAGGTGGTTTTGTGCTGCTGGTGATTAATGCGGCTGTAGGCTTCATTCTATGGTATACATTTGATCGCCACGCCAATAATATCCAGCCTTTAGTGCCTGCTTTGCAATCTTATTGGATGAAAATCCATGTACCAGCTAATTTTATTGGCTATGGTTCATTTTCATTGGCGGCAGCCGTTGGCTGGGCTTATTTATTAGGTAATAAGCCAGTAGCACCTGTGTTCAAACGTCAATTATCCGTAGCTGCTACATTAGCTTTAGTGGCGGCAATCACTGGTGGTTTTGTCTTGCATTTTTATCCATTTTTTACATGGATGTTATGGGCTACAGCTTTTATTTTAGGCACAGCTTCGGCGCAAGGTGTATTGGTTAAGTACTTACCTAAAGCTGAATTGTTGGATGATTTGATGTATAAATCGATTGCCGTTGGTTTTGCTTTCTTTACTATTGCGACTATTTTAGGCGCGCTGTGGGCGGCGGAGGCTTGGGGCGGCTACTGGTCTTGGGATCCAAAAGAAACCTGGGCATTAATCGTCTGGTTAAATTACGCAGCATGGCTGCACTTGCGCATGGTGAAAGGCTTACGTGGCCCTGTGTTGGCCTGGTGGGCGTTGATTGGCTTATTAGTAACAACCTTTGCTTTCTTAGGCGTTAATATGTTCTTAAGTGGCTTACATTCTTACGGCACGTTATAACAACTAGTTTAAAAACTTTGTAGCAGTTGTTTGCTGTAAAAAGATGAAGGGCAGGTTTAAAACCTGCCCTTCATCTTTTTAATCAGCCTTTGCCAATTCCACTCTAAAGCGCACTTCACCATCTATATTTTTAACTAAGCTTAATGCATAGCCCGCTTGTTCAGCCTGTTTGGCCGCGTGATACAAACCTACTCCCAAGCCATTGGCTGAGCTGATGTGCTTCTTAAACAGATTTTGTGCAGTCTTGGCTGGCATAGCTTTACCCGTGTCTGTTATATCTAGAGAAAAGCTTCCGACATCGTCCGTTAGCTCTGCTTTAATCCAAATATTTTGTTGAGCTTTAGCTTTTTCCAGTGCATTCTGCAATAGATTATCTAAAACACCATCTAGGACTTCTGCATTAATATCAAATTTAGGTATTTCAGATGCTATAAATTCCAGATGCGCGTATAGATAGCGCTGTTTTAATGCCTTCCACCAAAATGTGAATTTTTCTTGACGTTTTTTATCTTCACTAGGTGCTTTTAATTTATCTAAAGTAGCAGCAATTCTTTGATTTAAAATCGGCAATTGACGGCGTAAAAGTTTCAATAATGCTTCATTATCAGCATATTGATGCTCCGAGCTAGATTGCTCGGCTGCTGCACATAGGGTGCCTACTGATTGTAAAATATTTTTAATATCATGCGTTAAGCGTGAGCCTGTTTCATAAAATGCTTGCATGTAAGTATTCTGGCGTAAAGTTTCTTCACGCCTTTTTGCCTCATAAAATTCGCCCATAATTTGCGTCAGTAGCTTTACATGCAAATATAATGCGGGGCTTAATTGCCAGCGTGTGTAAAGTGTCATGTGTAAATCGCTAAAATTAAGCGTAGTTGCAAAAGGGGTGGTGACGCCTAATTCACCTTGCGCCTCATCGGCTAGCCATTTTGCTCCCTGTACCCATGATAATGCTGTGATTTCTTGCATGGCAGATTGCATAAACTCTTTAGGGGTGGATCTATATTCTGCATGCTCCGCAATATTTCGTACCCATTGTTCAAATGGCATGCCTACGCTTAACAGATAGCGCGACATTAATAATTCAACTCCAGAAAAGCGGGTACGCGGATTCCACAACCAGCTAAATGTGACTAAGGTGAATGCTAAACCAAACACACTAATAAAAATAACTTCTAAATAATTGCTGACTTTTAAGGTGCCAATGACATAACTGCTCAATAATAATATGAGCGCGATGAGCATAAGTAGTAAAGTATAGAAAAAGTCAATGATAGGGGCTTGGTTGGTTTTAACGGACTGCCTACCTACGATTAGAATTGCTAAAGGTAATAAGGGCACAAAGTAAAAAACAACAAATTTGGCAGCAGCGATGTCATCGGACGAGTGCAATAACTCAGGCACAACCCAAAGTAGCAACATAGACAATAAGTAGCTTGCGGCCAGTATGTAAGTCTTTCGATTGGGGTCATCTTGATCCGATAAAACTCGCCCACCTAGCAAACCAAATAAAATGGCTAGCCAAAAACCTGTCAGCCACCAGTTGGTGAAATAAAACCCTAGGCCACCAATGACCAATAAAAATAATCCAGTTGACCAGCTTAATCTTTCTGAGCCGCGCCACACCGGCTGCCAGGCTAAAAAGAATCCATAGTGGCACAGAAAAAGTGCTTGCCTGATATGGTTATCCGTATCGTCCAAAATCAGAAATGCATGCAAAGATAGCAGCATCATTGCCATGACACGGTGAGAGTTGCGTACTAGTAAGGCATTAATTCTTAACGTATTGAGCATAGTCTATGGCGTTTATTTTCAATGTTGAAGCAGTTGACAATTAAATGACAATTTAGACGAAATTTTAACTAAACTATCGCCTGAGTCAATTATAAAAAGTGCCATGTCGGCACTAAATAAGGCGTTTAGAAGTGTTTGTGATTGGCACGTAGTTTGCATTATAATTAGGCAACAATGTTAAAATGTTAATAAATAAATAAATTGCGTTGAGCCGACGGCTTAAACAAAGGATAACACAATGAAAAAACAAGCGGGTTTTACCCTTATCGAGTTAGCGATTGTGCTGGTTATTATCGGCCTGCTACTGGGTGGCGTGCTTAAAGGGCAAGAGCTGATTAATAGTGCAAAAGTCAAAAATATGGCTTCTGATTTTAAAAATACCCAAGTTTATATTTATGGGTATCAAGATAAATACAGAGCTTTACCTGGCGATGATAAAGCGGCTAGTGCGCACTTGGGTACTGGCTTACCTAGTGATAATGGTAATGGTAATGGTGTTATTGAAGGACAGTGGAATTCGGTACTAACGACTGACGAGTCAGTTTTGTTTTGGAGACATGTAAGGCTTGCTGGGTTGGCTGCTGGACCAACTAATATTAGTGATGCGGCTTATTTTCCTACAAACGCTGATGGTGGCAGACTGGGCGTCCAGAGCGTATCTGGCTTTACAACTATTACTGGACCTACTCCGATGACAGGCGCTTATGTGATTTGCTCTGATGGGATATTGGGAAAATTTGCTATTCAGTTAGATTCAACTTTAGATGATGGTGAGGCTTCAACA
The DNA here is from genome assembly GCA_043758775.1 of Methylophilaceae bacterium. Taxonomy (GTDB): domain Bacteria; phylum Pseudomonadota; class Gammaproteobacteria; order Burkholderiales; family Methylophilaceae; genus JACMMS01. The sequence continues at coordinate 43,824 of JAYVMU010000008.1, forward strand.
GGTTCAGTCAGAGTTATTAAGTCAGGAACAACAGGCGCTGCATTAACAACGGCTGCAATAAATTTACTTCCTTCAGATACTTATACAGTCTGTCTAGCGTTTTAAGCCGCTGGGTTTTCTAGAATTTATTAATGATGTATTGCAAAAAAGCCCACTTCGGTGGGTTTTTTTATTGAATCTAATCGTGTTAGTTTTACGTAAACTTTTAAAGCAGATATTTTTGGTTACACCAAACTGCTCAATTTGCATTAAAATAGCGGGCACAGTTTAAACAATAAAGTATTAATCACCCAAACCATTATGACCGATAACATCGTCGAAATTGACAATTTAAGTTTTGGCTACAAAAATCGTTTGCTACACAAAGGCATTAACATGCGCTTTGCACGTGGTAAGGTGGTTGCCATTATGGGTGGCAGCGGTAGCGGTAAAACTACGCTGTTACGCCTCATTGGTGGGCAATTAAAACCCTCAAAAGGTGAAGTTAGGGTGGGTGGTAAAGTTGTGCACAAGCAGGATCGTGCGGGTATTTATGAATTGCGTCGTAAAATGGGGATGTTATTTCAGATGGGTGCGTTGTTCACCGACTTGTCGGTGTATGAAAATGTCGCTTTCCCTATGCGTGAGCATACAGATTTACCTGAATCGATGATTCATAACTTAGTACTAATGAAACTCAATGCAGTAGGCTTGCGTGGCGCACATCAGCTTATGCCAACAGAGCTGTCTGGCGGCATGGCGCGTCGCGTCGCGCTGGCTCGTGCCGTGGCGTTGGATCCAGATATTATTATGTATGATGAGCCTTTTGCTGGCTTGGACCCAATTTCTATGAGTGTGATTTGTGATTTAATTCGCACATTAAACGATGTCTTGGGTGCGACCTCTATTATCGTGACGCACGATGTAGATGAAACCTTCTCTTTTGCCGATTATATCTATTTTGTGGCGGATGGCGTTGTGGCGGCAGAAGGCACGCCAGATGAATTACGTAATTCAGATTTAGCGTTCGTACACCAGTTTGTACATGGTGAAAAAGATGGCCTTGTGCCATTTCATTATCCCGCACCGGATTATAAAACCGAGTTGCTAGGCTTTAAAAATGCATAAAAATCTGCTTTTAATATTGTGTAAGGTGAATGGTGCATGTATCTAATCACTAGCATCACTAAGACCATACGCGGTATTGGTTCTCGTATGGTAGATCGTTTATGGCGCCTGGGTGCAGGTGCACGTTTGTTTATGCTCACCATTGTCTCATCTGGTGAGAGTTTCCGCAGATTGCATTTAACCATCCGTGAAATCTATTTCACTGGTGTGCTGTCTATGCAAATTATTCTGGTGTCAGGATTTTTTGTTGGTATGGTGTTGGCATTGCAAATGTTCTATGTGTTGCGCCAGTTTGGCTCGCCAGATTACACGGGCGTAGTGCTTGCATTGTCTATTATTCGTGAACTGGGCCCAGTGGTCACTGCTTTACTGTTTGCGGGGCGTGCTGGAACTGCCATTACCGCGGAAATCGGCTTGATGAAAGCCACTGAACAGTTATCAGCGATGGAGATGATGGCAGTAAGCCCAATTGCACGGGTTGTGGCACCAAGGTTTTGGGCAGGCGTAATTTCTATGCCAATTTTGGCATTAATGTTTTCTATGGTTGGCATACTAGGCGGCTATTTGGTTGCAGTGCCAATGCTTGGTGTTGACGACGGGGCGTTTTGGTCGCAAATGCAAGCGCAGGTTGATTTTAGATTTGATATTGTAAATAGTGTCATCAAAAGTGTGGTGTTCGGCGTTGCTTGTACCATGATTGCCTTGTTTGAAGGTTTTGACGCCCAACCTACTGCTGAAGGAGTAAGCCACGCTACTACACGTACGGTGGTTACTTCGTCACTCGCGGTTTTAGGTTTAGATTTTATATTAACTTCTTTGATGCTTCCAGTTTAACAATAACCTGAAATTAGCATCTGAAAAAGAGAGTGGGGCGTAAATGGAAAGAACAACAATTGATCTTTGGGTGGGTGTTTTTGTCGTGATGGGCATAGCGGCTTTATTTGGTCTGGCCATGAAAGTGGGCAATTTAACCAGTAATAACTTGGGCAATACCTACATGGTCACGGCAGCTTTTGAGAATATTGGCGGCTTAAAGCGCAATGGTCCGGTTAAAAGCGCTGGTGTAGTCATCGGGCGCGTGGACAATATTAAGTTTGACCCTAATAGCTATGAGGCTGTGGTAACGCTAAAGATAGATAGTCGCTATAAATTCTCTAAGGATACCGATGCTAGTATCTTAACGGCTGGTCTATTGGGCGAACAGTATTTGGGTTTAGAGACGGGTGGCGAAACTGCGACTCTAAAAGATGGCGATAAAATTACACATACACAAGATGCGATGGTACTGGAAAAATTAATTAGCAAGTTTATGTTTAGCAAAGCCTCTGAAGGCACGACTCCGCCGCCAGCCACCGCGGCTTCGAGTGATAGTTTAACGGCTAACCCTTTAGATAAAGCTGAGTCAGCATTGGCTAAGTAAGTAAAGATATTTAGTAACAATAATTTTAAATATTGATTTAGGTGAAAGAACAGATAATGAAAAAATTGATGCGATTAGTGATGGCGATGGCAATTTTATGCGGTGTAAGTTTTGCTCAAGCCGCAGAAGCGCCAGATGTGCTAGTGAAGCGAACGGCAGATGATGTGTTAACGATCATCAAGCAAGATAAAGATATTCAAGCAGGTAATCAGCAAAAATTATTTGCTTTAGCTGAAGAAAAAATCTTACCCAATTTCAATTTTGATACTGTTTCACGCTTAGTGTTAGGTAAAAACTGGTTGCGTGCTACACCAACACAAAAAACTGCGTTTCAAGCGGAATTTAAAAGCTTGTTGTTACGTACTTACGCAAGCGCACTTTCAAAATATAAAAATCAAACGATTGAATTTAAACCATTAAAAATGCAGCCTAGCGACACTGTGGTTACAGTAAAGTCGCTCGTTGAGCAATCTGGCGCACAACCTATAGCGCTTGACTATAGCTTGGAAAAGCAAGCCGATGGCAGCTGGAAAGTGTTTGATATTGTGGTTGAAGGCGTGAGTTTAGTCACTAATTATCGCAGTCAGTTTGGTGAAGAAATTCGTCAAAATGGTCTGGATTCATTGACTAAAAAATTAGCAGATAAAAATAAAACTGACAAAAAGCAAACTGAATAACAAGGTATAAATTTTGGCACAAATCTTACAACAAGAGTCGCATTGGCATATTGATGGTGAAGTGGTATTTAATAATGTGAGTAGTTTATTAGAAACTGCCACTAATTTTAATAGCGCACAGCCTACAGTCATTGATTTCGCCAAAGTGACTAATGTAGATACGTCGGCCATTAGCTTGATGCTGGAATGGCAGCGCCGTGCAATGATGGCTCATTCTAGTGTCAGTTTTGTGAATTTATCACCTAATTTGATTAGCCTAGCAAACTTGTATGGCGTTGAAGATATTATCTCGCAATAGGTCATCAATAAAATATAAGGCTGATAAAACCCTTATATTGAGTTTTTAGAATTTAACCTCATGTTAACCTCGTAGTCCTATCGTCAATTTTGACGATTTTTTATTTTTTATATACCACCTTTTCAGAAAGTATTTTTGAGCTATTCAGCCGCTAAGTCTGCCGTAAAAATTGAACAAGTGCATAAGCATTTTGGGACCCTGCACGCGCTGAATGGTGTTGATCTGACAATTGAACAAGGTGAGTTTTTTGCATTGTTAGGACCGAATGGCGCAGGTAAATCTACACTCATTAATACGCTCTCTGGCTTGCTAAGGCCAACGAGCGGTCAAATATCTGTGATGGGTTTTGATACTGTTAATCAATATCAACAAGCCCGTATGAGTTTAGGTGTAGTGCCGCAAGAGCTGGTATTTGACCCATTTTTTAATGTGCGCGAGATGCTGCGTTTTCAAGCAGGGTATTTCGGCCGTGGTCGCGAAAATGATGCTTGGGTCGATGAAGTGATTGAAAGCCTGGATTTGACGGATAAAGCACATACCAATATGCGTAAACTTTCTGGCGGTATGAAGCGTCGGGCGCTGATTGCGCAAGCATTGGTACATAAACCACCTGTCATCGTGTTGGATGAGCCTACAGCGGGTGTGGATGTTGAGCTACGCCAAATGCTGTGGGAGTTTATTAAAAAGCTTAATCGCGATGGCCATACGATTATTCTGACTACGCATTATCTGGAAGAAGCTGAAAACTTGTGTTCGCGTGTGGCAATGATGAAACAAGGCGAAATCGTTGCATTGGATACCACCGCTAATCTCCTTAATACGTTTGCGGGTAAAAATTTGCGGGTAATTTTAGGTGATGTTACTTTGCCAAATTCATTAAACACATTATTGCGCTCATCTGACAAAGGTATATTTACGTTTGGGTTGACCGATGTCAATCAAGTGGAGTATGTGCTGGCAGAACTGCGTGCAGCCAAGCTCAAAGTGCAAGATATGCAGCTAATAGAGGCGGATTTAGAGGATGTATTTTTATCTTTAGTCGGTAGCAATCAAGGTGATTCAAGCCAGTTCTCGCCCGTGGTGCATAGTCTATGAATCTGATTCCAGCATCAAGACGTGGTATGTGGACGTTATTTAAAAAAGAGCTGCTACGCTTCTGGCGTGTAGCTTTTCAAACCGTAGCATCGCCAGTATTAACGTCATTACTGTATCTATTGATATTTTCACACGTACTATCAGGCCATGTGCAGGTGTATGCTGGTGTACCTTACACGGCATTTCTAATCCCTGGTTTGATGATGATGACATTGTTGCAAAACTCATTTGCTAATAGCTCATCTAGCCTTATTCAGGCTAAAGTCATGGGTAGTATTGTATTTTTATTATTAACACCACTGACATTTTTAGAGTTTTTTATTGCATTTTTGTCGGCATCTGTGATTCGTGGCTTGACTGTTGGCTTGACTGTGTATTTGGTCGCAATGTGGTTTGTCGATATTCCACTTGATCATCCATTATGGATTTTAACTTTCGCGCTTCTTGGTAGCGGTTTAATGGGCGCATTTGGCATTATCGCGGGGATATGGGCCGATAAGTTTGATCAGATGGCCGCGTTCCAAAACTTTATCATTATGCCGCTCACGTTCTTATCAGGCGTGTTCTATTCGATTCATTCATTACCAGCTTTCTGGCAAAAAGTATCACAAGTTAACCCGTTCTTTTATATGATTGATGGCTTTAGATATGGATTTTTTGGCCAAAGTGATGTATCGCCATGGTTGAGTTTTGCTGTTGTTGGCACGACTTTTCTAGTGTTAGCATGGATTACGTTAAGAATGTTAAAATCGGGCTATAAATTGCGTGGCTAAATTTATAAAAGAATAGTAAGTTACGAAGCGCAACTTATTACAGAAAAGCAAATTAAGGGGTTAATCAATTGTTAAGTGCAGTACAACTAGAAAATTATATTACCCAGCACTTATCGTGCGATTACATCAAAGTGTTAGGTGATGACGGTACGCACTTTGAGGCTGTAATTGTGAGCCCAGCTTTTTTAGGTAAAGGCATGGTGCAACAGCATCAATTAGTTTATGCGGCACTTGGCGACAGGATGCGCGCTGAGATACATGCGCTGTCGATGAAAACGTATACGCCCGAAGCCTGGGCAAATAAAAAGTAAATTTCGTCGCGATACTTTGCTGTGCATCAGTTTTTATTACATCGCATATTTTTTATATGCAAGTGATAAAAATTGTTGCACAACTTGTCTTAACTTAGAAATTTACTTTTTATTAAGAATTTTGAATATTAAACTTAGGAGTTAAATATGGACGCGCAAGAAACGATTAAAAATCAAGTCACTAGCAATGCTGTAGTCTTGTATATGAAAGGTAATCCGAAATTTCCACAATGCGGTTTTTCAAATCTTGCGACACAAATCTTAGATGCCTGCAATGCAAAATACACGGCGATTGATGTGTTAGCAGATCCAGCAATTCGTGAAGGCATCAAGACTTACGCTAACTGGCCAACGATTCCTCAGCTTTATATCAAAGGTGAGTTTGTCGGTGGTGCAGACATTATGCGAGCGATGTATGAAAACGGTGAGTTGCAAACAGCACTGAATGAGGCTGTTTAATTGGATAAGCTAGTCATTCGCGGTGGCAATCGATTAAACGGTGAAATTACCATTTCGGGTGCAAAAAATGCGGCATTGCCAATTTTATGTGCTGCGTTGTTGGCTGAAACACCTTTGCGACTTTCCAGTGTTCCATTGTTAAAAGACGTCGGCTCTACCATTAAATTGCTCGAACAGATGGGTGCTCAAGTGACTGTTAATGGCGATAATGTCACTCTAGACGCTGGTCATATCCATACAAAAGAAGCGCCTTACGAGATGGTGAAAACCATGCGTGCTTCCATTTTGGTATTAGGTCCTTTATTGGCACGCTTTGGTCACGCACGTGTTTCCTTGCCGGGTGGATGTGCTATTGGTTCACGTCCGGTAGACTTGCACATTAAAGGTCTGCAAGCGATGGGTGCAGAAATTCACATTGAGCATGGCTATATTGAGGCGACTACTGCACATTTGCCAAATAAGCGTTTGCAAGGCGCACGTTACTATATGGATTTAGTGACGGTAACGGGTACTGAAAACCTGATGATGGCTGCCAGCTTGGCGAACGGTATTACTGTACTGGAAAATGCTGCTAAAGAGCCAGAAGTGGTTGATATGGCAGAGTGTTTGATTAAGATGGGTGCAAAAATTACCGGTGCTGGTACAGATGTGATTACCATTGAAGGCGTTGAACGTCTTTCAGGCGCGGTGCATGCTGTGGTGTGTGATCGCATAGAAGCCGGCACTTACTTAGTCGCCACGGCAATGGCGGGTGGCAAGGTTAAGCTTAACAACGCACGCGCAGATTTATTAGATGCAGTAATTGAAAAGCTACGCGATGCTGGTGCAATTGTGACCAGCGATGCCAATAGTATTACCGTAGAGGCTGATGGTTACACAAAATTAAAAGCGGTAAATGTCCGTACTGCGCCGCATCCTGCTTTTCCGACGGATATGCAAGCGCAGTTTATGGCGCTGAATATCGTGGCGGAAGGCGTATCGAAAGTTACAGAAACTATTTTTGAAAATCGGTTTATGCACGTACAGGAAATGCAACGTTTGGGGGCAGATATTAGCATTGATGGCAATACAGCATTGGTAAAAGGTGTACCTTACTTAGATGGCGCCACAGTGATGGCAACCGATTTACGTGCTTCAGCAAGTCTGGTATTAGCGGGTTTGGTTGCACGTGGTGAAACGATTATAGAACGTATTTATCATTTGGATCGTGGTTATGAAAACTTGGAAGCCAAGCTCAATAGCTTGGGCGCCGATGTGAAAAGAGTTAAAACAGTATGATTACTATTGCCTTATCTAAAGGTCGAATCTTTGAAGAAACCACACCATTGCTGGCAGCAGCTGGCATTATTCCAGCAGAAGATCCAGAGTCATCGCGCAAACTGATTTTGACAACAAATCGCCCCGATGTACGCTTGATTATTGTGCGTGCAACTGATGTACCGACTTATGTGCAATATGGCGCTGCGGATTTAGGGATCGCAGGCAAAGACGTATTAGATGAGCATGGTGGCGATGGCCTGTACCAGCCTTTAGATTTGCAAATTGCAAAATGCAAAATGATGGTGGCAGTACGTGAGGATTTTGATTATTTTGGCTCAATTCGTCGTGGCGCTCGGTTAAAAGTGGTCACCAAATACGTTAAAACCGCACGTGAACACTTTGCTGCCAAAGGCATGCATGTGGATTTAATTAAGCTATACGGCTCGATGGAATTAGGCCCATTAGTGGGCTTGGCCGATGCCATTGTCGATTTGGTGAGTACAGGTGCGACTCTGCGCGCTAACCATTTAACTGCCGTAGAAGAAGTCGGCGATATTAGCTCGCGTTTGGTGGCAAATCAGGCTTCGTTTAAGCTAAATCGCGAGCAATTGCAGCCGATTTTGGATGCGTTTAGCTCTGTTATCAGTAATAAAAAATAATATTAATCGATTATAAATCATTGGGTTAGAAGTTATGGATATTAGACGTTTTTCAAGTGCAGACAGCGATTTTGACAGTCAGCTTAAAGCGTTGTTGGCTTTTGAAACTGCACAGGATGACAGCATTGATGTAGTTGTTGCTGATATTTTGCGTGATGTTAAAAAGCGTGGCGATATGGCTGTGTTGGAATATACCAATCGCTTTGATAAAACCAATGCGAGCAGTTTAGCCTCACTTGAGATTCCTTATGCCGAGTTAAAGCAAGCACTTGATGGTTTACCTACTGAGCAACGCGCAGCTTTGCAACACGCGGCTGACAGAGTAAAAAAATATCACGAAAAACAGGTGACGACATCTTGGACTTACACTGAAGATGATGGCACATTGCTAGGCCAGAAAATCACCGCGTTAGACCGTGTTGGTTTGTACGTGCCAGGCGGCAAGGCCGCGTACCCATCATCTGTATTGATGAATGCGATTCCCGCCAAAGTAGCGGGTGTAAAAGAATTAGTTATGGTGGTGCCTACACCTAACGGTGAGAAGAATGCCTTAGTTTTAGCTGCCGCGGCAGTCTGTGAGGTAGATCGCGTGTTTTGTATTGGAGGCGCGCAAGCTGTTGCTGCGTTAGCTTATGGTACAGAAACTGTGCCGCAGGTTGATAAAATCGTTGGTCCTGGTAATGCTTACGTTGCAGCGGCTAAACGTCGTGTGTTTGGTGTGGTAGGGATTGATATGGTGGCCGGACCATCAGAAATTCTGGTGATTTGTGATGGTAAAACCAACCCTGATTGGGTGGCGATGGACTTATTTAGCCAAGCCGAACATGACGAGCTCGCACAAGCCATTTTGTTAAGCCCAGATGCAGAATTTTTAGATAAAGTAACGCAGAGCATCAATCGGTTGGTAGAAGAAATGCCGCGTAAAGCCATTATCAAAACCTCATTGCAGGATCGTGGTGCTTTGATTTTAGTGCGTGACTTGGATGAAGCCGCAGAGATTAGTAATTTTATTGCACCAGAACATTTGGAGTTATCGTTAGAAAACCCGCTCGATTTCAGCAAAAAAATCAAACATGCGGGTGCCATTTTTATGGGACGTGATACCTGTGAAGCGCTGGGCGACTACTGTGCAGGTCCAAACCATGTGTTACCTACTTCACGCACTGCGCGCTTCAGTTCGCCATTAGGTGTGTATGACTTTCAAAAACGCTCAAGTATGATTATGGTGTCAAGTGCTGGTGCGCAAGTGCTAGGGAAAGTCGCTGCGACACTCGCCTACGGTGAAGGCCTGCAAGCCCATGCGCGTAGCGCTGAATATCGTCTAAAGGCCTAACTGGAATGAGTCAGTTCTGGAGCCAAGTTGTGCACAAGCTCACGCCTTATGTACCGGGTGAGCAGCCTAAATTAAATAATTTAGTTAAACTGAATACCAACGAAAATCCTTATGGCCCTAGTCCTAAAGTGCTTGAGGCATTAAAAGCTGAAGCAACAGATAACTTACGATTATATCCGGACCCTAATTCTGATGCACTCAAAGCGGCTATTGCTTCAACGTATGGCGCTTATGGTATAGAAAGTAATCAAGTATTTGTCGGTAATGGTTCTGATGAAGTATTGGCGCATGTGTTTCAGGCTTTGCTTAAACATGATTTACCACTGTTATTTCCTGATATTAGCTATAGCTTCTATCCAGTATATTGTGGCTTGTACGACATTACCTATCAAACAATTCCATTAAACCAACAATTTGAAATTCAAATAAATGATTATTTGGTGCCTAATGGTGGAATTGTCTTTCCTAACCCGAATGCGCCAACCGGCATCCCTTTAGCGTTAGCAGAAATTGAACGGTTACTCAAAGCCAATACACAGTCAGTGGTAGTAGTCGATGAGGCTTATGTAGATTTTGGTACCGAATCGGCTGTGGGTTTAATTAACACTTATCCTAACTTACTGGTCACGCATACCTTGTCTAAGGCACGGTCACTGGCAGGCTTGCGTGTGGGTTATGCGCTGGGCCATTCAGGTTTGATTGAAGCTTTAACACGCGTGAAAGATAGCTTCAACTCCTATCCTATTGATCGCTTTGCCTCAGCTGGCGCGGTAGCTGCCATGCAGGATGTTACCTATTTTAATGAAACTTGCAGGAAAGTTATTGCTACGCGTGAGGCTTTGCTAGTTGATTTGGGAAATTTAGGTTTTAGCGTATTGCCGTCGGGTGCAAATTTTATTTTTGCTAAACATCACATACAAAAAGGTGAAGCTTTAACAGAAAAATTACGTGAATACGGCATTATTGTGCGACATTTCAAAAAACCTGTACGTATTGCAGATTATTTACGCATCACTATTGGTACAAATGAGCAATCAGCTAAATTAGTCTCGGCATTAAGCGAAATTCTAAAACAACTTGCTAAAAATTAATCTAGGCGTTAATTTTGTTTTAAACGCTTAAATTATGAGTAAAAACGCCATTCTATAAGATATTTGCGACAAAAAATGCTGAGAACTTAAAAACTATTTTCGTGAAATAGTGATTAATTTGCATGAATTAATTGAGTTTTTTGCGTAACTACGGTTATTATGCTGCAATGTACTGCATAGTGCAAAAAATCCCTATTTAATTTTAAACCTAATATTGAGCTATTAACTTGGTTTACAAGTTAATACTTAAATGTTAAGCAAGTTGGAGGAAGTACAATGGCACAAACTCAAATGGCATTAGATTCGTTAGATTTTGACGCAACTGTTGCATTGGCAACTAAAGTAGCTCCCCACGTAGATATCTTAGAAATCGGCACCCCTTGCATTAAGCATAACGGTATTGATTTACTAAAAACGTTACGCGCAAAATTTCCAAACAACAAAATCCTGGTTGACTTAAAAACAATGGATGCTGGCTTCTACGAAGCTGAACCATTCTACAAAGCTGGTGCTGACATTTGTACTGTGCTTGGTACTGCTGATATTGGCACGATCAAAGGCGTGATTGACGTTGCAAACAAATACGGTAAAAAAGCGCAAGTTGACTTAATCAATGTGACTGATAAAGCTGCTCGCACTAAAGAAGTGGCAAAATTAGGTGCACACATTATTGGTGTTCATACTGGCCTTGACCAACAAGCTGCTGGTCAAACACCATTTGGTGATTTAGCTATGGTGGCTGGATTGAATCTTGGTGTTGATATTTCTGTTGCGGGTGGCGTTAAAGCTGCAACAACTGCACAAGTGCGTGACGCTGGCGCTACCATAATTGTAGCTGGCGCTGCTATCTACGGTGCTGCTGATCCTGCTGCTTCTGCTGCTGAAATCACCGCCATCGCTCATGGTAGTCAATCTAGTGGTGGTTTGTTCGGTTGGTTAAAAGGCTTGTTTAGTTAGTTTAAAGTTTAAACCGTGGTTAAGTAGGACATCATAATACTCACCATGATTAAAACCCCAGCCTTAAAACTGGGGTTTTGTTTTTTTAATAAGCTAGAATGAAGTTTTAACTGATACGTTTGCGAATTGTCGCCCTTAGTTGAGTTAAAATATTGTTTTGGTTGCATAACATTTGCAATAGCTTACAAATTTTAGTTATTTTTTAAATCTAGGCACAAGAGCCACAAATATGACACGTAGCGCTGAAGTTACTCGTAACACCTTAGAAACTCAAATTACCGTGAGCCTTAACTTAGATGGCACAGGAGTTGCAAGTTTTAATAGCGGCTTGGGCTTTCTTGACCATATGCTGGATCAAATCGCACGCCACGGGTTGATGGATATTACCGTGCAAGCCAAGGGTGATTTGCACATTGATGCACATCACACGGTTGAGGATATTGGCATTACATTAGGCCAGGCTTTTGCCAAAGCCATTGGCGATAAAAAAGGGATTCGTCGTTATGGTCATGCTTATGTGCCGTTAGATGAAGCTTTGTCGCGCGTGGTGCTGGATATTTCAGGTCGTCCAGGGCTGGAATTTGGCTGTGAATTCAAGCGTGCCGCAATTGGTGAATTTGATGTCGATTTAGTGCATGAGTTTTTTCAAGGTTTTGTGAATCACGCTAATATAAGTTTGCACATTGATAACTTAAAAGGTAACAACGCGCATCATCAAGCAGAGACTATATTTAAGGCATTTGGCCGCGCACTGCGCATGGCGATTGAATTAGATCCTCGCATGGCAGGCATTATGCCTTCAACCAAAGGTAGTTTGTAATCGCGCTATAGCCACCCTATATAGCAAGTCCGATAACAAGTAAGTTTGACAAGCAGCTTAATGAAAAAAGTAGATATTGTAGTTGTTGATTATGGCATGGGCAATTTGCG
>JAYVMU010000009.1:0-103147 GCA_043758775.1 Methylophilaceae bacterium
GTTCTTCCAGGCCATAATCAGAGGTACTCGTCTGTGTTTAAGTGATATGCCATTTTATGCTATTTGGACTAAATCTAGTGATTCGTGCAAAGGTCTCTATGTAAATAAAAAGTTATAAAAAAAGCCCTAAATTAAGAATCTAGGGCTTTTTAAAGTTACGTATTTATTAAAATCGTACTAGGTGAAAGTTACGTATTTATTCTCAAAGTTACGTATTTATTATCATCAAATAATAAATAGACTAAGCTGAAAAATTAGCTGAAGCAAAGTCCCAATTAGCGAGTGATGCTAAAAATACTTCAACGAATTTAGCACGCGCATTACGGTAATCAATGTAATAAGCATGTTCCCACACATCAATCGTCAATAATGCTTTGTTGTCAGTAGTAAGTGGTGTGCCAGCAGCGCCCATATTCACGATATCAACAGAGCCATCGGCTTTTTTCACAAGCCATGTCCAGCCGGAACCAAAATTACCAACAGCTGATGCTTGGAACGCAGCCTTAAACGCATCAAATGAACCCCATTTAGCATTAATAGCATTGGCTAATGCGCCGGTTGGTGAGCCACCACCGCTTGGTTTCATACTGCTCCAAAAAAACGTGTGGTTCCAAATTTGTGCTGAATTGTTGTAAATGCCAGCAGATGATCTTTTGATAATGCCTTCTAAATTCATGTTTTCAAACTCAGTACCCTTAATCAGGTTATTGAGGTTGGTTACGTAAGCTTGGTGATGTTTCCCATAGTGGTAATCTAAGGTTTCTTCTGAAATGTGTGGTGCTAATGCGTTTCTCGCATAAGGTAATGCTGGTAATGTATGTTCCATAACAACTCCTATCGATTAATAATGATTATTTCGTACAACGAAATTTAAAACTTAATCCAAACTTTAGAAATTATAACAATAAAAATAAGACACTATTACGAAAGTAAAGTTGTATTGTATTTATTGCTTTATAGTCTTCTTTTTAGCACGTGGATGTGCACTATCGTACACTTTTGCTAAATGCTGAAAATCTAAGTGTGTGTATATTTGTGTGGTGCTTATATTGGCGTGACCTAACATTTCTTGTACCGCACGCAAATCCCCACTTGATTGTAGCACGTGGGAGGCAAAGCTGTGGCGCAATAAATGCGGATGTACACTAGAGTCCAGACCCTGTTTAATTGACCATTCTTTTACCCTGTATTGCACAGCACGGGGAGTGATGCGATTGCCTTGCTGGGTAATAAATATGGCTTGCTCTTTAGGTTTGTTGAACAAAATAGTGGCGCGTATGGGTAACCAGTTGTTGATAGCAGCCATTGCATGGCTGCCTACTGGTACAACACGGGTTTTATTACCTTTACCTGTTACTGTAACTTGGCCATCTTTTTCATCTATCGCACCCATATCAAGCCCAACTAGCTCACTTAAACGCAACCCTGATGAGTAAAATAACTCTAATATAGCGTGATCTCGTATGCTTAAGGGATCATCGTCTGATATGTTGACCAATTTAATAGATTGTTCCGCTGAGAGTGCTTGTGGCAAGGTTTTGGCAGCTTTAGGAGCGTGTAAGCCTTGTACCGGATTCTTGATGAATTGATGGCGTTGAATTAAAAAGTCATAAAAACAACGCCAAGCTGATAATCTGCGTGCAATAGTTTTGCTACTTAGTCCGCGGCTATGCATCACAATAATAAAACGACGTATGTCAATGACTTTTAAAGCGTCTAATGTTTCTTGATTGGATAAATCATCAAGTTGTTGTAAATCACGCGCATAGCTTTCGCGAGTAAGTGTGCTTAAGCCGCGTTCAAAAGTTAAAAAATCTAAATACTCTTTTTGGTAGTCCGGCATGGTCAAGACATTAATTTAAATTCAGCTCTACTCTATATATAGCGTAAGAGTGAAGCGCTTACTAACTCGCCAATACGTTTGAGAAACATCGTGCCCATTTCCGGATAAAAGCGCCTTGCGTCCTCACTAGCTAAAATAAGTAAACCGAATACTTTATCGCTACGCAATGGAATGACAGCAAAAGATTGGTTGCTGTCATCCAACCAGTTTTTAATTGTTGGCTCTGGCGCGGTGCCGCAATAAGGCGTGGTTAAGTTTTGCAGCCAAGTGAGCGCATCATCAGAGTTGCTTGTATCTTGAAAAGCTAGATTGTTTGCATCAGCTGGGTATTTTGGTTTTGCCCAAAGTTTAAGCAGGCTATTGGGAACATCTAGCTCTGCACGCAGGTAATGTTGTAGTAATTGGATCAATATATCAAGTTGTTGGCTAGCTAATAAACCTAGCGTTAAGGCGTGAATTTTATTGCTAATTGCTTCATTTTCGCTACCCATCTGCACAAGCTCGGCGAACTTGGATTCTAATACACGAATTTTATCGCGCTGAGCAAGTTGTTGGCGTTCGGCCAGTGAAATAGCGCCGTGACCATGTGGACTAGGTAGATATAGGTTAGCTAGTAGCGCCGGATGCTGTTCAAAAAATTGCGGGTTATTTTCTAAATATGCCTTTATTTGTCGATCTTGAATTTCATCGTTCGTTATCGCTTCTTCATGGTCTTGCATGATTATTCCTTTACTTACAGCTTTTAGCCTTGATTAGCTCATATTTTAATTAGATAGTTCAATTTCGCCTTCAAATACAATAGTAGCGGGTCCAGTCATGAATACGGGTAAGCCTTCACCTTGCCAAGCAATGGAGAGTTCACCACCCCGCGTACTTACTTTTACTGGTGATTGCAATATACCGTGCTGTATGCCGATTACAACCGCAGCACAGGCGCCGGTGCCACAGCTTAAGGTTTCGCCACTGCCGCGCTCGAACACACGCAGTTTGATATGATGCGTATCTAATATTTGCATAAAACCGGCATTTACCCGCTGTGGAAACCTAACATGATGCTCAATGAGTGGTCCAACAAGCGCTATTGGCGCATGGTCTACGTTAGCAACAATTTGTACTGCGTGTGGGTTACCCATGGAAACTGCAAAAATTGGTATGTCTTCTCCAGCGATATCTAATAAATAATGTGGCGCACGTGCTTCTGCTAGAAAAGGTATAGCAAGCGGCTCAAATTTAGGCGCACCCATATTCACTGTCACTTGATTATTTTCTTCCAGTTTAAGTGTGATGATGCCACTAGCGGTTTCCACCGCTATTTCACGTTTTTTTGTTAAACCTTTATCAAGCACAAACCGCACGAAGCAACGTGCGCCGTTGCCGCATTGCTCAACCTCGCCACCATCCGCATTAAAAATACGATAACGAAAATCAACATTAGGCGTGTTAGTATCTTCAACTAATAATAGTTGATCACAACCCACGCCAAACTGTCGGTGGGCGATGTGCTGAATTTGCTTAATTGTCAGGCTGAATTGCTCTGTAGTGGCATCCAGCACCACAAAGTCATTGCCTGCACCCTGCATTTTGGTAAATTTAAGTTTCATCGTTATTCGTTTTGTCTGTAACTTTTATTAGCCTACAGGTTCGTAGATTCTTCAATAGCATTTTTTGGCGCGTTTGGCGTTTTGTAACGTTGATAACTCCATAAATATTGCGCAGGTCTTAATCTTATTAAGCGCTCAATACTATGATTAATGGCTTGCGGGCTCGCGTCCTCACCTACCAGCTCAAAGTGTAAGTGAAATCCGCGTCCAAATGATAGTCTTTCGCCAAATGTCATGATGACAGTAGCACCTGTGGTGTGCGCCAGTTTACTCGCTAATGTCATGGTGTAAGCTGGATTGCCAAAAAAATCTGCCCATTCACCTTCGCCAAGGTTAGGTACTTGATCTGGTAATATA
Source organism: Methylophilaceae bacterium (assembly GCA_043758775.1). Lineage (GTDB taxonomy): Bacteria > Pseudomonadota > Gammaproteobacteria > Burkholderiales > Methylophilaceae > JACMMS01. The sequence goes on from JAYVMU010000009.1 coordinate 3,802, forward strand.
CCAATCGTACCACCATTTCTGAGCGTTTTCATCAAGCTACGCACGCCACGCATATTGGTTTCTGCTAGAGTAATTTTGCCTTGCTCACGCCCACTTACCATCAGCGGTAATAGCCATTTAGTTCTGGGAGGCCTGAATAAAACAGTAAGCGGATGATTTGCACCCACATATTGAGCCGTAATTTCAAAACAGCCTAGATGCGGCGTTAAGAAGATAATCCCTTTTTTGCTAGATAAAGCCTGTTCAACATGTTCCCAGCCGCTGCAACCTTTTACCCACTTTACAATCTTAGCTTGTGGGTTAAGCCAAATGGCAAGACTTTCGATTAAACCTTTACCAATTTCCTGAGCGGTTTGATGCGCAAGTTTTTTGTGTTCACTTACGCTAGTCGCGATATTCGCTGCAGCTAAGTTTTTGCGTATGCGACGAGAGAATTTTTTATCAGTAAGATACATTGCCCAGCCAATGACTACACCAAAGGCGTGCAGTATAGGAAGGGGCAACTTAAATACTAGTTTTAATAAGCGATTGAGCATGGACTACTTTGGAAGTTATCAGTTTTTTGATATTCTATACGGTTTTAACGATTGATATTTAGCGTCCTAGCTTAAAAAGTACTATAGTTTAGTAACTAAATCCCTAAAACATACAAAGTGAAAATTTAATGAGCGAATATTTATTTACATCAGAATCTGTTTCGGAAGGTCATCCTGATAAAGTGGCAGACCAAGTTTCTGATGCGATTTTAGATGCGATTTTAACGCAAGATCCAACAGCACGCGTTGCTGCTGAAACTTTGACCAATACCGGTCTTGTGGTGTTGGCTGGTGAAATTACCACCACAGCCAATGTGGATTACATCAAAGTTGCACGTGATACGATTAAGCGTATTGGCTATGATAATACTGATTACGGTATCGATTACAAGGGTTGTGCGGTGTTAGTTGCCTATGATAAACAGTCACCCGATATTGCCCAAGGTGTGGATGGTGCACATGATGATCCGCTAGACCAAGGTGCTGGTGACCAAGGCTTAATGTTTGGCTATGCAGTGAATGAAACACCACAGTTGATGCCATTGCCAATTTGGTTGAGTCATCGTTTGATGGAGCGCCAGGCGCAGTTACGTAAGGACGGTCGCCTGCCTTGGTTGCGCCCAGATGCAAAATCACAGGTTACGATTCAATATGTAGATGGCAAGCCTTATAAGATTGATACCATATTACTTTCAACGCAGCATGCACCTGAAATTTCGCTAGAAATGATACGTGAAGCGGTCATTGAAGACATTATTAAACCGACGTTACCTAAAGAGCTAATTAAAGGTGATATTAAATTCTTGGTTAATCCAACCGGACGTTTTGTTATTGGCGGCCCACAAGGCGATTGTGGTTTAACTGGTCGTAAGATTATCGTGGATACTTACGGTGGTGCTGCACCTCACGGTGGTGGTGCATTTTCTGGTAAAGATCCATCAAAAGTTGACCGCAGTGCTGCATACGCCGGCCGCTATGTAGCCAAAAATATTGTCGCTGCTGGTCTGGCTGATAAATGCTTAGTGCAAGTTAGCTATGCAATCGGTGTTGCGCAACCCACTTCAGTCATGGTCGAAACGTACGGTACGGGTAAGGTTTCTAATGAAATGCTGACACAACTGGTATTGGAGCATTTTGATTTACGTCCAAAAGGTATCGTAAAAATGCTGGATTTACTGCGCCCAATTTATCAAAAAACAGCGGCTTATGGCCACTTTGGTCGCGATGAGCCTGAGTTTACTTGGGAAAGTACTGATAAAGCGGCTGCACTTAAAGTTGCTGCTGGATTGTAGTTTAGCTTGTGGGTTGGTTGAGTAGGTTAGTAGAAATCAAACTATAAAACCACTCTGTATTTTGTGAATTAAAGTTTTTGTTTTATAATTCAAGTAATTAACCGAGGAACGCTGCGAGGATTTTCTATAATCCCCAGGCTCGGTTTACATAACGGGCTTTGCGCATTAGGTTTTACTGACTATTAAGCGTGCTCTCATGTAAACGGCGTTCACCTATTTTAACCCTGCAGTTTGGGTGCTAGGTGAACAGGCCAGTTGAAAACTACTAATTTAATTATAGATTAGTAGTTTTCAAGCCAATCATCATAGACAATTCCCAAACGGCATTTTTATGGATGGATTATAAAAGTGAATACCGTTACAGATTTTAAAGATTACGTCATTGCCGACATCAATTTGGCAGCATTTGGACGAAAAGAGATTGCGATTGCTGAAACTGAAATGCCAGGTCTAATGGCGATTCGTGAAGAGTTTGCAATTGCACAACCGCTCAAAGGTGCGCGCATTACTGGCTCGCTTCACATGACGATTCAAACTGCGGTACTCATTGAAACGCTTAAAGATTTAGGTGCAGATGTGCGCTGGGCGTCATGTAATATTTACTCTACGCAAGACCATGCTGCTGCTGCGATTGCCGCTGGTGGCACGCCAGTATTTGCCATTAAAGGCGAAACACTCGCTGAATATTGGGATTACACACATCGCATTTTTGAGTGGACTGATGGTGGTTACAGCAACATGATCTTAGATGATGGCGGCGATGCTACATTGTTATTACATTTAGGTACGCGTGCTGAAAAAGATTTGTCTGTAATTGCAAACCCGACCAGCGAAGAAGAAATTTGCCTGTTTAACGCGATTAAAGCCAAATTAAAAGTAGATCCAACTTGGTACTCGGTACGTTTGGCTGCCATTATGGGGGTAACAGAAGAAACCACCACCGGTGTACATCGCTTGTATCAAATGCACAAAGAAGGAAAGTTGGCTTTCCCGGCGATTAACGTTAACGATTCAGTGACTAAATCAAAGTTTGATAATCTATACGGTTGCCGCGAATCATTAGTGGATGCGATTAAACGTGCGACGGACGTCATGATTGCCGGTAAAGTAGCGGTAGTTGCGGGTTATGGCGATGTAGGTAAGGGCTCTGCACAAGCATTGCGTGCTTTATCTGCCCAAGTTTGGGTAACCGAAGTTGACCCAATCTGTGCCTTACAAGCGGCGATGGAAGGTTATCGCGTAGTAACGATGGATTATGCTGCTGAACATGCCGATATTTTTGTGACGGCAACGGGTAACTACCACGTGATTACGCATGACCATATGACGAAAATGAAAGACCAAGCCATCGTATGTAACATTGGCCATTTTGATAATGAAATCGATGTCGCTAGTTTAGAGAAATACGAATGGGACGAAATCAAACCACAAGTTGACCATGTGATTTTCCCCAATGGTAAACGTATTATCTTGCTCGCTAAAGGTCGTTTAGTGAATTTAGGTTGTGGTACTGGTCACCCAAGCTATGTCATGAGCTCCAGCTTTGCGAACCAAACTATTGCACAAATTGAATTATTTACGCGCATTGCAGATTATCCAGTTGGCGTTTACACGCTACCTAAGCATTTAGATGAAAAAGTCGCGATATTGCAATTGAAAAAACTCAATGCGCAACTCACTACTTTAACCGATGTGCAGGCCGCTTATATTGGCGTATCAAAACAAGGTCCTTACAAGCCAGATACTTATCGCTATTAGTTTTTAGTGTATGTGATTTAAAAGTAAATCTTTAGGAGACATTTGATGAAACTACTCATAGCTTGGTTGCTCAATGCATTGGCGCTATTAGCGGTGACTTATGTAGTACCCGATATTCACGTGACGGGTTTTACTAGCGCGTTAATTGCGGCGGCTGTGATTGGTTTCGTCAATATGTTGATTAAACCGATACTCGTCATATTGACCTTACCTATTACTATCCTGACTTTAGGATTATTTATTTTGGTGATTAATGGGGCATTGTTTTATGCTGTTGGGCATCTTCTTGAGGGTTTTTCTGTTAAAACGCTCATGGCTGGTATTATTGGAGCGTTGGTCTACAGCATTATTTCATGGGTATTGTCGTCTATTTTGTTAGATGATAAATAATTAGGTTTCACCAATGGTAGTCAACGTAACAGATAAAATTAATGAATAAAGTATCGACAAAAACACGCTATAGCTTTGAGTTTTTCCCGCCTAAAACGAATGAAGGCGTGGCTAATTTGCGTGAAACACGTAGGCAGTTAGCACAATTCAACCCGGAGTTTTACTCGGTAACTTTTGGTGCAGGTGGCTCGACGCGTGATCGCACCATGGAAACCGTGCAAGAAATTCAAGCGGAGGGCTTTGCTGCAGCACCACATATTTCTTGTATTTCATCAACTAAAGATGAAATTATTGAGTTGCTTGGTACTTACAAAAGCCATGATATGAAACATTTAGTGGCATTGCGCGGTGATATCCCATCGGGTGAAGCGAGTACAGGTGATTTTAGATATGCCAATGAGCTCGTGCAGTTTATACGCCAAGAAACGGGTGATTGGTTCCGCATCGAAGTCGCAGCCTATCCAGAAGTTCATCCAGAAGCACATTCAGCCAGCATGGATTTGTCACGCTTTAAAGCCAAAGTGGATGCAGGTGCCAATTCTGCGATTACGCAATATTTTTACAATGCGGATGCCTATTTTTATTTTGTAGACCGTTGTACTAAAGCGGGTATTAATGTTCCAATCATCCCGGGCATTATGCCAATTAATAATTTTACGCAGCTAGCACGTTTTTCTAATATTTGTGGTGCAGAAATTCCGCGCTGGTTACGTTTACGCTTAGAGGAGTTTGGTGATGATTTACCGTCACTGCGCGCACTGGGAGTGGATGTGGTCTCCGAGCTTTGTGACACATTAATTGCTTGGGGTGTGCCCAGCTTGCATTTTTATACGTTAAATCAATCGACCACCATTGCTAGTATTATTAGAAATATAGATGGCTAATTAGGTTTATACGATACGTTGATATTGGCCGCCATTGACAGCCGCTACTTTACCTTCTAGTTCTAGCATCATTAACATGGCAGAGAGTTTTTCGGTGCTTAGCTTGGTTAGGCGAATTAACCTATCCATGGTGATAGGTTCATGTCCCATCGCCTTGAGCAAATCGCTTGATGGATTATCTGATTCTAAGCTTACTGTGTTTCCAATCATTAAATCTTCAGGCGCATTAGCGAGTTGCGTTTGACTTAATGGCATGCCGTTGATGGCTAACTCATCAATGATGTCTTGCGTACTTTCTACTAGCTTTGCGCCTTGTTTAATCAATAGATGGCAACCTTTTGCCACTGGTGAATGAATTGAACCTGGTATAGCAAACACCTCACGGCCTTGTTCTGCGGCTAGCTTTGCTGTGATGAGTGAGCCGCTTTGTACGTTGGCTTCAACCACTAAACAGCCTAAGCTCAAGCCGCTGATAATACGGTTTCGACGTGGAAAATTTTGTGCTTTAGATGGTGTGCCTAATGGAAATTCGGAAATGATTAAACCGCGTTGGACGATTTTATGCGCTAAATCACGGTGGCGAGCTGGATAAACAATGTCTAATCCCGTACCCACAACCGCAATCGTACCTGCACTATTTTCAGCGCTGGCTTTCAGTGCGCCACGGTGCGCCGCGCCATCAATACCCAGCGCTAGTCCGCTGACTACACATAGACCAAAATTAGCCAGACTGACCGCAAAGTCTTCCGCGTTTTTTTCACCTTGTGGTGTAGAGCTACGGCTACCTACTATGGCAATACTGGCATGATTGAGCCAATGCAATTGGCCTTTTGCATAGAGTATTGGTGGCGGATTGCTAATTTCCAATAACAGTTGTGGATATTCGGCGTCTGCTAAGGTAATGATATGGTTGCCGTCTTGCTCTAGCCAGTCTAAAGTAGGTTTAACTATGGTTAAATCAGCACCTTTGCTAATTTCACTGGCAATGGTGTCAGATACCACATGGCGTAGTTGATTAACCGTCGCTTGATAAATATTAGTTGGGCTGCCAAATTCGCTAAGTAATTGACATAGTGTTTGACCACCTAATCCATCGATTAAGCTTAGGTTTACCCACAGCGCGACATCATCAGCGTTAATATCGGCTTGCATAGTGTTGATAACAATAACTTATGGTTTTGAAACACTATCTAGTTCAAGGACAGCATCTGTGGCTGACATCACTAAGCCGTAAGAAACATGATCGAAAGTTTTAAATATCATGAGTAAGCCAACGCGCTCATCTGGCAGTTTAATTTGACCTGGCTCAAGAGCAACTGTAGTAGTTTTCTTTTCTTTGGCAAAATTGACCACAGGCTTACCATCTTTATCTCGACTGGTATCGAAATTTAATTCTGCAAGTTTAGGTTTATCCTGCTTTGTTGCGTCTGATTTAAATTCAGGGTCTTGAATAATGCGTCCGAAGCGACTAATTGCCAGCACATGACCGACTTCCAAGCCATCTAGGCTACCGCGATTAATAGACACGACTGTATTAGGTCCGCCTTCGGCAATACCGCCATAAATTTTAATAATACGCCCCTTAACGTCTAGATCTGGAGCATGTGGCACAAAATTAGTTTGAAATACATCGGGTGCGGAGACTAATCTATCCTTAGTAAAAATCTCTTCTTTAGCACTAGTCACCTCTGCTGTTGCAGGGGCGCCAAATTTTGATACACGTGCAGTACCCAAATAAATAGCTTCAATGCCTAATGTTTGATTTGTTTCTGGATCAACTAATGGTTCACCAGGGCGGTATATAAACCAGTTAATACCTTGGTCTTGTGCTAAATCATTCACGTAAATCCGTGTACCTGGACTTAAAATGACACGTTCATCCTGGCCAGCAATAATACGTGGTGCGCTATCAAGCTGTCCATTTTCTATAAGTAGAGGTTGGCTTAAAAAAGGTGTTATAACGCTAGGCGCAATACTTTGTATAGGTTGTTTATCTAGCGGCTCTATGACAGCACCAGGTTGTAATGTGACTGTTTCGTGCAACAGCTTTAACTGCGGTGAGCCACTGCTGGTGTCAAGTACAACTACATCGCCTGGGTAAATCCAATGTGGGTTTTTAATTTCAGCACGATTCATTTTCCATATTTTTGGCCACAACCAGGGATCTTTAAGAAACTTAGCCGAGATTCCCCATAAGGTATCGCCTTTAACAACGACATAGCGCTCTGGATGATTTTTTTGTAGCTGAAGTTCATCAGCATAACTGTTGAAGCATGCACAACAAAATACTAGCAGAGTTATAATACGTATCATAAAGTTGACCTCGGTCAATAGTGGCGACTTGTAAGTCGCGAAATTGCGTTAAATCTATCACGTAATTCATTCAATAATCAAGCTTTTATGGTAATAACCTATTAATTTATGACAATTCTAGCGATACTTCATTATCCCGACCCGCGTTTGCACACGGTTGCTAAGCCAGTAACCGAAGTGAATGACGCTATACGTCAATTAATTGATGATATGGCAGAGACTATGTATGACGCACCGGGCATTGGCTTGGCTGCAACACAGGTTAATCAGCATATTCAATTGTTGTTGATTGATACCACTCATGAAAAAAATCATTTACAAGTGTTCATTAACCCCAAAATTACTGCCAGAAGCGGCGAGCAAGATTTTGACGAGGGTTGCCTATCTGTGCCAGGCGTATATGAAAGCGTGACTCGGTCGGAAAAAATTACCGTAGAAGCGCTGGACAGAAATGGGAAGAAATTTACCTTAAAAGCTGAGGGTTTATTGGCGGTTTGTATTCAGCATGAGATGGATCATCTATTGGGCAAAGTATTTGTCGAGTATTTATCGCCACTGAAACGAAACCGCATTAAAACCAAAATGCTGAAATTAGCGCGTGAGCATGGCGAGCGATAATTAAAGCTTAAGCATCCAAAAGCCTAACAAAAAAGAGACTATACGATTTGAATATAATATTTGCTGGCACTCCTGACTTTGCAGTTCCCGCGCTAAGCGCACTGATTGAAGCAGGGCATCGCATCGTCATGGTGCTTACTCAACCTGACAGGCCAGCAGGCCGTGGTATGAAACTTAAAGCGGGCCCTGTTAAAACGTTAGCCGTGCAAAACGGCTTAAGCGTGTTTCAACCTGAAAGTCTTAAACCTTTAGACATACAAGCGCAAATTGCCAACGTGCAAGCTGATGTTATGATAGTTGCGGCTTACGGTTTGATTATTCCTACACCCGTTTTAAATATGCCGAAATTAGGTTGTTATAATATCCATGCATCGCTATTGCCACGCTGGCGTGGTGCGGCGCCGATACATCGTTCACTGTTAGCGGGTGATGCAGAAACAGGTGTGACGATTATGGAAGTAGTGCCAGCTTTGGATGCAGGCGCGATGATAAGTCATGGTGCGGTGCCGATTACTGGGCAAGACACCACACAAACCTTGCACGACGCATTAAGTGTGATTGGCGCCAAATTGATGGTAGAAGCAATGGCTGAATTAGCAGCTCAAGGGAAATTAGTTGCCCAACCACAAGATGAGTCATTAGTCACTTATGCGCACAAATTAAGTAAAGCCGAAGCAGTGATTGATTGGAATCAATCTGCCGATGTGATATCACGCCAAATTCGTGGATTTAATCCCTTCCCGGTTGCGCATGCAAACTTCAATGGTGAAGTTTGTCGTTTATGGATGGCAAGTGTGGTGATTAGCGAGAAAGTTAATACTAAAAACGGTGAAGTCGTCAGTGTGAGTGATGGCATCACTATTGCCTGCGGTGTTGGACTATTAAAAATTACTGAATTACAAATGCCTGGCGGCAAACGCATGGATGTAAAAGCATTTATACAAAGTCAACATTTGAAAATTGGCGATATTTTTAGCTGACTTTAACTGTGAGTAAATGCTTACTTGAAACAAAAATTATCAAGTAAAATCAAATAATAAACATTTTACTCACTATCAAACCAAAAAACACGAAAGCCCTATTTGTATATCGCTCAACAAATTGCCGCTCAAGCGGTGCATCAGGTTTTATCTGGCCATAATTTAACGCTTGCGTTGCCTGCTGCTGCTAGAAAATTTCCTAATCTCACTCCACAGCAGCGTGGCGCCGCTCAAGACTTAAGCTACGGTACCTTGCGTTTTTACGGTGAAATTAATGCTTATTTAACGCAGCTATTAGAAAAGCCATTGACTAATGAGGGTGTGCGTTGTCTGTTGTTGGTGGCCATTTATCAACTAATACACGATAAAGCGCAAGCATTTACCGTAGTAGATCAGGCGGTGACAGCAGCTACACAATTTAAGACGGCTTGGGCTAAAGGTTTAGTGAATGCGGTATTACGTAATTTTTTGCGCCAAAAAGAAGAGCTGGCGAAAAAATTAATCGCTAATGAGTTAGCCATTTACTCATATCCACAATGGTGGATTAACAAACTTAAAGTCCAATATCCTGAACATTGGCAAAGCATTCTAACGGTTGGCAATCAGCATCCGCCAATGACTTTGCGCATCAATCGTCAAAAAATCACTATGCGTGATTACCAAATTGAGTTGCAAAATGCTGGGTTTGAGGCGATTGTTTTAAGTGAATCAGCGGTGATGCTAGCCCAGCCAATTTCAGTTGAAAAAATCCCGCAATTTTTAGCAGGTACAGTGTCGGTACAGGATTATGGTGCGCAGGAGGCGGCAAGGCTGATTGATGTAAAAAATGGTATGCGTGTGCTGGATGCTTGCTGCGCACCTGGTGGTAAAACGGCACATATTTTAGAAACTGCCGATGTGATAATGACAGCCTTGGATAATGATGCTGATCGCTTATTTAAAGTACAAGGTAATCTTGAGCGCCTTAATCTGCATGCTAATCTTATCTGTGGTGATGCATCCTACGTTAATGATTGGTGGGATGGCGTGCTGTTTGATAGAATTTTAGCCGATGTGCCATGCACTGCATCGGGTATAGTACGCCGACACGTGGATATTAAATGGCTACGCCGCGAAGCGGATATTACTTCATTTGCTAAACAACAGGCGGTGATACTGCGTGAGTTATGGCAGTCTTTAGCAAAGGGTGGTAAATTGCTTTATGTGACGTGCTCGATTTTTCATGAGGAAAATCAAGGTCAAATCGATCAGTTTTTACTGGAAAATGCCGACGCTACACAGCAAACTTGGACTTTAAATAATTCTAACAATGCAGTGTCACTACAAGTAGAAAATGGACAACTTATCCCCTGTTCTGCACATGATGGGTTCTTTTATGCACTTTTACAAAAAAACTAAACAACACGCGCTACTGATAGCATGCCTAGTGCTTGTGCAGATGTACTTTGTTGTTCAAATTTGGGCGGGCACCAGCAGTATCAGTATTAAAACTGCTGAATTAGTGCCAGTTGGAGATGCTTATGTGTTAAATGCGGATTTTGAGATTGATTTTAATGCACAAATGGAAGAAGCGATTAACAAAGGCGTGCCGCTTAATTTTTTAATTGAATTTCAAGTGGTTTCGCCACGTAAGTATTGGTTTGATGATGAAATTGTAACCGATACTATACCTGTGAGCTTAAGCTATCACGCGCTTACGCGACAATACTTAGTCAATATAACCATTAATAAACAGAGTCATCAACGCTCGTTTGAGACCATCAATGAAGCTGTGGTAGAGCTATCACATTTGCGCGATTGGAAAGTGATGGATAAGGCACTGTTAGAAAAAAATGGAGTTTATAATGCGGCCTTGCTTATGCGTCTGGATCAGAAAAAGCTCCCTACAGCGCTACAGGTAGATGCATTAAGCTCTGAAGCGTGGGACCTGAGTTCAGAAAAGTTTCAATGGTCACCTGTATTACAGAAATAAGTCAAGCTAATGTTTCGCACAGCCCAAATAATCGAGTTAAAAGCATAGCCAATGAAATACATCGTATTTATTAGTATTGCTCTGGGTGCTGTATTGCTTTATTTGCTGTCACTTGCCAGTGCTAATACGGCTGCCTCAGGTAATTATTATAATATTTTACTCATTCTCAATGCGGGGTTAGCCTTGATGTTGCTGATACTAATCGGCATTCAGTTATGGAGTCTATATCGAAAAATTCGTGAGCATGTCATGGGTAGTCGTCTTACTTTGCGTTTGTTGGGCGCCTTTGCACTAATGGCAATCATACCGGGCTTGATTGTGTATGCGGTTTCAGTCAACTTTTTAACACGCTCAATTGAGTCTTGGTTTAACGTTAAAGTGGAGTCTGCGCTGGATGGTGGTTTACGTTTGGGACAACGTGCACTAGACATTATGCTGACAGATGTTGAAGCCAAGGCTGAGAATATGGCGACTAATTTAGCTTTTCAACCTGAACGCACGCATTACACGTTAATGAACGATTTGCGTGAAAAAAACGGTGTGCAAGAGGCGCTGTTATTGACTCTGCAAGGTAAGATTTTAGCGGTTTCAAGTAGCGATCCCAATAGCTTTTTGCCCGAAATGCCGACTATTCAGCAGTTGGCGCAAGCGCAGCATCGCTTGTATGGAAAAATAGAGCCGATACCCAACAAGGGTCTTTATTTGCGCGTTTTAGCACCAGTCAATTCGCAAGATCTCATGGGTGAAACACATATTTTGCAGCTTATGCAGCCTGTGCCTAAGTCGCTATCTGGCACAGCGGAAGAAGTGCAGGACGTGTATCGGGATTATCAGGAGTTATCATATAGCCGTAAATCGCTGCAAGAAACATTCTCGCTTACTTTAACTTTGGTATTAATGTTAGCGATGCTATCTGCGGTCGCAATTGCTTTTGTCTTGAGTCGACGCTTGTCTTCACCATTGATGGTATTGGCTGAGGGCACGCGCGCCATTGCGCGCGGCGATTACAGTACTATGCTGCCAGAGCATGGCAAAGATGAATTAGGTGTTTTAGTTAAATCATTTAACAGTATGACGCGCCAATTAAACGATGCAACGCAAGCAAGTGAAAAAAATCAGGCACGTTTAGAAACGGCACGCAGCTATCTTGAAACAGTATTAGCGCATTTATCATCAGGTGTACTGGCGCTTAATGAACAAGGTGATTTACGCACTTACAATTTGGCAGCAGCGAATATTTTGCGTTTAGATTTAGCTGATTATGTAAGTAAGCCGTTTGCAAAGATTGGTGACAGTAACGCGACATTACTGGACTTTATTAATTGCGTGATGATGCATTTTGATAAAACTAAAGTAGCAGAATCATCCGGTTTAGAGTTAAATCAGCAACTGATCATTTTTACTGAGCACGGTAAGCAAGTATTACTTGTGCGTGCTACTAGATTGCCCTCAACGCTCGCGGAGCGCACTGCCAGTGCAGAAAGCGGTGGTTTTGTGATTGTGTTTGATGATGTGACGACCATGGCACAGGCGCAGCGCGATGCGGCTTGGGGCGAGGTGGCACGACGTTTGGCGCACGAAATTAAAAACCCACTGACACCAATTCAGCTATCGGCCGAACGTTTGCAACATAAATTGGGTACTAAGTTGGTAGGTGCTGATGCTGAAATGTTACAGCGTGCAACCGATACTATTGTGAATCAAGTTGGTGCTATGAAAACTATGGTGAATGAGTTCAGCGAATATGCACGTACACCAGCTGCCAATTTGGCTAAACTGAATCTTAATCAGCTGATTAAAGATGTTACTGCACTCTATAGCCATGACGGACATGATGGCCAAGATGCTAATGGAGAGGCTAGTGCCACCATTCTGCTAAAATTAGCAGCTAACCTGCCTGAAGTACTAGGTGATGCCATGATGTTGCGTCAAGTGTTGCATAACTTATTGCAAAATGCACAAGATGCCTTGAAAGGCGCTAATAAATCCAGCGCTAATGGCGGCACTATCACAATAGAAACAATGCTCTTAATCTCAGACCTGAAACTGACTGTGAGCGATAACGGCCAGGGTTTTCCTATAGATAACATTGCACGCGCTTTTGAGCCTTATGTGACGACAAAACCGCATGGAACTGGCTTAGGGCTGGCTATAGTGAAGAAAATAGTAGAAGAACATCAAGGCTTGATTAAAATTGAAAATCTGCCTTCAGGCGGTGCCAGTGTAGTGATTACGCTGCCAATAGATGCCTCAAGAGCAATTTAATTAAGCAGTAAAATGGCACTAATAAAAAGGTATTAGGAGTAATAAATCAATGGCAGTAAGGCATATATTAGTAGTTGATGATGAAATTGGCATACGCGAGTTGCTGCGTGATATTTTGCTGGACGAAGGTTATCAAGTTAGTCTGGCTGAAAATGCATCGCAAGCACGCGAATTACGCCAGCAACAACGCCCAGATTTGGTGTTACTCGATATTTGGATGCCAGATTGCGATGGTATTAGCCTGCTTAAAGAGTGGAGCAATGCTGGCTTGCTTACCATGCCTGTCGTCATGATGTCGGGTCATGGCACCATCGATACTGCGGTGGAAGCTACGCGAATTGGCGCGTTTGATTTTCTCGAGAAACCTATCGCTTTACAAAAACTATTAAGTACCGTCAATGCAGCGTTAAAGTATGCCGAGAAGCTACCAAAATCTGATGTTAGTTTGGCAAGCTTAGGTACAAGTACAGTGATTGAAGAGCTAAAAAAACGCTTAGAGCAAATAGCGCTTAGTAAAACGGCTCTATTGTTAATTGGAGCAAAAGGTGGTGGTGCAGAGTTGTGTGCACAGTTCCTGCGTGTCGCCGGTACACCGTGGCTTAAATTAAATGATCATGAAAAACTCGCTACAGCGCCCATGGATTTATTAGAACAAACTCGTGAAGGCGTTTTTTATGTGTCAGAGGTTGCTGATTTAAATAAAACGCAACAAAAAGGCTTGTTACTATTGATAGCTAAAGCCGAAAAGTATGATGTGCGTGTGGTCTGCGCTACATCGCGGGCATTACCCCAATTGGTTGAAAATGGTCAATTTGAGCATGTATTGCTACAAACCTTATCTAATACTTCGCTGCGTGTTCCTGCGTTACAGGATCACCGTGAAGATATTCCAGATTTGGCTAACGCCATGGCGACATTGCTGGCAGAAACTACTGATGCGCAATACAAAGCATTTGATGTTGCTGCATTAAATGGCTTAAGAAATGCCGATTGGCTAGGCGATTTAGCACAATTAGAATCAGTAGTGCGTAATTTAATGCAAACTAGCTTAGGTGAAAAAATTACGCTAGATGACATTAATAGAGTCACCGAGCAGTTTGCTGATACATCTGCTGATAGCGGCTATAGCTCTAGTGAAGCTAATAATGGACCAGCGAAAAGTACAGGGCAGGTGCATTTAGACCAGCCATTGCGTGAAGCACGTGATGACTTTGAGCGCACTTACTTTAAGTACCACCTTGAAGTGGCAGGTAATAATATGAGTAAGTTAGCCGATTTATCAGGCTTAGAGCGTACGCATTTGTATCGAAAATTGAAGCAGTTGGGAATTAAAGTCAAATAGCGTTAAAGTTTAATTTGATGTGCCATTGATGGCGAGTCTTTAATTAAATATCTAGTTAATTGCACTGGATTCCATAAATATTACTTCCCAAATGTGACCGTCTAAATCTTCAAATCCGTGCCCATACATAAAGCCATGGTCTTGTGGTTCTTTGTAAATACTACCACCAGCTGCTATTGCCTTACTGACCATTTCATCTACCTTTGTCCTGCTTTCAGCAGATAGGCATACTAATACTTCAGTGCATTTTGTAGCATCTGCAATCGGTTTCTTGGTAAAGGTTTGAAAGAAAGGTTCAACTAACAGCATGACAAAACTGTCTTCGCCAATAACCATGCAACTGGCATTTTTATCAGTAAATTGTGGGTTAAATTTAAACCCAAGTTGGGTAAAAAATGCGATGGATTTATCAAGATTTTTTACAGGAAGATTAACGAAGATTTTAGTATTCATTACGAATCCTTTGAACAACTGATGCTACAAGAAATAGTAATAGATGCTTAATCATGCGTCAAGCCCTATAAAAATGGACTTATTAAAAGTTTGAGACTGCTTAATTAATCTTCGTAATCAATTTCATCATTATCTTCATCCATACCATCTTCCTTTTGTTCGATTAACGCTTGAACGTCATCTACTGTCATACCGCTGCCACCATTAAATTTCTCAATCGTGCTGGATGAGATAGCTAATACTTCTGTAGCTACATGCTCAGAAGATAATAAGTGCAGATAATTGGTGAGGTTTTCCATAAATTCAGCAAAAGTCGTGTCTTCGTCACTTTCACCAAAGGCAATATTCACTGCGCTTTGGGCAAGTTCGGCAAAATATTCGTTAATGGAATTGATGGATTTTTCGTTGAGTGACATGGTGATTTTTCTTTAATCCAGGTTTTTATTTGAGGCGATTCTATCACTGATATTACAGGTCAGATATTACAAATTTAGTTCTAGTATTACAGGTGTATGGTCGCTAGGGCGTTCTAACTTACGTGGGCCTTTGTCTATCACGCAGCTTTTGCAGGCTGATTTTAATAGGTCGCTGACTAAAATATGGTCGATGCGCATACCAAAGCCACGTCTAAAACCCATCATGCGATAATCCCACCAGCTAAAGTGTCCTGTATCCGCTTCAAATAGTCTGAAGCTATCATGTAAGCCAAGTTGAGTGAGTTTTTGGAAAGCCGTACGTTCTGGTTCAGATACTAGAATTTGCCCAATCCAAGCTGCAGGGTCGTGGCAATCACGGTCATCTGGCGCGATATTATAATCGCCAAGCAGCACAAGTTTAGGATAGCGTTTCAGTTCGCTTTCCAGCCATGCTGTAAGTGCTTGTAGCCAGCGTAACTTGTACTCATACTTCTCCGAATTCACTGCTTGCCCGTTAGGGATATACACGCATACAACCCTGATGCCGTTTACTGTTGCGCTGATTACACGTTTTTGCTCATCGTCATAACCTGCAATATCGTGTTCAACATCGGTAATTTCATGCGGACTAATAATCGCTACGCCGTTATAGGTTTTTTGCCCCAAATGAATGGCGTTATAGCCCGCGGCCTTTAAATCTGCATATGGGAATTTAATGTCTTCTTGTTTAGTTTCTTGTAAGCAGAGCACATCGGGTTGATTATCACGTAGCCAGTCAAGTACGTGTGGTAGACGCACATTAAGTGAGTTGACGTTCCAGGTGACGAGTTTCATGCTAGTGCTTAGTTTGTCATGCCATTATGACGGAGTAGCGCATCTATACTAGGTGCGCGACCACGGAAGGCAATAAACGATTCCATTGCTGGTCGAGAACCGCCTTGCGCCAGAATTTCACGCCAGAATTTTTCACCAGTTTCTTTACTCAGTACGCCATTTTCTTCAAATAAACTATAAGCATCGGCAGATAATACTTCTGCCCATTTATAGCTGTAATAGCCGGCCGCATAGCCGCCTGCAAAAATATGTGAGAAATTATTAGGGAAGCGGTTCCATTTGGGTGGGCGCACTACAGCAACTTCATCCCGGATTTCCTCGATTAAATCCAGTGGGGTTTGTGTGCCATTTTTCTCGTAGTTAACGTCAAAATCGCCATGCAAGCGAATATCAAATAATGAGAATTCAATTTGACGCATGGTTTGCATGCCAGCCTGAAAGTTTTTCGCTGCGACCATTTTATCGAACAACTCACGTGGTAATTGTGCGCCAGTATCCACATGTTTGGTCATGTGACGCAACACATCCCATTCCCAGCAGAAGTTTTCCATAAACTGGCTAGGTAACTCAACGGCATCCCATTCCACGCCTTTAATGCCGGATACACCATAATCATTAATTTCTGTCAGCATGTGGTGCAAGCCGTGACCAAACTCGTGAAACATAGTTTGCACTTCATCATGAGTGAACAATGCAGGTTTGTCACCGACGGGTGCAGCGAAATTACAGGTTAGATAGGCAACGGGTGTTTCGATAGTTTCATTACCATGAGTATCACTAATTTTGCGTCGCGTAATCGCTTCATCCATCCATGCGCCGCCGCGTTTATAGTTGCGCGCGTATAAATCGAGATAGAACTGGGCAATTAATTTGCCGCTATGATTGGTAATATCATAAAACTGGGCATCTGCATGCCACACTGGTGCACGGGATTTTTTTACATGCACACCCAAGATGGTTTCTACTACTTTGAATAAACCCTTGAGCACCTGCTCTTCAGGAAAGTATTGCTTCACTTCTAGGTCAGAAAACGCGTACTTATCCTCGCGCAGTTTTTCAGACACATAACCTACATCCCACGCTTGCATGTCATCAATGCCAAGTTTTTTGGCGTAAGCCACCAGTTCTTGCATGTCTTTCTCGGCATAAGGTTTGGCACGGTTGGCAAGAGTGGCTAAAAATTCAATGACTTGTTGTGGCGTATCGGCCATTTTGGCCACTAATGACATCTCTGCATAATTATTGAAACCTAGTAATTGTGCGGCTTCTCGCTTTAGTTTTAGTATCTGGCTAATGACGTCGGTGTTATCAAACTCTGGTTTGCCAAATTCTGAAGCTCGTGTCGCGTAAGCGCGATACAAGGTTTCGCGCAAGTTGCGGTTATCGCCATATTGCAGTACAGGTAAGTAGGACGGAAAATGTAAGGTAAATTTATAGCCCGCTTTTTCGTCTGCTTTTGCAGCTTCTGCTGCAACTTGCAAGACATCCTCGGGGATGCCCGACAACTCTGCAGTATCTTCCACAAATAGTGCATATTCATTAGTGGTATCGAGTACATTTTCCTCAAATTTGGCAGATAACTTAGATAGTTCTTCCTGAATTGCTTTGAACTTGGCTTTGTCATCAGCAGATAATTCTGCACCGCCTAACTTAAAATCACGCACTTCATTGGCCACAATTTTCCGTTGAGCACTATTCAAAGTGGCATATTCTTTACCATTCTGTAAAGCCTTGAATTTCTCATAAAGTCGTTCATCTTGCGATAAATCACTATAAAAATCGGTTAATTTCGCTAAATTTTCATTATAAGCCTCGCGTAGTTCTGGGCTGTTCACTACCGCATTCATGTGTCCCACTTGCGACCAGCTACGTGAGATTTTTTCTTCTAAATCTTCTAGTGGGCGTGCAAAATTAGCCCATGTCGGTACTTCTGTTGTAGTGGCAAGTTGTTCTAAATTTTCTTTACTAGTACTCAATAGATAATCCAAAGCTGGGGTAACATGCTCAGCCTTAATCTCATTAAATTTGGGTAAACCTGTAAAAAATAATAGCGGGTTATTTTGAGTATTCACAGCAGGTATTTCCTAATCAGTCATGTTAATTTATTAAACGTAAAGTGAACGGATAGCGATATTTTTCGCCCTTACTAGTTGATATGGCGGCGATTATGCAAAGTACAACGTTGGCCAGCCAAATAATCCCTATGAAGACAAAGCCAATTAAAATAATCGCCAAGACACCTGCAACAAATTGTGCCATGAGTATGGTAATTTGAAAATTTAGCGCTTCTTTTGCTTGATCGCTAATATAGGCGCTATCGTCTTTTTTCAGTACCCAAACAATCAGTGCGGGAATGAAAGAGAAGACGGTGCCACCCAAATGTGTGACGGTGGCGATATTTTTTTCGTCATTGCTCGGTGTAGTGGTGGTAGTCTCTCTAGACATGAGCACTCCTGAAAATTAGTGGTTGATTTTATTGACCAGTAGCTCAATTTTTTCACTTTCGTCGTTATTGAGTACTTTGCGTACTGCAGTATTAAGTTTACTGGAATGACTTTGCAATACCTGTTGTTTGACACTTAAGATATTGCTAGGATGCATAGAAAACTGGCGTAAGCCCATCCCTAATAACAGTTTAGTGAGTTTGGTATCACCGGCCATTTCTCCGCAGACAGATACCGTTTTACCTAACTTTGCACCAGCTTGCAGTGTCATAGCAATTAAACGTAGAACGGATGGGTGCAATGGGTTGTAAAGATGTGATACTGCATCATCAGTACGATCTATAGCTAAGGTATATTGAATCAGGTCGTTAGTACCTATAGAAAGAAAATCTAACTCACGCGCAAAGGCACTGGCATTAATGGCAGCTGCGGGTATTTCTATCATGCCACCTAACTTGATGTTTTCATCAAAAGGTATGTTTTCTTTACGTAGGCTAAGTTTGGCGCGTTCCAACAATAATTTAGTTTGGCGTAACTCAGCTAATGTACACAGCATAGGCACGAGTATTTTTATGTTGCCATAGTGTGATGCACGTAACAGTGCACGAAATTGTGTATGAAAAATATGTGGTTCACTCAAGCAATAACGCACCGCACGTAAACCCAGTGCTGGATTGGCGCATTCTGCAACGGTGTCTGGATTCATTTGTTTATCGGCACCCAAGTCTAGTGTACGTATAGTCACTTCTTGTCCGTTCATCGCCTCAGCAACGGTTTTATAGGCAATAAACTGCTCTTCTTCCTCGGGCATTTCACGCCGATTCATAAATAAAAACTCACTACGATACAGGCCAATACCTGTAGCGCCTGCAGCCTTAACCGCTGTAACATCTTCTGGTACTTCAATATTGGCATAAAGGTCTATCACCGTGCCGTCTATCGTGATGGCTTTGGTGGATTTAATACGTTTGAGTTTTTGTTGCTCTAACTCCCACTCATCTTGACGTAGTTTGTATTCTGCCAGAATTTCTTTACTTGGGCTGACAATGACAATGCCTATTCCACCATCAACAATAATAAGTTCACCATCACGAATCAGGTCTCGCGCGCGTTGCAGTGCCACAATCGATGGAATGTTCATGCTACGCGCTAGAATTGCCGTGTGTGAAGTCACGCCACCGACATCGGTAATAAACGCTGCAAACTGGTGTTGCTTGAATTGAATAGCATCCGCTGGTGAAATATCATGTGCCACTAAAATAGTGGCGCTTTCTTGTCGTTTGCTAGTGGCTTTACTGGGCGCTTGGTTGGGGTGGCCGAGTAATACTTTAATTACGCGCTCTACGACTTGTATGACATCTTGCTTACGTTCGCGCAGATACTCGTCTTCAATTTGTTCAAATTGACCGACAATATCATCCATTTGCAGTTTAATTGCCCATTCGGCATTGCATTGCTCTTTAAGGATAATATTCTTCGGTACTTCAGACAGCGATTTATCTGCCAGCATCATTAAATGCGTGCTGATAAAGGCGCCCAGTTCGGCTGGTGCGCCTTTGGGCAATTGCTGACGTATCGCTTCCAAATCCGTTTTGACGGTTAATACCGCTTGCTCAAAGCGAGTGATCTCTTCCGCAATGACGTGCTTGGGTAATTGATAATGCACGACCTCAAGTAAAGCATTGGATACCAAATGTGCGCGTCCAATCGCGATGCCGCTAGAAACACCAACACCATGGATGCTAAAGCTAGAGTTGCTTAAGCTGCTGTTCATAAACTTGTTCTTATCATGTTACCCGCCTTCGCCAAAGTAATTATTGATGAGTGCTAATAGTGATTCTATTGCGGCAGTTTCATCTTCACCAGTGGCTTCCAGTGTGATGGATGAGCCTTTGGCGGCAGCTAACATCATGACACCCATAATACTTTTAGCGTTTACCCGGCGACCATTGCGTTCTATCCAAATATCGCTGGAAAATTGGCTAGCGCTTTGTGTCAGCTTTGTTGATGCACGTGCATGTAGACCTAGTTTATTGATGATTTCAACTTCAGTTTTAATCATCGAGTTTTACTTTCCCTATGATCTGACTCTAATTTGTTTTGGCCAGTAGTTGGCTGAGCATCTTCTTGCCAATCACAACCTTGGTCGGTGAAATGTACGACGCCTTCGCGTCCACCGCTAAGGGCTTTTTCTACCAGAGTTTTAAGTGACACATCACGATAAGTGAGTGTTCGCACCAGCATGGGTAGATTCACGCCAGCAACGCCCTCCACAACATTGGGTTGAATCAGCTTGGTCACCACATTACATGGTGTCGCACCGTACATATCGGATAGGACTAGCACGCCATCGCCGTCGTTAAGCTCAGCAATAATCTGACGTGCTTTTGCAATTAACAGGACGGGGTCATCTTGTTTATCTACCACGAGATGGTTTAAGAGAGGCGGCTTTTTGCCTAAGACATGACTTGCGCAATCAATTAGGCTGTCACCAAGTTTGCCATGCGCAATAATTAAAATACCAATCATTAATGTTCCTAAACACACTAAATAAAATTGAATGATGCCACTAATTTGCTAACTATTTAATTCTCTATGTCTAACCAACACTCTATGTTCTTGTGCTTTTAGATGCTGCCTAAAATAGGCGGCGAGTTCTTCAACAAAATACACCGATCGATGTTGTCCGCCAGTACAGCCAATCGCAATAGTGAGATAACTGCGATTATCTTGGTCAAAACAAGGTAGCCAGTTTTCAATAAAACTTCGTATGTCTATCAGCATTTTAAGTACATTAGGCGCTGTACTTAAAAACTGCTTAATTTCAATATCTTGCCCAGTAAGTGGTCTTAATATGGGGTCGTAATGCGGGTTTGGCAAGCAACGCACATCAAATACAAAGTCAGCATCTAATGGAATACCATGCTTGAAACCAAACGAAGTAAATAGCAAAACCAAGCCATTATTTCGCTGATTACCTTTGGTCGTATCATGAGCGCTATTTTTTTGTGTAATAAATTCTTTAATAAAGTTGCGCAGGGCATTTGCACTTAAACTGCTAGTATCAATATGATGGCCTAATTCAGCTAAATCGGTCAGTAAATCACGTTCATGGGCGATACTTTCGGCCAACGTGATGGTGCCATCGCTTAATGGGTGCTTGCGTCTGGTTTCACTAAAACGCTTAACTAAGGTTTCGATATTGGACTCTAAAAATAGCACCTCAACCTTAATACCACTGGCCTCTAGCTCGCTAATGGCATGTGGCAGCGCATTCAAAGCCGAGCTGCGACTATCAATACTAATCGCGACGCGTTGCTGGGTATGGCCATCTAAATGTTGCGAAATTTGAGGTAATAGAGTTGCCGGTAAGTTATCAATACAATAAAAGCCGTAGTCTTCTAAGGCGCGCAGCACAATGCTTTTGCCGGAGCCTGATAAGCCTGTCACAATGATTAGCTGCATCAGTCAGCCTTTTTTATCTTAGTGGATGATGCGTTTTTTGCCATTGCCAGTTTTTGGCGTTTAGTAAATTGTTTGGTTGCGTTTACGCCACGTAGCAGCAATATATGGTTACGAACTGCGACTTCGACTAATACCGCAATATTGCGTCCGGCGGCAATGGGAATAGTCACTTTAGGAATTTTGACATCTAAAATTTGCTCATGTTGCATTTTGATTTCTAGGCGATCTAAGGTTTGCGGCGTCAGGGTATCTGCCATTTCTAGCTGAATAATCAAATCGAGTGGCTTGGTCGGTTTAACGGCGTTATCACCAAATAAGGCACGAATATTTAAAATACCTAAGCCTCGTACCTCTAAGAAATCCTGTAAAAGTTCGGGGCAGCGTCCTTCAATACGCTCAGGCGAGATGCGAAAGAAATCGACAATATCATCTGCCACTAAACGATGGCCGCGTGAAATAAGTTCTAAAGCTAATTCACTTTTACCAATCGCGGCATTGCCCTTGATGAGCACGCCAAAACCTTGCACCTCGACAAATACACCATGCAGACTAGTAGATTCCGCTACCGCTTGTGCCAAATAATGACTCAAAATATCCATGAGTTGTGGACTGCGTATGGGGGAAGTAAATAGCGGTGTAGCGTGGTGGTTAGCTGCGTCCAGCAGGGCTTGTGGTGTTTTTTCGCCATTAGCCACAATGACCGCGGCTAAATCGGTTGAAAATAAATTAGCGATAGCTTGATTTGTTTCTATGACTTCTAGTGTGCGTAAATAATCCATTTCGGCACAGCCCAACACTTGTACACGGTTGGGATGCACAAAATTTAAATGCCCAATCAGAGCGAGTGAGGGTTTTGTGACGGTTTCGCTAGTCAGTGGGTTAGTGCCGCCGCCAAGCCCTGCAATCCAAGATAGTTTGAGCTTGTGGCGGGTTTCTTTGAAGAGTTCGGCAACGCTAATCTGCGCCATGTAAGTGTCTCAACCGACTTAGATTACTCAGCCGTTTGGTGTTTTACCGCACCATTGGTTTTATGATGATTACTTTGTTTTTCTTTGTGTTTTACTACTTGACGGTC
The DNA here is from genome assembly GCA_043758775.1 of Methylophilaceae bacterium. Classification (GTDB taxonomy): domain Bacteria; phylum Pseudomonadota; class Gammaproteobacteria; order Burkholderiales; family Methylophilaceae; genus JACMMS01. The sequence continues at coordinate 26,839 of JAYVMU010000009.1, forward strand.
TAACTTATCGGCCAGCATGTCAATTGCACTATACATGTTTTCATCAGTGCATTCCGCATGTAAATCATTGCCCGGGACGTGTACGGTCGCTTCTACTTTTTGTTGAAGCTTAACAACTGAAAGCGTAACTTTGACGTCAATTACATGATCAAAATGTGCGCTAACACGTGCAAGTTTGCTATGAAGATAATCGCGCAAAGCCGTTGTAACTTCTAAATGGTGGCCAGTTAATTGTAAATTCATTATTATCTCCTTGGTTGAAAAATGGCTTAAATAGTTCGAATTTTCTAAGCTTTTATTTAGTGCTGCTAATTGTCTAACTAGTTTAGTTATCTTACAGCGATTTACGTAAATTAGCAGGTGGAATCATCAGTGATTCACGATATTTTGCGATGGTGCGTCGCGCAACTACGATACCTTGCTTCGCTAATACGTCAGTAATTTGGTTGTCAGAAAAGGGTTTTTTAATATTCTCTCCGCTGATCATCTGTTTAATCAGCGCGCGTATGGCGGTGGCAGAACATTCGCCGCCACTATCAGTGGCTACGTGGCTACCAAAAAAGTATTTCAGCTCAAACACGCCACGCGGCGTAAGCATATATTTGTGGGTAGTGACCCGTGAAATCGTTGATTCATGCAACTCTAGTTCATCGGCAATTTCTCTTAATACCAAAGGCCGCATGGCGATTTCGCCGTGCTCGAAAAAATTGCGTTGACGGTCAACAATTGCCTGTGATACCCGTAAAATAGTCGAGAAGCGTTGTTGAATATTTTTAATCATCCATTTTGCTTCTTGCATCTGGCTCATTAGATATTGGTTCGAGCTATCGCGATTGCGTTTTAAAATATCAGAATAAAGCTGATTAATACGTAGCTTAGGGATTACGCCGTCATTAAGACTGGCAATCCAAATGCCTTTTATTTTTTTTACTATCACTTCATGCTGAATGTAGTGATTTGAGCTGATCGAACTAAAGCTATTGCCGGGGCGCGGATTTAATTGTTTGATGAGTGTTTGTGCGCCACGTAACGCAACTTCATCGCAACTTAAAAGTTTACGCAGCTTAATGAAATCACGTGATGCCAATAGGTTTAAGTGGTGGGCGACAATTTTTTTTGCTAGCTCTAGATATAGTGTGTCTTTAGACATCACATTAAGTTGTAGTATCAAACACTCACATAAATCGCTTGCCCCTATGCCGAGCGGCTCTAAATGCTGCACTAACTTCAATGTGGTTTGTAGCTCGACTAATTCCACTTCAAGCTCTTGTGGAATAATATCAAGCAGTGTTTCTAACGGTTGTTCCAGATAACCATATTCATTGATGGAATCTACCAATAAAATCGCCAGCGTTTGGTCGCGCTCACTTAAGGGCATGAGTTTTAATTGACTAATGAGATGTTCGCGCAGCGACTGGGATACAGTCTCTTGTTTGCTAAAGTCATTGTCGTCGTCAAAATTATTGTTTTGTGCGCCTTCGTCCCAGCGTGTATTGCTGCCATACTCTTCATAATCATCAGAGAAATCAGACTGTGAATAATGTTCATCTGCGAGCGATATTTCTGAGTCAGCAGCACCATCATTTGTCGGTTGGGTAGGTTCACTGCTAAAATCGGTGTCAAAAGTTGTGCTTGGTTCCTGACCAGTTTCCTCACCAAACTCTTTATTTTGTGGTTGCTCAGGATTGACTAAATTTGGCAGTGCATCACTGTCGCCATCAATACTCGCTTCTACAACACTGCCATCTTCATTAGTTTCAGCAAGCTCAAGCAAGGGGTTTTCTTGTAAAATAGTTTCAAGCTCTTGATTCAGCTCTTGCGTGGAAAGTTGCAACAGACGAATTGACTGCTGCAATTGCGGTGTGAGCGCAAGATTCTGAGAGAACTTTAGATTTAAGCTTTGTTTCATAAGTAATTGCTATATCTAATTACAGGCGGAAATTTTTACCTAAATAAACTTCACGTACTGCTTCATTATGTACAATTTCGCTTGGCTCGCCAGACGCAAACACAGTACCCTGATTCACAATATACGCTCTATCGCAGATGCCTAGGGTTTCACGTACGTTATGATCGGTAATTAGCACGCCGATATTGCGTGTTGTTAAGAATTTAATGATTTTTTGAATATCCAACACCGCAATGGGGTCGATACCTGCAAACGGTTCATCCAGCAAAATAAAACTTGGGTCGGTTGCTAAACAGCGCGCAATTTCAACACGCCTGCGCTCACCACCAGATAAACTGACTGCGGCATTGTCGCGAATATGTTGAATATGCAATTCATCCAGCAGTGACTCAAGCTTGGCTTCACGCTCCTCATCGGATAGTTTTTGTAGCTCCAATACTGCCATGATGTTTTCACTCACCGTGAGTTTACGAAAAATTGATGGTTCTTGCGGTAAATAAGCTAAGCCCATGCGCGCACGGTTATGGATGGGTAATCGGCTTAAATCTTTATTATTCAGCAAGATGCGGCCCTCATCCAGCCGGACTAAGCCTACGATCATGTAAAAGCTCGTAGTTTTACCGGCGCCATTGGGGCCAAGTAAGCCAACAATTTCACCGCTTTTAATATGCAATGAAATACTATGCACTACGGTGCGCTTACCGTAGGTTTTACGTAAATGTTCTACAACTAGTTCACTCATGACTTTTGCTCATTCTAAAAGACCCTATTCTTTTGTGCTTAAAGGGTCAGTATCTAATTCTAGCTTGTTACTGAACCGTAAATTTTTATTAATGATGGCAGGCGCTGCTTTAGTTTCTGGCTTCACTTCGGTCTTGCTTGGTTCAGTTTTATTTTTGGGCTGTATAATCGCTTTAACACGGCCTGGCTTTCCGCCAAGAGGTGCTGTTGGACCACTGAGTACTTCTGCATATCCAGCATTGGCGTCATAACTAATATAATCGCCATACGCCACGTCATCACCACGTTTAACTGATGCTTTGGTATATAGCTGCACTTTGTCCATACGTGCGTCATATTCGATACGCAAGCCACTACCTTCAATATATTCATTCACACCATCACGCTTTTGTTTGAAAGTTGTGGGGTTACCTAGCGATGTGCTGTGTTGAAAGCCATCGATGTCTTCATGTACAGTGAGCTTGTCGCCCTTAATGACCAGCGTACCTTGCGTTAAAATGACATTACCAGTATAGATATCGATTTTTTTAGCATCGTTCACCGTCACTGTATCTGCTTCAATTTCAATTGGTTTATCCCTGTCAGCTGCTTCCGCATGCGCAACGGTGCTGTTTAGCATGGCAAATGCTGAAAACAGCCCAAGCAGCCATAGGGAATGACGATTATTCATAAGTTCTCCGAACGCGTTTGGTCTTTTTGCTATTATCAGCTAAGGGATTGGGCGTTTTTGATAAGCTACTATTTTTTGTTTGATTGAGTTGTTTAGTGCTTTTTGGCACTCGATTTTTTAGATTTGTTTGTTTGTTGTTGGAGCTTGCTAGCAAGGGACGTTCATAGTGTACATATACGCGAGTAGGAGCAATATTTTTATTCTTGCTACTGATTGTGCCTAATGTTAGAGTTTGCTCTTTTTTGTTGAAAAGCATGCCAGTTGCACGAATTTTCGTTTTAGGAAATTGCGTGATCACTACGGGACTGTCAGTTTTTGCAACTTCTTCATCTGGGTAGATTGTCAGTTTGTCAGTGAGTAACTGCATCCCCCCCCGACCTTCATAGGCGGGCCTTACTACTTTTACGTCATCCAAAACATGAATCACTTCACCACCGCTAGACACGTAGCCACGTAATCCTGAAATCTGTGTGTAAGGTTTATTGATTGTATATTGGGTAAAACGTGGGCGCTGCAATACGGTGCTATCATCATCAGGGAAATGCTCCATCTCTGTTGCTGCCAGAACATAGTGCAAATTGCCTGCCAGATCAGTTTTTGTGGTGTAAAAATTGTTGAGCATGTAGTCGTAATCGTGTCGGTTATTGCCATCCATTTTCGGGTTATTTTTTTCTACAGCTTGGTTAATCCAGAATGTCAGTAACGCTAACATGGCGGCCAATATAAGCGGGAACAATATGGCTTGACGACTATACATTAAGCTAACTATTGTGCGTGTTCTGAATCATTGTTTTAAAAAGTTATTTAAAAAACTGTGCAAATTGTGCATCATAAGTGCCTTGTGCATGCATGATGAGCTCACAAACTTCACGTACTGCACCATGACCACCCGCATGCTGCGTGGTGAAATGTGCGCGTTGTTTTACACAGTCTGGTGCAGCCGGCACTGTAATACCCAAGCCGCAGCGTAACATGGGTGGTAAATCTACCACGTCGTCGCCCATAAAGGCACAGACCTCAGCACTGAAATTGAGTTTAGCGAGCAGGTCATTAAACGCAACTAGTTTGTCATCCACACCTTGGTAGAAATGTGCGACCCCGGTATTTTCTGCACGTTTAGTCACTACCTTGGATGTGCGTCCAGTAATGATCGCCATTTCCACGCCACTGGCTTTAAGTAGCTTCATACCTAAACCGTCTTGCGCGTGAAAGCTTTTATACTCCAGGCCGTCATCACCAATGATTAAACCACCATCTGTCATCACGCCATCTACATCAAAAATAATGAGTTTAATTTTTTTGGCACGTGTTACTACATCATGTGAAATCGTCATACTATTCCATCTAAAAAATATTTTTGATATAAAACTTTTGGTTATACCACTTTGGCTTTAAGTAAATCATGCATATTTAGCGCACCAACTAGCTTACCCGTTTCATCAACTACTAATATGCTGGTTATTTTTAATTGTTCCATCCGTTCCACAGCATCTACTGCTAATTGATGTGCATAAATGGTTTGAGGATTTGCATGCATTACATCCACAGTTTTTGTGCTGTTGGCTTTAATATCACCGGCAAATGCGCGACGCAAATCACCATCAGTAAAAATACCAATCGGTTGCTGTGCAGCATTAACGATGGCAGTCATGCCTAAGCCTTTGCGCGTCATTTCTAATAAGCCTTCAGCAAGCAGCGCATTTTCGCTGACGCTAGGTATGGCCGCGCCAGTGCGCATGACATCGCTAATCCGTATGAGTAAACCGCGACCAATGCTGCCACCAGGATGAGAACGAGCAAAATCTTCTGCTGAGAAATCTCGCAAGTTGAGTACGCAAAGTGCTAATGCATCACCTAGCGCAAGCGCTGCAGTGGTGCTAGCTGTTGGCGCCAAACCTAATGGACAAGCTTCTTGCGCCACTTCTGCACTTAGATGCACATCGGCTTCTTTCGCCAGAGTTGAATGCGCTTTGCCCGTAATGCTGATAATTTTTGCGCCCAAGCGTTTAATCGCGGGGATGATAGCGATTATTTCGTCACTCTCACCGGAGTTGGAAAGTGCAATCACTACATCATCGTGCGTAATCATGCCTAAATCACCATGGCTTGCTTCACCAGGGTGCATAAAAAAAGCCGGGCTACCTGTACTGGCAAGTGTTGAAGCGATTTTACGACCTATATGGCCAGATTTACCCATACCACTCACCACAACACGACCTTGGCATTGTAAAATAAGCTCTACGGCATTCACAAAGCTATCATCCAGACGTTTTGCCAGCGATTCAATTTCACGAGATTCAATAGTCAACACTTCACGCGCTAATGCTAACGTTTGCGCGTTGTTGTGAGAATTGATACTGGCCGAGTTTTGTTCTGCTGGTGCGTGTAAACGGTCAGATTGTAGTAATGTAGGTGACATAGGATACTAGTATAAAAGGGAATGACGTCCTAATAAAGAACAATACTCAGCTAAATGCAATAATTAGGCATAAATATTGCCTGGCTAGCTACAGTTTTTGCTGAAAAGTATTATCCTTAGAATAAAATTAAGTATTAGATAATTAAAAAATGGAAAAACCGCATGTTTGATTCACTACCCATCCTATTGATTTTATTGACTAGCTCCGTGCTAGTGGTTGCATTGTTTCGTGCCTTAAGGTTACCAGCGATGTTGGCTTACTTTGCCATTGGCTTGGTGTTAGGGCCACATGCGCTTGGTTTAATTCCAGATACTGAAGCGAGCCATCAAATTGCTGAATTTGGTATTGTATTTTTGATGTTCAGTATCGGTTTGGAATTTAGTTTGCCTATGCTGTACGCCATGCGTCATACCTTATTTGGTTTAGGCGGCGCCCAAGTGATTATTTCTATAGCGCTGGCGATGATTATTTCTAAGGTGGCGGGTTTAAGCTGGGCAACGGCATTTGTGGTTGGTGGGGCGCTCACCATGTCATCCACCGCGATAGTGTCCAAAATATTGATGGAACGCGTAGACTTAAACTCGCGACACGGACGTTTGTCGATTGGTATTTTGTTATTCCAGGATATAGCAGTCATTCTAATCTTGGTGCTTATTCCAGCCTTAGGTGCAAAAAGCAGTAATTTATGGCCGATTTTAGGCACGTCCGTTATTAAAGCCACGGTATTGCTGTTTATATTATTTAAGTTTGGCAAATTGCTTATTAATCCCTGGTTTGGCTGGGTGGCGCAGCAACGTTCACGTGAATTATTTGTACTTAATGTACTCATGGTGACCTTGTTATTGGCGTTTGCAACTAAAGAAGCGGGTTTGTCTTATGCGTTAGGCGCGTTTATTGCGGGTATGTTGATTTCAGAAACGCGTTATCGCTATCAGGTGGAATCTGATATTGCACCGTTCCGAGATATTCTGCTTGGGCTTTTCTTTATTGGTGTAGGCATGCTGTTAGATGTGCAGCAAATCACGCAGCACATTGGTTTGATCTTGTTGTTATTGGTAGTTTTTATACTATTCAAGGCAGCAGTGATTGCATTACTATGCCGCGTGTTTAAGTATGAGTTTGGTGTAGGTATTCGCACCGGCTTGATTTTGGCGCAAGCAGGCGAGTTTAGTTTTGTGATTTTGGCGTTGGCGCAAGAGCAAATGCTAATTGACGGTAAAACTTTACAGCTGATGTTGGCTACTTCATTGCTATCTATGATTATCGCGCCATTTATCATTCAATATAACGGTCGTATTGCGCGTCGTATGGTGAAAAGCTATACGCGTAACAGTAGTAAAGTTGTGGAAGACATTGGCGCGGTGGGTAAAGATTTATCTGATCATGTCATTATTTGTGGCTACGGGCGCAGTGGGCAGTTTCTTGGGCGTGTTTTGAAAGATGAAAACATTCCATTTATTGCCTTAGATATTGACCCTGCACGCGTACATGCTGCAGCAGCAGCAGGTGAACATGTGATGTTCGGCGACGCTGGTCGTCGACCCGTATTACAAGCTGCCGGTGCTGCACGTGCTAAAGCCATGATTATTAGTTATGCCGATATGCGTGCCTCAATGAAGGTGTTGCATGTGATGCAAGAAACCTATCCGCATTTACCAGTGATAGTGCGTACTTTAGATGATGCCAATATGGAAGCATTTAGAGCGGCTGGCGCAACCGAGGTGGTGCCAGAAGTACTAGAAGGTAGCCTCATGCTTGCCTCGCACGCGCTGGTACTGCTTGGTGTGCCGCTTAATCGTGTGGTTAAACGTATCCGTGTATTTCGTGAAGAGCGCTATAAAATGTTCCGTGGCTATTTCCGTGGCATGACCGATACTAGCCAGGAAAGTACTGAGCAACGTAAAATGCTGCGCTTACATTCTGTCGAAATCAATGCTGCCGCCTATGCCAAAGGTTTGCGTCTAGACCATATTGATTTTGAAAAATATAAGGTAGAAATGCAATTTTTACGTCGCCCTAATATGCTGGAAGATATCGCCCCCAGACCTGATATTGTCGTATCGGAGGGTGATGTGATTGTGTTGCTTGGCAGCTCGGAGGATTTGAGTAGTGCTGAGAAATTCTTGCTGACGGGTAATTAAGTGATAGATAGGCTTTAAAGTTATGAACCAGAAAATCATCATCATAGGTGGAGGCATTGTCGGCTGCATGACTGCACTCGAATTGACTCAGCGTGGTTGTCAAGTGACGATTGTTGAGCGTAACCAAATCGCTGCGCAAACTTCGGGTGAATCTTCCTGGGCGGGGGCCGGCGTGCTGTTGCCGCTACTGCCGTGGATGTATAAAGACGAAGTAAGCCAACTGAGCATGCGTGGTGCCGCACTTTATCCAGAAATTTGTCAGCGTTTATTGGCTGAAACTGATATAGATCCAGAATATACGCAAAGTGGCATGTTGATATTGCCCACATTTGATGCCGAACGAGCGCAACGTTGGTGTGAGGCTTATCAGCAACCCGTAGAGAAAAAATCATCGGGCTACATTATCGAGCAGGGTTTAATGCAGGAAAATTCAGCTCAAAATGGTTTGCTACTATCTGCTGTGGCGCAAGTCAGATCCCCCAATTTGCTGCAAGCCCTCAAACAAGCATTACTCCAAAATGGCGTAAACCTCATCGAGCACACTGAGTTGGTGCCATTAAAACTAACTAGGCAAGTCAATGCGTGGGCAACAATAACAGGCGAGGTTCTGCAAGCCGATAAATTTATCGTGACTTCTGGTGCGTGGAGTTTTGAGTTGCTTAAGGAAACGACAGCGCCATTAGATATTAAACCCATGCGTGGGCAGATATTGCTGTATAAACAACCCGAACAATTGTTACAGCATATTGTGTATAGCAACGGCTTTTATATGGTACCGCGGCGTGATGGCTATTTGCTTGCGGGGAGCACTTTGGAGGATGTTGGTTTTGATAGCGGTACAACAGAAACTGTCAAGCTGGAACTACAGGCCAAGGCCGAAAGCATTATGCCTAGCCTTAAAGGTACGCCTATTATCAAGCATTGGAGCGGCCTGCGCCCTGGTACGCCAGATAATATCCCGACGATTGCCGTGCATCCGACCATTAAAAACCTTTACCTCAATACTGGTCATTTTAGATATGGCTTGACTATGGCACCTGCCAGTGCTGAAAGATTGGCCAGCTTAATCGCTTAAAACTTAATCTTAAAAATTATTTTATAATACCAGTAACCACTAAATGAAGACCTTGGACTTGACCAAAACACTGGGTCATTAATTCCACAGTACTTGTTCCATAGTCTACTGTGACCGACGTTGTGATATTTTTATATGTTATTCCAGATTTAAGTTTAAATTATATAAAGAAACAATAAATTTAAACTTTTACTGTCTTAACTCCTTTATTGCTTTTAGAGATGCAGTTTCTGCAACTCCACTAGCTTTATCATTGGTTAGTGGCTCTTCATTATTTGCTGCCTGCGATTATCTTCATTTTCAAGTGCGGCATTTACAGCATTTTTAGATGCTTGAAACGTAGAATAACTATCAATAGTTGATTCAACTGGTGGAGGTGTATTTATGACTTTTGAAGCTACAAATGATATAAATATTATTGCAATTAACAATAATATTATTTTTGTTCCTGCATTATCGTTCTTCACTATCTCTCCTAAATATTATTTTTATCCAAATTGAATTTCATAATAAATTTACGCCCAGTTTTACTAAAAAGCGAACAGGTTAATTAATCTAAAAAAGCTCAATTATTTAAGCACTGTACTATTACAGTTTTTAGGCTAGCTTTAGTTTCTTTATTCAATGCACTATAGGTATTTTCACGCATCGCCTCACCCCAGTGCGAGTTAGGAAAATGCTTGTCATCTTCAAAGCGCGGCACCACGTGCCAATGCAAATGCGGGGTTTTGTTACCCAGACTAGCCAGGTTGATTTTGCTGGGTTGTAGCACATCACGTAGGGCTTGTTCTACCACACATACAATTTTCATCAGTCGGCTGCGTTGGGGTATGGCTAAATCGGTCATCTCTTTGACATGCGCCAGCAATTCCACACGGCAGTAACCGGGGTAATCAGCATCGTTGAGTAACACTACGCGGCAAAAATCATCCTGCCATAGCAGTTCTGCAGTAGTTTCGGTGCACAGTGCGCAGTTGCCATTCATATTGTTTTAAACTTTTACCAATCGCCCAGTTTTAGCTGACTCTAAAACTGCATTAATCGTTTTACAGTTCATTTTTGCATCTGCCATATTGAGTAATGGCGCTTTATCGTTAAGTACGCAATTACTAAAATGTTCGATTTCTAAATTAAAGTGATTGGCGGTCGGGTAGCTTTCTTCAAATTTGCGGCCATCGTCAGACCACCAGCTAATGCTTGGTACGTCATTTGTACCCGGTAGCTGCCAGACGGTGTTGCATGTCACGCTGCCCTTGGTGCCGACAATGGTATATTCGGATTGGCGACTGCATTCAAAGCTAGTGTCAAAATGACCACGTCTGCCATCACCGAAATCAATCACTCCGCTAGTGGCAATATCTGCGCCAGTTTCGGCATATTTCGCCATGGCGCTGACGCTGATTGGGTCGCTATCAAAACAGTGGCGAAGTGTATGCACTGCGTAAGGGCCAATATCCCACATGGCACCACCACCACCACTGGTATCATTGGCCAAGCGGTACATGCGTGCAGGGCGCATCATGAATGAATAGCTGGCTTTAGCAAAACGTACTTCGCCAATGGCACCAGACTTAATAATTTCTTTCACGCGCGCATGCTGTGGATGGAAGCGATACATAAACCCTTCCATCACCTTGACTTTGTGCTTAATTGCCGCTGCTTCAATCGCCTCAATATCAGCAAGTTTAATGGCTAATGGCTTCTCTATCAGCACATGGCGACCGCTGACAATGGCTTTCAACGCCCATTCGGTATGCTCGTTATTGGCTAGCGGAATGTAAATTGCCTGTATGTTTTTATCGGCTAGTAATTCTTCAGGTGAATCGTAAGCTTTGATATTGCTGATGTCTAAGGCTTTAGGCGCATATTTCTTTAACGCTTCTAAAGCAGCGCCTGGGCGGCGGCTGGCAATTGCAATCAATTCAGAATTACCCGCTTCCATAATTGCAGGTAGCAGGCGCTCATTTACTCGCGCCGCGCCAAGTATACCCCAGCGCAATTTTGTCGTTTGCATAGCCATTAGTCTTTCTTTAATCAGTTGTTTTTAAGAGGCTGTCAGCATGCGGTCTAAGGTGAGCTTTGCTAGTTTCGCCTCATGTTCTGGCACTTTAATTTGATTCACGACATTACCTTCGGCTAGATTCTCTAAGGTCCAGGCCAAATGTTGTGAGTCAATTCTTGCCATTGTTGAACACTCACAAACCACATGGCTCATAAACTGCACATGCTTGCCTTGCGGTTTCATTTGATCCGCCAAGCGATTGACCAAGTTAAGTTCAGTACCAACTAGCCATTTAGTATTGGGTGCCGCATCGGATACAGTCTTTAAAATATACTCGGTAGAGCCGACGAAGTCAGAATTTAAGCATACTTCAAACGGTGATTCTGGATGTGAAATAACGAATCCATCGGGGTGTTCAGCACGAAATTTAGTAATATTTTGCAGGCGAAACATTTGATGTACCGCGCAATGGCCTTTCCACAGCAAGATTTTGGCATTTTTAATTTGCTCAATACTGAGGCCGCCCATTGGCTGGTCAGGATCCCAAATCGGCATTTCCTCTAATGGTATGCCCATTTTGTAACCACTCCAGCGACCTAAGTTTTGGTCCGGAAAAAATAATACTTTTTCACGCTGTTTAAAGCTCCATTCGAGAATTTTTGGTGCGTTAGTGCTAGTGCAAACAATACCGCCATGCTCGCCACAAAAGGCTTTTAAATCAGCGGCGGAATTAATATAAGTGACTGGTGTGATGGTTTCATCAAAATTGAGCACTTTGCTTAACTCACGGTAGCTCCGCTCTACTTTTGCTAAGTTAGCCATGTCCGCCATTGAGCAACCTGCAGCTAAGTCAGGCAGTATAGAAATTTGGTCAGGACGGCTTAAAATATCGGCTACTTCTGCCATGAAATGCACGCCTAAAAATACGATATATTCAGCATCTACTTCTGAAGCATAGCGTGACAGTTTAAGTGAATCACCGGTGTAATCTGCATGGCGATACACGCCTTCATTTTGGTAATGATGACCTAAAATCACTAAGCGTTTGCCTAGTTTGGCGCGTGCGGCAATGATGCGACGCTGACAGTCGGCATCGTCGACAGCTTGGTAACGTTCAAATTTAATGGTAGCGGTTTGCATTTCCCTGCATCCTTTAGCAGCCCAACTAGGCTTGAAATTTCCCATAAGCTATAATCGCTTAGAACAATTTTTAGCGTAGTTGTTCGCATATTGATATTTAATTGAGCTATTTTACAACTTTAAATTATGCGCTTCACCTAATTTGCGTAAAGCTTCCACATTAGTCCAAGAAAATACACGTTTAGCCGCTTCACGCCAATCGACCCATTCATAGCGAATATGCTCATCGGGCGCTAGTGTGATGGGCAATGTGGCTGGCAACAATAAGCCAAACACATGCTCAGTATTTTGCGTTACATCTGGCGCGTAGCGATAACGCCAATGTGGGTAGATTTCATAGACGTTTGACATGTGCCAATCCTGAAAATCATACTGCAAAGCATCCAGTCCAGTTTCTTCAAATACTTCACGTATTGCGGCTTGAGTGGGTGTTTCGCCAACCTCTAGGCTACCTGTCACAGATTGCCAGAATCCTGGTTTATCGGCACGCTCCATAAGCATGACTTGCAAATCAGCGGTGTGGATAAGGATGAGTGCGGAAACTGGCGTTTTATAGGGCATAGCTACAACTGGAGTAGATGACATGCTATTTTTGTACGGTATTTTTGGCAGCCATCAAGTTTTTTGGCAGTTGGAATACTACGTTTTCAATCACACCTTGCAACTCGGTAACCTCAGCCGAGCCTAGAATTTGTAATTTGGTAATCACTTCTTTTACCAGCACTTCTGGTGCAGATGCACCTGCGGATACGCCGACTTTACGCTTACCTACCAACCATTCTGGTTTAAGAAAACTGGCGTTATCAACCATATAAGATTCGACACCCTGGTTTTGTGCAACCTCGCGTAGCCGATTAGAGTTTGAGCTGTTAGGCGAGCCCACAATAATGACTAAATCGCAGTCGCGTGCCATAATTTTGACTGCATCCTGGCGGTTTTGTGTCGCATAGCAAATATCGTCGTTCTTGGGCCCTTTAATTTCAGGAAATTTAGCCTGCAACGCCCTGATCACGAGTGCCGCATCATCTATAGATAAGGTAGTTTGCGTGACAAAGGCAAGTTTTTCAGGGTTATTTACAGATAAACTGGCAACATCTTCTGGTGTTTCTACTAAGTACATACCGTTATAAGACTCTGCGGCTTCGTCGTCTTCAATACGCGCCTCAACCTGACCCATCGTGCCTTCAACTTCAGGGTGGCCTTTGTGGCCTATCATCACAATTTCCATGCCGGCTGAGCGCATTTTGGCAACTTCAATATGTACTTTTGTCACCAGCGGACAAGTCGCATCATAGGTCGTTAAGCCACGAGCGTCAGCCTCTGCACGGACTGCTTTTGACACGCCATGCGCGCTAAAAATCACCGTACTGCCACTAGGAATCTCATCCAGCTCTTCAATAAATACTGCGCCTTTAGCCTTTAATTCATCTACAACAAATTTGTTATGGACAACTTCATGGCGCACATAAATAGGCGCACCAAATTTCTCCAGCGCTTGCTCTACAATAATAATGGCACGGTCTACCCCCGCGCAAAAGCCGCGTGGGTTAGCAAGTAATAATTTCATTTTTTCTTTCATGTGTAATCAGACTACTCGTTTTTCGATTAATTGCACGGTTTGACTTATCAGATGGTGTTGAATTACCCATTATTAAAGTGCAATGGGCTATTTAATTAGTTTGAATTCGCGCGTTAATTGCCCAGCCAATAAGCAAACGTTAATAATAGCAATAAACCCAGCATTAAAATGAGTGTGCGCCAGACTAAGCCAATAGTACTATGCAGGTAATCCGCATCTGCATCATCACCCAAGCCAATTTCTGCGCGCGATCTTACAGCTCCATTGGTTAAATTTTCACCTAATTTAACCCCCAGTGCACCTGCGCCTGACGTTAATATAATACCTTTATTTTTATCGTTGTTATCGCTGCTTGCTCCATATGGCCAAGTTGCGGCTTGCTCACGCCAGCAATAAATCGCATCTTCGAAATCTCCCATAATGGCGAAGCCCCAGCCAGTTAAATGTGCTGGTGGAGTATCAAGCCAGGTAAATATTTGCTTAGCAATAGAGTTCTTATTAGTCGTATTGTTTAAGTCTGGCTGAATGGGTTCGCGTGCAAGCATATCGCTGAGACGGTAGAGCACTGCACCCGCCGCGCCTGCACCAATAGCAGAAAAAATAATAAACCAAAAAATTGGTGCAAACCATTGATAGTGGCCACGCTGTAAGCTCACTTCTATGCTTTTGCGTGCGATAGCAGTACTACTTAAATGATTGATGGTTTCAGGGTCATTAGGCACCCATTCGCGATATAGATTGTTGGCTAATTCATTATCACCAGCGCGTAGTGCCGTTACAATTTGTGCGGGTTTATTAAACAAACCACTAAAAGTTAATGTGAAATAAAGCACGATTATATTAATTAATAAACCGATTATGGGTAGGAAGTAATCACAAAAATAAAAAAAGATGGCAATTGTAATACTTGGTAAGAAGGCTATTAACAACCAAGTGATGATGTCGTTATATTTGCTTTTTTGTTTTGTCGGGTATGTATTTGCAAGACGTTGCGCCGCCATTAGGAAAAAGTTTTTAAGCTTATCAACATTGCCGCGCGGCACGTAATAACTTAGCGTCAGTGTAAAAATAAGCGCTAAAAAGCTCACGATAGCTGCCTAGTGACGAAGCTAACTAAAAAGTAATGACGATATTGAATGCAAAGTATCATCATTGGATAGGCTGGGTTTTATAGCAGAGGTGCATTTGCATATTTTTGTGGTTTCGTTTAGCCATGTATAATCTTAAATTAAAGTATTAATGAATGAAAATATGATAGCGCATAATAATCAAGCAAATACTCAACCGGTAACAGCAAAAAATACAGCTACACTATTAATTAACTGCCCTGATACTAAAGGCTTAGTAGCTGCGATTGCAGATTTTTTATATCAACATAACGCTAATATTTTACATGCAGACCAGCATCAGGATGCAGAAAATAATTTATTTTTAATGCGCGTGGAGTGGGATTTAGCCGGCTTTAATTTGACTGAGGCTGAGTTTGAGCTGCAATTTTCAGCAATTGCAACTCGTTTTAATATGCAATGGCAGCTTAAGTTGTCGCAGCACAAAACTCGCATGGCGATTATGGTATCGCAATATGACCACTGTTTGGCCGATTTACTACACCGCTATAAAAGTGGCGAGTTAAGTTGCGAAATCCCGTTGATTATTAGCAATCACCTTGATACGAAAAAACTGGCCGAGTTTTACGGGATAGATTTCCATCATATTGTGGTGACTAAAGACAATAAACCTGTAGCCGAAGCTGCGCAATTTAAGTTATTTGATGACTATAAAATTGATTTGATCGTGCTGGCGCGTTATATGCAAATTTTGTCGCCAGAGTTCGTGTTGCGCTATCCACAGCGCATTATCAATATACATCATTCATTTTTACCGGCTTTTATTGGTGCACGCCCTTATCATCGGGCGTTTGAACGCGGAGTTAAGTTGATTGGTGCTACCAGCCATTATGTGACAAAAGTATTAGATGAAGGCCCGATTATTGAACAAGATATTGACCGCATTTCGCATCGTGATCAAGTGGAAGACCTTATTCAAAAAGGACGGGATTTAGAGCGTATTGTGTTGTCGCGCGCAGTGCGCTGGCATATTGAGCATAGAATTTTATTGTATGCGAATAAAACGGTGATATTTGATTAAATTCGATTGTAGATTAGATTGCAGAATAAAAAAGCGAAGATAAAATCTTCGCTTTTTTATTTTAATGCTAGTTCAATAATAAAGCGGTTATTGACCAGCTTCAGGCGCCGTGTCTGGTGTAGATTCAGCAGGGGCCGTTTCATCTAATGCCGGTGGTGCAGCTTCATCAACAGGTGCAATTTCAGGCAAAGCCTCATCAGCAAAAGCAACTGGAGCAACATTCAAAGTAAAGATGGTGACAATAACAGAAAGCACAAATAGCAATTTCTTCATTAATTTCCCCTTAACACTTTAATAATTATTAGATGAACAATAGTAAAACCTAGTGAGTTAAATTCACTAAATCGTAATTTACGCTTGCATCACAATTACCGCAAGAAAATTGTGGCTAATAAGGTGCTATTTTAAATGCTTGGGCGCGTATTTTTTAATCGAGTATTTTTTCGAGCGCAAATAAATCGCTAATCTGTTCACGTTGGCGAATTAAATATGCTTTATCACCATCTACCATGACTTCGGCAGCGCGCGGACGCGTGTTGTAGTTGCTTGCCATACTCATGCCATAAGCGCCTGCAGACATAATGGCTAGTAGGTCACCTTGCTCTAGGCTTAATTGCCGGTCGTGACCTAAAAAGTCGCCACTTTCACATACTGGCCCAACGATTTCATAGACTTTTGTATCGTTGTTATTAGTGCTCACTGGTAAAATGTCGTGATAGGCATCATATAAAGCTGGGCGCATTAAGTCGTTCATCGCCGCATCAACAATGGCAAAATTTTTGGATTCGGTGTGTTTGAGGTATTCCACTTTGGTGAGTAAAACTCCTGCATTGCCTACTAAGGCGCGCCCTGGTTCAAACACTAATTTCACATTACGTTGGCCGATTTTCGCCAAAATTGCTTCAGCATAAGTACTGAAAGCAGGTGGTGTTTCATCGGCATAGCAAATGCCAATACCGCCGCCCACATCAATATGCTCAATAGGTATGCCAGCCGCTTCTAGTTCGTCCACTAAACCTAATACCCGATCCAATGCGTCGATAAATGGCGTCACTTCGGTAATTTGTGAGCCAATATGGCAATCAATGCCATGTACGGCAATATTTAGCATAGCCGCTGCTTGCTGATATAAAGCAAAAGCCTCTTCAAATGCGACACCAAATTTATTGTTTTTAAGACCAGTTGAAATGTAAGGGTGTGTCTTTGCATCCACGTTCGGATTGACGCGCAATGATACAGGCGCGATTTTTTCCATACTAGCTGCTACTTCATTGAGTCTAGTCAGTTCACTGGCTGACTCTACATTAAAGCAAAAAATATTAGCGTTTAGGGCAGTGCGCATTTCATTTGCAGTTTTACCGACACCAGAAAATACGATTTTGGCCGGTGAGCCACCAGCCGCCAAGACTCGTGCTAATTCACCACCTGAAACGATGTCAAAACCCGCACCCAATTGAGCAAATAAATTCAGAATTGCGAGGTTGGGATTAGATTTAACTGCAAAACAAATCAGGTGATCGGTATTCTTTAAACCAGCTTGAAATTGCTCAAATGCGGCTACTAGCGCAGTTTTAGAGTATATATAACAGGGTGTGCCAAATTCAACTGCGATGGCGTTAAGTGGCAGTTTTTCGACGTGTAAAACGCCATTGCGATAATTGAATGAATTCACGTGAAATGCTTTAAGATAAAGTTAATGAGTATTTTTTTAAGGCTATTTAGAATCTTGTGGATAGCGCTGCTCAGGAATATATAACGCGCCTTTGGTGCCACAGCCTGTTAAACCAAAGCCAGCTACCAAGGTAATTAGAATGCTTACTGCAGTGAAACGTCGCACTAGACGCATAATAAACTCACTTGTATCTTACTTAAGTTAATTAACCATTATTTTAGCATTAAAGAAGTAAATTTAGCGCTAGCAACGTAGTTTGCTAGTTTTGCATGGAACCTGTCACCGTTTATCACACGGAATTGTCCGAGTATCGGTTTAAACTAGACAGCAAGTATGTACTATTGGCATGATTCAATTAATTAAAAAGGACCTGTTATGAATACTTTTTCTAACAATCAGCTTAAAAAACTATCAGCTTTAAAAAAGTTTAAACAAGGATTTACTCTTATTGAAGTCATGATAGTGGTCGCGATTATTGGTATTTTGGCGGCTATTGCATTGCCTTCATATCAGGATTATGTAGTGCGGTCTAACTTTGTTACAGCTACTAGTACATTATCTGCAACACGGGCTAATATGGAGCAATTCTTTCAAGATAACCGAACTTACGTAGATGTTGGCGCATTCACTTCTGCTTGTACCAATATCGCAAATAACAATACAACAAAATGGGCTTTTACTTGTGCAAATGTTGCGGCTACTACCTATACAGTAACAGCAACAGGTGCTGGAGTTGTGGCTGGTTTTGTTTTTACGATTGATCAAAATAATGTACAAGCGACCACTGGTGCTAAGGCTGGCTGGACTGCCAATGCTAACTGTTGGGTTTCTAAACGAAATGGTACATGTTAAAAGATAGTAAAAATCTGCTGAAACTTAATCAGCCTCACGTGCTTAGCCATTGTGTTAAAGGCTTCACGTTGATTGAGTTAATGGTGGTGGTTTCAATTATCGGTATATTAGCGGCTGTTGCTGGGCCATCATTTATACAATGGATAGCAGATGCTAAAACTCGGACAGTGGCAGAAGCAATGCAAAATGGTATTCGTAGTGCACAAGTTGAGGCATTGCGTAATGGTGCTCCAGTACAGTTTTTTTTAACTAATGACGCACCGCCAGTTTTAAATTCTGCAACTTCTGTTAATGGCATAAATTGGGGTGTGAGAACGATGTCAACGACGACGGCAAATGCACCAGTGGCTTTTATACAAGGTACAGTGTTAGGGGGTGCTAGCACCAATGTTGCAATTACTGCAACATCTGCAGCAATTACATTTAATTCGATAGGCCGTTTAGTGACTTATGCGCCAGGCAGGTTTGCCCAAGCTGGCTCAGCGACTTATGTTTTAAACAACATTAGGCCTGGTAGTAGGCAACTGAATGTGGTGGTAACACCTGCCGGTAGCGTAAGAATGTGTGATCCTTCTAAAGCAAGAGCCACTAGCCCAGATGGATGTTAGTCATTAAGCAGGGATTTAATATGAAGCATTTTGAAAAAAATAAACAAGCAGGAGTAATGCTAATAGAGGCACTAGTAGCCATGTTAATACTGTCTTTTGGCATATTAGGCTTAGTTAGTTTACAAGCACTCGCTACAAAAAATTCAATAGGCGCAGAAGATCGAACTACTGCCGCTAGTTTGGCTAATGAGATAATTACACAAATGTGGCTAACGGGTACCGCTACGCCCTTGGCCGGAGATATGGCTAATTGGAATACCACTATCGCTAATAGTGGTTTGATGGGTGCAGTAGGTACTGTAGTAAATAGTGGTGGCGTTAGTACGGTCACAGTCAGTTGGGTATCGCCATCTAATACTTTTAATGCCTCAGCGGGTACAGTGCCACATCAATATGTCACTCAATTTGCTAAATAAATTCAACATTGCTAACTAGACCTAAAATGAAACAATTACCTAATAAATTACGCACTTCATTTGCTAGATGGCAACGAGGATTTAGCTTAGTAGAGTTGATGGTCGCATTGGTCATTGGCTTAATCGTATCCCTCGCAATATATGGCATTCTAAATGTTAACGAAGGGCATAGGCGTACTACAACCTCAGTTAATGATATTGACCAATCTGGTGCATATGCCATGTATCAGTTAGATAAAGCAATACGAAGTGCAGGTTCTGGTTTTAATGCAATTGAAGGTAATGCTGGTAGTGGTACTGGGAATGGTTATGGCTGCCCATTAAATGTGGCGTTAAGTGGCGCAACATTATTGCCTGCAGTAACGGCTTTTCCTGCACCTTTTGCTATTGTACCACAAGCATTGGTATTAGCCCCTACAGTTATTTTTTCTGGTGCAGCAGGTATTGGTGGCGATGTGCTAATGGCGATGACTGGCTCTGGTGGTTTAGGTGAGGCTGCTACAGCGCTTACCGGGCCACCTGCGGCGAGTAATCTACCTTTGGTTGGTGTCGCAGGCTTTAAAGCCAATGATTTAGTATTAGTGAGAAGTTCTGCACCTGGCTCGGCGTGCTATGTTGAACAAGTTACTAGCACTTTTTCACCTACATCAGGCACCACAAATTTGCCATTGGCTAATACTTACTCTGTAACACCAGCAACTTCGGTAGCAAGCGCATTTAGCTTGGGCCAAGTCCCAGCATTTAACTTGTATGGTGTTGGCGCAAACAATACTTTGTTCCGTTATGATTTGTTAAATCCAGCTCTTGTGTCAGCTACCGCAGCGGGGGCAAACCCAACTGTGTTTGTTGATAATGTGTATGCGATGCGTGCTATTTATGGCGTTGCCCTTAGCCCAAATACCATTAGCTGGGTATTACCAACAGGTCCTACTTATTCCGCCGCGAGTCTATTAGCAGGTACACCCGCTGCTAATACCACTTTAAAAAGTATTAAGGCGATTAAAATTGCCTTAATTATGCAGTCTACATTAATAGAAAAAGTGCCTGCTGGTCAGCCTGGTATCCCTTCACAAGGTGTTAGCAGTACGGGTGTTGTTACTTTATTTACTGATACGCCTCCTGCTACACAAGTTATAGTCAATGTGGCGCCGCTCAATGTGCGTTACCGTGTTTATCAAGCGACTATACCCATTCGTAACGCTTTATCGCTTTAAGATGACTAAATGATTGGCAAAATAGCAATGAATAACCACGCACATCAATTTAAAATTGTTAGAAGCAGCATAAGCACAAGACATGCACAGTCTGGGGTCATTATGCTAGTTGCGCTAATTTCACTTGTTATCATGTTGCTGGCAAGTATCGCGCTGATTCGCTCTACTGATGCCAATTTGATGGCAGCGGGTAATTTGAGTTTCAGACGAGATGTGGTCAATCAAGCTGAACGTGCAATACCTCAAATTGTGACTATATTTACAACTGGTGCACTAAGCACTGATGCTGCTCGTATCGCTGATTCACCCGCTAATAATTATTCTGCTACCATTCTAGCTGGTAATACTCTTGGTATTCCTACTGGTTTGTCGACAATGGGTACTAATTTGATTACTAATGTTGCATCAGGTATACAAATACAATATTTAATAGATCGTATGTGTTTAAGTAATGGCCCTGTAACACCTGTTAACTGTTCTTTAAGCAAGCCGATTTCAAATCAAACGGGTAGTAAAGGTGGGGGGGCTGGTGTTCAAGGTGGCGACCCACCAATTTATAGAATTAGCATTCATGCAACTGGTCCACGTAATACTGAAACGTACATACAAACTACTTTTAGCTTTTAATTAGTCAGCCATTAATTTTAGGGTGAATAAAATGAACTTATATAAAAACTCCATCAGATTGCATCGCGCGATTTATTTGATAATGACACTACTGTTAAGCTCACCGGTAGTTGAGGCAGCAACAATGCTGGCGGACCAGCCTTTATTTTCTGGTTCAGCTGTGACAGGCAATGTAGCACTTGATTTGTCGGTAGAATTTCCAACTGCACTAGGCTCTGCCTATACAAGTGCCTATGCGCCAGCCACCAACTATATTGGCTATTTTGATCCCAATAAGTGTTATCTATATGATAGTACTAACGCAAGTGTAAGTAGACACTACTTCTACCCCACTGGTGCAGCCACAGCCCATGTATGCTCTGGAATGTGGAGCGGTAACTTTCTTAACTGGGCACTTACTCAAACCATTGACCCATTCAGGTATGTCTTAACAGGAGGCTACCGCAGTATTGATGAGGTGGGTTTAACGACACTTGAAAAAGCATGGGCATCGGGGCAGGGTGGCACAGTAGCAACGCCAAATATTACAGGGGCAGCTACTGTAGCGGGCGCTACACCATTTAACTTTACTACCTTTACTATCAGAATTAATGGCTTGGGTAATCAGTTTTATTTTACTAGTACTGGTAGCCTATCTGGAACACCTGTTGCAGAAAATCCAGCAAAACCTTTAGCCAGTAAGGTTTATTCGATGTATGCACGGGTAAAGGTATGCGATTCAGCATTTTTAGAGAGTAATTGCACGGCGTATGGTACAAACTATAAGCCAACTGGGTTAATACAAACAAATGCTTTAAAATTAAATTTTGCTGCATTCGGCTATCTTAATGATGGTAATTTATTGCGGGATGGTGGTGTATTAAGGGCGCAAATGGCCCAGTTAGGCCCTATGATGTCTGTGCCTAATGCACCTGATGTCGTGAATCCTAATCCAGAATGGGATGCAAATACAGGTGTATTTATTACCAATCCTGACCCTGCAGCTGCAACTGCTAGTGGCGTTAGCAATAGTGGTGTGATTAACTATTTAAATAAATTTGGCTTAACAGCGCCTGGCTATAAACAGTTTGACCCGGTGAGTGAGCTTTATTACACATCCATTCGCTATTTTAAAAATCAAGGTAATGTAGCCTCTTATACATCAGGCGCTAACACTGCAATGGTGGATGGTTTTCCAGTGATTACAGCTTGGAATGACCCAATTAAATATAGTTGTCAGGCTAACTTTATTATTGGTATTGGTGATACTAATACTCACGCAGATGCTAACTTACCTGGCTCTACGATTAATTCAACTGCCAAAGAGCCCGCAGTGCCGCCAGAGGTTACTGCAGATTTTGCCGATTTAAGAACCACAGGCAACCCTAATGGTAAAGGAGTTGATGTAAGACTTGCTACTAATATGGTTGGTCAACTAGAAGGAATCAACAGTTTGGGGCTAGGAAATTTAGGTGAATTTTATATACCTTGGTGTTGTGGTAATAATAGTACATTTTTTATGGCTGGCCTAGCTTACGATTCACATACGGTAGATATGCGCCCTGACCTTGCAGGCAATCAAACAGTGACTACATATTGGTTAGACGTACTCGAATCTGGAGATAGAAAAGATTACAGCGTAGTAGGTATGCGTAATCAATTTTGGCTTACAGCTAAATATGGTGGATTTACTAATATTCCCGCAAATTATAATGCTTATACAGCGACAACTGGCCCAGCCGTTGCAAATTGGGATGCTAACGGCGATGGGGACCCAGATAATTACTTTAGGGCGAATAACCCAGCTTTAATGATTACAGGTTTAACTAATGCTTTTAAATCCATTATTAATTCAATATCACGCTCTTCTAACGCATTTGCATTAACGTCACCTGCCGTAACAAACGGTACGATGAGCTACGCGACCAGCTATACTAGTGCGGGCTGGATTGGTGATGTCATTGCAAGTACATCGACAGTATCTGGCGCAGTAGTCACTACCACTCCAGCGTGGAACGCGGCCACTAAGTTAGAAACGCAAACAGCAGGTGCAGGCTGGGATACTGGGCGGTTTATTGCCACAGCTAAATGTGTCGCAGGCTCAGCGGGTCAACAAACATGCACAGCTATACCATTTAGGTTAGCTAATCTATCTACCGCACAATCTACGGCTTTGGGTACGACAAATACACAAAGTACACTGAATTTTTTACGTGGCGATCGTAGTAATGAGGGCTCTTCTGGGTCTGCCTTATATCGAACAAGAATTAAAATTTTAGGGGATATTGCAAACTCAAAAGTTGTTCCAGTTGGTCCACCTAGCGAAGCTTATACGGATACGTTTAATCCTGGGTATACTGCTTTTGCTAGTACTTATGCCAGTCGGGCGACGGTTGCTTATGTGGGTGCAAATGATGGCATGCTACACGCATTTAATGGTGCTGCGACAGGTGGAAATGAGCTGTTTGCCTATGTGCCTAATGCACTATATCAGGGGCCAAACAATACGCCCGCAGTAGATGGCCTATTGCAACTATCTAACTCTAACTATCTGCATCACTACTATGTTGATGCTACACCCATAATAAGAGATGTTAATTTTGGCGCTAGTTCAAGCGATTGGCACAGCTTATTAATAAGTGGTTTGGGTAAGGGAGGTAAATCTTATTTTGCTATTGATGTGACTAATCCAGCGACTATGACCACTGAGGCTTTAGTGGCTGCACAAGTGAAATGGGAATTTACTCACCAAGATATGGGTTTTACTTACGACACACCGCTTATCGTAAAAACAGCGAAAGATGGCTGGGTAGCCGTTTTAACCTCTGGCTATAATAATACGGACGGCAAAGGTTACTTTTTTATTGTTAAACTAAGTGACGGTTCTTTAATACAAGAAATTCCTGTTAATGATTTAACTCAATCCGCAGGTACAGATGCAGGTTTGGCACACGTTGGTCCTTTTATTTCGAATAAAAACTCTGGTATAGCAGATGCGGCTTATGCCGGTGATTTATTAGGCAATGTCTGGCGCTTAGATTTAACAGCCACTACAGGGACATATGCAGCGCCAATTAAAATAGCTCAGCTTACCGCAGCTGATGGCACTGCGCAGCCTGTGACAGTTGCTCCAATTGTTGAGGTTGATGTGAATACATCTAAACGCTATGTATTTGTCGGCACAGGTAAGCTGCTTGCGAATCCAGATGTCGGTAATACACAACTACAAGATTTCTATGCAATTAATGATGGCACCAGTGCTGCATTTAGTAATATAGGTACCTTGCCATCAGGGGTCAGTTACCCTATTCAGCGTAGTAACTTAACTAATAATACAAACACGCTTTTAACTGGCATTGGTAGTGCCCCAGCACAACCTATGGGGTATTATATTGATCTTGGTGCTGGTCCAACCGGCGTGCCCTATCGTGTTAATGTTGATATGAATTCTGCTGTTGGTTTAATTGGTTTTGCGGCCAATTTAACAGCTGGGGATGCGTGCAATCCTTCTGGAAGTAACCAAACTTATGTTTTACAAGTTGGCACAGGAAAGTCTGCGATCGTTGTGGGTGGGGCGGTAGTTGCAAATTTAAATGGAGTTGGCTCGGCTACATCAATAGTGTTTTATCAAACTAATGATGGCACAAGCAAGAGTGTCCAATTTACTACTACTAATGACGCGGGGCAGGCAGCTACTGGAACTGGTATTGACACTAGTTATTTGAAGAATAAACAACTCAACTGGCGTGAATTGCCAACTTTAAATTAGTTGTTAATAGTGGGCTAGCGATTAGCCCACTATACTTTGTGAATATTGCGATGCGCTTATTAGTTGCTGTTGTATTTTCTGCTTTAATTCACATGGGTATTATGTGGTCGCTGCTGCAGCTTGAAGACCAGCATCAGCCAAAGCCGCAGATACAATCTCAAGCACTGAACGTTTTTATATTGCCAACAAAGCCTGTTCAGCGAAAGCCACAAAATCTAGTGGATAAAAATCTCTTGCTATCAGGCATGATATTGAACGAAGAAATAACGCCAGTTAACGTTAAAAAAAATCAACAGGTGTTAGAAAATATTCCACTGAATCAACAATATAATGTTCAAACCCCTGTGGCTGATGATAGCACTGCACATTTTTATGCTACAAGTGATTTAGAAAGAAAAGCTCTGCCGATAAGTAATATAGATACTGAGATGTTAGGTGATGTAGTTATTACAGGTATACCACTTCGACTTAGAATTTATATAGATGCTAATGGTAGAGTAAAGAAAATTGAAGAACTCGCAATATTAGAGCAGGATCGCGAGCTTGCCAATAAATTAGAGAGTTTGTTGATGGAAACTGCATTTTTAGCCGCAAAAAAAGATGGCTTAGATGTCAACTCCTATCAAGATATAGAGTTTAATTTTCTTCAAGGTTTAGATAAATTGCCGTTAGCTAATAAACCAGCAAATATCACAACTCCAACAAGTGGTGCTGAAAATAGCCATGATGCATTAAGTCGGTAGTGATTTTTTAAGCAAGTAAGCGGTGATTAAGCCGTTGCTTAGCCCAAATATCAAAGCTGCTAAAGCAAAAATAGGAATTAAATAAGCTATACCTGCTTGTGGGATTAGCCACAAGCGTACCACAATGAGTTGGCCTGCAATGTGTGCGAAAGCCGCTAAGATACTTAACGTGACCGGACTAAAGTAGCGTTGAGGCAGTTTGTGAAAAATAGCCAGTGCCAGCAAGCTAAGTAAAGCTCCACTTAAACTCAGCACAAACGTTGGCGTTAAAAATTGCCCCAGCAAAAAACTGCTGGCAAACACCCGAAGTAAGCTTACCCAAGCGGCCGTCACAAAGCCGTATTCATATAACACATAAAGCGTGACAATATTAGCAATGCCCGGTTTAACGCCGGGTAAGGGTGACGGAATGACAGATTCGATTAAATGTAAACCAATAGCGAGTGCTGTCAGTTTAGCGATTCGGTGGTCGTCTAAGGTAGTTTGTAGTGTGATCATTAAGCAAACTTAATAATTAAGAGAGTCATAGGCCTTTTTTGCTCCCAGCAACTCTAAACTCACTTGATTAGGTAAACAAATGGCAGCTTGCCCAGCTCGCTTTAACCAGCCTTGATGTACGCAATATTGATTATGGCAGGGTGAACTGACAAATCTTACCTGTCCGGCTTTGATGCTGATGATTGAATCTCCCAGTGGGCCATGGATACTAAGTAGTCGTGTTTGATTAAGACTGTACGTTCCGTAGACTTTATCGCCTTGCCTTATACGTAATTTTGCTGCTGGCTCAAAACTCCAAAGTGATGTGAATAGCAATCCCACCACTACAACACTGGCAACAATAATTAACCAATCGCCTGGCAGTAATTTGAGTAAATTTTTCCTAGTGAATGACATAGATTATTAGTTGCCTGCTACGGTCACTAGTTGAGCATTTGCACACGTTTTGCGTTGTTAGCATCCAGCCAAGTTAAACGTTTTGCTAAAGCTTGCGTCACAAAAATATGATGTTGGCTGTCAATCACCATGACATTGTCTAAATTAAATTTCTGCGCATAGAGCATACGCTGATTAGCTGGGGATAAGAAAATAGGCTTAGATAGCACATCAGATAGAGTGCCTGCATTAGGCTTACTTTTTATTTTGGGAGGCACTAAAATCGTCACGGCTTGTGTGCCTTGTGCAGGGTAGCCAGTATGTGGGTCGATGATATGGCAATAACGCTTGCCGTTAAGCTCAAAATAACGTTGATAATCGCCAGAGGTACCAATCGCCCAGCCATCGGTTAAATCTACAGTGGCTAAAGCGCCAGGCCCGCGCGGGTCTTGTATGCCGACACGCCAAGCGTGATCACCGTGTTGGCCTAAAGCAATAATATTGCCGCCAATATTAATCAAGGCATTTTTTACGCCTTGACTGCGCAAATAGTTCGCGGCTATATCTAATGCATAGCCTTTGGCATAACCACCTAAGTCGAGTTGCACTGCGGGGTTATTGCTATAGGCCGTATTTTCTTTAAGCACAATATCAGTCATTTGTGGGTTTGCTTTAACTAGTGCGCTGATTTTTGCCTCATTTGGCTGTACAGGGGTAAATTCGCTACGCTGAAATCCCCAAGCATTGATTAAACTGCCGATAGCAGGGTTAAATAAACCATCTGACTTTTGTGACAACACCGTTGCCTCGCTAATAATCTGCGTTAATTCTGGGCTGATGGACACTTTTTTACCTTGTGCAAACGCGGCATTCAGCGTGCTTAAATCGCTGGCTTGCCAAGCATGCAAGCGGTTATGCAGGCCTTGAAAATCTTGCATGACATGATTCGCCAGCTCACGTGCACGCGCTTCAGGGATATCGACGATAGTGATGTCAACCAAGGTGCCAAACACATAACTTTGTGATTGAAATATTTGTTCGCGACTACAACTTGCCAGGCAGAGCGTGAGCAAAGCTGCGCAAAAAAAGAATAGTTTGCGCATGGCTAGCTAATTTTTATTTTGTAATATGTGATGAGATAGCGCATTGATAAAAACTTGCGCTGGATTGCAGCTATCTGCTAGTTGTGCTGTCTGTGCTACAATTTCTACCATGCCTGTTGGGCTAGTGACATTGATCTCGGTAAGGTAATCGCCGATGACATCGAGGCCTACCAAAAATAGCCCTTCTTTTTTGAGTATTTTGCCTACAACCGTTGCAATTTCTAAGTCGCGTGCGCTTAATTTTTGCGCTATTCCAGTACCGCCTGCGGCTAAGTTGCCACGCGTTTCGCCTGCTTTGGGAATACGCGCCAGTGCATAGGGCAAAGGCACGCCGTCAATCACCAATATGCGTTTATCGCCTTGTACAATGGCCGGCAAGTAACGCTGTGCCATGATGGTTTTAGTGCCAAATTGTGTGCTAGTTTCTAAAATAACGCCGATGTTGGGATCATTTTTAGTTAAACGATAGATGCCGCTACCCCCCATACCATCGAGTGGTTTTACTACAATATCATGATGCGTTAACAGAAAATCACGAATTAAGTCTTGATCAGCTGTGACTAAAAACTCAGGCGTAAATTGTGGAAAGTGCGTAACAGACAGTTTCTCATTCCAGCTGCGGATGCTGGCTGGATTGTTAAGTACACGAGCACCTTGCTTGGCGGCAATCTCTAACAAATAGGTACTATATAAATACTCGTTATCAAACGGCGGATCTTTACGCATTAAAATCGCATCAAATTCGGCGGGTTTGCATTCGTGAGGTTCACCCAAAGCATACCAATCACTAGCATCAGTAAATGCAAAACTTTGAATATTAATACAGGCAACTTCACCACGTAAAAATACATCATGCTGTTCACAAACAAACAAGCTATGGCCTTGAGACGCAGCTTCGCGCATGATAGCGATGCTGGTATCTTTATAGCTTTTCAGGCTGGCTAGGGGGTCTAAAATAAAAACGAGTTTCATATCAAAGTGAGTGCGTTAGGCGTTAAGTGGATCGTTTTCTTGTAGCTCCATCGCCGCTGCTAATAAAGCTAAACGCGCCACTACACCATAGGCATAAAAGCGATTTGGTGTGGCATCGGGTGCCCCGGCACAATCTGGCGTGGTACACGGTTTATCAAACGCTAATGGTACAAAATGCATGCCAGGTGCGTTGAGGTTTTCATCAATGCCACGGCTGGTATGCACGCGATAAAAGCCGCCAATCACAAAATGGTCCATCATGTAAACTACGGGCTCGGCAATGGCATCATCGATACTCTCAAAGGTATATACACCTTCTTGAATAATCACTTCTGATACTTGCAAACCTTCTTTAACTACCGACATCTTATTACGTGTTTTGCGATTCAGGTTACGCACATCATCTGGGCTTTTTACCGTCATAATACCCATGCCGTAAGTGCCCGCATCCGCTTTAACAATGACAAACGGATCTTGGGTAATACCATATTCGGCATATTTCGTCCGAATCTTCATGAGCAATTCATCGACTTTTAGCACCAGACATTCTTCACCTTCGCGCGCATTAAAATCAATTTCGCCGCAAGTTGAAAAGTAAGGGTTAATCAGCCAAGGATCAATATCTAACAGTGTGGCAAACTCTTCTGCCACGCGGTTGTAAGCGGAGAAGTGTTGTGATTTTCGGCGTGTCGCCCAGCCAGCATGCAAGGGCGGAATTAAATTTTGCTCTAAATTCTTTAAAATTTCTGGAATACCACCCGATAAATCATTATTAAGCAAAACTGCGCAACTATCAAAATCACCTACTGTGCCATTGTGTAATGCGGTATTTTCCAGCACTAGGCGATTACCTTTTCGCACCACTGGTTCAAGCAATAAGCTTTGTCCAGTGTGTGTTTCGAGCGTGGTAGGCACGGTGATTTCGGGTGAAATACTACCTACGCGTACGTCTAAACCCGCTTGACGCATGATGTTGGCAAGCTCAACTACATTACCTAAATAATAGGTGTTGCGCGTATGATTTTCGGGGATGATGAGTAAGCGATGGGCTTCTGGGCAGATTTTTTCGACTGCCACCATCGCAGCTTGAATACTGAGCGGTAAAAACTCTGGATTAAGATTATTAAAGCCCCCAGGAAATAAATTAGTATCAACAGGAGCCAGTTTAAAACCCGCATTACGTAAATCGACTGAGGCATAAAAAGGTGATGAATATTCCAGCCATTGACGACGAAACCAGTGTTCGATTTTTGGCATGGCTACCAGCATGCGCTTCTCTAAGTCGAGTAATGGGCCATTTAATGCGGTTGTTAAGTGTGGAACCATGAAAATATCCTTACATAGGATTTATATTTTTTGTTTTAAACACGAAAATATAAATTTTTACTGTTGTTATTTTAATTGAATCACACTACTTAATTTGATGCACCACCGGCATGTTGTAAGTCAGCATGATAACTACTTCTTACCATGGGGCCACTGGCGGTATTATTAAAGCCCATGGCGTCGGCTTTTTGTTTAAAGATATCAAACGTTTGTGGCGTTACGTAACGCATGACGGATAAATGATGTACGCTGGGTTGTAAATACTGGCCAAGCGTGAGCATGGCTACATGATGCGCGCGTAAATCTTGCATCACTTGCATAATTTCGTCATCGGTTTCGCCCAAACCCAGCATTAGTCCAGATTTAGTTGGAATGTGCGGATACATCTCACCAAAGGTTTTAAGTAAAGTCAGTGAGTTTTGGTAATCAGAGCCTGGGCGCGCTTGTTTATACAAGCGCGGTACGGTTTCTAAATTATGATTCATCACATCTGGCGGGGCTTTACGCAAAATTTCCATTGCTACTTCTAAGCGGCCGCGAAAATCCGGCACAAGAATTTCTATTTTGATACCCGGTGATTGCTGGCGTACAGCGTGAATGCAGTCGACAAAATGTTGCGCACCGCCATCGCGTAAATCATCGCGATCTACGCTAGTAATCACCACATAATTCAATTTCATGGCGGCGATGGTGCGGGCTAAGTTTTCAGGTTCATTGACATCTGGCGGCAGGGGTTTACCATGTGCTACATCACAGAATGGGCAGCGGCGCGTACAAATGTCGCCCAAAATCATAAACGTAGCAGTGCCACCACTAAAGCATTCACCAATATTAGGGCAACTGGCTTCTTCACACACGGTATGCAGATTATTGTCGCGCAGAATTTTTTTTATCTCTTGAAAGCGTGCGCTATCAGGTACTTTCATGCGTATCCAATCGGGTTTACGCATGGTGGGCATAGGGATAATCTTAATCGGGATGCGTGATGTTTTTGCCGCGTCAGTTTCCTTAATTCCCGCAATTTTGCGGCTAGGTATGACTTTACTTATAACTTCACTCATTACGCGTTTTCCAAAATATTTAATTTTTCAGCTAAAGCCGCAACTAAAACTTCACCTACTTGCTGAGGTGTTTGTTGCATGCCAAGTGCGCTAGTTTGCGTCATTTGTAAGCCTTCATAACCACAAGGATCAATCGCAGTAAATGGTGTTAGATCCATATTCACATTCAAACTTAAGCCATGATAACAGACATTATTTTTGAGGCGTAAACCGAGTGAGGCTATTTTACGGTCATCTACATAAACACCGGGCGCATCTTGGCGCGCTGTGGCGGCTATATTGTGTTTTGCCAATAACTCAATGATAGTGTTTTCAATCATGGTCACCAGTTGACGGATGCTGAGTTGGCGCCGTTTTAAGTCGAGTAGCAAATAGATAATGACCTGACCAACGCCGTGATAAGTGATTTTTCCACCTCTATCGGTCAGTATAACGGGTATATCCCCACGATTTGGCAGCCGCACATTCTTGCGGTTTAAGCCTAAGGTATAGACTGCATCATGCTGAGTCAGCCAGAGTTCATCTGCTGATTCTGAGTTTCGTGTTGCGCTGAATGCCTGCATGGCGCGCCAAGTGGTTTCATAGTCAGTGACACTTAAGTCAAGAATAACAATAGACGGTGCAGTCATTGCTAATGAGTTATAGCGCAACCTTCACCATTGCGTGTGAAGTCAGTGCACGATAGATATTGTCTAGCTGTAGTTTTGACGTTACATATACCGTGCAAGTAAGGCTGATGTATTTTCCACCCGAACTGCCGCGCATCTCAATTTTACTAGCATCAAATTCAGGTGCTAATGGCTGAATGGTTTTGATGATCTCACTGGTGAAATCTGCATGTGTTTCACCCATGACTTTAATCGGAAAATCACAGGGAAACTCAATCAGCGTTTCGGTGTGGCCCGTGGCAAATTCATCTATTACATTGACTGAGTTTTTAGGTGTGCTGGCTGTCATGATTAATTTTATAGTTTGATTTTATTTAAACAGTAATTTTAAACTATCCCAAAGTCGGCCAAAAATACCTGCAACTGCGACATCTTTTGACGCAACTAAATTGCGTGTATCAATCACCTTGTCATCGAGAGTAAAGCTAATCTTGCCAATGACTTGCCCTTTAGTGATTGGCGCAATCAATGGTTGTTGACTGGTGATTGAAGCTTTTACACGGGCATATTCACCTTTGGGTAGAGTTAGATATAGATTATCAGCGACTGTAGCTTCTACGCTATTACTTTGCCCTTTCCATACTTTAACGACATTGACGGCTTGGGATTTTTTATAAACTAAGGTGGATTCATAAAACTGAAAGCCAAAATTCAGTAGTTTCTGGCTCTCGGTTGCGCGTGCACTATCACTTGGAGCACCTAGCACCACGGAAATAAACCGATGTCCGTCACGTATAGCTGAGGATATTAAGCAAAAACCAGCTGATTCGGTATGGCCTGTTTTCATACCATCTACTGTAGGGTCTGACCAAAGCAGGCGGTCACGGTTTGGTTGTTTGATGTTGTTGTATGTGTATTCTTTAATAGAAAAAAGGCGTTTGTATTCACTAGGAAAGTCATGCACCAGTGCGCTTGCTAGTAGTGATAAATCGTGCGCTGTCGTGTAATGCTGTGGGTCAGGTAGGCCAGTTGCATTCACAAAATGCGTATTTTTCATGCCGAGGCGTGCCGCCTCTTTATTCATCATGTCAGCAAATAACCCTTCGCTACTAGCTACACCTTCAGCCAAGGCAATTGATGCGTCATTACCTGATTGAATAATCACACCATGCAATAGCTCATCGACAGTCACTGGCTTATTGGGCTCAATGAACATTTTCGAGCCTTGAGTTTTCCAAGCTTTTTCGCTCACAGGCAGTATCTGGGATAATTGCAACTGACCATTTTTTAATGCGTCAAACACAATATACACAGTCATCAGCTTAGTCAGAGAAGCGGGCTCCACTTTACTCTCACCATTTTGCTCAGCCACAATCATATTGCTATTAAAGTCTTTTAATACATAAGCTTTTACAGCTAGGGGTGGTGGCGGTGGAACTGGCATGGCTTGGACTGCTTGGCTAGTAACTGCGGCACTTACAATGGAAAGAGAAAGAACGAGGGTTTTGATTAATTGATACATGGCTTCTTTAGGTTGGAGTGGTTTTATTAAATTAATTGGGCAATCTGAGTGCTGAATAGAGCTTAGAAATCAGCAATTAGTTCATTATACATGGGATTAGTCACTATTGATTCAGCCTTATTGATTAACTACTAGCGCGGTAATAGCTAGTTTTTGCCGTATATTGCTTGCTGCGCTATCAGCATCTTGGCGGCTCATATAAGGTCCTAGTTTTACGCGGTAAAAGCCATCTTTATATAATGAGCTTGCAATACCAACTTCATTAGCAAGATCCAAGCTGCCTATTCTAGTTTCAAGTTTTTGTGCGTTGGAGTCACTTTTAAAAGCGCCAACTTGCACATAATATTGTGTGGTTGTTAAGTTTTGGTTGCTCGTGCTGGCCGGTGTTATAGGTGTAGTGGATTCTGCAGCAGATTTGCTGTCACTAGGTTGACTATTAGTGACTACAGTATTACTGGACTTGAATGTGCTGGCATCAATCGCTTCAATCTCCACATTGCCGCTACCCGTATTGGTCAAGCGTAGTTTGTAGGCGGCAGCATAAGATAAATCAATAATGCGGTCAGAATGAAACGGGCCTCTATCGTTGACACGTACGATGACTGAACGACCGTTAGCAGGGTTAGTTACCCGAACATAGCTAGGTAGCGGTAAGGTGGTATGTGCGGCAGACATGGCAAACATGTCATAAACTTCACCGCTAGAAGTCTTTTGACCATGATAGCGTTTGCCATACCATGATGCAGTGCCTGTTTGTTTGAAAGGTACATAACTTGTCATTGGCGTATAGCGTGCGCCAAGTGCTGTATATGGCTTATTGGCTCTGGCTAATGGTATTTCAACACGTGGTACTGCATCAGGAATACTATCAATATCTTTGGGTGGATTGTCAGCTGGGCCATCATCTAGATAATAGCCACCTGGCTTTTTACTGGTTGTTGTTCCAGCGCTCGGTGCTTTTATAACTGGTCCATTTTTGACCATCGGGGAGCTACCGCACGCCAGCAGTAGCATACTCAGGCTTGTAACGAATAATATCTTAGCGATTTTCATGCAGTAGCCACCAAATTTTTATGTGTATTAATGCTCATCAAGATACCAAAACCCAGCAACAATGTCACCATTGATGTGCCACCATAACTAATGAAAGGTAACGGTACGCCCACTACTGGCAGAATGCCACTGACCATGCCAATGTTGACGAAAGTGTAAGTAAAGAACGTCAGTGTGATACTCCCTGCCAATAATCTGGTAAAGGTGCTTCTGGCATCTGCTGCTATGACTAAGCCGCGGGCAATAATCAAACTAAATAATACCAAAAGTAAAATATTGCCTAACATGCCAAACTCTTCACCAAATACAGCAAAAATAAAATCAGTGGTACGTTCGGGCAAAAAGTCTAGTTGTGCTTGTGTGCCATGTAGCCAGCCCTTACCCGGCATACCGCCAGAGCCCAGTGCAATAGTCGCTTGTATGGTGTGATAGCCGGCGCCGAGCGGATCCTGCGTAGGGTCGATTAAAATTTCAATTCGTTTACGCTGATAATCATGTAGCATGGACCAAAATACTGGCATCATGGCACCGACGGAAATTGCGCTACCAAGTAAAAATTTCCAGCTTAGGCCAGCTAAAAACAATACATAAAACCCTGATGCACTGATAAGCAACGCTGTACCCAAGTCCGGTTGCTTCATGATTAGAGCGACTGGTACTACTAGTAACAATCCTGCAATTGCAAAATCGATAATGCTTAAACTGGCTTCACGCTTGGAAAAATACCAGGCAATCATCATCGGCACAGCCAGTCGCATAATTTCAGAGGGTTGGATTTTTGTAACACCTAAATTAAGCCAGCGTTTTGCGCCATGACTAGTCGTGCCAAATAGTGCGACGCAAATTAATAACGATACACCGACTATATATAAGGGCAGTGCGGCGCGCGCTAAATGTTGTGGTTGTACATTGGCAATCAGCCACATGGCAGTTAAAGCAATGGCAATATTAACTACTTGCGTGAGTACGCGATCTAGGCTCTGCCCTGATGCACTGTAAAGCACAAATAGCCCGACTAGCATAGTGAAAAGCAGGCATCCCATCAAAAAAGAGTCAATGTGTTTGAGCAGACGATGCAGTAGTTGGTTAATCATGCAGTTCTTCTTCCTCAACTGCTGCTGGGCTTACTGATTGGGTGACGCTATTGTTATTAGCACCAGCATGATTGACTACGGCAGAATTGGTTTGTAATGTGTGTGGTTCTGTTTTGGCCATCTCTGGTAATTTACCTAGTAAGTAATAATCCATTAGCTTACGCACAATTGGGCCCCCAGTCGAACCACCATGCTCACCATTTTCTATAATAATAGCAATAGCAATTTTTGGATCATCGGCTGGAGCATAAGCAATTAAAAGCGCATGATCGCGATGGCGCTCATCAAGAGCCTTGGCATTATATTTCGCTCCTTGTTTAATACCGACCACCTGTGCGGTCCCCGTTTTTGCCGCAATGGTGTAACCGGCACCAGCGCCTAAGGCAACCGCTGTGCCACCAGGTTGAGTCACGCCCAGCATGCCTTGTTTGACTAATTCTAAATTACTATCGATAAGCGGAATACGTTCTTGTACTACTTCAGGATTGGGGTGATTAATGCCAGTTCTAACATCGGTAATACTGCTGACCAATCGTGGGCGCATTGCTACGCCCTTGTTGGCTAGTATTGCCGTAGCTTGCGCTAACTGTAATGGTGTGACTAAGGTGTAGCCTTGTCCAATACCAACAATCACCGTCTCGCCCATGTACCAAGGCTGTTTGTAGCGACGTATCTTCCATTCTGGAGTAGGCAGCAAACCTGCAGCTTCCCCTTTTATATCGATGTTGGTTTTTTGTCCAAAACCAAAATGGCGCACAAAATCTGTTAATTTTTCTATGCCCATTTCCATGGCAAGCCCATAAAAGAACGTATCACAAGAGACGGTAATCGCACGTACGATATCGACATGGCCATGACCGCCAGGTTTCCAGTCGCGATATTGATGGCTACTATTAGGCAACATATAATAGCCAGGATCGCTAATACTAAATGGTGGCAAACGCTTACCTGCTTCTAAACCTGCTAGGGCAGCAAATGGTTTAAAGGTCGATCCGGGTGGGTAAATGCCGCGTAGAGGACGATTGATTAGTGGCTTATCTAAAGATTCATTCAACTGTTTCCAGCTATCAGAATCAATGCCATCGACAAATAAATTTGGATCAAATGATGGTTCGCTGACAAAAGCTAATACTTCGCCATTTTTTGGATTGATTGCTACTAACGCGCCACGTTTTTCGCCAAAAGATTCTTCGGCAATTGACTGTAATTTACTATCAACCGACAAAATAATATTGTCACCAGGAATGGGTGGCTTACTAGACAATACTCGAACCGCATGACCATCTGCGTCAATTTCCACCTGCTGAAAGCCAGTGGTGCCATGCAATTGTTTTTCATAATATTGTTCAATGCCGCTTTTGCCAATGTGGTCAGACCCTTTGTAATTGGATAAATCACCTGACTCATCTAGGGCTTCTAAATCTTTATCATTGATACGCCCAATGTAGCCTATCATATGTGCACCTAGCTTACCTTGCGGGTAGTGCCTAAATAGGCGCGATTTAATTTCCACCCCAGGAAACCGGTAGCGATTGACCGCAAAGCGTGCGGCTTCAACCTCATTGAGATGCGTACGCAATGGTACGCTTTCAAAGTTATGGCTTTGTGCGCGGAATTTGTTAAATTGTTTGCGGTCCAGGCTTGAAATCTCGACCAGTTTGCTTATTTCATTAATTGTTTCATCTAGATTTTTAACTTTTGAAGGTGTTACTTCTAATGTATAAACAAAAAAGTTATGCGCTAAAATGACGCCGTTTCTATCTGTAATCAGGCCGCGATTGGGTACGATAGGTATGAGTGAAATACGGTTATTTTCCGCAAGCGTCTGATAGTAATTATATTTTTTTACTTCCAAAAAGTAAAAGCGCATACCTAATATACTGAAGCAAACAATGACTAGCAAACCTAATACGCCCAACCTTAAGCGGAAATTATCCTGCTCATGCTGGTAGTTCCTAATTTCTTTGCGCGATATCATCAGCTTTAAATCTTATGGCGTTTTGAGTAGCTGGCGCAATTAGCGTTTGTTATGGTGGTGTTGAC
The DNA here is from genome assembly GCA_043758775.1 of Methylophilaceae bacterium. Classification (GTDB taxonomy): domain Bacteria; phylum Pseudomonadota; class Gammaproteobacteria; order Burkholderiales; family Methylophilaceae; genus JACMMS01. The sequence continues at coordinate 64,199 of JAYVMU010000009.1, forward strand.
CACTGACGATCATATAAATTTGCCACACAATAATACTGGTAAAGCAAGGGAAAAAATAATGCCAATTTGGTATATCGTGCCCCGCAAATAACTTGAGTACCAAGATGGTAAATTGCGATAGTAACAGTAATACGAACACGTATGCAGTCTGTTGCCATATGTTGTACAACACCAAACGGCGCTGATAATTGGCTGCAAAAAATGCAGTGAGCGTATACGCTAAAGCAAACTGACCAAATAAGCCGCCAGTGGCTAAATCTACTAATAAGCCTGCAAACCAAGCCGTGCCAATATTACACAGCTGTGGTGCACGCAGTATCCAAAAAATAAGCACTAGCAATACAAAGTCTGGGCGAAATACGATGTCCTGGCCAAACCAGGGCAGTAAATTTGCAATAAATGCAAAAAATAGCGTCAGATAAACTTTAAAAATATTAGTTTGATGGCGCATGAGGTTGGGCTGTATTTTGTGTGGTGTGGGCTGCAGTATCCTTGCTGGTGATAGGCTTGGCGTCGGCAGGTAGGGCATTACCAATTGCAACTGCTTTTAGCGCGTTGCTGTCAGTAGTGCTACCACCCAGCTTAACACTATGGTTTGTAGTAGCACCAGTGCTAATGGTTTTGGTGTCAGTTGCCGCGGGAGCAGTTTCAGGTGGGATGCTCAATAATAACACCTGCTTATGGTTATTGACGCCTGCCACTGGCATGCAAATGATATGCGCAAAAGGCGAATCAGGATTGCGCTCAATTTTAATTACTGTTGCAATTGCCAGCCCTGCTGGATAAACACCATCAATACCAGAAGTGACTAATTTATCACCTTGAATGATGTCAACATTGGCCGGTAAATAAGGTAAATCCAGTGTGCTGTCTCGACCTTGGCCAAAAGCAATGGCACGTAAATTATTACGCTCAATTTGAACCGGAATAGATAAGCCTTTGTCGATAATCAATGTAACCTCACTACTGAAGGGGTACACGCGGGTGACTTGCCCGATTACGCCCACTGCATCAACCACTGCTTGCCCTGCAACGATACCTTGCGCACTACCGCGATTGACGACTACTTTGTGTGTAAATGGGTCGCGACCCATATGGATGATCTCACCCAAAGTGGATGTTTGCTTAGGCGCAGGATTAGCGCTTAGCAAGCTACGTAAGTGATTATTTTCCGCCTCTATTGTAGTTAAGCGCTGTAAAGCCACGCTTTGTTGAAAGGCTTGCGCTTTGAGCGCAGCATTTTCTTTAATTAAATTATTATGTGATGAGAAATAAGTAGTCGTGTCGCGATATGACTCAGAAGGCATGTTGGCTACTATTTCTAGCGGGTTGACGGCCGTCACTAAAATTAAGCGTGCCTTTGTCAGGTAATTTAAACGTGAGTCTACTGCCATAAAGGCAAGTGACAGCGCCGCAAAAAAAATCAAGCGCGCGAAAGGACTCGCACCGCGTACAAAAAAAGCGGGCGATGGTTGCGGTTCTAGCTTTTGATGTACACCCTTAATTAAGCCCACAGTTTAGGGCTTTCAAATAGTGATATTGGTAGCCGTGAGTAATCCGCATGCTAGATAAAATGGGCAATATTAACTGGGTAGAATGTGATTGATTACTCGTGTGAGAATACGTTACCCAATTTATCCATTTCTTCCAAAGCACGGCCACAGCCACGCGCCACGCAAGTGAGTGGATCTTCGGCTACAATCACAGGTAAGCCGGTTTCTTCCACCAACAAACGGTCTAAGTCACGTAATAACGCGCCGCCACCTGTCAGTACCATGCCTTTTTCGGAAATATCTGCACCAAGTTCTGGCGGTGTTTGTTCTAGTGCTGATTTTACTGCACCTACAATTGAATTAAGTGGCTCGGTTAGAGCTTCTAAAATTTCGTTACTTGAAATAGTAAATTTACGTGGTAGACCTTCAGCCATATTACGACCTGTCACTTCCATCTCAAGCACTTCTGAACCTGGAAAAGCTGAGCCAATTTTTTTCTTAATATTCTCGGCCGTAGGCTCTGAAATTTGCATACCATAATTGCGACGGATGTAATCAATAATGGCTTGGTCAAATTTATCGCCACCTACGCGCTCAGATTTAGCGTAAACAATACCACCAAGTGAGATAACGCCAACCTCCGTGGTGCCACCACCGATATCCACTACCATAGAGCCTGTGGCCTCAGCGACAGGCATGCCGGCGCCAATAGCAGCGGCCATGGGTTCTTCAATTAAAAAAACTTGCTTAGCACCAGCGCGCTCTGCTGATTCTTTAATCGCACGGCGCTCAACTTGAGTAGAGCCAACTGGCACACAGATGATGATGCGTGGGCTAGGTGAAAACCAACGTGATTCATGTACTTTTTTGATGAAATGTTTAAGCATTTGCTCCGTGATGGTGAAGTCAGCAATCACGCCGTCTTTCATTGGGCGAATCGCTTGAATGTTGCCAGGCGCACGGCCTAGCATGCCTTTAGCCTCAGAACCTACGGCTAACAGCATTTTTTTGCCGTTAGGTCCGCCTTCCAAGCGTATGGCAACAACAGACGGTTCATCAAGTACGATGCCTTTTCCGCGTGAGTAAATGAGAGTGTTTGCTGTACCTAAATCAATGGCTAAATCGTTTGAGAAATAACTGTTTATAAAACCGAACATATTGTAATTATCCTGTAATTGCTTGCATGAGCTATCAATTTGCACCGCCATTTTTGTATTGTTTATGGACTGAAGGGCTACAAGTGATGCTTAAATTGCATTGCTGAAATCGCAATGCAACAAATCAGATTATAATAACCGATAATGCATTGAAAATTAAGATGCGATTATACATTGTTACAAAACATAGTTGATAATTGACTATAAATTAACCAGCACTTAAATTAAACTATTTAAAATTAAGCACAAGGCTTAGAAAAGCATTCACATGGCATTAACTCAAGCAGATATTAAACGTATCGCGCATTTGGCGCGCATAGAAGTAAGCGATAGCGAGGCTGACGCAACCTTAACTAAACTTACTGGTATTTTAGGTTTAATCGAACAGATGCAGGCGGTCGATACTACAGATATTATGCCGATGTCGCACTCGCAAGATGTGGTACAACGTCTGCGTGATGATGTGGTGACTAAAACCAATTTGCGCGATGAATTTCAAAAAAATGCACCTAAACTAGGTAATGGTTCTGATGCGCCAGCTGTAGCAAACGGCTTATATCTTTTACCTAAAGTGATTGAGTAACCACCAGTTGGATAGTCATTGAATAAAAAATAAGAAGCAACCAGTAAGCCAATCATTCAGTAGAAAATAATTGAGTCAGTATGATTAACAATAGTCTAAAAAGTTTGAGCGCAGCGCTTCAAGCTAAAACCATTTCCAGTGTTGAACTTACACAAGAATATGTAAAACGTATTCATCAGCTCAACCCAAGCATTAACGCTTATATTGCATTAGACGAAGCTAAAACGCTTGACCAAGCCCAAGCGGCAGACGTACGTATTGCGAGCGGTAAAGCAGATGCTTTAACTGGCATACCCATTGCGCAAAAAGATATATTCTGCGCTAAAGGTTGGGTAACTACTTGCGGCTCTAAAATGCTGGCTAATTTTGTCGCGCCCTATGATGCCTATATTGTTAGCCAGTTTGATGCAGTAGGCGCGGTGAATTTAGGTAAAACCAATATGGATGAATTTGCCATGGGTTCATCTAATGAAACTTCTTATTTTGGTAGTGTAAAAAACCCGTGGGATTTTTCACGCGTGCCAGGTGGCAGCTCCGGTGGCTCTGCGGCAGCGGTAGCGGCACGTTTATGTGCGGCAGCAACAGGTACGGATACTGGTGGTTCAATTCGTCAGCCAGCCTCTTTATGTGGTCTTACCGGTTTAAAACCAACGTATGGTTTAGTATCACGTTACGGCATGATTGCGTTTGCTTCTAGCTTAGACCAAGCAGGACCGATGGCAAAAAGTGCTGAAGATTGTGCGCTGATGATGAACGTGATGGCAGGCTTTGATGAACGTGACTCTACAAGTGTCAATCATCCCAGAGAAGACTATACAAGCAAACTCGCTAGCCCAACTACCAATCAACCATTAGCAGGTTTAAAAGTGGGTTTGCCACGCGAGTACTTTGCCGAAGGCTTAGATGCTTGCGTTGCCAAAGTGATTGAAGCTGCGATTGAACAGTACAAAAAGCTCGGTGCAGTGGTTGTCGATATTAGCTTGCCGAATACCAACTTATCTATTCCGGTGTATTACGTGTTAGCGCCAGCTGAAGCCTCCAGCAACTTATCACGCTACGATGGCGTGCGCTATGGACATCGTGCCGCACAGTATGATGATTTAATGGATATGTACATGAAGAGCCGCGCTGAGGGCTTTGGCGCGGAGGTGAAACGCCGTATTCTAATTGGTACTTACGTGTTAAGTGCGGGCTATTACGATGCGTACTATCTTAAAGCCCAGCAAATACGCCGTTTAATTGCACAAGACTTTACCGATGCTTTCAAAAAATGTGATGTGATTATGGGGCCGGCTGCACCTTCAACTGCGTTTCAAATTGGCGAAAAAGCGGATGACCCCGTAGCGATGTATCTGCAAGATATTTACACTATTTCTACCAATTTAGCTGGCCTGCCGGGCATGAGTATTCCCGCGGGTTTTGCGACTAGTGAAGATGGCAAGGATTTGCCGGTGGGCTTACAAATTATCGGTAATTATTTTGATGAAGCACGCATGCTGAATGTCGCGCATCAATATCAACAAGCGACAGATTGGCATGCACGTATACCTGCTATGTCAGAAGGAAGTAAATAACATGGAATGGGAAGTTGTTATCGGGTTAGAAACCCACACGCAGTTACAAACTAAAACTAAGATTTTCTCCGGCGCATCCACCGCTTTTGGTGCAGAGCCAAATACGCAAGCTTGTGAAGTCAGTACGGCCTTGCCAGGTGTATTGCCAGTGCTTAATGCAGAAGCGGTTAAATGCGCGATTAAATTTGGTTTGGCGATTGATGCAGAAATCCCGCTGCGTTCAGTATTCTCGCGTAAAAACTATTTTTATCCAGACTTACCAAAGGGGTACCAAATTAGTCAGTTTGAATTGCCAGTGGTTGGCAAGGGTAAAGTGACGATTCAGGTGCCAGCAGTGGGTAAAAATCTAGCATATGAAAAAGTCATTAATATTACCCGCGCACACTTGGAAGAAGATGCGGGTAAGTCTGTACATGGCGCAGTTGATGGTATGAGCGGCATTGATTTGAATCGTGCCGGTACACCACTGTTGGAAATTGTCACGGAACCCGATATGCGCTCTGCGGCTGAGGCCGTTGCTTATGCTAAAAAGCTGCATGAGCTAGTGCAATGGATAGGCATTTGCGATGGCAACATGCAAGAAGGTAGTTTCCGTTGCGATGTAAACGTTTCTGTGCGCCCCAAAGGCACAGAAAAACTAGGCACACGCCGCGAAATTAAAAACTTGAACTCATTCAAATTTATGCAACAAGCCATTGAATATGAAACACGCTGGCAGATAGAAACACTAGAAGATGGCGGCAAGATTCAACAAGCGACCGTGTTGTTTAACCCGGATACGGGCGAAACACGCTCTATGCGCAGCAAAGAAGAAGCAAACGATTATCGCTATTTCCCTGACCCTGATTTATTGCCGTTAGAAGTGACTGAGGCAGATAAAGCTGCTGTAAAAGCGTTGATGCCAGAGCTACCAGAAGCGATGAAAGCCCGATTTGAAAGTTATGGACTTGATAGGTACAACTCAACTGTTTTAACAAGTTCTCGTTATATTGCTAGTTATTTTGAAGAAGTATTGGAGGGGTTAATTAACTATGGACAGCCTTGGGTTGCCGCCGACCAAGCATCAGCTAAATTGCAGCTTGAAAAGAGAACCTCAAATGCAAAATTGGTTGCTAATTGGGTTACTGGCTCAGTAGCTGCAAAGCTAAATGAGGAGGGAAAAACAATATCTCAAATTCAAGTTACACCAGTCCAGTTAGTAGCGCTGCTTTTATGTATAAAAGATAATAAAATTTCAAATAATGCAGCTAAACAAGTATTTGAAAAAATGTGGGTAAGTCTTCCCGCAAACATTATTGTTAATTCTACAATTGAGGTTACATTAACTGATGTTGTTAAGATAATCCAAGATAGTGGCCTTGAACAAGAATCCGATTCTGGTGCTATTGAAGCGATTATCGATGAAGTATTAGCTGCCAATACTGCCATGGTGGAAGAATTTAAGGCTGGTAAAGACAAAGCTTTTAATGCCTTAGTAGGTCAGGCCATGAAAGCTTCAAAAGGCAAAGCCAATCCAGCACAAGTCAATGAAATATTGAAGAAAAAACTACAGGATTAACAATCCATCAACGCTTTGAGTCCAGATTAATTAGCCGATTTATTAGTACTGACAGGCTTTGTATTCGCTATTGGGACGGGGGCAGCGGGCAAGGATATAGCAGTTGATGTATCTGCTACGTTGCTAGCATCAGATTTTAGAATGATGAATCGCGCTTTTTCTGTCGCGTAGTGTTGCTTGGTTTGATCCATGCTGGTTTTTCGCTCTGTAATTTGTGCATCTATTTTAGCTGAGTCTGCTTTATAACTTGCAAGGTCAGTAGCAACATTAACAGGCAACGGTTTTTTTAGTTTAATTAAATCATCGCTAGTTTTTCTAAGCGCAGCACCACGTTTTTCAAGTGCCTGCTTTTGTTGTGTTAGATTCTGCATGGTAGCAAGATCTAGTTGTAAATTGCGATCACGTGCTAAATCAATTTCTTGTACTGTGGTATATGAGGCAAGTAAGGCCTTATCTTTTTTGTCCTGCTCTTGTTTTTCTTGGCTAAATTGCACAGCTTTAGTATCAGCTGGCTTGTTTTGCTTTAGTGTAACGTCACGCTGACTTATCTCGCTATTACTATGCCCAGCATACTGGCTTGGTAATTGGTCACTGTAATGTGTAACACCTTTTTCATCCACCCATTTTATAATTTTGGCTTGGGCAACATTGCAAAGTAATATGACAATAAGTGTCAGTGATAAGTGACAAAATTTATGTGAAAACGGCATATCTTCCCTAAATTCAAGCCGCAACTCCATATTGCTTGCGGTAGCTTTGTACTTTGAGCAAATACTGTGCCATATCAGGCTGGTGTTCTAGGTAGCTGATTAAGCAGGTTAAGTTGGCAATTGCGCAAACGGGGAAATTATTAATTTGTTCAACTTCCTGTACTGCAGATAACTCGCCCAAGCCTTTTTCTTGTCGATCAATCGCAATCGCGACACCACAGGCAGTGGCGCCATTGGCTTGGATGAGCTGGACTGATTCGCGTACAGATGTTCCTGCTGAAATGACATCATCAATAATCAATACGCGACCTTGCAAGGCTGCGCCGACAATCGTGCCGCCTTCACCATGATCTTTGGCTTCTTTGCGGTTGTAGGCATAAGGGATATTACGCCCCTGTGCGGCAAAGGCAATTGCGATGCTGGCGGCTAAGGTAATACCCTTGTAGGCGGGCCCAAACAGCATATCAAACTCAATGCCAGATTTAATAATCGCAGCGGCGTAGAATTCGCCTAGTTTCATCAGGCTGACGCCATCGTTGAATAAGCCTGCGTTAAAAAAGTATGGGCTTAAACGACCTGCCTTGGTTTTAAATTCACCAAATCGCAGCACATTTTTATTTATCGCAAATTTAATAAATTCTTCTGTAGAATTTTGCGCAATGTTAGACATAATAATTAAGCTTAAAAATAGATTAGGAAAAGAGGATAATTTTGAAGATTATATCGCTAAACCTCAATGGCATCAGGTCTGCCGCAAATAAAGGTTTTTATACCTGGCTCAAAAACCAGGGTGCAGACATTGTTTGTATGCAAGAAGTGAAAGCACAAGCGGCGGATTTAAGTGCAGAGATGCATAATCCTAGAGGTTATTTTGGATATTTTCATTATGCAGTTAAAAAAGGCTATAGTGGTGTGGGGATTTACTCAAGAGTTAAGCCTGATATGGTTCTTGAGGGTTTAGGTTTGGCAGATATTGATGATGAAGGGCGTTATTTAGAATGTCAATTTGGCAATTTAAGTGTAGTGTCTTTATATCTACCCAGTGGCTCTAGTGGTGAAGAGCGTCAAACTTTTAAATTTGACGTTATGGCCCGTTTTATGCCACATTTACAGGCCTTGGTGGCTAGTGGTCGTGATGTTGTGATTTGTGGGGATTGGAATATTGCGCACAAGGAAGCTGATTTAAAGAACTACAAAAGCAATAAGAAAAATTCGGGTTTTTTGCCCGAAGAGCGTGCATGGCTAACTGAGCTATTTGATCGAGTAGGCTGGGTAGATGTTTATCGTGCTTTGCATCCACACACTACCGACGCTTGCTATACATGGTGGAGTAATCGTGGGCAGGCATGGGCAAAAAATGTCGGTTGGCGTATCGATTATCAAATCGCCACGTCCAATTTTGCAGAAAAAGCGGTTGCTACAAGCATTTATAAAGATGAACGATTTAGCGACCATGCACCGTTGATTGTTGATTACACAATATAAAGATATTTTCAAAATTAAAGTGTAAGGGTTTAAGATAAATCTCGACTAAGCAATGTGTAGTGTAATGAATCCACTTTGTTGTGCTTCACGTATAGATTAACTCTACCTTGTCTTTATAGGGGCGGTAGATTCTTAAAACGATTAAAAAAGGAAATACCATGTCTATTCAAACTACATCTAAAGTACGTAATGGCGCAATGATAGCAATTGGTGCGGCAGCACTTATCTTAGCTGGTTGTGCCAATAATGCGCCTAAAACAGCATCTAGCGGTGAAATGGTGCACTGTTTAGGTGTTAACTCTTGCAAGGGAACTGGTTCCTGTAAAACTGCTGAAAACGCTTGTAAAGGTCAAAATTCTTGTAAAGGTCACGGCTTCTTAGTATTAACTTCAGAAGATTGCTCAACTAAACACGGTACTATTATTTAGGATAAAACCTAGTAGAAGAGAGCGTGCTATTATTTTATGTAACAGCACGCTTTTTTATTTACGACAATGTTGATAAATACTACAGAATCTGCTGATATAAAATATCCAAGCTTAGGTTTTGGCCTAGGTTTGCGTACAGATCACTACAACCCTATTCTTGATAGCAAGCCAGAGATCGACTGGTTTGAAATCCTGTCTGAAAACTACATGGTACCAGGCGGTAAGCCTTTGTATTTTCTTGACCGTATACGTGCCGATTATCCAATGGTGATGCACGGCGTTTCGCTCTCAGTTGGTTCATCAGAGCCACTCGACAAAGATTATTTACGTGATTTATGCCAATTAGCCGATCGTGTACAACCGGCTTGGATATCTGACCATTTGTGTTGGACGGGCGTACACGGGCAAAATATGCACGATTTGTTACCATTGCCATATACTGAAGAAACTGCCAAGCACGTAGCTAAGCGGGTGCGCCAAGTGCAAGACACTTTAGGACGGCGTATTTTGCTAGAAAATGTATCAAGTTATGCGAGTTATGTAGATTCAGAAATGAGCGAATGGGAGTTTATTTCGATGATTGCTGAAGCTGCTGATTGCCTGCTGTTGTTCGATGTGAATAATATTTATGTAAGTAGTTTTAATCACCAGTTTGATGCAAAAGCCTTTATCGATGGCGTACCTGCACATCGTGTACAGCAAATTCATTTGGCTGGTCATCACAATCATGGTGATTTCATTATTGATACGCATGATGCACCAGTGATAGATCCTGTCTGGGATTTATATGAATACGCAATAGCACGTTTTGGTGCGGTGTCTACCATGATAGAACGTGATGATAAAATTCCCCCTTTAGATGTATTAGTGCAAGAGTTGAAAATTGCTCGTCAAATTTCTAGCAAGATACTTAATCAAGATATGGCAATGGCGTAATGGGTTTGGCTGAATTACAAGCTGGTTTTCAGGCTTATTTGATATGCGATATCAGGGGTGCGGCATTTGCCAAGTTAATTGTAGCTGATGAAAAAGTCGGCGTAAAAAGGCGTTTAGCTATTTATTTTGACGCTTACAGATTACGCATCGTAGAAGCGCTGGCCACCAGTTACCCCAAGCTTAAACTGCTGTTAGGTGATGATTTTTTTGATAGTACAGCGCGTGCTTACCTAGAAGAACACCCGTCCAAGTTTCGTAATATGCGCTGGTATGGTGGCCAAATGCGTGATTACTTGCTATCTGCCTTGCCACAGCACCCAATTGCTGCTGAGATGGCAGCTTTTGAATGGATGCTTTTGCTTGCGTTTGATGCAGAAGATGTACCAGAACTAAAAATTCAGGATTTAGCAGAAATTCCATCAGAAAACTGGAGCGAGCTCAAGTTTAAGTTGCAACCCGCATTGCATTTATTGCCGCTACGCTGGAATACAATTTCGCTGTGGAAGGCTTTTGATGTAGAAGAAGTGCCACCTACCTTAGAACAATACAGCAGCTATACCACATGGGTGATTTGGCGCCAAAATCTCAACTCACAGTTTCGCTCGATGGAAGAAACGGAATCACTGGCTTTGCACATGAGCATGGTTGGGGCTAGTTTTGGTGAGATTTGCGAGGAGCTGTTAGAAGTGATGGGCGGCGATGTGAGTGAAGAAGATGCAACGATGTTAGCTGCGCAATATTTAGCAGGCTGGTTAAATTCGGGCATGATAAGTGAGCTTCAATCTAGTTAGAAACTAAGAAGCCATTTGATTTAACTGTAACTATGAGTGCTTATTAATTTCGTATTCCTAATAAACTGGGGTTTTAGTAGCCCTGAACTAGCCGCAAAATTTCAGTGCCAGACTTTGTAAAATTTCACCATTATTTGAATCTTGCACAAATATCACGGCACCTGCATCTTTGTTTTTCCATTCTGGCTTTAAGATGAAATTTTTATTAAATGTGTTGTTGTTATTTAGTTGATAAGCGCCAAAAAGCTCGCGTACTACATAATCATGTTTTAGCTCACGACCACTGTTTTCGCCCGCTTTGATTTGTGAAACCAGTTTATTTTCATACAAGGCAACAAATACATCCGCATTTTGGCCTCTTTTGGGTCAACCGCTTCAGCATTGGCTTTTAGCGTGATGCTACCATCTTGCTCAGAAACGGCATCCAGCACTAAGTTAGCACGTGATGTCAGTTTTTGTTGCTGTTCAATCGCCTCGTTAATTCTTGAATTATCCCAGCCTCTAAAATCACGGCCATTGAACACAAACTGCGGCGTATAGACAAATCCAGCGCCACCAAATGCGGCAGTTTTACGTTGTCTATCGCTATATTCTGCTTTGGAAAATCTGTCTTTCCAGCCAATATAGTCCCAGTAATCTACGTGAAAAGCGAGCGGAATGAGTTTGTCTGGGCTCGGTTTTAAGTTGCTTAACCATTTATCTGCTGGCGGGCAACTACTACAACCTTCAGATGTATATAGTTCAAGTAATGGTACGGATTTAACACCACTTTTGGCGCTACATTCTGCTGCGGTAGAAATGGTGGGTGCTGTAACGAGAAAAACTGAAATCAGCAAGCTGATATGTTTAGTTGTATGTTTAGGTAATAACACGACGTTTCTCCTAATGTGAGTAGAGGTTAGTCGTTGCATACTGGCAAAACTTACAATGTTATTTACGGTGAATCAGCTTATTTTTTTGTCGTTCCATGGGGCTATTTTTAACAGTAGTAACATACCCGGGATAGCGATAATAAAGCAGAAAATAAAGAAGTTGCGCCAACCCATACTTTCTACCATATAGCCTGTGGCGGCATTGGCAAAAGTGCGGGGTACAGCGGCTAAGCTGGTAAATAGTGCAAATTGCGTGGCGGTATAAAGTGGATGGGTTGTGTGTGCAATATAAGCTACAAATGCTGTCGTACCCAAACCTACTCCTAATGCTTCTATACCAATCACTATGCCTAGCCAAATAAGGCTGTGCCCCACAGTGGCAAGCCAAGCGAAACCTAAAATGGCGATCATCTGCACTACGCCAAATACCCATAAAGCGCGGTTAATACCGAGCTTTATCATCCATACACCACCCAGTAAACCGCCAATCACACTAGGCCATAAACCTGCATTTTTGGCGATTAGGCCAATCTCGGTTTTGCTAAATCCCATGTCAAGATAGAATGGTGTGGCGAGGGCGGTTGCCATGCTGTCACCTAGTTTGTATAGAAATATGAAGCTTAAAATAGTCAGGGCGCTAGCTATGCCGTTGCGGTGAATGAACTCTTTGAAAGGCTCAGCTACAGCCGCTTTTAGTGTTTTTGGCGCGCCTTTTTTAAGAGTGGGTTCGCTGATCAATATTGTCATCAGAATACCGGGCAACATAAATAATGCCGTTATCAAGAATACGGTACTCCATGGTAAATGGTCAGCCAAAATCAATGACAGTGAACCTGGAATTAAGCCCGCGATTTTGTAAGCGTTAACATGAATCGCGTTACCAATGCCTAGCTCGGGATCTAATAGCAGTTCGCGACGATAGGCGTCTAATACAATGTCTTGGCTAGCGCTAAAGAGTGCAATTACAGTTGCAAGATAAGCAATCGTCCAAATATCTAGTTTAGGATTAAGTAGCCCTAATACTGGGATGCTGATTAATAGCAGTATCTGTGAAATCAGCAGCCAGCCACGCCTTCTGCCTAATGGTGGAATAAAACGGTCGAAAAATGGCGCCCAGAGAAACTTCCAAGTAAAAGGCAAGCCTATTAAAGCAAATAAACCGATGGCTTTGAGATTGACACCTTCAGACCGCAACCATGCTGGTAACAGGCTGACTAAGATGTACAGCGGTAAACCGGAACTAAAGCCAGTAAAGATGCAAATCAGCATCTTTTTGGTAAGTAGCGTTTGCCAGATTTTTTCGTTAGGCATTAAGACTTGAAATGGTAGAGATTATGCGGGCACTCATTAAGGTGCTTGCAAGCGATACATCGCCAAGCTACCCATTAAATTTGGCATAAAAGTCACTGGCTTATTATCGGTGAGCACTAAACGTTCTTTAACCAAAATATTGCTGTTTACGCAGAATTCGTCAAAGTCATAAATTGTGCATAGGTGCACATTAGGTGTGTCATACCATTGATAGGGCAAATTTTTAGATACGGGCATTTTTCCTAGCATGAGTTGTGAGCGATAGCGCCAGTAGCCAAAATTAGGAAAAGTCACAATGACTTCATGGCCTACGCGTAGCATTTCCCGCACTATGCCTTCAGTATTGTGCATGGCTTGTAAGGTTTGCGAGAGTATCACAACATCGAATGACTGTGCTTCAAAGCCCGATAAACCTGCCTCTAAGTCCATTTGAATGACATTGATGCCCTGGCTCATGCAGGTTAGCCAGTTCCCATCATCTTTTTCTACACCATAGCCACGTACTTCTAATGAGCCACTTAAATAATTTAGCAGTGCGCCATCACCACAACCCAAATCCAGTACTTTAGCACCAAATGGCAGCCATCCTGCGATTATTGCAAAATCATGTCTAAAATCGGTCATATAATTTGTTGTATTTACATTATTTTGCATTATGCATCACTCCCTACTTTAATGTTGCTCAAGTAGCTACGTAAAATATTGTGATAATGCATGTCGGGCATCAAGAAAGCATCATGTCCATGAGCAGCAGTGACTTCGGCGTAGCTCACAGCTAATTCATTATCCAGTAATGCTTTGACGATTTCACGTGAACGTGCCGGTGAAAAACGCCAATCGCTGGTGAAGGAAACGACCAGAAATTGTGCTTTAACATTGGCCAATGCTTTGGATAAATCGCCATCGTAATTAAGTGCAGGATCAAAATAATCTAAAGCACGTGTCATGCGTAAATAAGTGTTGGCATCAAATTCGCCGGCGAATTTGTCGCCTTGGTAACGTAAATAAGACTCCATTTCAAACTCAACATCAAAGGAGTATTTAATGGTGTCTTTTAGTTTACGGCCAAATTTTGCACCCATCGCATCATCACTTAAATACGTGATATGGCCTAACATGCGCGCGATGCGTAGGCCGCGGCGTGGCACAACGCCGTGCTCATAATAGTCGCCAGCATGAAACTCAGGATCAGTGATGATCGCTTGGCGCGCTACTTCGTTAAACGCTATATTCTGTGCCGTGAGATTAGGTGCAGAGGCAATGACTAGCGCGTGGCGTACCCGTTCTGGATAAGCGATAGTCCATTGCAGAGCTTGCATGCCGCCTAAGCTGCCTCCAATTACTGCTGCCAGTTGTTTAATGCCTAAGTAATCTGCAAGTAAGGTTTGTGAGTTGACCCAATCTTCTACAGTGAGTACGGGAAACTTTGAGCCAAAGGCTTTATCAGTGGTGGGGTTGACACTGGCCGAGCCAGAACTGCCATTGCAGCCGCCCAAATTATTCACGCCAATTACAAAATACTTATTAGTATCTAAGGGTTTATTAGGCCCCACCAGATTATCCCACCAGCCTGGATATTTATCATTTTCGCTATATTTTCCAGCTACATGATGTGTGCCAGATAATGCGTGGCAGACTAAAACGGCATTGGATTTATCAGCATTGAGCGTACCGTAGGTTTCATAAACGAGGTCAAATTGCGCTAGTATTTCACCACTTTTTAAAGTGAGTGGCTCGCTAAAATGCGCGGTTTGGGCGGCAACAATGCCAACTGAGTCAGATGCAATCATGCTGAGATTATACAATGTAGTGGCACATTGTTAAGTATTTTGCTTCGTCGATATAACATCACTATGCCCAGTGTGTATTGATAATCAGCGGGTTCTTGCCTATGGTTATGCGATCATTGCCACCTAAGTCCTGCATAGTTGTAATATCAGTCAAGCCGTTTTCTGCTAATAAATCTTGCACTTTTCCCGCTTGATTGTAACCATGTTCCAGCATTAACCAGCCTTGTGGTTTAAGGTAAATAAGCGCGTTTTGGATGATTTTACGAATATCATCTAAGCCATCATTGCCAGAAGTTAAAGCGGAAGCCGGCTCAAACCTAAGCGCAGCTAAATGTGGGTCGTTCGTTTCAATGTACGGTGGATTACTCATAATCACATCAAACTTTTGACCTTTTAATGCGTTAAACCAATCACTGTACGTAAAGCTGATATTGACCATCTCTAAATTCATCGCATTTCGTTGCGCTATTTTTAGTGCAGCTTGAGAGAAATCTACAGCCACTACATTGACCTGTGGACGGTTGTGTGCAATAGCCAACGCAATTGCGCCAGTGCCAGTGCCGAGGTCTAAAATATTGTAATTAGCATTAGAAGGTATTTTTTCGAGTGCTGCATCTACTAAAGTTTCAGTATCTGGCCGTGGAATCAGTGTGTCAGGAGAAACGGTTAAATTTAAGCCGTAAAACTCACGTTTACCCAGTATGTAAGCCAGCGGTTCGCCAGTTAAACGGCGTTGCAATAATGCGTCAAAAGTGGCTTGCTGATGCGTTGTGAGCACACTATTTTCATGCGTAATTAACCAAGCTCGATTGACGTTTAAAACGTGCTGTAAAAGTAGTTGCGCTTCAAGCATAGCTTCGCCTGTTTCTAAATAGGTAACTGCATAAAGCAGAGCTGCTTTAATATTTTTCATGTGACGAATTTTTTTTAATTGGATTTGCATTGCTGAATTGTTTTTCAAATTCAATATCTGCAAGTCGATATTTTTCTAGTGCTGAATTTACGCAATCAAAAATGTACCGAAAATCATCAGCCCCGATTACTTTGGTTGAGTAACTACTTGCTTCAAAAAGTTGGCTATAAGTATTTAAAATAATAATTGCACGTTTTAGAAGGGTCTCAAAATCTTCAAGGGTGAGTGGATGAGTTTCATTGGAACTTCTGCCTTTAGCAACATTTTTTGCATTTCTGTGAGCAAGGATATGGCCACGATGGATTATTAGTGTGTTAACTAAAGCGTCATCATCGGAGCAAAGTGATATATCTAATTCTAACTTTGCTAAGTCTGGTATTCGACACTCTTCTGTTAAGCCATCTGCAAATGGATTATCTTTCTTACGCTCTCTGAATTTAGCCTCACTAAACAGGCCTGGATTTGCTTTTATAGTTTGTAGAAAACTATAAAGGTGCAGGGCTTTTATGTTGGTCATACGCTTTGGTTAGTGCATATAAACTTGTATTTAAATGGGACTGTAGTGTAAGTGACCAAAATGTATTCGATTGGGGCATTACAAAAGGAAATACATCGTTTGCTTCGAGCAGGTCTTTATAAAGCTTATAGTGAATGTGCGCGTCTACAATGTCATTTGAAAGGCCTTCTAACAGTCTCTTAAACTCATTCTCATCAGTGATTTTAATCATTTTTTGATTAATTATCTTCACCCAAACTAGCTAGCAAATCTGCTTGATGTTCTGCTGCTAACGCGCCAATCAGCTCATCCATATCGCCTTCAGTAATCGCATCAATCTTATACAGAGTTAAATTAATGCGGTGGTCTGTAATGCGGCCTTGTGGGTAGTTGTAAGTGCGGATGCGCTCGCTACGATCGCCGCTACCGATTAAGCTTTTACGCTCACTGGCTATTTTGCTATTTTGTTCATCGACTTGCGCGGCTTTAATACGTGCCGCTAGCACACCCATAGCTTGGGCTTTATTTTTGTGTTGGCTGCGGTCTTCTTGGCACTCTACTACGATGCCGGTGGGTAAATGCGTAATACGCACGGCGGAATCAGTTTTGTTAATATGCTGGCCGCCTGCACCACTGGCACGATAAGTATCAATGCGGATTTCGGCAGGATTAATCGTCACATCTGATACTTCGTCCGCCTCTGGCAGCACAGCTACGGTACATGCTGAGGTGTGGATTCTGCCTTGTGTTTCTGTGTCTGGCACGCGCTGTACACGGTGACCACCACTCTCAAATTTCATTTTAGAGTACGCGCCATAACCTTCGATTTTGGCGATGATTTCTTTATAGCCACCTACTTCAGATTCGTTGGCTGACATAATCTCAACCTTCCAGCGTTGCCGCTCGGCATAGCGTGAGTACATGCGAAATAAATCACCGGCAAATAAGCCAGATTCGTCACCACCTGTGCCGGCGCGAATTTCCAAGAAAATATTGCGCTCATCGTTGGGGTCTTTCGGTAGTAATAATTTTTGCAGTTCTAACTCTGCCGCCTCTAGTTTGGCTTTACCCGATTCAATTTCTTCTTGTGCAAACTCTTTCATCTCTGGGTCAGATAGCATTTTTTGTGCTTCGGCAATATCCGCTTCGCCTAATTCAAAGGCGCGGTACTGCGCAACGATGGGTGTAATTTCAGAATGCTCGCGGGTTATCTTACGATAGTTATCCATATCGTTAGTGATGCCTTCACTGCTCATCAAACGGTCTAATTCGTCTAAACGCTCGCTCAAACTAGCGAGCTTTCTTATCATGCTGGGTTTCATAATGGATTACGCTATAGGTTAAAAGTACTGAGGTTAAATATACTGGTTAATGATTGATTAAATAAAGCTGACGTACAAATTCCTCAAGCTGCTCATGCTCCGCACCTTTGCTGGTATTGAGCGCATGGCTGGGATGATGTAATAATTTGTTGGTGATGTTTAAACTCAAACTTTCCAACACTGCGCTGGGGTCTTCACCACGAGCGAGTAGTTTAAGCGCTTTGTCTAATTCGGCTTTACGGTAGTGCTCTGCTTGGTCGCGTAACGCACGAATGGTGGGCACGGCATTACGCGTTTTTACCCAGTGCATAAAGTTCTCAACCCGTACTTCAATAATCGCCTCGGCTTGACTTGCCGCCGCTTGGCGATTACCCATGCCGGTTTGCACCACTTCCGCTAAATCATCCACCGTGTATAAAAATACATCATCTAGTTGCGCTACTTCCGCTTCAATATCGCGCGGTACGGCTAAATCGACCATAAAAATTGGACGATGCTTACGCGCTTTAACTGCGCGCTCTACCATGCCCAAGCCGACAATTGGCAATTGACTGGCGGTGCTGGTGATGACAATATCAAATTCGGCGAGCTTTTCTGGTAAGTCCGTCAATAAAATAGCATTGCCGCCGATTCTGCAGGCTAATTCCGCGCCACGCTCTAAAGTACGATTTGCTACAGTCATGGTGAGTGGTTTTTGTTTGGCGAAGTGGTCAGCGCACAGCTCTATCATTTCACCAGCGCCAATAAACAATACTTTTTGCTGTTCAATAGAACCGAAAATACGTTGTGCTAATTTAACGGCAGCAGCGGACATGGAGATAGAACTTGCGCCAATATCCGTGTGTGTGCGTACTTCTTTGGCAACAGTAAATGTACGTTGAAATAGCTTATTTAACAAAGTGCCGAGCGTGCCAGCATTTTCGGCAATTTTAACTGCCTGCTTAAACTGTCCTAAAATTTGTGGCTCGCCTAGCACCATACTATCTAGGCCAGAAGCTACTCTGAAGGCGTGTTTGACTGCTGCTTGGTCACTTAAGGTGTAAATATAAGGTTGAATTTTAGCAAAATCGAGCTTGTGGTAATGTGCAAGCCAATCAATGATAGCATCCGCATTAAGCTCTGAATGCTCACATTTTACGTATATTTCGGTACGGTTACAGGTAGACAAAATTGCCGCCTCACTCACTTTTAGTGTGCTTCCACTAAATGAGGGTGTCTGCGAAATTAAAGCGTTTAATACCGAGGCTAAGTGTTCGTTATTAAACGCTAAATGTTCGCGTATTGCTAAGGGGGCGGTGGTGTGATTGACACCCACTGTTAATAATTGCATGTAGAATTTGTCTTAATTTACCTAGTGTGAATTTGGCTAATTTGAATGCATAAATTATATTCAATCCGCAATTTTCTCGTATCGGCTTATGTTAAGCAAGAAATACAGTTAAAATAATGTTTTATTGTGAATTTTATTATGCCTAAATGTTTAAAGTAATTGCATTTTTATGCAGTTATAACGTTAAGAACATGGTTTTAGAAGACACGCATTTTCTAGCCTGCGATCAAAGCACGGCTATTTACAAAGAGTATGGAGAAACAAATGGATAAAACTTTTAGAATCGCCCCGAGTATTCTTTCTGCTAACTTTGCTAAGTTAGGTCAAGAAATCACTGATGTTATTAAATCGGGTACAGATATTGTACATTTCGACGTAATGGATAACCATTATGTGCCAAATTTAACTATTGGCCCGCTGGTATGTGAAGCGATTCGCGAAACGGCTAAAAACGTAGGTGCGCTGATTGATGTGCATTTAATGGTAAAGCCAGTAGATCGCATTATTCCTGATTTTGCAAAAGCAGGTGCGAACATTATTACGTTCCATCCAGAAGCATCAGATCACATAGACCGTAGTTTGGCGATGGTGCGTGAGCTTGGTTGTAAATCTGGCTTAGTATTTAATCCAGCAACACCATTAAGCTATCTAGACCACGTGATGGACAAAGTCGACATGATTTTGTTGATGTCAGTAAACCCTGGTTTCGGCGGTCAAAAATTTATACCAGAAACCCTAGGAAAACTCGCACTTGCCCGCGCACGTATTGATGCTTATTACGAAAAAACGGGTCGTCAAATTTGGCTGGAAGTTGATGGCGGCGTAAACACTATGAACATCGCTGAAATTGCAAAAGCGGGTGCTGATACGTTTGTAGCGGGTTCGGCGATTTTTGGTTCACCTAAAGAGGGTGATGCGAACCGCTACAACACCGTCGTAAGCCGGATGCGTGCCTCATTAGCCACTGTATAGCTTGAATGAAATTTAGAGTTAAAGCCGTCATATTGGATTTAGACGGCACGTTGATTCATACTGCGCCAGAAATTGCACAGGCAGCCAATGGCTTGCGAGCTGACTTGGGTTTGCCCGCGCTCGATGCTAAGTTAATTGAAGGTTATATAGGTGAAGGTGCCGCAACTTTGATTAAGCGTTGTTTGGCTGAAGATATAGGTGAATTGGATGCTGAACAATCTGCCAATGTTTATGCTTCATTTAGCCGGCATTATGCAAAAATAGTGGCAGATAGCCAGCCTTATGACAATGTGTTGGAAAGCCTGCACGATTTAAAGCAAGCTGGTTATCGCCTGGCCTGTGTGACCAATAAGCCTGAGAGTTTCACTTTGCCTTTGTTGCAAAAATCAGGCTTAAACGCGTATTTTGAGTTGGTGGTCTCTGGTGATAGTTTGCCGAAAAAAAAGCCAGATCCGCTACCATTGATGTATGTATGTGAACAATTTAATATATTGCCGCAATCTGCATTGTTGGTGGGTGATTCAAAAACTGATGTTGCAGCGGCCTGGGCGGCAGGTTGCTATGTGTTTACGGTACCTTATGGTTACAATGGCGGTGTAGCAATTGAGGCGCATGAAGTTGACGCGCAAATTGATTCATTATTAGAAATTACGGCATTAATAGAACACGTGAATTGAAATGATTGGTAAAAAGGTTGAAGATGAAACTCAAGGTACATAGTTGGCGATGGTGGTAATCATTCATGGGGTTAAATCCATGAGTTTTAATTACTAATTTACAAGTTAGACTGATTCTATTTAATTGAATTGACTAATTTTACCGCTCACTTAATTTTGAGAAAGTATTATGTTACAACCTATAGCCCCAACAGAATTTAATACGCTAGCCAAAGCTGGCTATAATCGTATCCCCTTAGTACTCGAGACGTTTGCTGACCTCGATACACCGTTATCGCTCTATCTTAAACTCGCTAATCAGCCTTTTTCTTATTTGCTGGAATCCGTACAAGGTGGTGAACGCTTTGGCCGTTATTCCATCATCGGTTTGCCAGCAAAAACGCGCATAGTTGCGTATCAGCGTCGTGTTGAAGTAGTCTGTGATGGCGCTGTGACTGAAATTGCAGAAGATATTAATCCACTAGACTTTGTGCAAAGTTACCAGGCGCGTTTTAAAACGCCACCCAGCCATACCATGTCAGCACAAGGGTTGCCGCGCTTTATGGGCGGCCTGGCGGGTTATTTTAGTTATGAAACGATACGTTACATTGAAAAGCGTTTAGCCAATATTAGTAAGCCAGATGCGATTAATACGCCCGATGTGTTGTTAATGGTATCTGAAGAGCTTGCAGTGGTGGATAACCTTTCAGGCAAGCTCTACTTTATTGTGTATGCTGACCCTGCACAAGCGAACGCTTACGCAACGGCACATACACGTTTAATTGAATTAGTAAAAATTATCAGACAGCCCGCCACTATTCCAATAGCTACTATTTTTGAATCTAAAATGGCGCATTCCGAATTTGGTGAAGCCAATTTCAAGGCGGCAGTGCAAACAGCGCAAAACTATATCTTGGACGGTGACATTATGCAAGTGGTGTTATCGCAACGCATGACACAAGATTTTGTTGCACCGCCATTGTCGCTTTATCGCGCTTTGCGCAGCTTAAATCCATCACCTTATATGTTTTATTACGATATGGGTGACCATCACGTAGTAGGCGCTTCGCCAGAGATTCTAGTACGGCTGGAAATTGGTACGGTGACGGCGCGGCCGATTGCAGGTACGCGCCCACGAGGTAAAACGCGTGAGCAAGATTTAGCGTTAGCCGATGAGTTGCTGGCTGACCCGAAAGAGCGCGCTGAACATGTGCAGTTGATGGATTTAGGCCGTAATGATGTCGGTCGTGTAGCGCAAACTGGCACCGTAAAAGTCACGGATAACATGATGATAGAACGTTATTCACATGTGATGCATATCGTGTCTAACGTCGAAGGTAAGTTAAAACCGAATATGGATGCGGTTGACGTGCTTAAGGCCACCTTCCCCGCAGGCACTGTAAGCGGCGCACCCAAAGTGCGTGCCATGGAAATTATTGATGAACTAGAGCCGAGCAAACGTGGAATTTACGCGGGTGCGGTGGGCTATTTAGGTTTTAATGGCGATATGGATATTGCTATTGCCATTAGAACAGGTGTCATTAAAGATAAAAAGCTCTATACGCAGGCAGGGGCTGGTATTGTGGCAGATTCTGTGCCACAAAGTGAATGGGAAGAAACGCAAAACAAAGCTAAAGCCGTTTTACGGGCAGCAGAATTAGTATTGGCTGGTCTAGATACCAACAGCGATAGTGGGAACGACAAAACAAACAGGCTTAATTGTTGATGCAGAACCTATGGGCACATGTTACTGAGTAAGACTTTCAACATGCCTGACACATTGAGAATTTTTAGAAAAAACAAATTACTAGTTAGTAAATTACTGCTAGTTGCGATTGCTTATTTCATTACCGCCAAACTTGGCCTCATGGTGCCCTATAAAGCCTCGATTGTGACGCTGGTATGGGTGCCAACAGGCGTAGCGCTGGCTGCCATCATGCGTTGGGGTAAGGCTAGTCTGATTGCCATTTATGTGGCATCAGTATTGGTTAATTTTTCAACTGGGGCTCCTTTATTGGCAACACTGTTTATCGCAATTGGCAATACACTAGCCCCTTATTTATCTGCCTATATACTAAAGCGCTACGATTTCAATAATAGTTTGATTCGCGTTAAAGATATTTGGCTAATGATAACGGCTGCACTATTCGGAATGCTGGTGTCTGCAACTTGTGGCGTAGCGACTCTGTATATGTTTGGATTAATTAGCGCCGATAAACTATTCGCTACTTGGCTTACCTGGTGGGCTGGTGACACGGTTGGCATATTGTTAGCGTTGCCGCTGCTACTCAATATATCTAAGAAAAATATAACAAATTTCTGGCAGGCACGACGTAAATTTTTGACGTGGCTTGTACTTTTAATCACTGTTGAATTTGTGATGTATAAGCTATTCCCAGACTCCGATAGTCAATTTGTACTTTCAGCTTTTTTAGTCGTACCTATGCTAATTTGGGCCGCGATGCATTTCGGTATTATTGGCGCTTCTTGTGTGGTGATTGTCACCACCTCATTTGCGGTGTGGATGACAGCACAAGGCTATGGCCCCTTTTATCAACACGATGTGTCGCAAGGCGTATTTGCCTTATGGATTTTCGTGGTTACTTTGGTGGTCACGATGCTGTTGATTTCAATTGTACAATCGGAGCGTGATATTGCAGAGATTGAATTGCGAAATAATGATGAGAAATTACGCGCTGTAATAGACGGAGCACTTGATGCCATTGTGACAATGGATGAATCAGGTTGTTTAGTAGAGTTTAATCTTGCTGCAGAGCGTATATTTGGCTACAGTAAAAGTCAGGTTGTTGGTCGCTTGCTGAGTGAAGTCATTGTGCCGCCAGCTTATAGAGAACATTATAATAAAGCGCATAAACAGTTTGAGATGACAGGTAAAAAGCACATGTTCGATCGCCGCTTAGAATTGACGGCAATGCGTGCTGATGGCACGGAGTTTCCCGTTGAACTGACCATCACCTCGCTTAAAGACAAAGGTTTGCCATTTATTACAGGATTCATTCGTGATATTACCGATAGTAAACAGGCAGAAAAAGAAATTCATCAATTGGCGTTTTACGATGGCCTGACGGGCTTACCTAATAGGCGTTTATTTCACGACCGTCTTAATCAGGTATTGATAGCAAAATCGCGTGCTAAAAATTATGGCGCTATTTTATTTATTGACCTTGATAATTTTAAGGTGCTCAATGATTCGAGAGGTCACGACGTTGGTGATTTATTACTTATACAAATAGCGGCGCCTCTTAATGAATGTTTACGGGCAGAAGACACCGTTGCGCGATTAGGTGGCGATGAATTTGTTATTATTTTAGAAAACCTACATGAGAACTTACAACAGTCACTAGCTTTAGCTGAGGGTGTTGCCGAGAAGGTGCTACAAGCCATTAATCAGCCCTATCTTATTAAAGGTATTGAACATCACAATTCATCAAGTATAGGTGTCAGTATTTTTTCAGCCGTGGACCAACAGGGTGATGAGGTGCTAAAACGTGCCGATACTGCAATGTATCAGGCAAAAATAGCAGGTAAAAATACCATACGCTTCTTCGACCCTGCGATGCAGATTGCGGTAGAAAAGCGTGTTGAAATGGAGCTGCAATTGCGCGGCGCTTTGTCTCGTAATCAGTTAAAACTGAATTATCAGATACAGGTGGATGACTCCGGTAAAGTTTTGGGTGTTGAAGCTTTGCTACGCTGGATGAGTAAAGATAATATCCTCGTGATGCCCTCACAATTTATTCCACTTGCTGAAGAAACGGGTTTGATTATTCCAATCGGCGATTGGGTGCTCAAGAGCGCCTGTGAACAACTCAAAGCTTGGGAAGAAAACGACTACACAAGAGATCTGCATATTGCAGTAAACGTCAGCGTGAAACAGTTCAGGCAAGAGGATTTCGTGACTAAATTAAAAGCATTGATTGAAACTGTTGCTATTAACCCTGATATGCTAAAGCTAGAGATTACACGAAAGTGTGGCAATGGATGATATGGATGATATGGATGATACCATCGTCAAGATGCGTGATTTGCGCGCTATCGGTTTACGCTTAGCGATTGATGATTTTGGTACGGGCTACTCATCATTTTCATATTTAAGACAATTGCCTTTTTCACAAATTAAAATCGACCGCTCATTTGTCAAAGACATTACCACTGATATGAGCGCGGAAACCATTGTGAATGCGATTGTGTTAATGACTAAAGCCATGGGCATTAAGGTGGTCGCAGAAGGCGTCGAGACCACAGCCCAGTTCGAACTACTCAAAAAACACGGCTGTAATCAGTTTCAGGGTTATCTGTTTGGTAAACCAGAGACTATAGAAGCCCTAGAAGAAAAACTTAAGAATAAAAGCTAATATAATCATGCTAGTATTAGAGTTAAGCTTGAGATTTGGCTTATTAAAATCACTGACAATTTAAATATTTAAAAAGTACCTTATTATGCTGTTGATGATAGATAACTACGATTCTTTTACTTATAACCTTGTGCAATATCTGGCCGAGCTGGGTCAAGATGTACAGGTCTATCGTAATGATGAAATCGATTTGCACCAAGTGGCAGCGCTCAAGCCGCGCCATATCGTAATTTCACCGGGCCCTTGTACGCCGAATGAAGCGGGTATTTCTGTGCCTTTGATTCATGAATTCGCGGGCAAGATACCAATTTTAGGCGTTTGTCTGGGCCATCAAAGCATAGGCCAGGCATTTGGCGGCAAGATTGTGCATGCTAAACAACTCATGCATGGTAAAACTTCGCAAATTCATCACACCAATGTTGGTGTTTTTAAAGACTTACCTAATCCTTATATCGCTACGCGTTACCATTCTTTGGTGATAGAGCGTGCAACACTGCCTGAATGTTTAGAGGTGACTGCCTGGACTGACGATAACGAGATTATGGGCGTACGGCATAAAACCTTAGCTGTTGAAGGCGTGCAGTTTCATCCAGAGTCTATCCTCACCGAGCATGGGCATGATCTGTTAAATAACTTCCTAAAAGCTTACTAAGATGTTTAAGGAAGCACTAAATGAGTTGTTAAACAGCCAAGATTTATCGCACGAAACTATGTTGAGTGTCATGCGCCAAGTAATGAGTGGTGAGCTTACACCTGCGCAAATTTCAGCTTTCTTAATCGCTTTGCGTATAAAGGGCGAAACCGCGGACGAAATCGCAGCGGCAGCGATCGTGATGCGTGAGTTGTCGACTAAGGTGCATATTGCAAATACACAATACTTAGTCGACACTTGTGGAACTGGTGGTGATGGTATTCAGACCTTTAATGTATCAACTGCAAGTGCCTTTGTTGCAGCAGCGGCTGGTGCAAAAGTGGCAAAGCATGGTGGGCGTTCAGTCTCATCCGTTTGCGGCAGTGCTGATGTGCTAGAGGCGCTGGGTGTCAATGTGAATCGCACGCCAGAACAAGTGGCTGCTAGTGTCAATACTATCGGCATTGGTTTTATGTTTGCACCTAATCATCATAGTGCCATGAAACATACCGCATCAGTACGCCGTGAACTGGGTGTGCGTACCTTGTTCAATTTGCTAGGGCCTCTGACCAACCCCGCTTCCGCGCGTCGCCAAGTAATGGGTGTTTTTGATAAAAGCTTAACCACCAAACTCGCACATGTTTTACAAAAACTAGGTAGCCAGCATGTCATGGTCGTACATGGTGCCGAGGGTATGGATGAGATTTCCTTTAGTGGCGATACTTATGTCGCGGAGCTTAAAAACGGTGTGGTGCAAGAATACGTACTGCATCCCAAGCAATTTGGCTTAGGCGTATACGATGTGAAAAGCATACAAGTGAGAGATGCCGCAGAATCTAAACAAATGATCATAGCTGTGCTAAACGGCGCGAGCGGTCCTGCACGTGATATTGTGCTGCTTAATGCGGGTGCAGCTATTTATGTGGCTGGGTTAGTCGATAGCTTGCAAGCGGGGATTGTAAAAGCGGCTGCGGTCATTGACAGTGGCGCAGCGTATGAGAAATTAGCGCAGTTGAAAGCTGTTTAAATGAGGCTTGTACATTTTAGTCTATTATTTTTAGCCATGTTTTTGCTTGGTTGTTCGCAGCCAAGCGATAATAGTGCTAATACTGGTACACAAGTAAGTGCAAAACAATCTGCTGCCGACGTTAAACAAGAGGCTAATCATGCTGATAGTGTCGGCCAGAATATTGCTAATACTGGCTCAAGATTAGTAGATTCGCTATCGCCTGACTCTCCTTTAGCTACACTGCCTAGTTTGCGCAATGTGCAAACGCTGTATACTCAGCATGCCGGCCATGTGCAGGTTGAAGATGCGGGCACCGTGGTTAAAGTGCTGGCGGATGATAATCAAGGTGCACGTCATCAGCGATTTTTAGTTAAAGTGGTCAGTGGGCAAACTTTGCTGTTTGCGCATAATATTGATTTAGCAAATCGCGTTGAAAACCTTAATGTAGGCGATAGCGTTGAGTTTCGCGGAGAGTACATTTGGAACGAAAAAGGCGGTATCGTGCATTGGACGCATCGCGACCCACAAGGCCACCATTATGATGGCTGGATTAAACATAATGGCAGCACTTATCAGTAGACTCATTAACAGAACCTAATTTATGTCAGATATTTTAAATAAAATTTTAGCAACCAAGCGTCAAGAAATTGCAGCTGGCAGTATGATTACATCGTTAAAAACCATGCAAGATGCGGCTTTGGCAATGCCAGATACGCGTGATTTTGTCGGCGCAATTAAAGCGAAAATTGCTGCTGGTCATGCCGCAGTGATTGCTGAAATTAAGAAAGCCAGTCCGTCTAAAGGCGTGATACGTGAGAACTTCCAGCCTGCTGAAATTGCAAAAAGCTATGAACAGGGCGGTGCAGCGTGTTTGTCAGTGCTTACTGACGTGCACTATTTTCAGGGTAGTGTCGATTACTTAAAACAAGCACGTGCAGCATGTAAGCTGCCAGTGTTGCGTAAAGACTTTATGATAGATGCTTATCAAGTGTATGAAGCACGCGCGATGGGAGCTGACTGCATTTTACTGATTGCCGCTGCGATTGATTTAGCCAAAATGCGTGAGTTAGAAAGCATTGCGCATGGCTTAGGTATGGCGGTGCTGGTAGAAGTGCATAATGGTGAAGAATTAGACTTGGCTTTACAATTAACCACACCTTTACTCGGCATCAATAATCGCAATTTGCGCACTTTTGAAGTCACGCTTGATACAACGCTTAGTCTGCTTGAGCGTATCCCGACAGATAAAACTGTGGTGACAGAATCAGGCATTTTTACTCCTGAAGATGTGGCGTTAATGCGCCTAAATAATGTACATACATTCTTAGTGGGCGAGGCATTCATGCGCCAGCCAGAGCCAGGCCTTGAGCTGGCGCGAGTATTTTCTTAAAGGAATAAATGATGGCTAATCAGTTTTTAGCAGTTCGTCCACGCCGTATGCGCCGCGATGAGTTCTCTCGTCGTTTAATGCGTGAAAATGTAGTAACCACTAATGATTTAATCTATCCGGTGTTTGTGCTGGATGGTCAAAATCGTGTGGAAGAAATCGCCTCTATGCCAGGCGTACAGCGTCAAACTATCGATGTCTTACTGCAAACTGCTGCGGAATGTGTGCAACTGGGTATTCCGGCGTTGGCGATTTTCCCAGTCGTGGATGTACCGCAAAAGAGTCTAGATGCCGCTGAGGCATATAACGCCAATGGTTTGGTACAGCGCACGGTGCAAGCATTAAAACAAGCTTTTTCGCAATTAGGTGTGATTACCGATGTCGCGCTTGACCCTTATACCACGCATGGTCAGGATGGTTTGATTGATGCTACTGGTTACGTACTTAACGATGAAACGGTAGAGGTTCTGGTCAAGCAGGCTCTGAGTCACGCAGCAGCAGGTGCAGATATTGTTGCACCGTCTGACATGATGGATGGTCGTGTAGGCGCAATTCGCAATGCGCTGGAAGAAAACGGCTACATTCATACGCGTATTCTGGCGTATTCGGCTAAATATGCCTCGGCATTTTATGGCCCTTTTCGCGATGCAGTAGGTTCGTCCACCAACTTGGGTAAAGGCAATAAAAACAACTATCAGATGGATCCGGCCAACAGTGATGAGGCGCTTAACGAAGTCGCATTGGATATTGCAGAGGGTGCGGATATGTTTATGGTCAAGCCAGGCATGCCCTATTTGGATATTGTGCGCCGCGTAAAAAACGAGTTACAAGTGCCCACCTATGCTTATCAAGTCAGTGGTGAATATGCCATGTTAAAAGCGGCCGCACAGAATGGCTGGTTGGATGAAAAAACCTGTGTAATGGAATCGCTACTAGCATTTAAACGTGCCGGCGCAGATGGAATTTTGACTTATTTTGCACTGGATGCGGCACGCTGGTTAAAGGTGGGCTAATTGAATTAAGCCAATAGTGCGGCTAAACCAGCGGCATTTAGTTTTTCAGCATTAGCCCCATCAGCGGCATTTTTCGTTGCTACGCGCATATCATCAAAGTCAAACACGCTGAGTTTGATTAAACCATTAGGACCTTGTAAAGTAAATACTGGCACAATTTTGCGATTACTCCCTTTTTTATCGCGTTTGCTGTCATTGATGACACGATACGACTTTTCATTAGTTTCAAACGGGATTTGCTGATTCAGTAAAAACATCTCGACTTCTTTTAAGCTGTCAGCAAACAAATGAATATTGGTTTCAGCATAACGGCCTGCGGTACCGTCCAGCACGGCACCAGTTAGATGAGGGTTAAATCTTTCCAGTAATTGCATGGTAATCAGCGCATCATTACGTAACAATTTGAGTTGCTCGGGTTGTTCGTCAGCAAAAAAAAGTACTTGATAGATTTTAACCTCTTCAGCTATTTCGCTATTAGTGGGCAGGCAGCTGGCATCGGTTGTGCCTAACTGCCGCCCCGCTTTTTTCTTAGCGTAGGCGTAATCTGAGATGCCTTCTTCTGCCATCATACGCGCGGCCTGTTGGGCAATGAGCTGCCTTAATTGCTGACTGTTTTCACGCGCCATAAATTGCTAATCCTAATCATGCTTATGTGCTGGTTTGTTATAACCCTGATGGGTTCAGTGCTTTCGCTGCTGAATTAGCCGGATTAGTTGAGCTACCCGCTGCTCCTGATTGATTTGGTGCGACAATGTGGTCTGGAGATGGGCTTAATATTGTGCTGGGTAAGATCGATCTGTCAGTCGAATCTATATCTTCGCCTAGTATAGGTGGTAAGGGTGTGAAGACTTCTGGCGGTGGAGATTCATCATAAAAGTATTCATAAATGCCACTTTCATCTTCACCTGCCTGTGTCCCTTTAATCGGGTCAATCTTAGTTGAAACAATGCCGTCAGGTACGACATAAGGCACATCTGGTACACCCTTGAGCGCAGTTGCCATATAGCGTATCCATATTGGTAGTGCGGCTTTGCCACCCGTTTCATCTCTGCCCAGTGTGTGCGGCTGATCGAAGCCCATCCAGGCCACGGCCACTTGTTTGGCATTAAAGCCAGCAAACCAGGCATCAACCTGATTATTAGTAGTGCCAGTTTTACCAGCAATATCAGAACGCCCAAGCTGTTTAGCGCGCGTTGCTGTACCAGCACGAATCACATCTTGCATCATGGAAGTCATGATAAAGGCATTGCGTGCATCGATAACGCGAGGAGCATCTTTGCCAGCATGAGTGACTACGCTTTGTTGAATCAATCTATCTTTGCTATCAACAATCCTTTCGATTAAATAAGGTTTTACACGGTAACCACCGTTGGCAAATGTGGCATAAGCGCCTGCCATCAGCCATGGCGTTGTTGAGCCTGCACCTAAAGCCATCGCTAAATAAGCAGGGTGGTCTTTGGCAGAAAAGCCAAAACGGGTGATGTAGTCCTGTGCGTAGGCAGGGCCGATTGCTTGCAACACCCGGATAGATACCATGTTTTTGGACTTTGCGAGTGCGGTACGCAGTCTGATTGGACCATCATAAGTACTTTCATAGTTATGCGGATCCCAGTTTTCATCACTACCGACTTCTTTAGCTGATAATGAAAATGGCGCATCTTCCACGATACTAGCAGCGGTAAAGCCTTTTTCTAAAGCCGCGGAATATATAAAAGGTTTAAAGCTAGAACCTGGCTGACGCCATGCTTGCGTCACATGGTTAAATTTATTTTGATGGAAATCAAAACCACCTACCAGCGCTGTGACAGCACCAGTTTCTGGGTTGAGGGCAACTAGCGCGGATTCAACTTCTGGCAACTGTACGATTCTCCAGATGCCATTTCTTTGTAATACACGCACTACTGAGCCTACTTTTAAACTACGTTTTTTTACATCTTTTTCGGTTAATGTTTTTTGTACCAAGCTGAGGCCATCGCCAGTAATATCAAGCATTTTGGCACTTTGGGTAAGCACTTTGATAGACTTCGCATCAATTTTCTCGATGACCGCAGGAATGAAGCCACTGAATGCTTCAATATTGTCTAGAGCTTCTTCCAGAGATTTTTTAGCTTCATCGTTGTCTTCAAGCAGCGCGCTATCAAGATTTTTTTCTGGGCCACGATAGCCGTGACGACTATCGTAATCTAAAGTGCCCTGTAATATTGCGTCATTAGCTGCTTCTTGATTAGCTTTTTTAATGGTCGTATAAACCTTAAGGCCGCTAGTATAAATGTCGTCTTTATACTGATCGTACATGGCTTGACGAATGATTTCAGCCACATAGTCGGCAGCTAAATCACGTGATTGACGTGATGCTTTAAATACTAACTTCTGCGCCATCGCTGTATTGAACTGCGCATCATCAATCATATTATATCGATGCATGTCAGTTAACACTTGACGCTCCCTGGCTGTTGCACGTTCTAGGTTTGTGAATGGATTGTTAGCCGATGGTGCCTTAGGTAGGCCTGCTAACATGGCGGCTTCTGCCAGTGTGAGTTGATCTAGTTTTTTGCCATAGTAGACTTGTGCTGCCGCAGAAAATCCAAAAGCACGCTGACCCAAATAGATTTGGTTCAGATATAGCTCGAGAATTTGATCTTTACTTAAAGTGTGTTCGATTTTAACGGCTAAACAAGCCTCATAAATCTTGGTTTTTAAATTGCGTTCACCGTGAGAAAAGAAATTTTTAGCGACCTGCATGGTAATCGTACTGGCGCCTTCGCGTCCCGGCCCGCTAAGATTGCTCACAATTGCACGCAGCATGCCATGATAATCTATGCCGCCGTGTTGATAGAAGCGTCTATCTTCAATCGCTAGTACGGCGTCTTTAACTATTTTTGGGACTTTATCCACCTTGATAAACGCGCGACGCTCTTCGCCAAACTCACTAATTAAGTAGCCATCACTGGAGTAAACCCGTAGAGGTTGTTTGGGGCGATAGTCCGTGAGTGCATCTAAAGAAGGTAATCCCGGGTAGATGAGAGCAACAGCTAACACCGCTAAGGCGCTAGCAGCTAAGCCACCGACTAGGAAAAAAATAACAAGATAGTGCCACCATTTTTTTGGAGCCATAGATTTTGAGCTGACTATTATGAAATAACTAAAGCCATATTATAAATGCCTCAGGCAATAAATTAAAAATAATAATTTTGCTTTACAGGCGTTAAACTTGTTGTTAGGATTTAATGTAAATTATCGTAATTTAACGTAACTAACGAACACAGAAAGAGAATTTTGATTTGAAATTCGACTTTTTCAAAGAAACTACACCACCTTTAATAGGCGTTGATATTAGTTCGTCCGCCGTTAAAATGGTTGAGCTGTCCTCTTCAGGTAAGGGTAGTTATCGTCTGGAAGGTTATGCGATATCGCCATTGCAAAAAGATGCGGTAGTTGATGGTAATGTGATGAATCTAGACATGGTAGTGGATGCTACCAAGCTCGCGTGGAAGCTGCTGTCCTCACGTGAGAAACGTACCGCACTTGCTTTACCTTCATCAGCCGTTATCAGCAAAAAAGTCATGATGCAGGCTGGCCTGCGCGAAGATGATATGGAAGCGCAGGTTGAAGGCGAAGCCAATCAATATATTCCTTTCTCTCTCGATGAAGTTAATCTTGATTTTCAAGTGCTCGGCCCAGCTCCAGCTAATCCTGAAGAAGTTGAAGTGATTATTGCTGCAGCGCGTAAAGAGAAAATTGAAGATCGTGTAGCTGTAGCTGAAGGCGCGGGATTAAAAGTTAGCGTCATGGATGTTGAAACGTACGCTACCGAAGCTGCTTACACTTTAATTACTAATCAACTGCCCAATGCTGGTCAAGGGCAAACGGTGATGATTATAGATATTGGTGCACAAGGCATGCATATCAATGTCATGCACGATGATAAATCTGTTTATACTCGCGAACAAACTTTTGGTGGAGGGCAGTTAACTCAGGAAATTCAGCGCCGCTTTGGTCTGTCAGCAGAAGAAGCCGAAATTGCTAAACGCAAAGGCGGCTTGCCCGATAGTTATGATGCAGAAGTCTTGCAGCCATTCGTGCAATCGTTAGCAACAGAAGTTGCGCGTGCACTGCAATTTTTTACCAGCTCTACTCAATATAATCGTGTGGATCACATTGTCCTTGCTGGAGGCTGTGCCGCGATTAATGGAGTCGATGTCATGGTGCAAGATCAAGCGCAAGTCAATACTATTGTCGCGAACCCTTTCCATGAAATGTCGGTAAGTAGCAGAATTAAGCAGCAGCAAGTGAATTTTGATGCGCCAGCCTTGCTAATAGCCTGTGGGCTCGCGATGCGAGGGATAGATTAAATGGTCAAAATTAATCTTTTACCTCATCGGCAGATTAGGCGTGCGGAACGTCAGCGTGAATTTGGTTTAATGGCAATAGGCGTTGCCGTTGCAGCAGCAGCAGTGATATTTCTTGGGTGGACTTATATCAGCTCAGAATTAAGTGCTCAGAATGAAAGAAACTCTAGGCTTGATAAAGCAATTGCTGTCTTAGACAAAGAAATTGCAGACATTAAAAAGTTGCAAGGTGAAATTAAATCACTGCTGGCGCGCAAAACGATAGTTGAGAATTTACAAATGAGTCGTAGCCAAGCCGTTGGAATATTGGACGAGGTTGCACGGCAAATGCCTGATGGTATTGTGATTAAATCAATCAAGCAGCAAGGTGACATGGTAACCCTTGAAGGATTGGCAGATACTCAAGCTAGAGTTAGTACGCTATCACATAATCTTGAAGTGTTGGATAACTTTATTTCTGGTACACCCACTATCGGAGAAATTCAATCAGTCATTATTAATAACGTAAAACAAAATAACTTTAACTTAAGTTTCAATCTTAAAACTCAGCAAGTTGCAGACGATAAAGCACCTAGAAGTCAAAAAGTGGGGGCAAAATAGCCATGCAATTAGATGATTTTAAGAATATTGACTTTAAGAATGCCGGCGGACTTCCTTACCCTGTTAAAGCGGTATTACTATTAATTTTATTTTTGGTTTTAATTGGCTTGGGTTACTGGTTTTTATGGCAAGGCACCTTGGACGAGTTGGGTCAAGCCAAGGCGCATGAAGAAGAGTTAAAGACTACATTCATACAAGATAAAGAAAAGTCTGTCAAAGCTGAAGGCTATAGAATGCAAATGGATGAGATTCAAAAAACTTTCGGCACTCTATTAAGACAATTACCTGACAAAACTCAAATGGGTGGTTTACTTATTGATATCAATAAAGCTGGCTTAGGTAACGGTTTGGAGTTTGAATTATTTAAACCTGGGCAAGAAGTAAAAACCGAGTTTTACGCTCAAATGCCGATACAAATTAAAGTAACTGGTAGTTATGATGATTTAGGCGCGTTTGCAACTGACTTATCTAAGCTATCGCGCATTGTTACGCTTAATGATATCAATGTAAGTTTGGCAAATAAGGATGGCAAAGATAGCCGCTTATCATTAGAAGCTATTGCTAAAACCTATCGTTATTTAGATGACGCTGAAATCAAGCAACAGAATATCGATGCTAAGAAGGACGCAAAACCATGATAATGTTTAGGTTCGTTATTAGATGTTGTTTTATTTCCTTATTTTGTTATTTGCTTGCAGCATGTTCTGGCAACAAAAGCGATGATTTGGATCAGTTCATGGTTAATGCAAGTAAAAACATGTCAACTACCGTACCGCCATTGCCTGAAGTAAAAGCGTATCAGCCACTACAGTATAATGCGGATCACTTGCTAAATGACCCATTTAAGCCCCGTAAAGTGGCTGGTAAGCTCGCGCCAGATGTTAATCGACCAAGAGAACCTTTGGAAGCATATCCATTGGAAAGCCTAAAATATGTGGGCTCACTTAGTAGGGGTCAGCATATATTTGCGCTAATTAAAACAAATAATAAAAACGTACAACAGGTTCAAATTGGCAATTATGTAGGAACTAACTACGGAATAGTGTCAAAAATTACAGACGATGCTGTTACTCTTAAAGAACTGGTGCTTGATCAAGCCTCAGGGGATTGGGTAGAGCAAGTTACAAGTTTAAATTTGCAAGAGTAGTTTGTGGAATTAGAAGGTGGGGAAAATGACAATATTAAAAACTACAATAAATTTATGTTTAGCGCTGCTAATAAATTTAAGCATAATCAGTGTATCGCAAGCAATTGACGATGGGTCTAGCCTTAGCAATAAAATTGAAAATATAGACTTCTCCAATTTATCAGGTGGTCGTGTGAGCATACGCATACGGCTAAAAGCACCCTTAGCTAATCCTCCTGCAGGATTTAGTTTGAATAGCCCACCAAGAATTGCCTTGGACTTTCCACAAACTGCTAATGGCTTGGCAAAGAGTAATGTACTAGCAGGATTTGGAGCGCTTAAAAGTGTGTCTTTGGCTCAAGCTAAAGAGCGTACACGCATAGTGCTTAATCTATCTAAGAATGTTGGTTATACCACTACATTAAATGGCAAAGATGTCATTATTCTCTTGCAAGGTGCAGAAGCAAGTGCGGCTAATTCATCTACTGAAACCAGGTTTGCGGAACCTAAGGCTTTTGACAAATCACATTCAATCACTAACATTGATTTCGCAAGGGGAAAAAATGGAGAAGGTCGAATTTTAGTTGATTTATCAGACTCTACAGCGGGCATCAATATTAAACAAAAAGGTAAAACCATCGTTGTAGATTTCATTAACACCAATGTTCCTGAAAGTTTACAACGCCGTCTGAACGTGATTAATTTTAATACACCTGTACTTTATGTAGACACTATGAAGCAAGGCAACGATAGTCGCATTGTGATTGAACCTAAAGGTAATTGGGAGCAATCAGCCTATCAAGCGGATAAAAAATTCATTATTGACGTGCGCCCCATTATTGAAGACCCCAATAAATTGGTGCAAGGTACAAAACCTGGCTATGCAGGTGAAAAGCTGTCGTTAAATTTCCAAGATATTGAAGTGCGTTCAGTGTTACAAGTTATTGCAGATTTTACTGGCTTAAATATTGTCACAAGCGATAGTGTGACTGGCAATATTACATTGCGTCTGAAAGATGTGCCATGGGATCAGGCGATGGACATCATTACAAAAAATAAAAATCTGAGAATGCAAAAAGTTGGTAATGTCATAATGGTAGCTCCTGCTGAAGAAGTTGCTGCTAAAGAAAAATTACAGTTGGAAGCTAATCAGCAAATTGAAGATTTAGAACCTTTACATACCGAAGTTTTTACATTGAAGTATATGAAGGCAGATTCACTTAAAAACATTTTAACTGATCCTAAACAAAAAATTCTGTCTAAACGTGGTAGCGCAGTAATAGATCCACGCACTAATACTGTATTTGTACAGGACACCGCTAAATATATTGAAGCAGTGCAGGCGATTATTAATAAAGCGGATGTTGCGGTGAGGCAGGTGATGATTGAATCAAGATTAGTTTTGGCCGATGAAACTTTTAGTAAAAGTTTAGGTGCAAGGTTTGGTGTTGCACAACAGACGCATTCAGGAAATAATACAATCGGAGTGGGCTCTAGCATTGAGAATACTAGCTCATTAGCTACGGGCACTAGTCAAATAACTACTAATGGCACATCGGGTTTACAATCAAACTTGCCAGTTGCCAATGCCTTCGGTAGTTTTGCTTTCAGTTTATTTAGATTACCAGCTGGCCTTTTGCTAAATCTTGAATTATCAGCACTACAAAGTGATAACCGTGGAAAAATTGTATCAAGTCCGCGCGTCACTACGGCTAATCAGCAAAAAGCAAAAATAGCACAGGGTACTGAAATACCTTATTTAGAGGCTTCATCTAGTGGCGCAGCTACTGTAAGTTTTAAAGAAGCTGTGTTAAGTTTGGAAGTGACGCCACAAATAACGCCTGATGATAAAATAATTATGGATTTGGCCGTTAAGAAAGAAAAAGTTGGGGTTGTTTTTAACGGGGTTCCATCAATTGATACACAAAATATCAACACGCAAGTACTAGTTGCCAATGGAGAAACAGCAGTGTTAGGTGGCATATATGAACAAACAGATAGTGATACTGTAGATAAAGTTCCATTTTTTGGTGATTTACCCGTTTTAGGTAATTTGTTTAAACGTAGAGCTCTAACTAAAAATAAAACCGAGTTATTAATCTTTATTACACCTAAAATCATGGATGAAAGTTTAGGGATTAAATAGAAATTCTTAGCTAAATCTGACAATTACTGTAGTTTGGCTTAAAATGCCCATCATATGATTGATGGGCATTTTTTATGGAAGTAGCGGCTAGCAACAATATTTTTTTTGTAGGATTAATGGGCGCAGGTAAAACCACTATAGGTCGCTTACTCGCTAAGCATCTCGATAAAGCTTTTTATGATACTGATTATGAAATAGAGCGTAGGACAGGTGTGAAAATCCCGGTGATTTTTGAGGTGGAAGCTGAAGCGGGATTTCGTCGTCGTGAAACTGCAATGATAGAAGAGCTAAGTCAGTTAAGTCATATCGTTATGGCAACTGGCGGTGGCGCAGTGATCTCAGCCGAAAATAGACAGCGACTTAAGCAATATGGCACAGTCATTTACTTGCGTGCTAGCGTCGATGAACTTTGGCATAGAACGCGTAATGACAAACATCGGCCACTATTACAAACAGGCGATGCGCATGCTAAATTGACCCAGTTGTATGCAGAACGACATCCACTTTATAGTGAAGTTGCGGACATTATCGTCGATACTGGCGGGCAACCAATGGCACAACTTGTCAGTCATATCGAGCAGTTGTTAAATAATGCAAATACTCATGCTAGTAATCAACCCAATTAATCAGATTTAATCACATGCAAACACTTAATGTAGCACTTGGCAATCGTAGCTATCCTATTCATATCGGGCAGGGATTGGTATCTGAAGCCAGCTTAATTATTCCACATTTAAAACGTAAGCAGGTGGCGATTGTGACTAATACAACAGTTGCGCCTTTGTATTTAGAAAAACTAGCACAACCATTGCGCAAT
Source organism: Methylophilaceae bacterium (assembly GCA_043758775.1). Taxonomy (GTDB): domain Bacteria; phylum Pseudomonadota; class Gammaproteobacteria; order Burkholderiales; family Methylophilaceae; genus JACMMS01. The sequence goes on from JAYVMU010000009.1 coordinate 102,030, forward strand.
GCTGGAATTGCAGTGATTACCATTGTATTGCCTGATGGTGAGGCCTACAAAAATAGTGCCACGCTCAATCTGATTTATGATGCGCTATTGCAAAATAGGTGCGAGCGCAGCACAACGCTCATCGCACTGGGCGGCGGCGTTATTGGCGATTTAACAGGCTATGCTGCTGCAACCTATCTGCGCGGCGTGCCTTTCATACAAATCCCCACCACTTTGCTTTCTCAGGTGGATTCATCGGTCGGCGGTAAAACAGGCATCAATCATCCACTGGGTAAAAACATGATAGGTGCGTTTTATCAGCCTAAGCTTGTGCTGGCTGATATTGACACCTTGCAGACATTACCAGTTCGCGAACTATCAGCCGGTGTAGCAGAAGTCATTAAATACGGTTTGATTCGCGATGTACAATTTTTTGACTGGCTAGAACTACACATGCCGCAGTTGATGGCCTTAGATACGCCCGTCATCAGCGAAGCCATTTACCGTTCGTGCCAGAATAAAGCAGAAGTAGTTGCGGCAGATGAACATGAGTCTGGCGAACGAGCATTGCTCAATTTGGGCCATACTTTTGGGCATGCCATTGAAAATGCCATGGGCTATGGTGTATGGCTGCATGGGGAGGCCGTCGCCGCTGGCAGTATGCTGGCAGCAGATTTGTCGTGCCGTATGGGCTGGTTAAAGGCTGATGACATAGAGCGCATGAATGCAATATTTCAAGCGGCTAAGTTGCCTGTTAAATCACCCGCTTTAGGTGTAGATAAATATTTAGACTTAATGGGCTTAGATAAAAAAGTAGAAAACGGAAAAATTCGTTTGGTATTGCAGCAAGGTATCGGAAAATCAGTCATTACCAGTGACTATGATGTGAGCTTATTACGACAAACTCTCACAATTGAAGCTTAAAGTACCTTATAGTTGATAAAGGCAAGCTCATATGAATCAAACCTTAGCCCCCTATGCCGCCAATCCAATTATTTCCAAGGGCCGCCATTATACCGAACCACCAACCCAAACGTTCAATGGTCTGCCACTGCGCAATGCTTTTCAGCGTGATCGTGACCGCATTATTCACTGCACCGCCTTTCGTCGCCTGGAATATAAAACGCAAGTATTTGTTA
>JAYVMU010000010.1:0-84445 GCA_043758775.1 Methylophilaceae bacterium
GTACAGCTATTTGCCGATAACTTAAAAATAGTGCAAAACAAATATCCTAAGTTAAGTGAACGGCGTGTCATCAATGAAACAATACGGCGCATGATTAACGCACTAGTAGTCGATTTATGCACACAAAGTAGCCAAAACATAGCAAAAGCCCAGCCTGAATGTATCGAAGATGTACGCCAGATGCCTTATTTGATTGGTTTGAGCCCAGTTATGGAAAAGCAACAGCAAGCGTTGAAGCAGTTTTTACGCAAAAGCCTGTATCAACATTATAAAGTTAAGCGCATGAGCGCTAAGGCTGGGCGTGTTATCCGTGAATTATTTACCTTGTTTATCAATGACATAGGTTTAATGCCCACAGAGTTTCAACTACATGCACAAGCGGATAAAGCGCGTACGGTGGCGGATTATATTGCGGGTATGACAGATCGTTACGCTATTCGTGAATATAAGAGATTATTTGCGGTTGAGGAGTCTTTATGAGTCATTTTGTTGCAAATTTACAACAAAATGACGTTTTTGTCACAAAAATACACAACTTTACTTGGCTTGGTCGGCTAGCTTTGGCATACTCTCTAAACCTTCTGGGCAATCTATGTGAATACTAAGATTAACAGAGTAAGTAAGTTTAATAAGTACTAAGCAACAAACTTAGAGCAATAAATTTAGAACGAAACTTTAGGAGATCTATATGAATAAGCAATTAAATTTAGCAGTTGCTGGTGCAGTTTTAGCACTAAGCGCAACAGCAGCTAACGCTGGTATCATGATTCCAGCTGGCGATTGGACGTTAGACATAGGTGGCGTAGTCAACACATACTACACATCAACACGTACATCTGGTAGTGGTGGTACTGCGCCTTTAGGCATAACTAATGATACAAAAACAAAAACTACATCAAACATCACAACTGGTTTGTTACCTAACTATTTATCAGTATCTGGTAAAACTCGTGAAAATGATTTAGATGTTGGTTTCACAATCAGTATTAACCCAGGTTCATCAACAACACAAGCTGGTAAACAATCAGCTCAACAAGAAAACCGTCAAGCGTTTGTTACTTTTGGCGACAAATCATGGGGTTCTATCAAGTTAGGTAAAGACTTAGGCATTTATGCTTCAGACGCTATCCTTAACGACATGACATTGTTAGGTGTTGGCTCTGGTGCTGGTGGTTTAGCTGGTAACACAACTACATTAGGCCGTATTGGTACTGGTTATATGTATGCTGACTGGAAATCACAAATCGCTTACTCATCACCAAACTGGAATGGCTTTAGCTTTACTGGTGGTGTAACACAAGCTTGGAATCCTGTAGATGCACTAGGAGCTGGTCTTGGCTTAGCTGGTGGTAGTTTTGGTAATAGTCAACGTGGTGGATCAGCTCCAGCATTTGAAGGTAAAGCAAGCTACGAATGGGCTGGCGATTTTGCTGGTAAAGTTTGGGTTTCTGGAATTACACAAAAAGTTGTTCGTGCACAAGACCGCGCTGAATCAGGCGATATCGGTATTAACGTTAACGCGGCTGGCTTTGGCTTAACTGGTTACTACTACGGTGGTAGCGGTATTGGTCAAACACTTCAATTATTTGATGGCTTTGACGCTACCGGTTCAGCACGTGATTCTAACGGTGGTTACGTTCAAGGTACATACACTATTCCTGGTGTTGGTACTAAACTTGGTTTAAGCTGGGGCGAATCTAGATTAGATTCAAACGGCGGTGCTGACTTGTTAGGTGACGTTAAAGATGAAATGTGGACAATTGGTGCTTACCACCCATTGACTAAACACTTGAACTTGGTTGCTGAGTATTCAGATGTTAAGCATGAAGTAGGTGCTGGTGCTGTTGGTGGTTCTGCTGCCACTGAAGGTAAGTCAAAAACTATCTCTTTAGGCGCTATCTTATTCTTCTAGTCTTAGGCAGGGTTAACCCTGTTATAGTTTAGATTGATAAATTAAAACGGCATCCTCGGATGCCGTTTTTTATTGTGCTAAAAATATATCAATAACTACATTGGATTTAGGTAAAAAACTTCAGTCGTCTATACCTAGTTCCTGAATCTTCCTCGTCAGCGTGTTTCGTCCCATGCCTAGCTGGTTAGCCGCTTCTATGCGGCGTCCATCGGTATGTTGTAAAGCCTTAGTGATTAGCGTCCGCTCAAAGTCTTTGGTGCGGGTTTCCAGTATATTTTGTTCACCACGGTTGAGTGCATCGGTTACTTCATTGGCTAGTGCTTCCTGCCATGAACTGGCCGCTATTGATTTTGTAGCATGATCATCTTTCAGTTCGGGTGGTAAATCAGCTACATCCACATTCTGCCCTGGCGCCATTACTGTAAGCCAATGGCATACGTTTTCTAACTGGCGCACATTGCCGCTCCAATTGACCGCTGTTAGATAGCGCAAAGCATTGGCGGTAAGCTGCTTGGGTTCTACGCCCAATTCTGCAGCACTATGTTGTAGAAAATGTTTGGCGAGTAAAGGAATATCTTCACGCCGCTCGCGTAGTGCAGGCAGGCGTAAGCGGATCACATTTAAACGGTGAAATAAATCTTCACGGAACAAACCTAGTTTGACGCGATCTTCCAAATCTTGGTGAGTTGCGGCAATCACGCGTACATTGACTTTGATAGGCTGGTGACCGCCTACACGGTAAAACTGTCCATCACTTAGTACACGCAATAACCGTGTTTGTAAATCGGCTGGCATGTCACCAATTTCATCTAAAAATAATGTGCCATTATCTGCCTGCTCAAAACGGCCGCGTCTAGCGGCTTGTGCACCAGTAAACGCGCCGCGCTCATGGCCAAATAATTCAGACTCCAATAAATCTTTAGGTATGGCGGCTGTGTTTATGGCGATAAATGGTTTTTCAGCACGCGGACTATGTTTATGTAACGCACTGGCGACGAGTTCCTTACCACTGCCAGACTCGCCGTTAATCAGGACTGTTGCGTGCGAGCGGCTTAATCTGCCTATGGCACGAAAAACCTCCTGCATAGCCGGCGCTTGACCAATGATTTCTGGAGTTTCTTCTATTGTGGTTGATTCCACCGCTTGGCGCATGCTTTCATCTACTGCACGGCGGATAATATCAATTGCTTGGTCGACGTCAAATGGTTTGGCTAAGTATTCAAACGCACCGCCTTGAAAGGCTGCAACTGCGCTTTCCAAGTCAGAATAGGCGGTCATGATAATGACTGGAATATCTGGATATTTTTGTTTGATTTCTGCCAGAAAATCCAAGCCGGAGCCGTTTGGCATGCGGATGTCACTGACCACTACTTGCGGCTGTTCGTGATTCAGCGCATTAAGCGCCTCTGGTACAGAGGAGAAAGTTTTAAACTCCAAGTCCGTACGCGCCAGCGCCTTTTCAAACACCCAGCGTATTGATTTGTCATCGTCTAAAATCCAGATTGGTTTCATGGTGTGCCTAGATTATCTTCATATTGGTTAGTCTGCGTATTGCTTAATCTACGTGCCTGCTCGTTTTGCCCTCAATAGGCAGCAGGATAGTAAAGCAGGTTTTTCCGGGCTGGCTTTCGCAATCAATCATGCCATGATGCTGCGTTATAAAGGTTTGCGCTAAGGCTAAACCCAGGCCAGAACCACCTTCGCGCCCTGAAACTAGCGGATAAAATATACGATCGCGAATGTCTGCCGGTATGCCAGGTCCATTATCAATAATCTGTAATTTAATGGCGACGCGGTAACGTTTTTTAGCTAGCGTTACTTGGCGTTCTGCACGTGTACGCAAGATAATCTGGCTTTGATTCACTTGTGTATTACCTGATTGCTGATTAGCTTCTTGCATGGCTTGCACAGCGTTTCTCGCTATATTGAGTACCGCTTGGATGAGTTTTTCCCGATCACCTATCAGTTCTGGCAAGCTAGTATCATAATCACGCCTCACCAGCATGTTATTGGGTGATTCCGCCAACAACAAACTGCGTACACGTTCTAGTACTTCATGAATATTGGTTGGTTCATATTTAGGTACGCGATGTGGCATTAATAGCCGGTCCATCAGAGACTGCAATCTATCAGCTTCTTTGATAATAACTTGTGTGTATTCACGCAAGCTGGTGTTGGGCAACTCGTGCTCTAATAATTGGGCTGCGCCACGTAGACCGCCGAGAGGATTACGAATTTCGTGTGCTAAATTTCGTAATAGCTCAGAATTCGCCTGCTGTTGAATCAGCATACGCTCTTCACGGGCTATGCGTAATTGCTGATCCATTTGCTGGAACTCTAGCAATAAAGAGCCCTCTTGCATCTCAACTGGTGTGACTGTACAAGTGACGGCAAAAGATTGCTGCCTTACTGTAGTAATTGTAAATTCGTGTTCGCGGAATGGACTGTTATTCTTAACCGTGTTATCAATCGCTACTTGTAAAATCTCACCATGCAGGAATACTTGAGAAAGATGATGGCCAGCAATTTGAGTGGCGCTTAACGCAAACATTATTTCTGCGCTAGGGTTGGCATAAACAACTTGATGAGAGGCATCTATTAAGATGACTGCGGTGGCGAGGTGTTCTAGACCAATAAAGGATGAAGGAATATTTTTTAGCACAAGTTCTACCTAGGTTTTTTGCTTACAAGTTGTTTGTTATAAAGCAAAAGCTAAGCCAGTTTTAAGGGGTGATTTTAAATAGCCTAGACCGTAGGTTATATTTTTTAAATTGTATAACTTGCAATCACAACGATGCTTTAGTTGGTTGAATCAATTTCCTTTTCTAGTAATTCAATATTACGTTGATGCGCATCTACATTGGCTTGCAGGTCACTCATTTTTTCATCAAATTTATTGACATTGCGGCGAATTTTCCCATCCTGTGTTTTGTAAACTTCAGGTTTAGATGCGCCTTCATCATACGCAGCTTTAGCATCGGCTAAAGCTGCTTTTTCACTTTCTAGTTCAGATTGCAAAATGCTTTTACGTTTATCATCACGCTTGCTCTGAGTTTGTGCATCAACTTTAGGAAAGTTAGCTGGCGTTGATGTTTTAGCGCGCTTTTCGTGGTTGGCGGCTTTTGTATCACTACTGCTAGCTGGCGTTTCAATGTCCAGCTTAGTTGCGCCTTTAATTTTAACATTTGAGTAAGTTACATGGCCTTGAGCATCTACCAGTTTATAGATGTCAGCCTGTGCGTTAGTACTTACCCACAGGCTGGTGAGGAAAATATAAAATAGATAAGATAATTTTTTATTCATGTCAGTAGTTTAGTTGAGAAGTTATTCTAAGGCAACGTTAGCTATTAGGGTTGGTTGACTTTGTATTATCCGATTCTATAATCCGCAGGCAATAAAAAAGGGAGTAGATGAATCTGCTCCCTTTTGGTTTTTGCTAATTGAGACTACCTAATAAAATTAGCAACTATAGTACAAACCAAACTCAACTGGATGAGGTGTTTGACGTAGCTTGGTGACTTCTTCCATTTTTAATGCAATGTAAGCGTCAATCCAGTCATCAGAGAATACACCACCGCGTGTTAAAAATTCGCGATCTTTATCCAAATATTCCAACGCTTGTTCTAATGAAGAACAGACGGTTGGAATGGTTGCATCTTCTTCTGGAGAAAGATGATACAAGTCTTTAGTAGCTGGCTCACCTGGGTGAATCTTGTTTTGCACGCCATCTAAACCCGCCATAAGCAATGCACTGAAAGCCAAATATGGATTAGCAATTGGATCTGGGAAGCGTGCTTCAACACGGCGCGCTTTATCAGAATGCACAAAAGGAATACGAATAGCAGCAGAGCGGTTTTTAGCAGAGTAAGCCAATTTTACTGGTGCTTCGTAATGTGGCACTAAGCGTTTGTAAGAGTTGGTGCCTGGATTGGTAATCGCGTTTAATGCACGAGCATGTTTGATAATGCCGCCGATGTAGTACAACGCATATTCGCTCAAGCCCGCATAACCAGTACCTGCAAACAGATTTTTGCCATCTTTCCATACAGATTGATGTACATGCATGCCTGAACCGTTATCACCAAACATGGGTTTTGGCATAAATGTCGCTGTTTTGCCATAAGCATGCGCTGTGTTGTGCACTACATATTTAAGAATTTGTGTCCAATCAGCACGTTTAGTGAGCGTGCTGAATTGTGTACCGATTTCGCATTGACCAGCCGTTGCAACTTCATGGTGATGGACTTCAACTGGCACGCCCATTTCTTCAAGCGCGATACACATTGCAGAACGTACGTCTTGCAATGAATCGACTGGAGGCACTGGGAAGTAGCCGCCTTTAATGCCAGGGCGATGACCTGTGTTACCACCTTCAAATTTCTCAGATGAAGACCAGGCAGCCTCTTCTGAATTGATTTTAACTGAGCTACCGCTCATATCGACATGCCAGTTGATAGAATCAAAAATGAAGAATTCTGGTTCTGGACCAAAGTAAGCCGTATCGCCCAAGCCACTTGATTTTAAGTAGGCTTCAGCACGTTTAGCCAGGCTACGTGGGCAGCGGTCATAGCCTTTGCCATCAGTTGGATCAACTACGTCACAAGATAAAATTAAGGTCGGCTCGTCCATAAATGGGTCGATGTTTGCTGAATCTGGATCAGGCATTAATTGCATGTCAGAGGCTTGGATGCCTTTCCAGCCAGCAATAGAAGAACCATCAAAGGCGTGTCCTTCGGTGAATTTATCTTCATTAAAGTGAGAAACAGGCACTGTAACGTGTTGCTCTTGACCACGAGTGTCTGTGAAACGAAAATCGACAAATTTGATGTCGTTTTCCTTTACCATATTCATTACATCTGCTACTGATGCCATTTGAATCTCCTAAACTATTGTAAGTGACGGTTGCTTTAAAATAAAACTAAAAATGAATAATTTATCAACGTAGTGTATTAGCAGGAAGCGTGCCAGCAAAAAATAGAAAAATTCCATTTTATGGCGCGAGTTACAAGTATCAAACGCAGCGCATTGCACTATAATTGGGCGATCAGCGAAATTATGCACTAATTTGGTGCTGTGTAATGGTTGGACGAAACAGTGAGCGTGATTGTGTAAAAAATAACGTTATACTTCTAAAAAATATTTTTAAGTATAAAATTTTAGGTAAGAAAGAAGGTCATTATGGAAGCGATCAATGTGACTTCGATTAATACATTATTAAGCGAAGCTAAAAAACGTGCGGTTGAAAATAATCTGCCTTATGCGGGTGTGTTAACACCGCAAGAAGCGTATCAATTATTACAATATAACCCGAATGCACAATTGGTCGATGTACGTACTAGGGCTGAGCTGGAATTAGTCGGACGTATACCAACGGCAACGGTTATTGAGTGGGCATTTTATCCTGGCATGGTGGCTAATCCAGACTTTGTCGCGCAACTTAATGCACAAATAGCTAAAGACGCTGTCGTGATTTTTATGTGCCGCACGGGTGGCCGCTCGCATAATGCGGCTGTGGTGGCGCAGCAACATGGGTTTGAGTATGTCTACAACATGATAGAAGGTTTTGAAGGCGAAACTAATGCGGCAAAACAGCGTACGCTGATTAATGGCTGGAAGCATGCAGGTCTACCCTGGACTAACGCCTAAATTAAGATATGAGCTTACAAGTCGATATACCCTTTTTAGCGCAATATGCAGTAATAGGCAATCCGATTGCACATAGCAAATCACCGATTATTCATGCGGCTTTTGCTGCACAAACTGGACAATTGATTGAATATAGTCGAGTGCTTGCGCCATTAGATGGCTTTGTGAAAACAGTGCATGCACTGATTACACAAGGCTTTGGCGGGGCAAATGTCACCGTGCCATTTAAGCTGGAAGCTTTTAGCTTAGCGGATAGCTTAACGGAGCGCGCCAGCGATGCGGGCGCTGTCAACACGCTGATTTTTACCAATAATCCAATATCAGGTAGCCAGATTATTGGCGATAACACTGATGGCGCTGGTTTGGTGCATGATGTAGAGCAAAATCTAAATATTAGTTTTGCCAACAAGCGTGTCTTGTTAATTGGCGCCGGTGGTGCCGCAGAAGGTGTGCTGCACCCAATTCTGGCGCGCTCACCCGCATTGTTAGTGATTACCAACCGTAGTTTAGATAAAGCCCTAAATATGGTGAAAAAGGTGCAAACGCAGGGTGATTATCAGTTTGTATCAGTCAGTGCGCATGCGTTTGATGATCTGCAACATCAACAGTTTGATATTGTGATTAACGCAACCTCAACAGGATTAACCGATACGCTATTGCCGCTGCCTGCCAGCATTTTTGCCAAAGGCGCGCTAGCCTATGACATGATGTATGGACGTGAAACGCCTTTTATGCAGTTTGCTCGTGCACAGGATGTACAAGTTGCTGATGGTTTAGGAATGTTGGTGGAGCAGGCAGCAGAGGCTTTCTATGTGTGGCGTGGCATACGACCACAAACACCACCTGTGATGCAAATGGCGAGAGAGTTATAAGCTAGTGGCGATAAAAACTTGGTTCTTCACTAAACCTAAAACTAAAGGCGGTTATTTGACACGCGGCTTAGCGGCCTTTTTCTTGTTGATGGTGCTTTACCAATTATGGATTTTTTTGCATATTTGCTGGTGGATAAAATTTAACCCATCTTCAAGCGCATTTATGCAGGACCGCTTACAAATTCTACAAAATGCAAACCCGGATGCTGAACTGCGTCACAAGTGGGTGGATTATAGCCAAATATCCAATAATCTTAAGCGTGCGGTGATTGCCAGCGAAGATGCTAAATTTGTCGATCATGTAGGCTTTGATTGGGATGGCATACAAAAAGCCTATGAAAAAAACCTGAAAAAAGGCAAATTTGTTGCAGGTGGCTCCACTATCAGTCAGCAGTTGGCTAAAAATTTGTTTTTGTCTAGCAAGCGCACGCCTTGGCGTAAAGGTGAGGAGGCGATTATTACGGTCATGCTAGAAAAGGTACTTACCAAACGCCGTATTTTAGAGATTTATTTAAATAGTATTGAATGGGGTAATGGTGTATTTGGTGCAGAGGCGGCATCGCGGCACTATTTTAAAACCAATGCAGCTAATTTATCCAGTGCTCAAGCAGCCAGACTGGCGGCGATGATTCCTAATCCACGTTTTTATGATGAGCATAAGTCGACAGCTTATCTAAGTCGCAGAGCGAGCACAATACAAACCCGTATGCCTTCAGCAGACTTGCCATAACGGTTAGTTTCACTCAGTTCTTGCCATCGGCAGAGCGTTTAAGTTTGCATTTAACAACCCTAGCCGGCGGGTTTTAGCTGTTTAACATCGGTTTCAGATATTTTGCCGTATAGCTTATGGTTTTTTCTGCCACCAGTTCTGGTGTGCCTTCCGCAATTACCAAGCCACCACCATCACCACCTTCTGGCCCCATATCGATAATCCAGTCGGCGGTTTTAATTACATCAAGGTTATGCTCAATAATCACAATGGTGTTGCCTGCGTCGCGTAAGCGATGAATCACGTCCAGTAATAATTGGATGTCAGCAAAGTGCAAGCCTGTAGTCGGCTCATCTAAAATATACAGCGTACGACCAGTGTCGCGTTTGCTTAACTCCAAAGCCAGTTTCACGCGCTGTGCTTCACCGCCAGATAGTGTCGTAGCTGATTGTCCAAGTGTAATGTAGCCTAAACCCACATCTAGCAAGGTTTTTAGTTTACGTGCAATCACAGGTTGTGCACTAAAAAACTCATGCGCCTGTTCCACGGTCATGGCCAAGATAGAATGTATATTTTTACCTTTGAAATTAATCTCCAGTGTTTCGCGGTTATAGCGCATACCTTTGCAAACGTCACATGGCACATAAACATCGGGTAAAAAGTGCATTTCTACACGCAAAACACCATCACCCTGACAAGCTTCACAGCGACCACCTTTTACGTTAAATGAGTATCTGCCTGGGCCATAGCCACGGGCGCGACTTTCAGGTACGGCAGCGAATAAGTCGCGAATGGGGGTAAATAGCCCTGTGTAAGTTGCGGGGTTTGAGCGTGGCGTACGGCCAATCGGGCTTTGGTCAACATCTACTACTTTGTCGAAAAACTCTAAACCATCAATATTAGCAAACGGTGCAGGTTCAGTAGAGCTACCATATAAATGATGAGCGACTGCACGGTATAAAGTGTCATTGATGAGCGTAGATTTGCCGCTGCCCGATACGCCAGTTACACAGGTGAGCAAACCCACAGGCAAGTTAAGCGTCACGTCTTTGAGGTTGTTGCCCGTAGCGGATGTCATTGTTAACCAGCGCGCTGGGTCAGGCTTAGTGCGGGCATGGTTATAGGTAATTTGTTTTTTGCCGCTAATATATTGCCCAGTGAGCGAGTTGGGGTTAGCTTCAATTTCTGCTGGCGTACCTTCGGCCACAATTTGGCCGCCATGTTCACCCGCACCCGGTCCAATATCAATCACATAGTCAGCCGCCATAATGGCATCTTGATCATGTTCTACTACAATGACGCTGTTGCCAATATCGCGCAAACGTTTGAGTGTATCTAACAAACGGTCGTTATCGCGTTGATGCAGGCCGATTGATGGCTCATCCAGCACATACATCACGCCAGTTAAGCCGCTCCCAATTTGGCTAGCCAAGCGGATGCGTTGCGCCTCGCCACCTGATAATGTTTCAGCAGAGCGTGACAGCGATAAATACTCCAACCCAACATTGGTTAGAAATTTCAGACGATTACTAATTTCTTTGACGATTTTGTCAGCAATAGCGAGTTTCGCGCCTTCTAACTGTAATGTTTCAAAAAAATGGAGCGCGACTTTTAACGGAACCTCACATACTTGGTGAATATTTTGATTACCCACTTTTACGTGACGCGCCTCACGGCGCAAGCGTGTACCACTACAATCTGGGCAAGTTTGACTATTGAGATATTTCGCCAGTTCTTCACGCACAGTGGTGGAATCAGTTTCGTGATAACGGCGTTGTAAGTTGTTTAAAATGCCTTCAAACGTGTGCGTTTTAGTGAAGAATACGCCACGTTCATTCAGATATTTAAATGCGATAGCTTCACGACCACTGCCATTCAGCAGTAAGTCCTGTATAGTTTCTGGCAAAGTTTCAAACGGTGTTTCTAAATCAAACTTATAATGCTCACTCAAGCTAGACAGCATTTGAAAGTAAAATTGATTGCGTTTGTCCCAACCCTTAATAGCACCGCTAGCGAGTGATAAATGTGGAAAAGCCACCACGCGTTTGGGGTCAAAAAAGCTCATGTTGCCCAAACCATCACATTTAGGGCAAGCACCCATCGGATTGTTGAAACTGAATAGGCGTGGCTCTAACTCGGCTAGTGAGTAATCACAAGCTGGGCAGGAGAATTTGGCAGAAAATAAATGTTCTTTGCCTGACTCCATCTCAACTGCAATCGCTTTACCTTCGGCTAAACGTAATGCTGTTTCAAAACTCTCGGCAAGTCGCTGCTTAATTTCAACGTTCACTTTAATACGGTCTACGACCACATCAACCGTATGTTTAGTCGTTTTAGCGAGCTTGGGCAGGGCGTCCATTTCATAAATTTCGCCGTCTACACGTAGCCGCACAAAGCCTTGTGATTTCAGTTCTTCAAATAAATCGACCTGTTCACCTTTGCGGTTTGCTACTACAGGCGCTAGAATCATGATTTTGGTATCTTCAGCCAGTTTCAATACGCCATCCACCATCTCAGTGACGGTTTGTGCTTGTAACTTGATATTGTGCTCCGGACATTCTGGATCGCCCGCACGTGCATAAAGCAAACGCAAATAATCGTGAATTTCTGTTACTGTACCAACTGTAGAACGTGGATTGTGTGATGTGGATTTTTGCTCGATAGAAATGGCGGGTGATAAGCCCTCAATTAAATCAACATCAGGCTTATCCATACGCGCTAGAAACTGTCGTGCATAAGCAGAAAGAGATTCTACATACCGGCGTTGACCTTCTGCGTATAGTGTATCAAAAGCTAGCGACGATTTACCACTGCCGGATAAACCGGTAATGACGACCATTTTATTGCGTGGAATATCAAGCGAAATGTTCTTTAAATTGTGCGTTCTGGCACCGCGTACTTTTATATATTCCATCTTCATTCACGTAATTGAGAGCAACCTGCTAATATACTCAATTTTAAGCTTAATGCTCAATTTATTTCATAAAAATTATTTAACACGATGACCTCAACTCGTAATCCTAATTCAACAACTCCCAGTATATCGTCACGTATGTCAGCACTGGAAATGCGCGCTAGCTTGAGTTTAGCCTCTATTTATGGCTTACGCATGCTAGGCATGTTTTTGATTCTGCCGATTTTTGCGATTTATGCATCTACACTGCCTAGCCACCCCAGTAGCACGATGATAGGCTGGGCACTGGGTGCATATGGCCTAACGCAGGCGATTTTCCAATTACCTTTTGGCATAGCATCAGACAAGTTTGGCCGTAAAAAGGTTATTTATTTTGGCTTGATTATTTTTGCCATCGGTAGCTTTATCGCAGCTTACGCCACCAGTATTGAAATGATTATTGTGGGTCGTGCTATTCAAGGAGCGGGTGCGGTTTCTGCCGCGGTAACGGCTTTGGTAGCAGACTTAACCTCTGATGAACACCGTACTAAAGCCATGGCGATGATAGGCGGCACCATTGGCATTACCTTTGCCGTATCGCTTGTTGCTGGCCCAGCACTGAATCAGTGGATAGGTGTGCCAGGCATTTTTTTGATGACTGGTATTTTGACCATACTCGCTATGCTGGTGATCAAGTTTATCGTGCCAAATCCAACCATTAGCAGCTTTCATTCGGATGCTGAGGCTTCCAAGGCTAATCTTAAAGAAGTTATTAAGAATACGCAGCTATTGCGTTTAAATTTTGGTATTTTTGCGCTACATGCAGCACAGATGGCGTTATTTATTGTGGTGCCATTTGCGCTAAAAGAGATTCCTGGATGGGATGTGAATCAGCATTGGAAAATTTATTTACCCGTGTTGGTTATTTCTTTCATACTCATGGTGCCAGCCATTATTTACGCTGAAAAACGCTCAAAAATGAAGCAGGTATTTGTTTCTGCAATTGCCATGATGGTCGTGGCGCAATTACTTTTTGCTGCTTTTATACACTCATTTTGGGGCATCGTATTTTCGCTGACGGCATATTTTGTCGCGTTTAATACATTGGAAGCGAGTTTGCCAAGCATTATCAGTAAAATCGCGCCAGCGGCTACAAAAGGCACTGCGATTGGTGTGTATAATACTTGTCAATCATTAGGTGTGTTTGTCGGTGGTGTAGTGGGTGGGTATTTAGCACATCACTATGATGATTCTGCTGTCTTTATCTTTTGTAGCGTGTTAATGGGCATATGGCTATTGTTTGCGCTCAGCATGCAAGCACCCATGGCGGTCAAAACTAAAATGTACCATATACAAGATAAAGTCTTGCTAGGTGCTTTATTAGCCAGTGAGGTAAAAGCACGGGAACTAGCAGATAAGTTACTGAAAGTAGTTGGTGTGCACGAAGCTACCGTATTTGCAAATGAAGCAAAAATTGTACTGAAAATAGATAATCAGCGCGAATGGGATGACCAGGCCGTGCAACAGCTCATAGGAGGATAGGTAATGGCATCAGTCAATAAAGTTATTTTAGTCGGCAATTTAGGGCGTGACCCAGAGATGCGCTTTATGCCTAACGGTGAGGCTGTTTGTAACTTCAGCATTGCGACTACCGACAATTGGAAAGATAAGGCAGGCGTGAAGCAAGAACGTACTGAATGGCACAATATTGTCATGTACCGCAAACTAGCTGAAATCGCAGGTGAGTATCTTAAAAAAGGCTCAAGTGTTTATATAGAAGGTCGCTTACAAACGCGCAAATGGCAAACTAAAGAGGGTCAAGACCGCTACACAACAGAAATTATTTCTGACCAGATGCAAATGCTGGGTGGCCGTACTGGCGCCGGTGGCTCAAGCGCCAGCTATGATGGAGGCGATATGGATCAAAGCCGCGGCGGACAAGATAATTACAATCAAGCGCCTGCCCGACAGCCAGCAGCGACCAATCAATCTGCCGCAAAGTCAGCCCCGGCTAGCTCAAGTGCTGGCGGCTCAGGTTTCGATGATTTTGAGGATGACATTCCATTTTAGGACCTACCTATAATGCTAGTGTAAACAAACCCCATTAACCTAATAAGTTAATGGGGTTTTTCTTTATTTACACTTGAATTTCTGTAAAGACTTCATCGTTTCAAGTATAACCACTACTGCATATTAAATTCTTGAGTCAAACATTTCTAAGGCTACTATCAAGAGTATCTGAACCAATCAGGACAAAATCATGTCCATTGAGTAAATAACAACTGAAAGTCCAGATGAAAGCCCCTCAGGCAGCATTCTCTCACCCTACTTGGTCACATGCAGGTAAGGATATGGTGGGGACCAGCTTGGGATTTTCAAGACTGTGGTTCACCGTTGCTGAGGGGATTGTGACGGAAGTTTACTATCCACGCATAGACATCCCTCAAATCAAAGATTTAGGTTTTATCATCGCAGACGATCAGGGGTTTTGGGTTGAACTGCGTCAACTCCGAGACTATGAAGTAAGCCAGCCCAATCCTGCGGTGCCCGAAGTTACAGTTGTTCATCATCATCCGCGCTTTACTTTTACCCTCCAAATTTGCCCTTCGCAAAACCGCGATACGCTTCTTTTATGCTATCGGCTGGAGGGCGATGCGGGTCTAAAACCATATGCGCTTCTGGCAGCAAGGCTTGGAGGAGATGCTGAAAATAATCAGGCCTCTGTTGGCAATTATAACGGCCGTACTATCTTATGGGCTGAGCAGGGACCTTTTGGGTTAGCGTTAGCGGCAGTTGCGCAAGATGGTTCCGACGCTTGGCAGCGTTGTTCTGTCGGTTGCCTTGAAGCGAGTGATGGCTGGCAAGATTTTCACCAAAATGGACGTATGACGTGGGAGTATGACACCGCAGGGCCTGCAGCGGTTTCTCTGATGGGAGAGTTGCCAAATCAAGCTACGCTTTCCCTAGGTCTGAGTACGAGCCAGGAGGCGGCAGCTACGCTTGCTGTTGCTAGCCTTATGGAAGATTTTTCTACGGCTTGGGACGCTCAATGCCAACTTTGGGAATCTTGGATGCAAAAGTTTAAGTTTCCCAAGTTATCTAACCATCTTCACGAGATGCTTTTGAAATCAAGTATGGTGCTTAAAGTTCACCAAGATCGAACCTTCGCTGGCGCAGCGGTGGCAAGCCTAGCTGTGCCTTGGGGAGAAAGTAGCCAGACTCGTGGCGGCTATCATCTAGTGTGGTGTCGTGATTTAGTAGAGACTGCGGGCGCACTTGTAGCAATAGGAGCATTTGATGATGCCAGAGATGTGCTGCGTTATCTAATTGCTACACAACAGGAAGATGGACACTGGCTACAAAATCAGTGGCTTGGCGGTGCTCCATTCTGGCAAGGAATTCAACTTGATGAAACTGCCTTTCCAGTTCTTTTGGCTTCTGCTTTGCAAAGTCATGATGCTTTAGATGGAATTCCAGTCACAGACATGGTGCGGCGTGCACTTTCCTTTACCGCACGTGAAGGCCCTAGTACGGGCCAGGATAGGTGGGAAGAGGATGCTGGTATTAATACCTTTACGATTGCCACCGCCATCGCTGCATTGGTTGAGGGTAGCACATTCCTCGATGGGACGGAAAAAGAGGTTTCCCTACTTCTTGCTGACAATTGGAACGCTCATCTTGATGATTGGACTGTTGCAAAGGATACTCCACTGGCGCGGCGCGTTGGAGTGAAGGGGTATTACATTCGCACTGCTCCAGCAGATGTGTTGGTGCATGACGGCGCCCAGTCAGAGCATATATTAATTAAAAACAGAGCCTGCGACCCAGATTTGCCAGCCGATGAACAAATCGGAACAGACTTTTTGCAGTTGGTACGTTACGGGTTGCGCAAGCCAGATGCCCCCTACATTATTGATAGCCTAAAAGTAGTGGACCAACTGCTTAAAACGGATACTCCTAATGGTCCTGTCTGGCACAGGTATAACGGAGATGGCTATGGCGAGCACAATGATGGAAGTGCTTTTGATGGTACCGGACGCGGGCGTGGCTGGCCTCTACTGACAGGAGAGCGTGGGCACTATGCGCTCCTGGCAGGCGAAGATTCCTTACCTTATCTCGAAGCCATGGCAGCTATGACCAGTTCTACAGGGCTTCTGCCAGAACAAGTATGGGACTGGAGCCCTATTCCAGAGCACCATCTTGAGCCAGGCAAGCCAAGTGGCTCGGCTATGCCATTGGTTTGGGCGCATGCTGAGTTTATCAAGCTGTGTTTCAGTCGCGCACTGGGTTATCCAGTAGATCGACCTGTAGCCACTTGGAAGCGCTACCAAGGAGTAAGTCCTAAGCTTTCTCATAGCGTTTGGGGGCCACGTTATCGTCCCCAACGAATGCGGTCTGGCAATCAATTTTCTCTCGCACTTAGAGCTTCGGCCAGCGTGCATTGGGGTATCAATGGATGGAAAGATGTTAAGGATAGTAATACCCAAGATACAGGCCTTGGCGTGCATATAGTCGAACTTCCGCTTAGTGACCTCAAAGTTGGTGAAACCTTCCAATTCACCTTTTACTGGCTAAACCAGAAAACATGGGAAGGCCAGAATTACGAAGTGCAGATTATTGAATAGGAAAAAGGAAATATTGTGATTCCAATTAATCTTCAAGGCCGCAAGGCGCTTATCACAGGTGGTGACTCTGGCTTGGGTGCAGCGACAGCGAAATCGCTTGCACAAGCAGGTGCGGATGTTGCGATTACTTATCGTTACCAAGCCGGTGCTGCAGAGGAGGTAGTTACAGTAGCGAAGTCTTTCGGCGTAAAAGCGTATGCCTTCCAGCTAGATAATGTCTCGAAAAAAGAAGATGTGGATGCGTTATTTCAACAAGTGGATAAAGATCTTGGCGGCCTAGATATTCTGGTTAACAACGCTGGCACCGATGGCACGCGTGCTCTTTGCGTGGATAGCGACATCACGGCTTGGCGCCAGGTCATCGAGATTGACCTGTTCGGCCCCTATTATTGTGCACGAGAAGCTGTAGCGCGAATGAGTAAGCAGGGTCGCGGCGTTATTATTAACATAAGTTCAGTTCATGAGTTTATCCCTTGGGCTGGATACAGTGCCTATACAAGTGCAAAAGCGGGGCTCAGTATGTTCAGCAAGACATTAGCGCAAGAGGTGGCGTCTGTGGGCGTTCGTGTCATCGCAATTGCGCCTGGAGCAATTAAAACCCCAATTAATGCCAACGTTTGGCAAGACCCCAAGGGGCTAGCTGACCTCGATGAAAAGATTCCCATGGGGCGAGTAGGCGAGCCTGACGAGGTTGGTCATACAATCGCCTTTTTATGCAGTGATCTCGCCAGCTATATTACTGGAATTACAGTTGCTGTTGATGGTGGCATGCTACTTTACCCAGATTTTCGCCAAGGTGGTTAATTTGTGAATATTTAGCGAATGCTGGCGCTTGCTAGGCAAGCATTTCTTACATTCTCAAGGGGTTAGTTGAGTTTGATTCTGACTGACACCCTATAACACCCATTATCACAGCCAGATAATCTTTTGGCTATTCGGCTGTATTTTTAGGTACTGGTTGATTAAGCGCTAAGCTATTATACTTTCTAATCTGTTTGATTAACTCAGATGAGCAAGTGCGTGGTAGGGAATGATAGTGAATCAAAAATTTAAAAAAATACTGCAATTCAAAAATTGCCATTTCGTAAAGCCATTCAAAATAGCGATAGGCTTATTTATCGCTTATCTTTTGCTTGCCTATTTTGCGGTAAATCCAATTGCTAAACGTGTTCTACCGTGGGTGGCAGAACACAATCTCGCTAGTCGCATGACGGTGGGTCAAGTGAAGTTTGATCCATTTGGCCTCGTTCTCACCGTAGATAATTTGCGCCTCACCAAGCCGAATGGCGCGCCACTAGCTGGCTTTAAACATTTGGCGGTTAACCTTGAGGCCTCAGGCGTCTTTCATTTGGCTTGGCGTTTAAAAGATATCCATCTGACTGCGCCAGAAGTGATGGTGGATATTGCACCTGATGGTACTTTGAATTGGGCTGATTTAATCGCCAGATTAAACAAAGATAAAAAGCCGGATGACACACAGATGACGCGTGTGTTGATAGACCATCTCTTGATTGAAGGTGGTGATATTCAATATACGGAGCGCAATCGTCCAACGCCATTCCAGGCTGTATTTGAGCCGCTTGGACTTGAGCTTGAGGGGCTTTCTACCTTGCCTGAAGATAGAGGAGACTACCTGATTTCTGCCCAGCTACCTGAGCAGGGCGGTACTATAAAATGGAAAGGCAGTCTCGCGCTTAATCCTATTGCTTCTACAGGCTCAGTGGACATTAAGGGCGTGCATCTTGCAAAAATGATGCAAGTGCTGAAACAACAGGCATTGCCATTCACATTAACGACTGGCGATTTGCAAACCAGTTTTGGCTACAAATTTGCCATGGTCAAAGCACCTGTAAAGCAGCCGGCGCCAACTGATTCTGCGCAGCTAGCGCTTCCACCAGTACCAGAAGTCCGACTCGAAAACTTGGCAGTCCGACTTTCAAATCTGGCGGCTAACTTGCAAGGCGATGCACAACTGGCGCTGGATGACTTGCAGGTAAAGCTACCCGCGCTGGATTTTTCCATGTTCAATGGCGCTCAGTTTAAGTTTGCAGGGCTGGATATTGCCGCACAGCAGCTTATCTTAACGCAAGGTAAAGAGCGACTTTTTAAACTGCATGAAGCTGCTGTTAATGGGGTTGATTTTGATTTGGCTGCCAACCAGTTAAAAGTAGGTGAAATTGCCTTGCAGGCAGGTGAAGTAAACGCCACACGAGCTAAAGATGGCAGTATCAACTGGCAACAACTTTTACCAGCCAATACTCAGGCTGCGCCAGATGAAGCCGCAAACAATCAGTCTGATATCAAGCCAGAGAAAAAGCCGCTTAACTTTGATCTTGCCAGTTTCAAATTAGAACACTGGCAAGCGGCTGTTCATGACCAAAGCTTCGTGCATCCGCTGGATACTGTGATTAAAGACATTAATCTCAATCTGACAGCGACTAATGCCGATGGTGGAGTTATCCTGCAGCAGACTGGCGCTGAGCTTGGTGGAATTAGTGTGCAATCTGCGCTCTATCCACAAGCTCTTGCTAGTCTTGACAAAATCAGCCTGCAGAATGGCGTGGTCAATCTCAAAGATAGCAGTGTGAACTTGCCTGAGCTCGTTATTTCTGGCTTGCAAACACAGGTGCTGCGTGAAGCGAATAAATCAATCAACTGGCAAACGGCGTTAGAGCAGGTTGCCAGTACACAATCAGTTAGTCCTGTTAAATCCAAAGCATTTTATGCATCTGGTTGGAAAGTTTCATTGGCTAAGCTTGCTTTGCAAAAAAGTGGGGTGCATATTGAAGATAAAACTACGTCTAGCCCAGTTGTGCTGGATATACAAAATGCCTTATTTGAGTTGAGTGATGCGTCGCTGGATTTGGCTAAGCCTATGCCAGTCAAAGCCAAATTCCAAGTTAAGCAGGGCGGTCAATTTGATATGAATGGTAAAGTGGCGCTGATGCCATTTAAGGCCGATGTTCAAATCAAGCTGGATGCGCTTTCGCTCAAGCCATTTTCGCCCTACATCACTCAGGTGGCTTATCTAAAATTAAAGGATGGCCAGGCTAATGTAAACGGCAAGCTTGTAATGAAAGCTGGACAATCTGTCACAGGTCAGTTTGTTGGTGGATTCAGTATTAATCAGCTTGCACTTAATGAAGAGCCAGATGACGCATTGTTTCTTGGATGGAAATCTGTTTCTAGTACATCACTTAAATTAGCCTTTGCACCGAATCAACTGCATATGGATGGATTGCGCATAGAGCAAGCGACAGGCAAATTTATTATCTTTGAAGATAAAACGCTGAACGTGAAGCGCATATTGCGTACGTCAGCTACAGCGAGCGCATCAACTGCTACAAATCAGGTAAACCCATCAACAGCGTCTGCTCAGCCTGCTGACACAGGTGCTGCAGAAACTTTTCCTGTGTCTATTGACCGAGTCAGCATTGATAATGCCGAACTAGAGTTTGCTGACCTCTCGCTTAAGCCGCAGTTTGGTACACACATCAATACGCTGACTGGCGTGATTAATGGGCTTTCCAGCAACCCCAGCACGACTGCGCAAGTTGAGCTGGATGGCAAGGTGGATGAGTTTGGCTCTGCACGGGTTCGCGGCTCGGTACAACCATTCCGCGCTACAGACTTTACCGATCTGAAGCTTAGTTTTCGCAATCTTGAGATGAATCGTCTGACACCGTATTCAGGTAAATTTGCTGGTCGAAAAATTGATTCCGGCAAACTGTCCGTAGATCTCGAATACAAAATCAAACAGCGCCAATTGACAGGCGAAAACAAATTTGTCATTAATAAATTAAAACTAGGTGAGCGTGTTGATAGCCCTGATGCAATGCATCTACCGCTTGATCTGGCAATTGCATTGCTGGAAGATAGCGATGGGCTGATTGACCTTGATTTGCCGATTTCTGGCAGTCTGGATGACCCACAGTTTAGTTACGGAAAAATTGTTTGGAAAGCAATTCTGAATGTGTTCGAGAAGATCGTGACCTCACCGTTTCGGTTGCTTGGTAAATTGCTGGGTGTGAGTTCAGACAAACTTGAGGCTGTGAGTTTTGATCCTGGTTCAGCTACGCTTGCTCCAGAAGAGCAGGAGAAACTTAAAGCTGTGGCTGGCGGTATGGCTAAGCGTGCTTCTCTAACACTCAAGATTGTTCCAGCATATGATGCCATCGTAGATAAAGCGGCACTACAAGAGTTGGCAACACGCCGCGATGTGATGAAAGATATGGGCATTAAGCTGCAGGATGGCGAGCAACCAGGGCCGCTGGATCTCAACAATGTCAAAGTGCAGTCTTCCATAGAAAACATGCTCAAAGAGCGTAAAGGCGAAGGACGCAGCCTGAAAGCGCTGGAGTCACTGAAAGATTACTTTAAGAAATCTAAACCTGAGGATGTACCTAAATATGCGGAAATGCTGCAACAGCTTAAGTTAACCGCTAATGTTTTCGATGCGGATTTAACCGCGTTAGCCAAGGCCAGAGCCAGCGCCATGCAGAATTATTTGGTGAAAAATTCTGGTTTAACGGCTGACCGTGTCAGTATTGCAGAACCCACCAAATTGATGGGTGATGGCAAAACAATCAACCTAAAAATGGAGTTGGGTGTAAGTAAGAAATAGCGCGCGT
Organism: Methylophilaceae bacterium; assembly: GCA_043758775.1. GTDB lineage: Bacteria > Pseudomonadota > Gammaproteobacteria > Burkholderiales > Methylophilaceae > JACMMS01. Next base: position 21,289 of record JAYVMU010000010.1, read on the forward strand.
TCCCCGTAAAACAAGCCCCTGATTTCAGGGGCTTTTTCATTGAGCCTAACAAAAACGTGGAATTGCCTTCATGGCGATTGTATGCGCTTGATTAGATTAAGGTATAATTTACGGCTAATGAAATTTTGAGGTGATTACATGCCTATTTACGATTACGAATGTACAAGCTGCGGCTTAAAAAAAGAAGTGATGCGCAAAATTAGCGAGCCTAATTTAACGAATTGCCCATCTTGCGGTAAAGCAACATTTGCCAAACAAGTATCTGCGCCAAGCTTTCAATTAAACGGTACAGGTTGGTATGCAACAGACTTTAAAAATAGCGGCGCCAAAAGTAACAACAAAGCTGCTGAAAAATTAGACAGTAAAACGGAAAAATCTGCCGAGCCACCTGCTGCAGCCTGTGCCACAGGCTGTGCTTGCCATTAATTAGCTACTGCGTGATTGAATTATTTGTGTTGGGCTGGTTATAGATAGTTATTAATTTACTAAGAAACGAAATCAAACAACATGAAACGCTATTTTATTACGGGTTTGCTGGTGCTGGTGCCGCTTTTCATCACAGCATGGGTGCTAACTTCAATCATTCATTTAATGGATGGTAGCTTATATCTGCTACCAGAATCCTGGCGACCAAAAGCCCAATTAGGTTTGGATATCCCTGGAATTGGCACATTGCTCACCATCTGTATTATTTTTATGACTGGCGTGATTGCGACCAATTTTTTTGGTAAGCAAATTATTGCATTCTGGGAGAATATGCTTGGCCATGTGCCGTTTGTGAAATCTATTTATTCTAGCGTTAAACAAGTGTCAGATACTTTATTTTCAGACTCTGGCAATGCTTTTCGCAAGGCATTATTAGTGCAGTTTCCACGCGAGGGCAGCTGGACAATCGCCTTTCAAACGGGTGAGCCTGGCGGTGATGTGGTAAACCATCTTACTGGTGATTTCGTGAGTGTTTATGTGCCGACTACACCCAACCCAACGGGCGGCTATTTTTTAATGATGAAAAGATCAGATGTCGTCGAGCTTGAAATGAGCGTAGATGAAGCACTTAAATACATCATTAGTATGGGTGTGGTGACGCCACATGCTGTGCCCCGTAAGATGTAGTAAGTAAAATAGAACCCAGCAAAACTCCGATTTAATCCATTTTTCAAACTTTTAATATTTAAGAAATCAATATGCGCACTCACTACTGCGGACATTTAAACCGCGATCTCATTGGCCAAACTGTTACTTTATGTGGTTGGGCACATCGCCGCCGTGACCATGGCGGCGTGATTTTTATTGATTTGCGTGACCGTGAAGGCATGGCGCAAATTGTTGTGAATCCTGATACGCAAGCGGCATTTGCCATTGCTGAGTCAGTACGTAGTGAATATGTGCTTAAAATTGTATGTGTAGTACGCGCTCGTCCAGAAGGCGCAGTGAACGCTAACTTGGCTACAGGCGAAGTTGAAATGATTGCTACGGAGATTGAAATTCTCAATGCTTCACTTACGCCACCGTTTATGCTGGATGATGAAAACCTTACTGAAACGGTGCGTTTGCAACACCGTTACATTGATTTGCGCCGTCCAACGATGCAAAAAAACATGATGTTGCGCTACCGTGTGGCTAAAACCTTGCGCGATTATTTAGATACTGCTGGCTTTATTGAAATTGAAACTCCAATGCTTACGCGCTCAACCCCAGAAGGTGCGCGCGATTACCTAGTGCCAAGCCGCGTGCATGCTGGGCAGTTTTTTGCATTGCCACAATCACCACAACTATTTAAACAATTGTTGATGGTGTCAGGTTTTGATCGCTATTTCCAAATCACTAAATGCTTTCGTGATGAAGATTTACGTGCGGATCGTCAGCCAGAATTCACACAAGTGGACATTGAGACCTCATTCATGACAGAAGAACAAATCATGAATATCGTCGAGGAAATGATTCGCCAAATGTTGCACAAGGTGCAAGGCGTGGAATTGCCAACCGTATTTCCACGTATGTCGTTTCATGAGGCAATGACGCGTTACGGTTCTGATAAGCCGGATATGCGTGTGACGCTAGAAATCACCGAGCTTTCAGACGTGATGAAAGATGTCGATTTCAAAGTATTTGCCGGTGCGGCTAATATGGTGGGTGGGCGTGTGGCTGCCTTGCGTATACCAAACGGCGCGAGTATTTCACGTTCAGAAATTGATGCTTACACCGAGTTTGCAAAAATCTACGGCGCAAAAGGTTTGGCTTATATCAAGATTAACGACATCACTAAACTGAATGAAGAAGGCTTGCAAAGCCCAATCGTCAAAAATATTAATGTCACCGCATTACAAGCCATTATTGACCGTACAGGCGCACAAAACGGCGATATCGTATTCTTTGGTGCAGATAAAGCTAAAGTAGTGAACGAGGCTTTAGGCGCATTACGTACAAAAATCGGCCACGAAAAAGGCCATGTCGATGGTCGGAAATGGGCGCCATTGTGGGTGGTTGATTTCCCAATGTTTGAACATGATGAAGAAAATGACCGCTGGGCAGCATTGCATCACCCGTTCACCGCACCAAAAGATGGTCACGAAGACTTGTTGGTTTCAAACCCAGGTGCTTGCTTATCTAAAGCCTACGACATGGTGCTAAACGGCTGGGAAGTGGGCGGCGGTTCAGTGCGTATCCATAAGCAAGATGTGCAATCTAAAGTATTTGATGCGCTTAAAATCAGCAAAGAAGAAGCGCAAGAAAAATTTGGCTTCTTGCTTGATGCGCTGCAATATGGTGCGCCACCACATGGTGGTCTGGCGTTTGGTTTAGACCGTTTGGTTACGCTCATGGCAGGTGCAGAGTCTATCCGTGATGTGATTGCCTTCCCTAAAACGCAACGTGCGCAATGTTTAATGACTAATGCGCCAAATGAAGTGGATGAGAAACAACTTAGAGAATTACATATTAGAGTTCGCTCTCAGCAAAATGTGGCTGGGTAGTTTAGAAGGGATTTTAAATGCTATTTGACGAAAAATTTTTGGTAAATTTAGCAAATGAGCCGGTAACAGGAATTTTTGATATTTCTCGAATAGCAATCGAAGATTTAGATTTAGAAAATTACTCTGAATGGGATGATAGGCATTATGAAATACTACTTGAAACATATGCCTTACTAAGTAGTCTGGAAGAGGCAGGGCTTCTGTCTGAAAAGATTAGAATTCCTAATATATCTGGCAACTTGAATCAAGATTGCACTGTAATTCTTGAACTTGTCAGGAATGTGAACGAGTTGTATACAGCAGAATTGTCAAAACTTAAGGTGGAATCATATAAATTACATTTTAGAACTAATTTCAATAATGTATTTTCATATGAATTTTCACAAGGTGACTTAGATAGAATTCAGACATTGGTAAATGAATTACGGGAGCATGTATCCAAATCTAATGATTTTGAAGAGGCCCATAAGCGCCGACTTCTATCTAGGTTAGAAAAGCTGCAAGCGGAACTACATAAAAAAATGTCAGACTTGGATAAGTTCTGGGGTTTGGTTGGTGATGCAGGAGTAGCCGTCGGTAAGTTTGGTAATGATGTAAAACCTATTGTAGACCGTATTAAGGAAATCACAGAGATAGTTTGGAGAACTCAAGCAAGAGCCGAAGAGTTGCCCAGCGACTCTCCGCTTCCAAAATTAGAAGATAAGTCCGAAGATAGCTAAAAGTTATGCCAGTTACCGAAATCAACCATATCAACCTACGCGCCAATCGCGACATGATGCACGTGCGGAGTGAATTTCACTTTTCTAAACAAGTCTAATTGATTTAGAGACCGAATCTAAATCAATGACTATCAAATCCCTTATTCGAACAATTCCGCACTACCCAAAACCCGGCATCCAGTTCCGTGACATTACCACCTTGCTTAAAGACCCTGCGGGTTTGCGTGAAGTGATTGATTCTTTTTACAGTCGTTACCAACATCAAACAATCGACAAAGTAGTGGGTGTAGAATCACGTGGTTTTATCATTGGTGCAGCGTTGGCATACAAGCTGGGTGTGGGCTTTGTGCCTGTGCGCAAGGCAGGCAAGTTACCTGCGGAAACCATGGGACATGATTATGTGCTGGAATATGGCACAGATCGTGTGGAGATTCATTCGGATGCGATTAGCCAAAATGAGCGCATTTTGCTGGTGGATGATTTAATCGCCACAGGCGGCACGGCAGAAGCAACGGCGGTGCTGATTCAAAAGCTGGGCGGCGTGATAGTGGAATGTGCGTTTGTGATTGATTTGCCCGATTTGGGTGGTGTGCAGCGTTTAGCGCAAAAAGGGTTACCATCATTTGCCTTATGCGAATTTGCAGGTGATTAGCACTGAGCTTTGCGCTGTATCATTTGAGCGTTATTCAAGAGTAAAATCACTTATTAATCATTTAGCTTTTGAAACTATGCCAATCACCGAAATCAACCATTACAACTTACGCGCATCACGTGATTTAATGCACGTGCTGAAAGATTTTTATTGCGATATCGTTGGCTTAAAAGTAGGGCCGCGCCCAGGTTTTACCAGTTATGGGTTTTGGCTATATATAGGTGATAACGATATATTGCATTTAAGCGAGTACAAAGGCGAGAGTGAGCCAGCACTGAATGTAAATAGCACGTTTGACCATGTATCCTTTACCTGTACCGATATGCCTGCCATGGAAGCGCATTTAAAAGCACATCACATTCCCTACACAACGCGCGATTTGCCCATTATTAAAGTGAAGCAGATTAATTTTAAAGATCCAGTCGGAAATGGTATTGAGCTTAATTTTAATCTGAGAGATTAGCTGGTTAATGGGCTAAATAGCTATGTGACTGCCGTCACAGACGTGGCAAATCAACAATTTATAATCATGAACTATTAACACTAAATTCAATCATTAGTTTTAGAGGTTAGTGCAGGCAAATGGTAAGACTACAGAGGGTAATATGATGTATAAACAATGGTCGACGGCTTTTTTTCTAGGTACTAGCCTGTGGCTTGGTTTTGTATCTCATGCCAGCGCTGAAGCTGATCCTAAACTATGGGGTGTAGTGAAGGAAGCGTATTTTGGTCAACGTCAAATGCAGGAAGTGGATTTTATTAAAATTGAAGCACCACGCCGCGCCGAAAGTGGCGCGCAAGTGCCAGTGAGCTATCACATTGATAATGCTGCTGCGAATGGTGCGGTGATTAAAAATCTGTATGTTTTCGTGGATGCAAATCCTATTCCGCTCACCGCTACTTATCATTTGACTGATGTATTGGGTAATTTTTCGTTAGCGACACGTATTCGCTTTGAAACAGATGCATTTGTGCGCTTGGTTGGTGAAACAGCCGATGGAAAATTATATCTAGCCTCGCGTGAAATCCGTGCTGCTGGTGGTTGTGGCGGCACTGTTGATGGTAATGAAGCAGAAATTCGCGCTAGTGCTGGTAAAATTAAACTTAATGTTGCAAATCCAGTTAAATTTGGTGAGCCAACTGCAGCAACTTTTATCATTAAACATCCTATGCGCACAGGCTTGCAGCGCGATTTAGTGTCACAGGGTTTTGTGCCTGCGTTTTATATTAATAAAGCAACATTCACTTTTAATGGCAAGCCAGTTATGAGTGTCGATATAGGCGTTGGCACTAGCGAAGACCCTTATTTTAAATTTGATTTTATCCCCAGTGCGCCAGGGGCATTAGAAGTTAAAGCCACTGATAATGAGGGTAAAGAGTTTTCTCATTCCATTGATGTAAAAGCTTAAAGATTTAGCGTTTGTACTTGTTTAATAAAAAACCTTCTTAATGAAGGTTTTTTTGTATGTAATTTGGTAATAGTATCTAATGCTAAAATAGATTCAAGATTAAAAGTTTTAGGAGTAAGTCATATGAAAAGCTATCGTAAAGAACTCTGGTTTAACCCGCCTACCCGTGTTGCGTTTATCAACATTACCAATCAGGTACGTGAATGTTTGCACGAAAGCGGCGTGCGCGAAGGCTTTGTTTTAGTGAATGCAATGCATATCACTGCCAGTGTATTTATTAATGATGATGAACATGGCTTGCATTACGACTATACGCAATGGTTAGAGCGTTTAGCACCACATGAGCCGGTAGCTAGTTACCGTCATAACGATACTGGCGAGGACAATGCGGATGCGCATATGAAACGTCAAGTCATGGGTCGTGAGGTGGTAGTGGCGATTACCGAAGGTGCCTTAGACTTTGGTCCGTGGGAACAGATTTTTTATGGTGAATTTGATGGTAGGCGCAAAAAACGTGTCTTAGTAAAAATCATTGGTGAATAATCAATTACTCATCTAGTTGAGATGTGTTAGCTAATTATGCAGTTTCAAACAAACACCGCTACGAATCCACTGCGTATATTGGTCATTTTTACGCACCCAACTTTTGAAGCTTTACGTATTAATTTAGGTTTATACAATGTGGTAAAGAATTAATAGAACAGTAATCCTAATGACCGGCCATACCCCTACTTTTCTCATGCAAGGCATCGTCTATTTAGGCGCTGCAGTGCTGACCGTACCAATATCCAAACGAGTAGGGCTCGGCTCCGTCTTGGGTTATTTGCTTGCCGGTATATTGATAGGCCCCTGGGGATTAGGCTTAATAGAAAATGTGGAAACTGTATTACAGTTTTCCGAATTCGGTGTGGTGATGATGTTGTTTCTGATAGGCCTGGAGTTAGAGCCTGAAAAACTGTGGCAAATGCGCTTGCCGATTTTTGGTTTAGGCGGCTTGCAAGTTGCACTCACCATCATAGTGATGTTTGCTATTAGTAAGTTGTTGCACACTGAATGGCGATTAGCGTTAGTGGCGGCTATGGGTGTCGCGATGTCATCTACCGCCATTGCCGTGCAAATATTAAATGAACGCGGTTTATTGAAACAGCCCTCGGGCAGCGCGGCTTTTTCTGTTTTGTTATTTCAAGATTTAGCGGTAATCCCCTTATTACTTTGTTTAGCACTATTAGCACCACAAAGTGCGGGCATGTCATTTAATTGGATGGCGGCATTACCTGCAGTAGGCTTGATTACTGTGATTATTGTCGGTGGTAATTATTTACTGCGGCCGGTTTTACACTACATTGCTAATACCGGGATGCGCGAAATCTTTATCGCCTTTGCTTTATTCTTGGTGATGGGCGTTGCGATGTTAATGCAGTCGGTAGGGCTGTCTATGGCGCTAGGTGCATTTTTAGCCGGAGTCCTATTGGCGGATTCTGAATATCGACAAGAATTAGAATTACACATAGAGCCATTTAAAGGCTTGCTATTAGGGTTGTTTTTTATTGCGATTGGCATGTCGGTAGATATTGGCTTGATTTTGCAAAAGCCACTACTGGTTGTTGGTTTAGTTATTGTGTTTGTGTGTGCCAAGATAGCTTTGTTGTTTGGCTTAGCACGCGTCTTTAAGCTAAACCGTGTGGACGCGATATTATTCGCTTTAACACTTTCTCAAATTGGTGAGTTTGCCTTTGTGATTTATGCCGAAGCGGCAAAATTAGGTGTTATTAGCGCGCCGCAATCTAGCTTGTTTAATGCAGTAGTTGTGGTTTCTATGCTTACAACGCCATTACTCATGCTGCTCTGGAGTATTTGGCAGCGTAATTGTCTCAAGGAGAAAAAATCTGAAGATTTTGACAAGGTGGAAACTCAACGTGCAGTGATTGTGGGCGGGTATGGCCGTTTTGGCCAAGTTGTTACCAGATTGCTTAATGGTTTACAGTTAGCACCCACCGTCATTGAGCATGACCCCAATCAGATTGAGCTTGTTCGACGATTTGGCTTAAAGGCTTATTATGGAGATATTAGCCGCCCAGATGTATTGGAAGCCGCGGGCATTGCTAATGCTAGGTTGTTGATAATCGCCATTGATAATGTAGACGATGCCTTAAAAACGGCTAAGTTTGTCAAAAAACATTACCCGCACGTTAAAATTATTGCTAGAGCGCGCAACAGAACTGATGCGTTTGAATATATGGATTTAGAAATTGATAGCGTGCGTGAAACCTTTCACTCCGCTTTGCAAGCTGCTGAACAGGCCCTAGTTGCTTTGGGCTATGCTGCTTTTCAAGCGCATCGCACCGTACGGAAGTTTAGACAACACGATGAGCGTTATTTAGAGTTAAATCATGTTAATCGATTAGATGAGGCTTCTTTGATTAGTGATACTTTAAGGGCACGTAAAGACTTGATTGCACTACTGCAACAAGAAATGCTGGAAACAGAAAAAACGAATAGTTCAGAAGATTTTGAGGTTAATCTAGTGGATAAATAATGGTTAATTGCCAATAGCGCTGTATCAGGCGAACCATTAATAAAAGGAGCTAAAAGCCCCCTTTATTAATTAGTATAACTAACCACTTACCTATTCTGCTTATTTATTCATTACATACATTGTTACTTCAAAGCCAAAACGCATTTCAGTAGCTGCTGGTGTTGTCCACATAATATTTCTCCTAAAATTAAGTTAGCTTACTTTACTAACATCCAACTAGCTCTGTGTTGTTTGTTGGTATGACTGCATTATGTGCTTAATCTAATTTCAGCTTACTATACCCATTCATGATTCTGGCTTAGGTAATTTCATGAGCTTGCAGTAAATCAAAAGCGGATTAGTAGTGCTTAGCTTTGCTTAGTTACCTTGAATATAGCTCTTTAGCTCTTTAATTAAACCCTGTTGGTAAGTGATGGTTTCTTTTACTACATCACCAATCGATAGCATGCCAATAATTTTATCACCTTCCATGACTGGTAAATGGCGGATGCGTTTTTCTGACATGGTGGTCATGGCTTCTTCTACCGTATTGTTGGGACTTACTGCAATAATATTAGAAGACATGACTTCGCTAATCATGGTGGTTTTTGAAGACCTTCCTTTCAAAATCACTTCACGCGCATAATCACGTTCAGAAAAAATCCCGACCAGTTTTTCGCCATCCAACACAGCAAGAGCGCCAATTTGATATTCCGCTAAAATAATCAGCGCATCAAAAACTGGGCGATTTGGTGCGATGGAAATGACCTTATTATGCTCTTTAGTACTTATTATTTGCTGGACCGTTTTCATGATGTTCTCCTCTAAAGCCTGCACCTCAAATATACACCTAAAATAAAGCTGCCAAAAGGCTCTAACAATAACTACTTGACATAATTAGCTGACTAACTATAATTACACTTATTATGTTACAGCTAAGAGATCTTCCTACCATTGAAATTTTGCAGAAATTTGCTGATCGGTATCCCGCGGCAGACGTATCTGCAGTTGCTAGTTTTTTGAGCCTGCTGCGTGTAGCAGGTGATTTGTCTAGTGCACTTGATGCCTGTTTAAGCCGACATGACTTATTACAAGGTCGCTGGTGGGTGCTTATTTTACTAATGCGTGAAGATTCAAAGACCTCAACGCCGTCAATTCTGGCAGAAAAAGCCGGTGTGTCACGCGCTACTATGACGGGGTTGCTGGATGGTCTCGAGCAACATAATCTGATCACGCGCGTCCTGACTAAAGAAGATAGACGCAGCATTTTTATTAAGCTGACCAAAGCAGGTCAAGCCAAGCTGGACGAGGTCATGCCAGATTATTACAGTCGCCTGCGTGTATGTATGCAGGCATTAAGCGAACAAGACCGAGAAAAGTTACAACAGATACTTACTATCGTTAATGCAGGCGCTGTGGCGTTACTCAATGAATAACAATTACCTTTACTTCTTATCAACTAACTTTTAGGAAACATATGTCAGAGATTCAAGCACAACTTACCGCCCTTAATGCAGCTTTTGATGGTGCGTTTAATACAAAACAAATACAGAAAATATCTGCGCTTTATGAAGCTAATGCCACCGTATTGCCTGCGCCTGCAGGTTCACCTGTGCAAGGTTCGGCCGCAATTGAGCAGTTTTTTAACGGTTTAATCAATGCAGGCGTTATCGATCATCAATTAGAATTAGTACAAGCTGTGGAAGACGGCAATTTGGCTTATCAAACCGGTCATTGGAGTGGTGCCATGATTGATGCCGAAGGTGTAAGGCAAACTTTTGGCGGTAATGTACAACTAATTTATCGCAAACAAAACAATGGCGGATGGAAAGCCGTGAGCCATATCTGGAATTAAAAAATATGCAGTTTGAAAGAAAAGAAATCATCAAAGCTTTCGTGGCATTGTTGATTTTAGCCGTTATCTGGGGATATAACTGGGTAGTGATGAAAAATGCACTTAGGTATTCTGGTGCATTTGAATTCGCGGCATTGCGTACGGTATTAGGGGCATTATTTTTGTTCTCCATTTTGCTCGTGCAGCGTAAATCCTTGAGGGTGAAAGAAATGCCGACGCTTATCGTACTCGGTCTATTACAAACCAGTGGCTTTACCGGAGTATTAATATGGGCGCTGGTAACTGGTGGAGCAGGTAAAACCGCAGTACTGACTTACACCATGCCCTTTTGGGTGATGTTGCTGGCGTGGCCCTTGCTGGGCGAAAAAATCCAAGGCATGCAATGGCCTGCAGCCTTGTTTTCAGCCATGGGCATGTTGTTTATTTTAGATCCGTTACATTTAGGTGCTGATAAATTCAGTATGTTTCTGGCAGTGTTGTCTGGTGTATTTTGGGCGTTAGCCGTTATTTTGGCTAAAAAATTACATAAACGTTCGCCTGATCTAGACTTGCTTTCGTTAACAGCCTGGCAAATGTTATTTGGCTCTATCCCAATTGCTATTACTGCGCTATTAGTCCCAGCACCTAATATTCAATGGACGCCGTATTTTATTGGAGCGGTGATTTTTAATTCGGTATTTTGTAATGCACTGGCTTGGTTGTTGTGGCTATATGCCTTGCAACGCTTGGCGGCAGGTATTGCTAGCATGGCATCCATGTTAGCGCCTATTATTGGCGTGTTGGCTGCTTGGTGGCAATTGAATGAAGTGCCAAATGCCAGAGAATCAACGGGCATGATATTGATTGCTTTGTCGCTGGTGATTATCTCCGTCATCAGCATCAAAAAACATCTGCCAGTTGATTCGGCCATGGGTCAAGATTAGGTTTGGTTATACACTTGTAAACCTAGCTAATCTCCTATGATAAAATACGTGCAATATCAAAGCACGTTAAAGGAATCGGCATGGCAGGACACAGCAAGTGGGCGAATATACAGCATCGCAAAGGTCGTCAGGATGCCAAGCGCGGAAAAATATTCACCAAACTCATTAAAGAAATTACGGTATCAGCGCGTTTAAGCGGCGGTGATCCTGCGATGAATCCACGGCTGCGTGCAGCAATTGCCGAAGCTAAAGAAGAAAACATGCCAGCTGACAATATCACGCGTGCCATCAAAAAAGGCACTGGTGAGCTGGAGGGTGTAAGTTATGAAGAAATTCGCTACGAAGGCTACGGTATTAATGGCGCCGCGATTATTATTGATTGCTTAACTGATAATAAACAACGCGCTGTGATGGATGTACGTCATGCTCTGACCAAGCATGGCGGCAATTTAGGTACCGATGGCTCGGTTGTATTCATGTTCAAACATTGCGGCAGTCTCATTTATCCACCGGGCACATCAGAAGATCAGGTGATGGGTATTGCGCTTGAAGCTGGCGCAGAAGATATTGTCACCGATGAAGATGGCAGCATTGAAGTTATCACACCACCTAACAACTTTATGGCGATTAAAGAAACCATGGAAGCGGCAGGTTTAAAAGCCGTGCTGGCTGAAGTGACCATGAAGCCGAATATTGAAACGGTTTTTATTGGCGATGATGCTGTAAAAATGCAAAAGATTTTAGATGCACTGGAGGATTTAGATGATGTGCAAGATGTGTATACATCTGCGGTCATTGAGGAGTCGTGACTGTTACTAGAATTCTCGGCATAGATCCCGGCCTGCGTATTACAGGCTTTGGCGTGATTGAGAAAATTGGTGAGAAAATCACTTACATTGCCAGTGGTACCATTAAAACGGCTAGTGCAAAAAAAGTGGATGGTAAACAAGACAGAGAAGAACTACCTGCCCGTTTAAAAATTATCTTAGAGGGCTTGTTTGAAGTAATTACAATCTATAAACCCGAGCAAGTTGCCATTGAAAAAGTATTCGTTAACGTCAATCCGCAATCTACGTTGTTACTGGGACAGGCTCGTGGCGCAGCCATTAGTGCGGCTGTCATGCGCGACTTACCCGTGGCAGAATACACCGCGCTGCAAGTTAAGCAGGCTGTGGTGGGTAATGGCCATGCGCAAAAAGAGCAGGTGCAAGAGATGGTCAAACGCTTACTAAAACTACCTGCCAATCCCAGCCCAGATTCTGCCGATGCCCTTGCCTGTGCCATATGTCACGCACATGGCGGGCAAGGTTTGGGTAAGTTGGCGACAGCAGGCTTTCGCGTCAAAGGTGGACGATTAATCTGATGAAGGAAATAGCATGATAGGCAGGCTTAATGGCGTATTGCTAGAAAAAACGCCACCACTGATATTAATTGATTGTAATGGTGTGGGTTATGAATGTGAAGTGCCGATGAGCACGTTTTACAATTTGCCTGCTCTTGGCGAAAAAGTCGTGATGCTCACGCATTTTGTCGTACGTGAAGATGCGCAATTGCTCTACGGGTTTGGCTCAGTGCAAGAACGTGCAACGTTTAGACAGTTACTCAAGGTCAACGGTATTGGTGCAAAATCAGCACTGTCTATTCTAAGTGGTGTTTCGATTGATGAGTTGGCACAAGCCATCACTTTGCAGGAAGTGGGTATGCTCACACGCATTCCTGGCGTGGGTAAAAAAACGGCAGAACGCTTATTGTTAGAACTTAAAGATAAATTCAGTGTGGATGGCTTAACGATGAGCAGCCATGCAGCAAAATCAGCCAATAGTGACGTGCTTAATGCCTTGATTTCATTGGGCTATAATGAGCGTGAAGCATTGGCGGCAGTTAAGCAGCTGGCCGTGGATATAACAGTCGCGGATGGTATCAAGCAAGCACTTAAATCGCTATCAAAATAATAATGCTTAATGAGTAACAGCATTTTAATTTTTATTGGAACTGAATGATGAGACGTTATTTATCGGCCATTTCTATTGTTATTCTGGCTTTGGTTATGACAGCTTGTGGCACCAACCCGGTTACCAAAAAAAGAGAGTTTCAATTTGTTTCTGAAAGCCAGGAAATCTCGATAGGCAAACAAAATTACGCACCTGCACGCCAATCGCAGGGTGGTGATTACATCATAGACCCAGAGTTGACCGCGTATGTGCAAAGTGTGGGCAATCGACTAGCGGCAGTTTCTGACCGCAAACTACCTTATGAGTTTGTTGTACTAAATGACTCTGTGCCCAATGCGTGGGCGATGCCTAGCGGTAAAATTGCTTTTAATCGCGGCTTGTTATATGAACTGCATAGCGAGGCCGAATTAGCTGCGGTACTCGGTCACGAGATTACGCATGCTGCGGCGCGACATGGCGCTAAAGGTATGGAGCGTGGACTCTTTCTACAAGGCGCGATTGTGGCAGTAGGCCTGAGTGCGCGAGATAGTAACTATGCCAATTTAATCGTCGGTGGCTCACAGTTGGGAGCGCAGTTAATTAGCACCAGATATAGTCGTGATAACGAATCGGAAGCTGATTTATACGGCATGGAATACATGAAAAGAGCGGGTTATGATCCGCAGGCTGCGGTGACGCTGCAAGAAACTTTTGTGCGATTAAGTGCCGGCAAGCGCAGCGATTTTATACAAGGATTATTTGCCAGCCATCCACCATCACAAGAGCGTGTAGACGCCAATAAGGTGACACTTGCCAGATTGGGAGCAGGTGGCGAATGGGGCAAGGAAATCTATGCGAAAAAAACAGCCAAGTTAAGGTCTACGCAAGCGGCGTATAAAGATTATGACGAAGGTGTCAAAGCGTTAGCCAAAGGTGATATGGCAAAAGCCACCAGTTTGGCACAACAGGCCATAGCAATTGAACCGCGTGAGGCGCGCTTTCAGGAACTGTTAGGTGATATTGCACTTGCACAGAAGCCCAAACCAAAATCTCAGGAAGCATTAAGCTACTACGACAAAGCCATTAAAATGCAGCCCGATTACTTTAAGCCATATATTCAAAGCGGCATTGCGCTGGTGAATATGGGGCGTAAAGCTGAAGCTGAGCCTTTTCTTAAAAAAAGTAATGAGTTATTACCAACCGCACCTGCGCATTTATATTTGGGCGAACTGGCTGAAGAGCGTGGTGACATGGCAGCTGCGCTGAGTAATTATGAAGCGGCAGCCAGTTCCAATTCTGATATCGGTCAGGCGGCTAATACACGTTATGTACATCTCGATTTGCCGCGTAATCCTGCAAAATATTTACAGGCTGCACCACAAGTTGATGTGCGCGGACAATTGTATGCGGTGGTGCAAAATCCAACATCAGTTGCGCTAGGGCGTGTGCAAGTACGTGTGGTGCAATATGATGCTCAAACCGGCCGCGCAGTGGGGCAGAGTCAGCCTATGATAATCTCTGGCGGTATTGCGCCGAATAAGCGCGGACAAGTGGCAGTACGTGGTGTGGTTTTGCAAAATCAACAAGAATTGCAGCTTTATCGAGTGGTTGTTGACAGTGCTGAGCTGCCGCAGTAAGCGCCACTAATGATATGATGTCGCTATTAATATGAAAACGCTGTTGATATAAAAACATGATAGAAACTGATCGTTTAATCGCAGCTGAACCTGTAAGTCAACAAGAAGAAGCACTCGAGCGCGCACTACGACCTAAAGTATTAGATGAGTACGTAGGCCAAGAAAAAGCACGTAGCCAGCTGGAAATTTTTATAAATGCCGCGCGTGGTCGTAGTGAGGCGCTAGATCATGTATTGCTGTTTGGCCCGCCAGGGTTAGGCAAAACCACACTTGCGCATATTATCGCTAAAGAGATGGGCGTCAATATGCGTCAGACTTCTGGGCCAGTGCTTGAACGCGCGGGAGATTTAGCTGCACTTCTTACCAATTTAGAACCTAATGATGTATTGTTTATTGATGAAATCCATCGACTTTCTCCGGTAGTGGAAGAGATTTTATATCCGGCGATGGAAGATTATCGGCTGGACATCATGATAGGTGAAGGCCCTGCAGCACGTTCTGTGCGGTTAGATCTACCTCCTTTTACATTGATAGGTGCAACTACTCGTGCAGGTATGTTGACTAACCCACTGCGTGATCGCTTTGGCATTGTGTCACGTTTAGAGTTTTATACCCCTGATGAGCTGGCGCGTATTGTGAATCGTTCGGCTGGTTTATTAGAGGTAGAGATGCAAAATCAGGGTGCGTTAGAAATTGCCAAGCGCTCTCGCGGCACACCACGTATAGCAAATCGTTTGCTGCGCCGTGTGCGAGATTATGCGCAAGTTAAGGCAGATGGTATCGTCACCTCAAAAATTGCCGATGCCGCCCTGAAAATGTTGGATGTCGATAAGCTGGGTTTTGATGTAATGGATAGAAAGTTGTTACAAGCGGTTCTAGAAAAATTTGGTGGTGGCCCGGTGGGCTTGGATAACCTAGCTGCGGCTATCGGTGAAGAGCGTGATACGATTGAGGACGTACTGGAACCGTATCTGATTCAACAAGGTTTTTTAATGCGCACACCGCGCGGCCGTGTTGCTACACACTTAACTTACCAACACTTTAATTTGCCATTACCTGCCCATCTGGCTGTAGGTCAAACGCTATCTTTAAACTTGGGCGAGGATACATGGCAGGCGTAAGTTTTAGTTGGCCAATCCGTGTTTATTATGAAGATACGGATGGCGGTGGTGTGGTGTATCACTCTAACTATCTCAATTTTATGGAACGCGCCCGAACAGAATGGCTGCGTGATATTGGTTTTGGACAGAATCACTTAAGAGATGAGTTAGGCATGATCATCGTCGTACATGCTTTAAGTATTGACTATCACTATCCTGCGCGCTTTGATGATGCATTAGTTGTCACCAGTCAACTGATTAAAGTAGGTGGTAGTAGTTTTATATTCGAGCAAATTATCAAACGAGATGAGTTAGTGCTTACTTGCGCTAAAGTGCGCTTAGTTTGCGTTGATATAAATAAATTCAAGCCTGTGGCTATCCCACAAAAAATTAAAGAAAAGATGGAGACTTTATGAATGCAGTTAACTTGACAAGTGACATGTCAATTTTTTCGCTGATCTCAGGCGCTAGTTTCCCCGTGCAATTGGTGATGCTTGCCTTGCTCATTACCTCACTGTTTTCTTGGTGGTATATCTTTATTAAGGTGGCTACGATTAAGCGTGCAGAAACCGATGCGGACAGTTTTGAAGATGCATTTTGGACTGGTGGAGATTTAAATAAATTATATGAAGGCATCACAGCGGGTCGACGTAAGCCACAAGGAACAGCAGCGATATTTGAAGCGGGTTTTAAAGAGTACGCCCGCAATAAACAACAAAGTAAAATAGAAATTAGCGATGTGATGGAGGGAGCGCGACGCGCCATGCGTGCTAGCTATAATCGTGAAATTGATGATTTAGATGCACATTTACCCTTTTTGGCATCGGTTGGTTCAGTGAGTCCGTATGTTGGTTTATTTGGCACCGTGTGGGGCATCATGCATGCGTTCTTAGGCTTAGCTAATACTGGGCAAGCGACCTTAAGCCAAGTTGCTCCTGGTATTGCAGAAGCGCTGATTGCAACGGCCATTGGCTTGTTTGCCGCTATTCCGGCCGTGATTGCTTACAATCGTTTTGCCAGTGCGGTCGACAGGCTGTCGGTGCGCTATGAAAGCTTTATGGAAGAGTTTACTAATATCCTGCAACGTAAGTCATAAGGTAGAGCATCATGCCACGTAAACGTAGAATGATGAACGATATCAATGTCGTACCATACATCGACGTGATGTTGGTATTGCTAGTGATTTTTATGGTGACCGCACCTATGACCAACCCTGGTGTGGTAGATCTACCTAGTGTTGGGCAAGCATTAAAGCAAGCAGCCTCACCTAATGTAGTGACTATTGCCAAAGATGGCACGCTTAAGCTTAATAGTAAAGACATGACTCGTGATGAATTGCTGTACGAGATTAAGAAGTTACCCAAAGAAAATGCCAGTGCTGTTTTAGTGGCCGGAGATGAAAAGACATCATACGGTAAGGTGATTGAAGTGATGGATATGCTTAAACAAAATAAAGTAGAAAAAGTTGGGCTGTTATTGAATTCGGCTCATCAATAGTAGATAGCTGATGATACGCAGACATGAAAACCCATTAGCATTTAAAGCAGGTGTATTCTCAGCGCTAATACATATCATCTTGCTGGCGGCGATGCTGATTTCTTTCAATATGCAGAATAAACGGCTGGCGAGCGTTGCGCAGGTTGAGTTGTGGGATAGCTTACCAAACAAAGCGATACAGCCACCTGTAATCAAAGAACCACCAAAGCCTGTGGTAATAGAAGAGCCTAAAGAAGAACCCAAGCCCGAACCAGTGGTTGAAAAAGCTGATATTGTAATTAAGAAGAAACCTATTGAAAAGCCGGTAGAAAAAATACCACCTAAACCGATAGAGAAGAAAGTGGAAAAGGTTGTTGAAAAACCAAAGCCAGATCCCGCGATTGAGAAAGAAAAGGAAAAGGAAAAGCGTGAGGCGGCTTTAAAAGCGTTGCAAAATGATGTTACTGCAGATACCAGCGCCAGTGATAGAAAGTCAAAAGCTAAAGCGGTAGCTGACGCCAAAGTATTAGCAGATGCACAAGCTAATGCCACTGCTAATGCGGCATCAGCAGGTGAGATTGATAAATATAAAGCCTTAATTCAGGCTAAAATTCAACGTAATGTAAATAAGCAGTCGTGTGGGTCAGGTAACCCAGTGCTTGAGTTTGGCATTGCGTTAATGCCAACTGGTGAGGTAAGTGGCATGCCGAAAATGGTTAAATCTAGCGGTTTATCAGCTTGCGATGATGCTGTTGAGCGTGCGATTTTGCAATCGCAACCGCTGCCGTTGCCGCCAGACGCAAGTTTGTTTTCGCAATTTAGAGATTTAAGATTGAAATTTCATCCAAATGACGGCAACTAATTTGCTACTATGCTTACTAAAGCATCATATCTTTAGATTATGCTTCTGAAAGATATCACATTAAGGTAAGGCGCTATAACTCAATGATAAATAAATTACGTACCCTATTTTTATTTTTAATACTTGCACTCCCTTTAACAAGCCAAGCTGCGCTTACGATTGAAATTACAGGTGGTAGTGCACAACAAGTGCCGATTGCAATTGTGCCCTTTGCACAAACTAACTCAGGGGACAACATCAGTAATATTATCAGTGCCGATTTACGTCGTAGTGGTTTATTTCGGGTGTTAGAAACTCGTGGTGTGACTAATCAGCCAACGGATGTGACACAAATTAAATATCCTGACTGGTCTGCGATACAAGCGCAGGCCTTAACCATAGGTACTGTTGACTCCGTAGCTGGTGGCCGTTTAAAGGTTACTTTTCATTTAATGGATGTACTCAAGCAAAATCAGTTGTTGAGTCTGGATTACACCATCACGCCTAATCAATTTCGTACCACAGCACATAAAATTGCTGATGCCATTTATCAGAAACTGATTGGTGAACCAGGGGTTTTTGCTAGTCGCATTGCTTATATTACTAAAGCTAACAAACGTTACTCCTTGCAAGTCGCGGATTCTGACGGCTTTAATCCGCAAACCGTTGTATCCTCAAACGAGCCAATCATTTCGCCAGCCTGGTCACCTGATGGTACTAAACTGGCGTATGTGTCGTTTGAAAAGAAAAAACCGATTATTTTTGTGCAATCACTCGTGTCAGGTAGCCGCATAGTCGTGGCTAACTTCAAAGGCAATAATAGCGCGCCTTCCTGGTCGCCTGATGGTAGTAAACTGGCCATTGTGCTCACTTATGGTGCAAACTCACAGGTGTACACTATTAACGCTAATGGCACAGATTTAAAGCGCGTGACTCAGAGTGCGGCGATTGATACTGAGCCAGTATGGTCGCCTGATGCTAAGTGGTTGTATTTCACCTCAGATCGTGGTGGCAGCCCGCAGATTTACAAAGTCTCCACTATTGGTGGAGAAGCTAGTCGTGTGACCTTTGAGGGAGGCTACAATGTGAGCCCACGACTTTCACCAGATGGAAAATCACTAGCCTATATCAGCAATGATGGTGGAAGATTTCGTGTAGCTTTACAGGATTTAGCGAGCGGTCAAGTACAAATACTGAGCGATGGTGGGCGAGAGGAATCGCCAAGTTTTGCACCTAATGGGCGTGTTATTCTATATGCGACTAAGGTGGGGGGCAAAGGCACATTGGCTGCGGTATCGAGCGATGGTCGCGTGCGCCAACGTTTGAGTGACGCTGGTAATGTGCGTGAGCCAGCATGGGGGCCGCTCATCAACTAAAATTTTATGGGTTTTTTACAGTAGTAACTTCAGTATTATTTTTACAACAACTAAGGAGATTTAAAATGAAACAATTAAGTAAGGGTTTAATCAGTAGTCTAGTTATTGCACTGCTATTAGTGGCGTGTAAAAGCACACCAATGAAAGAAACGCCAACGAAAGTTGAAGATAAAAGCACAAGTTCTCAAACAGTCGCTCCAAGTACAGATAATGCTGATACCTCAGGTGTTAAAGAAGTGGTGGTTGATAGCAATGCAAATAAAGACAACAGTCCGTTGAATGATCCAAACAATATTTTATCTAAACGTGTGATCTATTTTGATTTTAATAAGGACGAAGTTAAAGCAGAATTCCGCCCATTGATTGAAGCGCATGCTAAGTATTTGCTTGCTCATAAAGAAGCCAAAGTCGTGTTACAAGGTAATACCGATGAGCGTGGTACTAGTGAATACAATCTGTCACTGGGTCAGCGCCGTTCTGTGGCAGTGAAAAAGGCGCTTAATTTATTAGGCGTACAAGATCAGCAAATTGAAACAGTGAGCTATGGTAAAGAAAAGGCCGCACATTGTAGCGATGAAGCTTGTTACAAATTAAATCGTCATGCTGATATTGTTTATGGCAACGAGTAATATCTAGTACAAGTAATTTTAGAGAGTAATAATGAAAAAACTGATTCTGGCGACTAGCTTTTTATTTTTCCAAACTTTATTTAGTCAGTTAAGTCATGCGGCTTTGTTTGATGACAATGAAGCGCGTAAGAAAATTTTGGAGTTGCAAACGCAAATTCAAACCCAGAATCAGACAACACAAGCTGCAATTCAAAGCTTGGACCAGCGCATCACAGCCGTAGAGGCTGTGGTGAAAGGTCCTGGTTTAGCGGATATGCAAAATCAGATTGAGCAACTTAAACAAGAAATAGCACGCTTAAAGGGTGAGCAGGAAGTTGTTAGCCACAATATCGATACCACTCAGCAGCGGCAAAAAGACTTATACACAGATACTGACACTCGTTTACGTAAGATTGAAGAGGCTACCGCTACGCCGGTTGCGGCACAAGCTACTACTAGCGTAGCAGCCACAGGTGTGGATGTGCAAGCATTAGAAGCAGCTAATAGCCTATCGCAAGCAGCAAGACATAAAGAAGCTTTTGAGGCTTACGACAAATTTTTAAAAGACTTTCCTAGCAGCAATCTAATTAGCGATGCTATATATGGTTTAGGTTACTCACAATTTGCACTTAAAAATTATAAAGCTGCAATTGCGACACAGCAGAAGTTGCTGGATACCTATACTGATAGCGCAAAAGCCCCCGATGCAATGTTGAATATGGCGAATAGCCAGATTCAGTTAGCGCAAGTCGCCAATGCTAAAAAAACCTTGCGTGATTTGATTAGTAAATATCCCAATAGCGCGGTTATCCCTAGTGCGCAAAAACGCTTAAAAGCGTTGGAAGCGATTAAGTAAACTTCTTTTACCTCGCCCAGCGTTTTGATTTTTACAGAATGATGGGCTAGGGAATTTCTTCTGTTAATCATGTGCTTGACGCGTTAAAATAGCGTCAAATTGAATTAATGTGATTCTGCTGTTTGATTAAACCAATGAAATTAAAAATCCACGAAATCTTTTATTCGCTACAAGGTGAGTCTTCCCGTGTAGGTTTACCTACCGTGTTCGTGCGCCTCACGGGTTGCCCAATGCGTTGCGGTTATTGCGATACTGCTTATGCATTTAGCGGTGGTAGCAATATGAGTTTTGATGAGATTCTAGAAAGAGTAGCGAGTTATGGCGCACACTATGTGACCGTAACGGGCGGTGAGCCGCTTGCACAAAAAGCCTGCTGGCCTTTATTAACTGCGCTGTGTGATGTAGGCTATTCAGTTTCACTAGAAACAGGTGGTGCGATTGATACCAGTGAAGTCGACGTGCGCGTTTCGGTGATTTTAGATATTAAAACTCCCGGTTCTGGTGAACTTAAAAACATGCGTATGGATAATATTAACTATCTAAAAGCACAAGATGAAGTCAAATTTGTGCTGTGCGACCGTGCCGATTACGATTGGGCAAAAGCGTTACTGGCAAAATACGCGCTCAATAAAACTTGTAGCGTGTTGTTTTCACCGGTTTACAACCAAGTAAATCCAACTGAGTTGGCGGAGTGGATATTGCAGGATAAATTGCCCGTACGCATGCAAGTGCAGTTACACAAAATTTTATGGGGCGAAAAGCCAGGTGTTTAGGCTGAGCTGTGCCTGGTTAATTACTAAATTGAGTAGCAAATAATTATGACTAAAAAAGCAGTGATTTTATTATCAGGCGGGCTGGATTCAGCCACAGTGCTGGCGATAGCAAAATCGCAAGGTTATGAATGCTATGCCTTGAGTCTGGATTATCATCAGCGCCACATCGCCGAGCTGCAAGCCGCTAATAAAGTGGCGCATTTGCTGGGCGCGACAGATCACAAAACCATACAGCTGGATTTATCATTGTTTGGTGGTTCTGCGCTGACGGATGACAATATTGCCGTGCCGGAATCTGCTTCGTTAGGTATCCCAGTGACTTATGTGCCAGCGCGAAACACAATTATGTTGTCATTGAGTTTGGCGTGGGCTGAAGTTTTAGGTGCGCAAGATATTTTTATTGGAGTGAATGCGCTCGATTATTCGGGTTACCCTGATTGCCGTGGTGAATATGTAAAAGCCTTTCAGGCGATGGCGAATCTTGCGACTAAAAGCGCGGTAGAAGGCCAAACTATTACGGTACACGCGCCACTCATTGATCTGACCAAGGCGCAAATTGTTACGCAAGGCATGGCGTTGAGTGTCGATTACGCCATGACAGTGTCATGCTATCAAGCTAATGAACAAGGTGAAGCTTGTGGTTTATGTGATTCCTGTAGATTGCGCCGTGAAGGCTTTTTAGCAGCAGGTTTGACTGATCCAACACGATATAGTCAGAAATAGTAAAATCATTGCTCATATACGCAGATAAAGCTTGCCAAAAGTACTATAAATAACGTAAAATCCGCGCCTTTCTGTCAAAAGTTAATAGAAAACAATATTATGGTAATCATTCGTTTAGCCCGTGGCGGCTCGAAAAAAGCGCCTTTTTTCAGCGTAGTAGTAGCAGATTCACGCAATCGACGTGATGGTCGCTTCATTGAACGCGTAGGTTTTTATAATCCACTTGCAAAAGCTGGCGTAGAGGGCTTGCGTTTAGATGGCGAGCGTATCAGTCATTGGCAAAAAAATGGCGCGCAATTATCTGATTGCGTTGCACGTTTAGTTAAATTCAATGCTAAAGGTCCAGAAGCTGCTGAAGCAGCTAAGGCTAAAGATGCTGCTAAAGTCATCAAAGTAAAAGAAGCTGCTGCTGCTAAATTAGCTGCAGAAGTTAAAGCGGCTGCTGATGCAATCGCTGCAAAAGAAGCTGAAGCTAAGGCAGAAGCCGATGCTGCCGCTAAAGCCGCCGCAGAAGCTGCCGCTGCTCCAGCAGTTGAAGAAGCACCAGCTGCTGACGCAACACCTGACGCTACTTAATTTTTTAGCTAGGGTAGTGTTTAGCCCAGCTATAAGAATTTATTGTGAGTGAAATGGTCATCATGGGGCGCATTGTCGCCCCATACGGCATTTTTGGCTGGGTTAAAATTCTACCAGATACCGAGGCGATTGATGGTCTGTTTGACTACGATACTTGGTGGATTGGTAAAGATAGCACTTGGCAAGAATTCGAGATTGAAACAGCTAAAGTACATAACGATGTTTTAGTCGCCAAGCTTGTGGGTGTTGATGACCGTGATGCTGCGCTGAGATGCAAAGGTAAACAAGTTGCTGTGCCGCGTGATCAGCTACCTGAAGCCGATGAAAACGAATATTACTGGTCTGATTTAATTGGTTTAAGCGTTAAGAATAAGCAAGACATTGATTTGGGTGTAATTGTCGACGTGTTTGAAACTGGTGCAAATGATGTGCTGGTGGTCAATGTTGAAGGTGCACCAAAGTCAAGTGAACGGTTGATCCCGTTTATTGCCGATGTGGTATTAGAAGTTGATATTGCTGCTAAGACAATGCTCGTTGATTGGGATGCAGAGTTTTAGATGTTATTTGATGTTATTAGCCTCTTTCCAGAAATGTTTGAGGCAATCACTGAGAATGGCATCACAGCACGTGCACTAGAACATAAAATTTATGATTTACATCTGTGGAATCCACGTGATTTTACTACTGACAATCATAAGACGGTAGATGATAGACCTTACGGTGGTGGTCCTGGCATGGTAATGCTAGCGAATCCACTTGAAAAAGCGATTGTTGCTGCAAAAGCTCGACAACAACAGTTGGGTTGTGTGAATACTAAAGTAATTCACTTGTCACCAACTGGCAAGCCATTGACACATGACATTGTGATGCAGTTGAGTGCACAAAAGAATTTGATATTGTTGGCTAGCCGTTATGAAGGCGTAGATCAGCGCTTGCTAGATAGTTTAGTTGATGAAGAGTATTCGATAGGTGATTATGTATTAAGTGGTGGTGAATTACCCGCCATGGTGTTGATGGACGCGATTGTACGACAGTTACCAGGTGCGCTAGGTGATAAAGACTCTGCGATTGAAGACTCATTTGTGGACGGATTATTAGATTGCCCACATTACACGCGACCCGAAGTCTATACAGATGCTATAGGTCAAGAATTAAAGGTGCCAGCCATATTAATGTCTGGCAACCATGCAAAGATTAAGCAATGGCGATTACAACAATCGCTGCTGCTGACAAGGGCTAAACGCCCGGATTTATTGGCCGCAAGGCCGTTGACGAAAGAGGAAGCACGGCTGCTCGCAGATTTTGATTCTAATTAAGAATTAAAAATCTAATGTGCAGGAACAAGCATTCTCATAACTAAAAGGAACTCCAACGGGAAACCAGCGGAGATAAAAGATGGCAGATATTATTAAAATGTTGGAAGAGGAAGAAATTGCCCGTTTAGGCAAAGCGATTCCTGTTTTTGCGCCGGGCGACACCGTCGTTGTTGGTGTAAACGTCGTTGAAGGTACACGTAAACGTGTGCAGTCATACGAAGGCGTAGTGATTGCAAAACGTAATCGCGGTTTGAATTCATCATTCATCGTGCGTAAAATTTCTTCTGGTGAAGGCGTGGAACGTACATTCCAAACTTACTCACCATTGATTGCAAGCATCGAAGTTAAGCGCCGTGGTGATGTTCGCCGCGCTAAACTTTACTACTTACGTGAGCGTTCAGGTAAATCTGCACGTATTAAAGAAAAATTATTCACACGCGAAAAAGAAGTCATGGCACCAGAAGTAACAAAAAGCTAAGCGCTTGTTGCTTTAGTGTAAATTAAAAAAGCCTCGCCATTAATTTAGCGGGGCTTTTTTATTGGTTCATTTATAGATTAATAGCTGATTAATAGAGGTTGATTTGCGTTAAACTTGTCAAATGGTAAATACTGAATTTAGTGCTATTGTACCAGCTCCATTCGGGGCAATCGGAATTATTACCAGTGATGACTTTCTGCTTGGTGTAGAATTATTCAGCCATAAAATGTTAGATAACTCTACAGTAGAAAAGCCGGCAGCGGATGCTTTCACTCACAGCATCGTGAATCAAATTAAAGCTTATCTTGCTGACCCTAAAGCTACCCTATACGGACCATACGCCTTACAAGGCACGCCTTACCAAAAGCGTGTATGGCATGTCATCGCGAGCATCCCTAGTGGTCAAGTACTTACTTACACACAGCTTGCCGATAAAGTGAGCTCAGGTCCGCGTGCTGTCGCTAATGTTTGCGGAGCAAATAATATTCCGCTGTTTATTCCCTGTCATCGCGTAGTGGCTAAAAATAGTTTAGGTGGTTTCATGCAAGGCGAGGCAAGCGGCTTAACTATCAAGCAGTGGTTGCTGAAGCATGAAGGCGCTGTGCTGTGACCGCTGAGAGTACCACGAAGGATGCGTTAACAACGAGTAACCAGAATAATATTGATCAGTTTTTAGATGCGATTTGGTTAGAAGATGGGCTATCAAAAAACACCTTAGAAAGCTATCGGTTAGATTTAACGCAATTTGCAGGGTGGCTGGTAGAAGCTGAAAAGGCCGACTTGCTAGCCGTACAGCAACAGCATATACAGCAATATCTCGCGGTGCGCTTCCCGCACGTGAAGCCGCGTAGCATAAGTCGATTAATTGCTAGCTTGCGCCGCTTTTATCGTTATTGTTTGCGTGAAAATACTATTCAAACCGATCCCACATTACAAATAGAATCACCCAAGCTGCCACGTAGCCTGCCTAAAAGTTTGAATGAAGCTGAAGTAGAGGCGTTACTCGATGCCCCTGATATTAATGAAGCGATGGGCCTACGCGATAAAGCCATGCTGGAGCTGCTTTACGCCTGCGGTTTGCGTGTTTCTGAGCTGGTCGGTATAAGAGTGACGGAGGTTAGTGTAAACGATAGCGTAATACGTGTGACTGGTAAAGGCAGTAAAACCCGTTTAGTGCCGATGGGGGAAGTTGCAACGGACTGGATTAGCCGTTACCTAAAAGAAGCAAGGCCGCATATATTAGGCGCACGATTGTGCGATAGCTTGTTTGTCACAGCTCGTGCAGATTGTATGACACGGCAAGCTTTTTGGTACTTAATTAAACGCTATGCGCTCAAGGCAAGCATTACAAAACACATGTCGCCACATGTATTGCGCCATGCGTTTGCTACACATTTGTTGAATCATGGAGCAGATTTGCGCGTGGTGCAAATGCTGCTAGGGCATTCCGATATTTCGACGACACAGATTTATACCCATGTAGCGGGCGAGCGCTTGAAGTTGTTACATAGCATGCATCATCCCAGAGGATGATTTAATCTGTATTCCATTCATCGGGTATGAGTTTGTTGGCTTCCCAGTCTTTAATTAATTTTCTTGCTTGTAAATAATCATCATTATCTACAGTGACTTTGACACAGCCCGATATTGGCAACTCGCCAGCACCGCTTTGCAGATGTTCGCCTTGCACATAGGCTTCTATTCCGTACATGTTCAACACACCTTTAATCATATATGCCTGTAAGCTGTTTGCTGCATCAAATGCTATTTTCATGATTTTTTACCACGCTCAATCGTTACTCCTAGCGCCTTCACCCCAAGTAATATTGCGGGCTTCGCGACTCTGATTTTCACCCAAGGCGCACCAAACTCTGTCAGCACTATCTGACAAATATGTTCCGCTAGGGCCTCTACCAATTTAAAGCTATTGTTTTTCAAGGTATTGCGTACGCGTGTGACAACTGCGCCGTAATCAATGGTGTCTGCTATGCTGTCCGTTTGGCAGCCACGGCTGTGTGGCATGGCAATTTCTAGATCTAGAATAATGGGTTGCGCTACCATGCGCTCCCAATCTGGCACGCCAAGCTTGGTTTCAACTTTTACTTGTTCTAAAAATATGATGTCCATAATTTTCTAATCGTTTAATGAATGGTTTAGAATGCGGTTAAGTTAATTTTCAAAATAATTTATCATAGTGCAGCTTATACAAAGCGCAATTTAATAACAGCACAACTTATTTTAGAGCATCTTCTATGACTCAGGCAGCTTTTATCCTATTGGCTTATTTATTAGGCTCCATTTCTTTTGGTATTTTGGTCAGCCGACTATTTGGCTTGCCTGACCCGCGCACAGTGGGTAGTGGCAATCCTGGTGCGACCAATGTCTTACGTAGCGGTAAAAAACTACCTGCTGCTTTGACCTTACTCGGTGACGCTGCAAAGGGCTTGCTTGCTGTTTTCTTGGCTCAGCACTATGGCTTGCAAGATGGTGCTATCTGCTTAGCTGGTTTAGCCGCTTTTATCGGGCATCTATATCCGGTATTTTGTGGCTTTAAGGGTGGTAAAGGCGTTGCAACCGCGTTAGGTGTGTTGCTGGCATTCTCGGGCTGGCTGGGCTTAAGCATTCTTATCGTCTGGCTAGTGGCATTTGCAGTGTGGCGCTACTCATCACTGGCCGCGTTAATTGCCGCGGGTATTGCGCCAATTTCTGCGTGGTTTTTATTACCATACAAAGGCTACGCAGCTACTGCTTTCATGCTTGCTTTGCTACTGGTTTGGCGCCACAAAAGTAATATTCAAAAATTGCTTAATGGCTCAGAATCAGGTTTCGACAAAAAGAAATAAGCTATTGGTCAATCATTTAAGGTTTTTGTAGTTCGGCTAAATCCCAGCGTGCTTTTACGCTAAAGCTGTAATTGTCTGGCGTTAGATTTTGGCTTGCTCTTAATTGTATGGCTTTAAAACGCATAGCACCAGCAAATGCAATCATGGCACCGTTGTCAGTGCAAAACTCTAAACGCGGATAATGTACTTTGCACATTCTTTTTTTGGTGGCTGCATTCAAACGCTCGCGCAAACGGCTATTCGCTCCTACGCCACCAGATACTATCAAGTTATCCAGTCCTGTATCGCGTAATGCGGTCATGCATTTAAGTGTGAGTATCTCAGTCACAGCTTCTTGAAACTCATAAGCAATGTCAGCTTTGGTCTGTAGATCACGGTCATTGTTATTTGCCAGAGTAAGTACTGCGGTTTTTAAGCCGCTAAAGCTAAAGTTTAAATCGCCACTGTTGATTAATGGGCGTGGTAATTTAAATCTTGGTTTACCAGAACTGGCTAGTTGCGCCACGGCTGAGCCGCCTGGATAGCCAAGCCCTAATAGTTTTGCAGTTTTATCAAAAGCTTCACCAGCAGCGTCATCTAGTGTATCACCCAGTAATTCGTAATCACCGATGCCTGTTACACGCATTAATTGCGTATGTCCGCCAGAAACCAATAACGCAACAAAAGGGAATTTGGGTGGATTGGCTTCTAATAAAGGCGCCAACAAATGCCCCTCAAGATGATGTATCGCAACAGTTGGGATATTGAGTGCGAATGCTAATGATTGGGCAATGCTAGTGCCAACCAATAATGCGCCCGACAAGCCAGGCCCTTGCGTATAGGCAATGCCGTCAATATCTTGTAAAGTTTTACCCGCTTGCTGTAAAACATTTTGCGTAAGTGGTAGAGCGCGGCGAATATGATCGCGCGAGGCAAGCTCGGGCACAACGCCGCCATATTCAGCATGCATAGCCACTTGCGAGTGTAGTGCGTGGGCGAGTAAGCCATGCTCGGTATCGTATAATGCGATACCCGTTTCGTCACAAGATGATTCAAAGCCCAGAATTAACATACAGCACTCAACATAGAAATACTTAATAAAGATTGATAAAACATCATTATATGATTAAAATAGCAGACTTTTCTCAATTTGTCGTGTACCTAACCCGTAGGCGAGATTTGAGCATTAACCAAATTAAGTCGCTAATATTATGATTATATTAGCAAATATTTTTAAAAAGTGAGATTGAATGTCTAGTGTACGCGTAAAAGAGAATGAGCCGTTTGACGTTGCATTGCGTCGTTTTAAACGTTTGATTGAAAAAACTGGTTTGTTAAATGACTTGCGCGCGCGCGAGTTTTACGAAAAACCAACTTGGGAACGTAAACGTAAAGCTGCTGCGGCTGTTAAGCGTCAATATCGTCGCTTACGCAACCAAACTTTACCTGCAAAACTTTACTAAGATTTGCACTTAGGTATACAGCCATGTCGTTAAAAGCGTTAGTTTCTGAGGACATGAAAATCGCGATGCGCGCTAAAGATAGTGTGCGTCTTGGTGCAATCAGGTTATTGTTATCTGCAATCAAGCAACGTGAAGTGGATGAGCGTATTGAGTTAAGTGATGCTGATGTTATCGGAGTCATTGAAAAAATGCTTAAGCAACGTCGCGATTCTATCGCAGCGTATGAATCTGCAAATCGTACTGATTTAGCCGATATTGAAAAGTTTGAAGTGACCGTGCTGCAAACTTATCTGCCGCAACAACTAACAGAAGATGAAATTAAAGCGCTGTTGGAAAAAGTAGTGACCGAAACTGGCGCTACTGGCATTAAAGATATGAGCAAAGTCATGGCAGCCATTAAGCCACTCGTAGTTGGCGTTGCTGATATGGGTAAAATCTCTGCTTTGATTAAAGCGCGATTAGCTTAATTAGACGTAGAATTCATCTCAAAGTATCAAAAAAATTAAAGAGGCGCTAAGCCTCTTTTTTTATTTATGATTACATTTATTTCTGGGCTATCATCCACCTTATGATTCCTGAAAGCTTTATTCAAGATTTATTGAATCGCATTGATATTGTCGATGTGATTGATAAAAGCGTACCGCTTAAAAAAGCCGGGGCAAATTATGCTGCATGCTGCCCATTTCATAACGAAAAATCCCCTTCATTTACAGTCAGTTCCACCAAGCAGTTTTATCATTGTTTTGGTTGCGGTGCGCATGGTACGGCAGTGGGTTTTTTGATGGAATATCAAGGATTAAGTTTTGTCGAATCTATCCACGAACTCGCCAAAATGGCAGGTATGATAGTGCCACAAGAAGAGCGTTCAGCAAATACTGAAAATTATCAAGCCGCCAAACAAGCAGCAGTGGGGCTTCAAGAGAGCTTGCAACAAGCCACGGAATATTACAAAGCCGAGCTTAAAAAATCACAACGCGCGATTGATTATCTTAAAGGTCGTGGTTTAAGTGGCAAAATTGCTGCTAAGTTTCAGATAGGTTATGCGCCTGCAGGTTGGCAGAATTTACAAACTATTTTTCCGCAGTATGAAAACGAAGCGTTGGCTACAGCAGGTTTGGTTGTAACTAATGAACAAGGCAGGCGTTATGATCGTTTTCGTGACCGTATTATATTCCCCATTCACGACCAAAAAGGCCAGATAATTGGCTTTGGTGGACGCGTAATTAACCCCGAAGATACGCCTAAATATTACAACTCACCTGAAACGCCATTATTTCAAAAAGGCCATGAGTTATATGGCTTGTTTTTAGCGCGTCGCGCGATCCGAGACGCAGGTCGCGCGTTGGTGGTTGAAGGCTATATGGATGTAGTAGCGCTTGCCCAATATGATATTCATTATGCTGTGGCGGCATTAGGTACAGCGACTACACCGTTTCACATCACCAAGCTCATGCGCCAAACAGACGAAATTGTATTCTGCTTTGATGGTGATAATGCCGGGCGCACCGCCGCATGGCGTGCGGCGATGAATGCATTGCCAGCACTGACGGATGGTTTAAAGCTGACATTTATGTTTTTACCTCAGGGACATGATCCTGATAGTTATGTGCGTGAATTTGGTAAAGAAAGATTAGAGGCAGAGATGAAAGTCGCGACACCTTTATCTGCTTATATTACTGACCATTTGTGCGAAGATAATGCGCTGCAAAGCCAGGAGGATAAGGTGAGGTTTTTAAACGAAGCTGAGCCGATATTACGCCAAATTCAAGCACCGCGATTATCGATTATGTTGCGTAAACGTGTAGCAGAATTAGCTGGAGTAACGGCCGAAGAAATGCAAGATATGATGCGTTTAAGCTCGCCGAATAAGCCTGCGCCACGTTCTGTACAAAAACAGTTACGTACTCCGCAATCAATCAAAAAGCGTTTTGTATTGAGTTTGCTCATGAAGCCAAGTTTAGCGAATGCGGATGATTTAACTTGGCTGCAAGGCAATGCAGAAGAAGATAATTTAGTGAGAAATGTATTAGAAATTGCATTGCAACAGCCGCAATCTAACCCAGCAGTTATTTTGCGCGGTTTAGAGCATAAAATGGATGCCAGTTTGTTGCGTGAAATTGAACGTGAATTGCATTTGTTGGATGAAAGTTTGGATATTGCTCTTGAATTTAATGGAGCACGGACGCAATTAAGAGACATGATGCAGAACGCCCAAGAAAATTTATTGCTAGAGCGCATCAAAGAAAAGCCGCTAGGCACTCTCACCGAACAAGAGCGTGAGCTTTTAAGAAACTTTGGTAGTAGAAATCTGAAATAAAATATTGTTAGTAATAAGGTTTAAGGTAATAAAGTTTATTCAGCTAATTTGTTTTGGGTTAAAGCAACGTATTAAAACCAAAGAATTTAACGACTTAAACACAATCTAAGGCTTGAGAGCTTTTTCGAGGTTACTTTTTCGAGTATAATTTAGGGTTTTCCGTAATAGCTATAAATTACTCTGTATTTGCTGTGGGAATTTGTTTTAAAATTTCCCAGAGAAAACTTTGAGTAATTATTTAGCGTAGCTTTTAAACACAGCTATTGGATATGAGGTAATACATGGCTAGACCAAAATCAGACAAGACGCTAGAAAAGCAAAAAATTGCTACGGAGCTTAAAAATCCAGAAACCCAAGCCTTTGATGCTGAAGAGCGCCGCACGCGCTTAAAAACGTTGATTGTGTTGGGTAAAGAGCGTGGTTACTTAACTTACGCTGAGATTAACGATCACTTGCCAGATGACGTACAAAACTCTGAGCAAATTGACGGCATTATCGGCATGATAAACGACATGGGTATTCAGGTATACGAAGAAGCGCCTGATGCTGAGTTGTTGTTAATGTCTGACACTCCGCCAGCAGTCACAGACGAAGATGCTGTTGAAGAGGCTGAGGCGGCGCTTGCTACTGTAGATTCTGAATTTGGCCGTACTACTGACCCTGTGCGTATGTATATGCGTGAAATGGGTACGGTTGATTTACTGACGCGTGAAGGCGAAATTGAAATCGCCAAGCGTATTGAAGACGGCTTAAAACACATGGTGCAAGCCATTGCGGTTTGCCCGACGACCATTGCAGACCTGCTGGCAATGGTAGATAAAGTTGAAAAAGATGAGTTGAGTGTTGATGATTTAGTCGATGGGTTAATTGATACCGATATCGGCCTGGATGATGCAATGGAAGCTGAAGAGGCCGAAGTTGAGGATGAAGAAATCTCAGATGAAGATGACGAAGATGAAGATGGTGCAAAAGCTGCTGCCATTTCAGCCGAGGCGTTAGCTAAACTAAAAGAGGAAGTGCTTAAGCGTTTTGCGATTATTCGTGCAGCTAACGAAAAAATGTGCGCTATTCGTGAAAACGAAGGCTCACAAGGTGCTGAATACAAAAAACATCTCGATATCATTTTAGAAGAGCTCACTGCATTCAGATTCTCAGCTAAACAAGTTGAGGCATTATGTGGTCAAGTGCGTGAAATGGTTGATGTTGTGCGTAGCCATGAACGCAAAATAATGGATTTCTGTGTTGAGAAATCTGGTATGCCACGCCCACACTTCATTAAAAGCTTTCCAACTAATGAAGTGGATATGGACTGGCTAGCACAAGAGCTAGCTGTTGATAAACCTTATGTAGAGCGTTTAGTGCGTTTTAAGCATTCTATTTTAGACCAACAACAACGATTAATTGACTTGCAAATGCGCGTTGGCTTGCCAATTAAAGAGTTAAAAGAAATCAATAAGCAAATGACTACAGGCGAAGCTCGTGCCCGCCGTGCTAAACGTGAAATGATTGAAGCTAACTTGCGCCTAGTGATTTCGATTGCTAAAAAATACACCAATCGCGGTCTGCAATTTCTGGATTTAATCCAAGAAGGCAATATTGGCTTGATGAAAGCAGTTGATAAATTTGAATATCGTCGTGGTTATAAGTTTTCTACTTATGCCACATGGTGGATCCGCCAAGCGATTACACGTTCTATCGCCGACCAGGCACGTACTATTCGTATTCCGGTGCATATGATTGAAACGATTAACAAAATGAATCGTATCAGCCGTCAAATTCTGCAAGAAACAGGTATTGAGCCTGACCCAGCAGCATTGGCCGAAAAGATGGAAATGCCAGAAGATAAAATTCGCAAGATTTTAAAAATTAGCAAAGAGCCAATTTCGATGGAGACACCGATTGGCGACGATGAAGATTCACATCTGGGCGATTTTATTGAAGATAATGCTACGCTGGCGCCGATTGATGCTGCAGTTTATGCAAGTTTGCGTGATGCGACAGCTGAAGTGCTAGAGTCGCTTACTCCACGCGAGGCAAAAGTGTTGCGTATGCGTTTTGGTATTGAAATGAATACTGACCACACGCTAGAAGAGGTGGGCAAGCAGTTTGATGTAACGCGTGAGCGTATTCGTCAAATTGAAGCTAAAGCGCTACGTAAACTACGCCACCCAACGCGCTCAGAGCGCTTACGTAGTTTTTTAGAGACGGGGCAAGATTAATTTTAAGATTGATTTATAAAAGGTTTTCAGCCCACTTGCTCATGTTTAGTTAGAGCAGTGAGCTCATAATCTGAAGCTCTGCCAAAGCGGCTGGATGTTAATCGATATATTTCATGTACTTAAATGCATTGAGTAACAAGGTAAGAATAGTAATACCGAAACTACTTAAAAATCAGTAGTTTCGGGTAACGTATAACAGTGAGTAGATGTTAAAATACTCACGATTAAAAGTTTAAGGCCCCTTAGCTCATGCTTGGTTAGAGCAGCGGACTCATAAATATATTTGTGCCATATACGTGGAAACTGTATATGGGATGGTGTCAAATTCGGTGAAACCTAAATACAGCAATGTACAAGGCAATGCCGAGCGAAGCCTCAAGTGGAAATGCTTGTTGAACGTGTAGAGACTTGACGGCACCCACCTAACGCAATCTTATGATTGTTATGGTGAAGACAAAGTCCAGGGAGGCGGGAAACCGTCACAAACCAGAATCCGTTGGTACTGTGTTCGACTCACAGAGGGGCCACCATTCACCAGTATCACAGCGTATCGTGATACCTCTAAAGCCTAATATCCACATGGTGTTAGGCTTTTTCTTTATATCAATTCACATCACATCATTGCTTGACATACCGTCAATTTTAACGGTATAAATGACGGTATCTTACATTTTCACATAAGCGATACCGTCAAATGCTTACAGTTACCGCTATAAATCAAGCTAAGCCGAAAGATAAACCTTATAAATTAGTAGATGAAAAAGGCTTGTATTTACTTATTCAATCAAGGGGTAGCAAACTTTGGCGTCTGGATTATCGGTTTAATGGTAAGCGTAAAACTTTAGCTTTTGGCGCATATCCTGATTTATCACTAGCAGAGGCTAGAGGTAAACGAGATAAAGCACGTAATTTGCTTGTTAATGAGGTAGACCCTAGCGAAACTAAGAAAGCGATTAAAGGAGCCAAACAAAATTTAATGGCTAATAGCTTTGAAACGATAGCGCGTGAATGGATAGCAACCAAAATGCAAGCAAAAAGTGAAGGCTATCAAAAGAATGTATTAAGACGTTTTGAGCTGTATTTATTCCCATGGCTAGGTAAGCGCACAATATCTGAAATAACCGCCCCTGAGTTGCTAGATGTTGTTAGACGTATTGAAAAACTTAACAAGGTTGAAACCGCTTATCGAACATTACAAGCCACTGGACAAGTGTTTAGATATGCTGTGCAAACAGGTCGCACCTTACGTGACATTACTACTGATTTACGCGGTGCATTAACGCCTAGCCTTACTAAACATATGGCCTCGTTTACAGAACCTAAAGATGTGGCAGAACTTATGCGCGCTATCGATGGTTTTACTGGCACTTTAACCGTACAGATAGCCTTACGGTTAGCACCATTAGTGTTTGTGCGCCCCAGTGAGCTACGCAAAGCCAAATGGGTAGATATAAACCTTGATGCTAGTGAGTGGCGTTACTTAGTTACAAAAACTAAGACAGAACACATCGTGCCATTATGTACTCAAGCCGTAAATCTACTTAAACAAATACAGCCATTATCAGGTAGTGGAGAGTATGTTTTTCAAGGTGGCCATAATCCTGATAAAGCTATGAGTGAAGCTGCCATTAATGCAGCCTTAAGACGTATGGGGTACGATACTAAAACGGAAATTACAGGACATGGCTTTAGAGCAATGGCTCGTACCATATTGCATGAACGTTTGAATATAGATCCGCATATAATTGAACACCAGCTTGCCCACAAAGTGCCAGATGCGCTAGGTGCAGCGTACAACCGTACTAAGTTTTTAGAGCAACGCAAATTGATGATGCAGCAATGGGCAGATTACTTAGACGAACTTAAAGTTGGTGCGAAGGTAGTACCATTTAAGAAAGCCTAAGTCAGTTTAACTCGATTTAACACTTTATTTATCAATGGTAAGTAACGACTGCATGATTACCAAACGTGAACATCTCAACACATTTGCAATTGTGATGTGACTTCTTAATTAATGAGGCAACGAAGTGATTGTATGAACATCAAAGAAAAGGTCATTGAATCTATTGATAGTTCAATTTTATCGTTAGGGGAAATGCATTCTGAAACTACTTTATCAAATCGATTAACTCCTGAGAGAAAAAATGAATTATTTGATGTCATAGAAACGGCTTTATTAGCATTTGAGGATGCAAGGCAATCAATAGTTAATAACGACACTAATCCTTATTTCATATTACCTTATACCGTTGCAATATCGTTAGCTGGCTCAGTGTGGGGGCAACTTCGAGGGGCTTATAGCATGTCAAATGCAATGGCTAAAAGCGGAGCTGCTGGGAAAAAAGCTAAGTATCAACCATTAAAAAACCTTGCTCAAAAATTAGTTAGTGAAAAGAATTTCAAGAGCAGACGTAACGCAGCAAAAACAATAATGTCTGAAATTATCGTTGAAAGTAAAAAGTTAAACATTTATTTAAGTCAGGATCAAGCCGAAATAACAATAACTCGCTGGCTAAAAGAAATGGGTTTGCCAGCAAACGTATGACTTTAGCTTGCAAAGGCAATACCTTAGCAAGCGCACAATATATTTGTGATATTTAGTAAATGTCATACTTCGCTCCGAAACTTACAGCTACGGAGTGAATTATCATGACACAAATCACAAACAGCATCATTTCTGATGCCCTTAAAAACTTCGATTTTCTACCTGATTCGGCCAGTGTTCGTCAGCCAGTAGTTCAAGCACTATATGCATGTTCAGCAGCCAGTGTTTGGCGTGGCGTAAAAGCTGGTCGCATACCTAAGCCACGTAAATTATCCCTTAGAACAACTTGCTGGAATGTTGGTGAGTTGCGTCAAGCACTAGCAGCCGCTAAATAAGCTAAGGCTTTTTAGAGGAGCTGAGTATGGCGAAACGTCATCAAAACCCCCGTTTAGCAAAAATTCATCGGAGTTACAAAATCGATGAAATTGCTGAACTATACGGCACACATAAAAACACGGTTCTTAACTGGATAAAACAGGGGCTACCGACTTTTGACAACAAGCGGCCATTGATGATTTTAGGGAGTGACTTAAATGCTTTCCATGCAAAACGGAGAGTAAAAAACAAGCACCCTTGCAAGCCAAATGAAATCTATTGTATGAAGTGCAAAATACCCAAAGAACCTGCAGCTGGCATGGTGGAATATAAGCCCGTGAATGAAAAAACTGGCAACCTCATTGGCATCTGCCCAGCATGCGAAACATTGATGTACAGACGAATTAGCATAGCCAAGATTAAGCAATTTTCCACCCTTATGGGCTTCACGTTACCGCAAGCACATTTACACATAGTTGATGGCTATTAACCCTCCATAAACTGTGACCTCAGTAAAGGAATAAATATGATGTTAAAACACAACCCAGATAACGAAAGAATCAAGCATAAATACTTCACGTTCTTGAAAGAAGCAAAGCGTGTAAGTGATCCAACAATTGACGGCGTGGCTAAAGCACTAGCAAGGTTTGAAGAATATACAAATTACAAAGACTTTAAAACTTTTAGGCATGAACAAGCCACTGGTTTTAAAAAACAACTTATTCAGCAGAAAGCTTTGCACAAAGATACTAAGCTCAGTAAGTCAACCATCCATAGCACCTTTGCACATCTTAAGTGCTTTTTTGAATGGTTGGCACGTGAGCAAGGCTATAAATCACGTATCCAATATTCGCACGCTGAATACTTCAATACATCTAACAAAGACTTGCAAGTGGCTACCGCAAGAAGAGTTCAAAAATTTCCAACTATTGACCAAATTAAGCATGTTTTAAACACTATGCCCACAAACACAGAAATAGAGCATCGTAATCGTGCTTTAATTGCATTTACATTGCTGACTGGAGCTAGAGATAGTGCTATTGCTTCAGCTAAACTTAAACATATTAATTCAGAGGATGGAAGTTTCGACCAAGATGCACGTGATGTAAAAACTAAGTTTAGCAAAACTTTTAAAACCACTTTTTTCCCTGTGGGAGATGAGATTAAGCAAATAGTAAATGAGTGGGTGAATTATCTAAAAACGGAAAAGCTGTATGGTAATGACGATCCATTGTTCCCAATGACCGAAAATGGCTTAGATAAACAAAAGCAATTTAGTGCAGTTGGAATTACGCCTAAAAATTGGAGCACCACCTCACCAATAAGAGATATTTTCAAAAAAGCATTTGCAAAGGCTAACTTACCCTATTTTAATCCACATAGTTTTAGAAATACATTGGTGCAGTTTGGGTATTCAGTTTGTAAAAAAGATATTGAAGCATTAAAAGCATGGAGCCAAAATTTAGGCCATGGAGGCATGCTGATTACTCTGACTAGCTATGGCGAGATAGGTTGGCAAAGGCAGGAAGAAATATTAAAAAATTTAAATTATCAAAAATCGCAACTACCAGCAAACAACCTTGCTGATGAAATTGCTCAAATATTAATAGCTAAGGGCGCAACCTTTCCAGCTTCAATA
The DNA here is from genome assembly GCA_043758775.1 of Methylophilaceae bacterium. Classification (GTDB taxonomy): domain Bacteria; phylum Pseudomonadota; class Gammaproteobacteria; order Burkholderiales; family Methylophilaceae; genus JACMMS01. Next base: position 59,345 of record JAYVMU010000010.1, read on the forward strand.
TTTTAAATGGTTTCTATTTTCCTCTAAATTTGGCATTATCATGCCATAGGGAGAGTCAATAAAAAATGTCAGAAGAACAACGCAGGCAATTACAACAACAGCTTTGGAATATCGCTAACACGCTCAGAGGCAAAATGAATGCCGATGAGTTCCGTGACTACATCTTAGGCTTTATCTTTTACAAATATCTCTCTGAGAAAATCCAACGCTTTGCCGATGGCGAACTCGCACAAGAAAGCCTTAATTTCGCGGAATTAAGCGAAACTAGCAAAGAAGGCCAGGCGTATATCGCTGCACTTGAGTCTGCTGCACTTGATGAATTAGGCTACTTTCTTAAACCTTCTGAGTTATTTGGCGCGATTGCTAAAAAAGGGAATAACCAGCTAGATACTGAAGGTGCAGGCGCTAGCCATAACTTCATACTGGGCGACCTCACCCGCATACTGAAGAATATCGAGCAAAGCACACTTGGCACAGACAGCGCTGATGACTTTGTGAACCTGTTTGAAGACTTAGACTTAACCTCTTCAAAGCTCGGCAAGTCTGAAACAGAAAAGAATGAAATTGTATCTAAAGTACTATCCCATTTAGACAGCATTGACTTCAACCTCTCAGACACTGAGGGCGATGTATTAGGCGATGCTTACGAGTATTTAATTGGGCAATTTGCCAGTGGTGCAGGTAAAAAAGCAGGTGAGTTCTACACCCCGCAGCCAGTTTCTACCCTGCTCGCCAAACTTGTCACTCTTGACAATAAGCAGATTAGAAGTATCTATGACGCAGCGTGTGGCAGTGGCTCGCTCTTGCTACGTGTTAAGCGTGTGTATGACCCCAAAGGTGAAAAGAAGGTCAAGATTTACGGACAAGAGCTTAATCGTACCACCTACAACTTATGCCGCATGAATATGATTATGCATGACGTGCATTACGCAGACTTTGACATCAAGCAAGAAGACACGCTAGAGCGCCCGCAGCATATGCATCTAAAGTTTGATGCAATCGTGGCTAACCCACCGTTCTCAGCGCACTGGAACGCTAGCCCGATACTTACGAATGATGAGCGTTATAGCCAATACGGCAGGTTAGCGCCTAGCACAAAAGCTGATATGGCCTTTGTGCAGCATATGGTGCATCACTTATCTGAAGACGGTACGATGGCCATTATTCTGCCGCATGGTGTGCTATTCCGTGGCGCGGCTGAAGGACATATTAGGCAATACTTAATCGAGCAGCTTAACTACCTAGATGCAGTCATCGGGTTGCCAGCTAATATCTTCTATGGCACTAGCATCCCCACTTGTGTACTAGTATTTAAAAAGTGCCGTAAGCATCCAGATAACATCTTGTTTATCGATGCGAGCCAACACTTTGATAAAGTCAAAACGCAGAACGTCATTCGCCCTGAGCATATTCAAAAAATAGTAGATGCTTACAAAGCCAGAACTAACGAGGATAAGTACAGTCATGTAGCAAGCCTAAATGATGTTAAAGCCAACGATTACAACCTTAATATACCGCGTTATGTGGATACTTTTGAGTCTGAAGACAGCATTGACTTGAGCCTAATCTCTGCGCAGATAGCAGCGCTAGAGCAAGTGAGCCAAGCTACAGACGCCTCCATTGCAGCGTTTTGTAAAGAGCTAGGCATAGCACCACCATTTGCGCAGGAGTGAGTATGAATAATGCTGAAAATGACCAAAACATAATCATCTACAATACCGCAGATGGCAAAGCAGCGGTATCGCTGTATGCACGTGACGGTAACGTTTGGATGAACCAACAACAGTTAGCGGAGCTTTTTGACACCTCTAAGCAAAATGTCAGCCTACACATCAATAACATTCTGAAAGAAAAGGAGTTATTGCAAGATTCAGTTGTCAAGGATTACTTGACAACTGCTAGTGATAACAAACAATACAACGTCACATTTTATGCACTCGACATGGTTCTTGCCATAGGTTTTAGAGTACGTAGCACACGCGGCACAGAGTTTAGAAAGTGGGCAAATACTCACTTGAAACAATACCTGATTAAAGGTTTTGTGATGGATGATGAGCGCCTGAAAAATCCGAATGGTAGAGCAGATTACTTTGATGAGTTGCTTGATCGCATTCGTGATATACGTGCTTCAGAGAAGCGTTTTTACCAAAAAGTACGTGACTTGCTTGCGCTTTCATCTGATTACGATGCTACAGATAAAGCCACGCAGATGTTCTTTGCTGAAACGCAAAACAAACTATTATATGCCGTCACAGGTAACACGGCGGCTGAAATTATTGTAAGCCGTGCTGATGCTGATGCGCCGAATATGAACCTGAATACATGGAAAGGTAGCGTGGTACGCAAGGCAGACATTACCACAGCGAAAAACTATCTCAATGCAGATGAAGTGGATAGCCTAAACCGCCTTACTATCATCTTTTTAGAAACTGCTGAGTTACGTGTTAAAGAGCGCAAAGACCTCACCACCCAATATTGGCGTGACAATGTGGACAAGCTGCTTACCTTTAGCGATAAACCAATACTTAGTACGGTGGGCAAAGTCAGCCATGCCCAAATGGAAAAGAAAGTAAGTGAAGTTTACGAGCAATTTGATTCAAGGCGTAAACAAGAGCAAGCCCTAGAGGCTGATGCAGAAGATTTGCGTGACTTGGATGAAGTGGCTAAAGCGGTGACTAAAAGTAAGCGAGATAAAGGATGAGTGTGCCAGCGCTGAGATTTAAAGAGTTTACTAGCTCTTGGACTTCAAATAAAGTTGGAGATATTTGTGACTTTATTGTACCTGGTAGAAATAAGCCCAAGAACTTTGATGGTGAATTACCTTGGATAACAACACCAGATATAGAGCAAAGTGGAGTAATCAACTATTCTAAGAAAAATTTAAATATATCAAAAGAGGAAGCCAAAACTGTTGGTTCTAAGGTAGTACCTAAAAACTCAATTATTATTTCGTGCGTAGGTGATTTAGGTTTAGTTGCAATCACTGGCAGAGAGTTAGTTATCAATCAACAGCTTCATGCCTTTATTCCAAAAGAAACAGTTTATTTTAGGTTTCTTCTTTTTGCATTAATAATACAAAAACCTTACATGGAAATGGTAGCAACAAAAACTGCCGTTCCGTATATGAATAAAGATAATTGCAATTCAATTCCTGTCGTAATGCCTTCGTTAGCTGAGCAAACCAAAATCGCCAACTTCCTCACCGCAGTCGATGAAAAAATCACCCAACTCTCCCAAAAGTGCGAACTAATAACGCAGTACAAAAAAGGGGTAATGCAGCAGATATTTAGCCAAAAGTTGCGCTTTAAGGGTGATGATGGGCAGGATTTTCCTGATTGGGAACAAAAAAGACTAGGAGACATTAGTAAATTCTTTTCAGGCGGTACTCCACTTACTACAAATAAAAGCTTCTATAACGGAAATATCGCTTTTATTAAATCGGGTGAGATAAGTGCAGAAAGAACGGCTCAGTTTATTACAGAGATTGGCTTAAAAGGCTCATCAGCTAAAATGGTTTCCTCTGGCGATTTGCTTTATGCGCTTTATGGTGCGACAAGTGGGGAAGTTGCAATTTCCAGAATCTCCGGTGCAATTAATCAGGCAGTGTTATGCATCAGATCTAAATTAAATACATACTATCTCTACTCATATTTGCGCCACATGAAAAGCTCAATACTAGAAACTTATTTACAAGGAGGGCAAGGCAATTTATCTGCTGAAATTATTAAGTCTCTAGTCTTGCCCTGCCCAAATGATAATGAACAAAACAAAATAGCTAACTTCCTCACTGCGATAGACGACAAGCTCACACATACTCAAAACCAACTTGCAGCAGCCAAGCAATACAAGCAGGGCTTGCTACAGCAGATGTTTGTTTAAGATGCTAAATTCGCGCAAACCTCAAGTAAACCCGTTAAAATTAGAATTATGAATAAAAATCTATCTGCTTTAGTTAATCAGTTAGTAGCATCACATGAGAATGAACTTGTGGAGTTTAAGCATAATTATCACTCGGCTGATGAGATTGCAGAGGACTTGTCTGCACTTGCCAATAGCGCATGCTTACAAAATATTGAGCAGGCTTATTTGGTTTTTGGGGTTGAAGACGGCACACACAAAATTTTGGGTACTGACTTTAATCCACATAAGAAAAAAGCCAAGGGTAATGAAGATTTAATCCCTTGGTTATCTAGACTACTTAATCCTAAATTGGCATTTAAAGTTGATGTGGTAACGATGGAGTCTGGAGCGCATGTGGTTTTGTTTACTGTGCCTGCTGCGCTTAATTGCCCTGTGACATTTCAAAATACTGCTTATAAACGAGTAGGTAGCTATACTAAAAAACTGGCAGATTATCCTGAAGAACAAGCCAAAATATGGCGTAAGCAAGCCGTCGATTGGAGTGTTGTAATTTGTGATGGTGCTTCGATTGCTGACCTTTCAACAGAAGCACTTGTAAGGGCTAGAGCACTGTATGCGGTTAAAAATCCTAAACTTACCGATATTGCAACTTGGGACGATACTACTTTTTTAAATAAAGCTAAGTTAAGCATTAATGGCAAACTGACGCGCACGGCAATTTTGCTACTAGGCAAACCAGAGTCAGATCATTATTTAAGCCCTGCGAATGCAACCATTACTTGGATTTTGAAAGATGCGAATAATATTGAGAAAGATTATCAACATTTTGGCTTACCTTGGTTATTGGCTGTAGATGAGGTATATGCCAAAGTACGTAATTTAAAATACCGCTATATACCTGATGGCAGCTTATTTCCCGATGAAGTTGACCAATATGATCCCTACATTCTACGTGAAGCTTTGCATAACTGTATTGCACACCAAGATTACACTTTAGGCGGCAAGATAGCATTAGTGGAAAGAGAGGATGCCACTTTAACATTCTCAAATTCGGGTGATTTTTTGCCCAAAACTGTAGCGCATGTGATTGAAGCCGATGCGCCCGAACAGCGCTACAGAAACCCTTATCTTAGCCATGCAATGGTGAGCTTGAATATGATTGACACTATAGGCAGTGGAATTAAGCGCATGTTTGATATTCAACGGAAAAAGTTTTTTCCGCTGCCTGACTATAATATATTGAATAATAAAGTGCAGGTGCAGATTATTGGCAAGCTGCTTGATACTGCCTATGCTCGCAAATTAGCTCAGATGCCCAATTTATCGCTGGGTGAGATTATTTTGCTTGATAAAATTCAAAAACATCAGCCAATTGAAAGTGATGAGTTGGCTGGGTTGCGAAAAAAAGGATTAGTTGAAGGACGTAAAGGTAGTCTTTCAATCTCTTCAAATGTTGCCAAACAAACTAATCAAAAAAAGAGTTATCTTGAATTACGCGGCTTGGATGATAAGCACTATCAAACGCAACTTGTTACATTCATCGAAAAATTTTCACCTACCAGACGAGCTGATATTGAGGAGTATCTTTTAGATAAACTTCCACAAGTGTTAGACGAAAATCAAAAGCGCAATAAAGTAAAAAATCTTTTACAATCCATTAAAAAACAAGGACTTGTTAAAGTTTCAGGAAAGTTATGGATGTCTAGCAAGGCTAAAAATTAGACATTTTTAGACATTTATTTAGATATTTTTAGACATTTACCACTACTAATTCATGCCCCCACAATCCGAATACGCACTAGAAGAGGCCTTAATCGCTCAGCTCAAAAGCATGGAATATAGCTTTGTGGCGATTGAGGATGAAGCTACCATGCTGGCCAACCTAAAACGCCAGTTAGAGCTGCACAATAACGGCATACTTTTCACCACTAACGAGTTTGACCGTATTCTTAACCATCTCAATACAGGTGGTGTGTTTGAGCGTGCCAAGGTACTGCGTGACCGCTTTGCATTGAAGCGCGATGCGGTAGATGGAAAGCATGATGAGACTATTTACATCCGCTTTATAAATAGCGATGACTGGTGCATGAATGAGTTTCAGGTGACCAACCAAATCAGCATGGAAGGCAACCGTAAAAATCGTTATGACGTCACTTTGCTCATTAACGGCCTGCCCTTAGTGCAAGTAGAACTTAAACGTCGTGGCGCAGAGCTTAAAGTGGCCTTCAATCAAATAAACCGTTACCAGCATGATAGCTACGATGCAGGTTTTGGCTTATTTCAATACGTGCAGTTATTCATTATCAGTAACGGAGTAAATACCAAATACTTCTCTAACAATAAGCTTCAAAGCTATAAACAAACGTTCTTTTGGACGGATAAAGAGAATAAGCGCTTATCTGACTTACATGAGTTTAGTGCTGAGTTCTTCAAGCCTTGTCATATCGCTAAGATGATTACGCACTTCATGGTGCTCACTGAAGAGAAAATCATCAAGGTGCTAAGGCCTTATCAAGTCTATGCCACTGAGGCACTAGTTGAACGTGTAAAAACCACCAGCGACAATGCTTATATTTGGCACACCACAGGCTCAGGCAAAACACTCACCTCATTTAAAGCTAGCCAGATTATTATGCGCAACCCTAAAGTGCATAAGGTGGTGTTTGTGGTGGATAGAAAAGATTTAGACTACCAGACCGCACGGGAATTTAATGGCTTTAGCAAAGGGAGCGTCGATGAAACCACCGACACCCGCAAGCTAGTGAAGCAGCTCAATGATGACAGTACTAAGCTGATACTCACCACTATACAAAAGCTGAACAACGCGATTATGCATCCGCAACACTTGGCAAAGCTCACGCACCTGCAAGATAAAAAGTTTGTGTTTATCTTTGATGAATGCCACCGCAGCCAATTTGGTGATACGCACCAGAACATTAAGAAGTTCTTTAAGAACGCGCAGATGTTTGGATTTACTGGTACGCCGATATTTGCTGATAACGCCACAGGTAGCTTAGGCTTCCAGAAGACGACTCACGACCTTTTTGGTGATTGCTTACATAAGTATGTGATTGTCGATGCGATTAAAGATGAAAACGTGCTACGTTTTGCTGTGGAGTATGTAGGCAAGTACAAACGCATTGCCAGCGCCAATGAGCTAGATATTGCTACTGATGCGGATGTTGATATAAAGATAGAGGGCATCAATACCAAAGAGGTGTTTGATAGTCCACAAAGGCTAGAAAAGATTACCGATTACATCCTTGAACACCATAGACAAAAAGCCAAAGCGCCTGAGTTTACAGGGATGTTTTGTGTAAGCAGTGTTAACACACTGATTAAGTATTACGAGCTATTTAAGCAAAAGCAGATAGGCGTAACCAACCCGCTTAAAATAGCGACCATATTCAGTTATGCTGCCAATGAAGAAGACCCGAATGCTAATGGCTTAGTGAATGGCTTAATCCCTGAAGAGAACCCTATGCCAGAGGGCAAGATTAATCTTTATAGCCGTGATAAGCTCGATAGCTTTATTGCAGACTATAACCTGATGTTTGGCTGCAATTACAGTACCCGCGACAGCCAATCGTTCTACAACTACTATCAAGACATCGCTAGGCGTGTACGCCAAGGCCAAGTGGATATTTTGCTAGTGGTGAATATGTTTTTAACGGGCTTTGATAGCCCGCGACTCAGCACGTTGTATGTAGATAAGAACCTCAAGTTTCATGGCTTAGTGCAGGCATTCTCACGCACCAATCGCATTCTGAATGATAAGAAGTCACAGGGTAATATCGTGTGCTTTAGAAACCTCAAAGCAGCGACAGACGAAGCCATAGCGCTCTTCTCAAACAAAGATGCCAAAGAGACCGTGCTGCTAGAACCATATGAAGATTACGTGAAGCAGTTTAACGAAGCGACAGAATCCTTGTTAGCGATTGTGCCCACAGTGAACAGCGTGGATGCCTTGCCCGATGAAAACGCAGAGCTTGCTTTTGTCACAGCGTTTAGAGAGCTACTACGCATTAAGAATGTACTGACGACTTTTGCAGACTTTAAAGCCGAAGACTTAAGCCTAGACACTCAAGCGTTTGAAGACTACAAGAGCAAATACTTAGACGTACACGATAAGGTTAAAAAGCAAAGCGAAGGTGATAAAGCCTCGATACTTGAAGACATCGACTTTGAATTGACCCTGATCCACCGTGATGAGATTAACGTGGCCTATATCCTTAACTTGTTGTTAAGCCTGAACAAGCTACCACCAGAAGAAGCGAAGAAACGCCAGAAAGAGATTATTGACTTGGTGGCGGGTGAGATACAACTTCGTAGCAAGCGACAATTGATTGAGCAGTTTATTGAAGACAACCTACCGCAGCTTAAGCCGAATGAGGATGTGATTGGCGCTTTTGAGAATTATTGGAGCAATCACAAACAAGCCGCCTTCAAGAAGCTATGCGAAGACGAGAACATCGTGCCAGAGAAGTTTGTAAAGGTGCTACAGACTTACGAGTTTCAGAATCGCTTGCCGAGAGATGGTGAGATTGTAGAAGCCCTCAGCTTTAAGCCAAAAATACTTGAGCGTAAATCTATACTAGAGCGCGTAGCAGATAAGATTCAAGAATTCATTAATACCTTCGTGGAAGGTATGGGCGGGGTTTAATTACTAAAATTACATTTATGACGGTATATTTGACGGTATAAATTTATGTTATTTATTATATACCTTTGCTTATTAGCTTTCAGACGATGTTTGAATGACAGAGGGACAAAACATCGTGATACCTCAAAAGCCGCTTAGTTAAGAGCTAGGCGGCTTTTTTATTGTCTTAATATCTGCCCGTGAAAATTGCAGGCCAATAGAGGCAGTTTGCCGTGAGTTAGCTAGTAATGAATTTATATGGGCCGAATTGGGCTGCCAGTCCAGCTAGTGTTGTCTGCCAGTTGTTCGCCTTTCATCACTAGTGACAAACCATCAATATCGACATGGTTGCCTATCAACGTATCGTACAAGATAATACTGCGCGACCCTATACAGCAATAACTACCCATGACTACTGGGCCGATTTTCATCACACGGTCTTCAAATAAATGCGTTTGCGGCCCACTCATATGGTTAAATACAGTTTCATCACCCATCGTGACCATGTCAAATTCGGTAAAATCGGTGGTATCTAAAAATACACGTTTTCCGACTTTAGCACCTAGCATGCGTAAGAAAAATGGCAGCCACACTGTGCCTTGCATAAAGTTAAGTAAAAATGGTGCACATAAAGCATTATAGTTGGTGGTGACGGCTTCGCTAATCCAAACAGGATAAGTCCACATAGGGTATTGCGTTTTATGATAACGGCCTATTAATACCCATTTCAATATACATACCGTTATAAATAATGGCATACCCACAAACCCTAAGTAATACAAGGGTAAGCGCCATAGAATACTCCAAGGGTTTTCACCAGTTAATACATCGTGTAAGAATGTTACTAATAATGTACTGCAAGTAATGACAATCAACTGCGGTAAAATAATGCGAATACTTTCAATGGAGGCGCGCATCAAAAAGCGAATCTTTGTTGGGTGTGTGGTGAGTTCATCTGGATAATTACCACTTGATTGACGATTAGGCAAAGCGATTGCTGGCACACCAAACCAGTCTTTAGTGTTGGAGTTTTTGAGTTGCTCAGAGGTTGGCGGCGTAGATAACACGCCAATGAGCATATCGTCTGGCAATTGATAACCTTGTGGAATTAAAGCGCTATTGCCAACGAAACTGCGGTTGCCTATGTGCGTCGGGGCTAAAATCAATTGTCCATTACGTACTTCGCTCTCGCCTAAACTAACAGCGTCAGCGATAAATGATTCTTCACCTATGCTTAACATTGAATGTGTCACACTGCTAGCCGTTGATATTTCCGTGCGTAAGCCAATTTTTGCATCTAACCATCTAAACAATTGACTCACGTAAACTGAAGCAAAAAAAGGATAAATGACCACTAGTGATAGAGATACAACCTGATCGCTGAGCCACTTTCTGAAATACGTCCAGCTATAAATGGAGTAAGAGCCTGGTTTAATATTGCGCATTAATGCCCAGTGGATGACAACGGTTTGCAAGGTATATAACATTACATAAACTAATGCTAGCAAAGGCGCGTAGACTAAATACGAGAAGTTATAATCTGCTGCATTAGCATCTAATTTACTAAAAGTAATCACAGTGGGCAATAGCGGGATGAGTAATATCAAAGGAATGAAAAATAGTGCGATTAAATATTTCAGCACAAACCGCGTTTTTTTAACGGTAGCTATGCTGTAAGCAGGCTGAATCTGACACAAATCTTTTTTACGCAGATATTGCGCAGGGCTACCTTGCCATACTTCGCCTTCTCCAATGCGTTGGTCTGCTTGTAAGTGGCCTAAATCCATTAATTCGGCATGAGCGCCAATAATGGTGTTGCCATCAATGACTACATTGACGCCAATATAGGCGTTATCGCCAACCTCAATGCGCCTGATTTTTAGCCAGCCATCTTCAATCACGGCATTGTTAAATACTACGCCAGAGCCTATCGTCGTATTTTTACCAATCTTAATTAAATCATGTGCACCTATATCAATATCACCAAGATAAGCATTTGCCGCCACATCTGCGCCAAATAGCTTAAGTATTATTGGAAATAAAGGCGTGCCTTTTAAGTATTGACCAAATACGAGTCGTTGAAAGTTTTTAACCAGCCACCATCTAAAGAAGTAAAAGCCCCATATTGGGTAATCGCCTTCTTTAAAGCGACCTATGAATAGCCATTTACTGCTGATACCTATGCCTAAAACCAAAGGTGGTAACACGCAAAAAGCGGCAAATGAGGAGATAATTGCCATAGTATGGCTACTGCCAACATCATTTTGCACATAATAGTAGACTAAATAAGGTAAGAAAATTTGTGCAGCAAAAATTGCATAAATGGGCAGTAAAGATAAGGTTTGCGCTAAACTGCACAACCAGTAAGTGATGCCGTTGGCAGAGTGACGAGTTTTTTTCGGAGTTGATGAGGCAACTACCAACTGTTCAGTTTTCTCCCATACATCAATTAATGCAGATAGTGGGCGATGTAGATAGACGTCACGCAATGAAGCGTGTTTAACCGCTGCAAGATTGCGCATTTTCGATACAAAGGTCGCCGCTAATAAAGAGTGGCCACCCAAATCATTGAAGAAATCTTGCTGTAAATTGAAGGCTTGCTCTGTTATTTTTGCAGGAAAAATACTGGCTAATATCGTTTGTACTTTTTCGCCAACAGTGTTGTTTAAATCAATGGCTTGATTAACCGTTATCGCTTGCTGCAATTGTGCAGGTAACGGCAATGCTTTACGATTCACTTTGCCACTGGTGATACGTGGCATTTCATCGATAAGTACAATGCATGAGGGCACCATATAGACTGGTAATACCAACGCTAATTGTGAGCGTAATGCAGTTTCGTCAAAGGTAGTATTGTTCATGACGACATAGCCAACTAATTGGTCTTGTTGCTGGCTATCCTGCTTAACCGCGACCGCGGCGCTTTGTACGCCGGCTAAAGTGGACAATTTGGCTTCAATCTCACCTAACTCAATTCGATAACCACGTAACTTAATTTGATCATCTAAACGCCCAAAGAATGCGACGGTACCTTCGGCCGTTAAAGAGACCAAATCCCCTGTTTTATAAATGGTGTCACCAGACATTTGTGCGAGTACATCAGGTTTTACTACAAATTTTTCTAACGTCATCTCCGGGCGGTTTAAGTAGCCTTTTGCCACGCCAACCCCAGAAATGACCAATTCACCTTTTTCACCAATAGCCACAGGATTAAGCGCGCTATCGACCACGGCTAAATGATAATTAGGTAGTGGCGTGCCTATACTCACCAGCTGCCCAGGCTTTAATTCGGTGCAGGCTGCGGTGACGGTAGTTTCAGTAGGGCCGTAGCTATTGAAGAACTGACACTGTGACGTTGCCCATTTATCAACAAGCTTGGGCGGACATGCTTCACCACCTGCATTAATGAGTCGCAAGGAAGGTACTGTTCCTTCAACCACGGCGAGCAAACTAGGTACAGCATGCAACACCGTAATGCGATGCTGATTCAAAAACTGATCTAGCTCATCAATGGCTTTTGCTGTTGTGGCATCGGCGACATATAAGCTTGCTCCGGCAAAATAACCAATCCAGCTTTCTTCACACCACATATCGAATGATACGGAAAAACCTTGATAGACGCGGTCGGTATGATTGACCTGCAATACTTCATTTTCAGAGCGGATAAAATGGCAGATATTTTTTTGTGTGATAGCAATGCCTTTAGGCAAGCCAGTGCTGCCAGAGGTATATAACACATAGGCAAAGTTATCAGTCGTTGCTGGACGCTTAATAGGCGCTGGCTTTATGTCACGGGCATTGAAATTTGGCACATTGTGGACAGTTAAGCCGCTGCTTAATGATTGCTGTGCAAAGCATAATTTAGCACCAGCTTCATTTAACACTAGTGAAACGCGCTCGTTAGGCATGTCGTAGTCGAGTGGTACATAAGTCGCACCGCTTTTAGTAATACCGATGACTGCCGCATGCAGAGCGCCACTGCGTGGCCACCACAAGCCTACGTAATCGCCAGCGCCTATATTTTGGCTCTGCAAATAAGCTGCAATCTGGTCACTCCATAAATCTAATGCGCGGTAAGTGTAAGTTTCACCGTTAAAAGTAAGTGCAAGTTTATCGGCATAGCGTTTTGCACTCGCACTAAATAGCTCACCTAATGTTTCATCATTGAGTAAATCTGGTCTGTTTGCACCATGTAATATGCTGGTATTAAGCATTTCTTCCCCAATTGGCTGCATTATTTTTATTGACTGATCTTATTAATTCAGTCATTTACTCAGCCTAGTGCTAAGCTACTTAATTATTAGTCAATAAAACCTTAACCTTGAATACTACTTTATTTAATTATCGTATCGCTACTATTACTTCACTTATAGTTGACGATACAGTAGAAGCATCTAAGTTACTGCCGATGCCACTTCAAACGCACATCAATCAACGTAAATCAGCCCATGATAAGGCAGCAAGTACACAAACCTGGCTATTACTTAAAGATTACCTGCTGGAACAGGGATTGAACCAGCATGACTGGTTTAGCCATATTCAATTTAGTCGTGCTGGTAAACCTAGCTTTCAGCAGACATTCCCTATTATGCATTTTAACTTTTCACATGCTGCGGAAAAAGTCATTTGCGCAATATCAAATAGCCAGTTAATCGGGGTAGATATCGAAAAAATTGTGAGTTTTGATTATGCTGTATTAAATAGCTACTTTACTGTGTCTGAAGCGAATTATATTGCTCAAGCAGTCAATCAAGCCTACGCATTTTTTACGTTATGGACTAAAAAAGAAGCTTTATTGAAGTGTGTAGGAATAGGCATTGCTAGTATAGACTTAGCGACTATAGAGGTGTTGGCAGACTCTGTTATATACCAGCAAAAGCAATATACTTTTTATCCAATCAATGCCGGCATGGAGTATGTTGCCTATGCCTGTCTATGCGATGTAAACAACCCAGTGTGAAGAGAATAGGTCATTCAAAGCGAGTTACTTTAATTATGTAATATCATGTCAACGTGTTATTATTATCCTGCGTTATGCTTGTAGTCTAAATGACTTGTGTTAATCAATATCAATTTATAAAAAAGGGAATATCATGAGAATTAATTCATTAGTCTTAATAAGTGCGCTTTCTTTCATTGGCATGTCAACAGCTAATATCGCGTTTGCTGAAACTCCAGCAGCTGCCAGCGTAACCGCTGTGTGTAAAGATGGCACATCCTTTACTGGCACATCGAAAAAAGGCGCCTGCTCAGGCCATAAGGGCGTTAAAGAGTGGGGCGCTGCCGCTCCTGTTGCTGCAACTAAATCTACTACTGCAGCACCAGCAACAGCAACAGCCGCAACCAAGTCTGCTATGCCTACAACGGCAGCAGCAGGCGGTGGAGCAGGCCAAGTATGGGTAAACACTGCATCTAAAGTTTACCATTGCCCAGGCAGCAAGTATTATGGCAAAACAAAAGCTGGTTCTTACATGACAGAAGCTGCAGCTAAAGCTGCGGGCGATCATGCTGATCATGGTAAAGCTTGTAGCTAAATAAACTTTACATACAAGATTGTTTTGTGACAACATCGGCCACCCTTTAAACGGTGGCCGATTGCTTGTGTGCCGTCAAGCCATCAAATAAAGATATATCCTCGAATTTGTTGAGCTGGCTGAAGTGGCTTTTTGTAAGTAATGCCTGATTTTATATAACAGTTAACTCATCAATGTTAGTGATTGATTTCTAAACTTTTAATATCTAAATTTCTTAATTTTGGTGCTAGCTTGGCAGTGGCAGATACTACGCCTAATGTCATTATTCCGCCAAATATTACCGAAGGTACTAAACCCATCAAACGCGCGGCAACTCCAGATTCAAATGCGCCTAACTCATTTGACGAGCCAATAAAAATGCCGTTTATGGCGGATACGCGTCCACGCATACCATCTGGTGTGGCGAGCTGTAAAATGGTAGTGCGTATCACAACCGAAACGCCATCAAATATACCAGACAGCAATAGAATAAAGAATCCCAACCAAAAATAGCGGTTGAGTGCAAAGCAGATAATGCATAAACCAAACCCAGCAATTGCACTTAACAGCCAGTGCCCACTGTGCACTCTAATAGGGTGGCGTGCAAAGTACACTCCTGTGATGATGGCACCTACGGCAGGCGCTGCCCGCAAAATGCCTAAAGCCTCTGGGCCAGTCTGATAAATGTCGTGAATAAATGCTGGCAGCATGGCAACTGCCCCTCCAAACAACACGGCAAACATGTCCAACGCTTGGGCACCAAACAAAATTTGGTTACTAAACACAAAGCGTAGTCCTTCACCGATACTAGTGAATATGGGCGCACTCTCTGCTGGAGGCGGTTCTTTTATTTTGAGTGATAATAAAGCTATGGCGGCGCCTATGCTTAGCACCGTAGCGAGAGAGTATGCGATAGTTTTGCTGGCAAATCCCACTAGCAAACCACCTAAAGCTGGACCGATAACTAAGCCTATTTGAAATACCGAGCTGCCAATTCCAGAAGCACGTGCATATTCCTGACGCGGTAAAATAAGGGCAAATAAAGAGCTGTAGGTGGGCGCAATAAAGGCGCGTGCAAGGCCGTTAAACGCAATTGAGCCGTAGATCCAAAACAATGCATCGCTACCTATCCAGCCTGCCGCCACCGCTGCTAGTGTGAGGGCGTTGATACAAAGCATAACTGCAGCAAGTATGCCAAATAGACGTCGTGAATGGTGATCTATCAGATAACCAGCAAATAGAGCACTACACATATAGGGAATGACTTCTGCTAAGCCTATTAAGCCAAGCGCTAGCGTATCGTGCGTGAGTTCGTACATATGCCAGCCAACGACTACCGCCATTATTTGGTAGGCGAGAACTATTTGGATGCGATAAGCTAAAAGCTTGATAAAGGCGTGATTGTGATAATGAAATATCGGATGATTAAGAAATTGCACGTAGTTTCCTAGGGTAAAGCATCTTGTCAAAAAAGCGGCTTTGAGGCGCTTTTAATCAAAGGACTTTTATTTTGTATCAACTGTGGGTTTTAAATCGAAGGCAATGCAAATACGCTCTTCATCGGCAGTGTAGGGAATGGTACGATGAAACAATGAGGATGGAAATAGCACAATATCGCCAACATTGGGCATGACATTAGCCACAGGGAAATTGCCATGTTTTTGTGGGTAATTATCGCCATGATTACCATACTCAAATGCACCTTCGTCAGCCGCTTGTTTATTGCTAGGCATGGCTAAATACACTGCGCCGCTAATCCAGCCTATTTCGTGGATGTGCGAAGTGAGGTGACCACCTTGATGCATTTTTACATACCAGGAACTGGTAAATTCTAATTCGCCTGGAAATGATTTGATCAGTTCGCAATCCGCATCTGCAAATTTATTTTTGTAATTGATAAATTCTTGTTTAATGAGTTCGGCTAAGGCTCTGAAAGAGGCTTCTGGACGCTTAAACAGATTGCCTGCTGATTGCTGGCCATAATGCAGCATGCCTTGTTTACGCTCGGCTATATTGGCGTGATGGATGTCATGTAACAAGTCTTTCAATAACTTGCTATCAGGCGCAGCGAGTGGTGGAATAGCTTTTTGGTAAACGAAATCCAGTGGATTTTTACAGAAGTTATAAGGATCAGGCTCGTTAAAATTAATGCTGTAATGCGTAGAAAGTGTCGCGACAAACGGCGCAGTATGTTTACCTTCTTTCATGAGAACATCGAGCTTGGCTTTAAACTCAGCAAAACGCTGTGCTTTATACAGGCAATATAAGCTGCGTGCTTGCCAGTCGTCCAATTGCGAACGTTCAAAATATGGAATTGCCTCGTCAAATTGCTTGGCTAGATATAAAAACTCCGCCATGTTGTAATTGGCATTCGCATGCTGTAGATTAAGTTTTAGCGTGGTTTGATAGTTTTTTACCGCCAAATCCATATTGCCTTGGTCACGTAAGGTTTCGCCTAGGTTGTTATAAGCATCCGCGTAATTGGGAAATAATTGAATGGCTTTTTCATAGCTTGCTACCGCATCATCTAACCGCCCTTGGTCGCGCAAGGCGGTGGCAAGGTTAAAGTAGCCGCGCGCATCAGGGTTGATATTAATTGCTTTGCGATAACTGGCGACGGCTTCTTCCAGCTTGCCTTGTTTTTGTAATAAGGTGCCCAAGTTGCCGTAAGCCTCAAAGAACTTGGGGTTTAGCTGTATGGCTTTGCGATAACTCACTGTGGCGGCATCGAGTTCACCTGTATTCATTAGAGCAATACCTAGGTTAAAGTGCAAATCTGGCATGTTGGGTTGTAAGCGCAGCGCGTGACGATAGTTGATAATGGCCTCTTCCACTTTGCCCAGGCCGCCTGAAGCAATGCCCAGTACATTGTGTAAAATAAAAGTATTTGGGTAGGCCTGTATGAGTGATTTTGCTAAAATTTCTGCTTGTGCAAGTTGCCCGTTATTCAGCAAATTGAGCAACGGCTGAACTTCGTTCTGTGCGGGTTGTTTGTTAGATGAAGATGGTTTCATAAGAGTGAAATATTAAGATTATTTATGTTGTAGTCTGGTGGCCATTTCACGTAAAAACTGCATGGCAACCCTAGGTTCGTCGGTGAGTAATGTTTCAATTTGCTCGGGGTAAATGACAATAATCTCGGCTTTTTTAGAGGCAACAATTGCATCGGCCGTGGCTGGGCTGTCGCTTAATAAAGCCATTTCACCAAAATAATCACCTACTTGCAATTGGCGTATAGTAATTTCTTTTTGTACCAGATTGACTGCGCCACTCACAATATAATAAAGTTTACTTTCAGTGTTGCCCGTTTCAAAAACATAATCACCTAAATGTAAGCTGATGCCGTAACGCTTTAATAATGTTTCTTTGTAAAATGGAATATTCATCGAGCTGCCGTCAAATAGGCCTTTGAGCAATAGCATATCTTTTTTACGTAAAGTGGCGATCAGCTCAGTGCCAAGTAAAAATACGGCAAAGTTAAAATACAACCAGGTGATAGCAATAAACATGGTTTTCATGCCACCAAATACTGCGCCGTAGTTCTGGTCTACTGATAAAAATAGGCCAAAAGCAGGACGCACCATCAGCCATAATAATGCCGTGAAAAATGAGCCTATGAGTAAATGCCTAATCACCACCCGCATAGGGAAAAATATATGGTAAAACAAAGCCATTAACAAAGTAGTCAAGGCGAGTGAGCCTGCAGTGCCTAGTAAATCTAGCCCTGAGGCGGGTAGTAAGCTACCTAAAAATAAAATTACTCTCTCTATGACTAAGCCAGCAAAAGTAAATAAAAATAACAAAAACAAAATGCCTAATACGGCAAATATATCTTTGACCTTGCGTCTGACATATGAGGGAGCCTCTATTAAAGAGGATATGGTGTAAAACGCTGAGCGCATGGCCCCAGCTAAAGGCGTGACTGTCCACATCAGCAAAAAAAGCCCAAGTGCGCCCCAAACAGCTTTTTGTTTGGATGCCGCGTAAACCTCTACCATGATGTTGCCGCTTAAGTCTGGCACTAGATTGCCAGTTAGAATAGCTAATTTAACAATAGCGTAGTCTGATGAAATAACTAAATGGCTGAGTAAAAAGAAAATCAGCAACACCATTGGAATAAGTGCAAACAAAGCATAAAACGATAGTGATGCAGAAAGCCCCAACACGTTATGACGTGTAAAGCCCTTAAATGTTTCCTGAAACACAAACATGGGTGTTTTATAACGTTGTTTCGCTACGGCTTCGAGTGATGCCGCGAGCGCTGAGTGATTTACAAATTGCTTAATTTGTTGCAATTTTTCTTGATGACGCTTCATCGACAAAGAGTAAGTGGCCTTTATAGTATGTAATCTAAATAGCTTAATTATAGCAGTTGCTTAAATTGTTCAGTGGCAGCTACCAGTGCAGAGGTAATACCAGGCTCCATGGCAGAATGCCCTGCATCGGCAACTATATGTAACGTTGCTTCTGGCATGATTTGCGCAAGCTCCCATGCAGTTTGTGGTGGGCATACCATGTCATAGCGCCCCTGCACAATGACTGTAGGAATATGGCGCAAGTTTTTGGCTTGCTCAAGTAGTGCATCGCCATCCACAAAACAGGCATGCTTAATATAGTGCATTTGTACGCGGGCACGGGCAAGTTCAATTAGGTCTTCTTTTTCAATATTAACTTGATTGGTCTGAGTAGCTGTTGTTGCGTCTGCATTAGACTCTGTTGCAGGTTGTGCAGGCATTAAACGTAAAATACTGCTTTCAAACGCATTCCATTGCCGTGATGCGGCAACATTACTATTGGTATCATCAGAAAAAACCAAGTCGTAATAGGCAGAAAAAACATTAAGTTGCAGATGTGCCGGCAAGTAATTGACCAATTGCTGCCAGTTTTCAGGGAAGAAGTGTTTTACTTCGCCTAAAAACCAATCTAATTCACTTTGGCGACTTAAAAAGATACCACGCAAAATCAAACCTTGCACTGCGTCTTGATGTTTAATCGTATAAGCTAACGCTAATGTGCTGCCCCATGAGCCACCAAATACTAGCCATTTACCAATATTAAGATGCATACGTAATGCTTCAATGTCTGCTACTAAATCAGAGGTGGTGTTGTTTGTGGTGTTGCCTAAAGGTTTGCTACGACCACATCCGCGTTGGTCTAACAATATAATACGGTAATATTTTGGGTCGAAAAAACGACGTTGCGATGGGTTGCAGCCACTACCTGGGCCGCCATGCAAAAAAACGACAGGCTTGCCCTGAGGGTTGCCGCACTCCTCAAAGTAAATTTGATGAGAATCAGTTACTTTTAACCAGTCATTATGGTAAAAATCGAGTTCCGGATACAGATTGTATGAGGTTTGTAACATAATTTAATTTGAAGCTTTCTATATGATTTTATTGAACAATTTTTGTTATATTGCCATGCTAAAAGATGTATAGTCAATGATAAATGCAAAATTTGTTAACAAATTGTAACGAAAGTATTGCAATTCGTATTTGGGTGTACTAATATGCTCTACGCACATGCAAATGTCGCACGAAAACAAATGCAAATTCGTAGTCTAATTACCAGAAAATCATGAGTAGTTAATTATAAATTTTAATTTGTTTTTTACTAAACCCTTAGTAATATAACTTTGGAGATAAACATGCAAGTTAATAAAATTAAGCTAGCTTTAGGCTTAGTAGCGGGTATCACATTGGCCATGCCAATGTTAGCTTCTGCTGCAGCTGATCAAGAAGCAGCAATGAAAGATGCCAACAACTGGGCTGGTCCACGTGGTCAATACAATAACCAAGGTTACAGCCAATTAGGTCAAATCAACAAAGGTAACGTTAAAAACGTGAAAGCGGCCTGGTCATTTGCCACTGGTGTCAACCGTGGTCATGAAGGTTCACCAATTGTTGTGGGTAACATGATGTATGTGCACACGGCCTTCCCGAATAACGTATATGCCTTAAATCTAGACGACAACCAAAAGATCGTTTGGTCCTATTTCCCTAAACAAGATCCATCCGTACAAGCGGTGTTATGTTGCGATAACGTATCACGTGGCTTAGGCTATGGTGACGGTAAAATCTTCTTGCAACAAAACGATGGTACTTTAGTGGCTTTAGATGCAAAAACTGGTGCTAAAGTTTGGGATGTTAAAAACACGGACCCAAAAGTCGGTGCGACTAATACCAACGCGCCACACGTGCTTAAAGACAAAGTACTGACTGGTTGCTCAGGTGCTGAGTTCGGTGTACGTTGCTTTATCGCTGCATACAACCTCAAAGATGGTTCTTTAGCTTGGAAAGCTTGGTCAACAGGTCCAGATAAAGATGTATTGATTGGTGATGACTTCAATAAAGCTAACCCACAATACAGTGCGCTGTCTGTGTACCAGGATGTCAACGGTGGTAACAAAACAGGTGGCTCATTTAAACCTATTGCTGATAGTCAGTTGAAAATTGGTGAAAAAGACCTTGGTGAACGCACTTGGTTAAAACCACAAGCGGTGAAAGATGGCTGGCAACATGGTGGTGGCTCTGTATGGGGCTGGTGGCCGTATGATGCACGTACCAACTTAGTCTATTACGGTACAGGTAACCCATCCGTATGGAACCCAGATGTCCGTCCAGGCGATAACAAATGGTCGATGACTATTTTTGCCCGTGACTTAGATACCGGTATGGCTAAATGGGGCATGCAAATGACGCCACATGATGAGTGGGATTACGATGGTATTAACGAAGTGATCTTGTTCGACAAAGGCAACAAAACCTACGCATGGCATCATGACCGTAACGGCTTCATCTATACATGGGATGCGCATGATGGTACTTTGGTCTCAGCAGAAAAAGTACATCCATTCGTTAACTGGGCTACTAGCATAGATCTGAAAACAGGCGTGCCTAATAAAACAGCCAGCGGTTCAACGCACCAAGATTACAATGCTAAAGGCGTTTGCCCAGCGGCACTGGGTACTAAAGACCAACAACCAGCGGCTTACTCACCAAAAACTGGTTTAATGTATACACCACTTAACCACGTTTGTATGACCTACGAGCCAGTTGAGTCTAAATACGTAGCTGGTCAACCTTGGGTTGGTGCTACTTTAACCATGTTTGCTGGTCCTGATGGTGTGATGGGTGGCTTCGGCGCTTATGATCCAATGACGAACAAAAAAGTATGGTACAACAAAGAGAAATTCTCTGCTTGGGGTGGTGCTTTAACTACAGCTTCAAACTTAGTGTTCTACGGTACGCTTGATCGTTGGTTCAAAGCGGTTGATGCTAACTCAGGTAAAGAGTTGTGGAAATTCCAAGTGGGTTCTGGTGTGATTGGTAACGCCTTCACTTACGGACACAAAGGTAAACAATACGTTGGCGTGCTATCAGGGATCGGTGGCTGGGCTGGTGTTGCGATGAACCTAGGGATGACTAACCCAACAGACGCACTGGGTGCTGCTGGTGGTTATGCTGAACTCACCAAATACAACGCGGCTCCTGGCGGCGGTGCATTGAACGTGTTCAGTCTATAATTAAGTCCTAGACTTAACTGATAGAATTAACCGTTAGTTAGTAATATAAACACCCCGATACGTCGGGGTGTTTTTTTATGGTTAATTGGGTTTATATGCAGATTAGTATTTCTAAAAATACAATATGTTTAAAATTATTAATTTAATCAATTAATTAATGAGAACTTTTTATTTTTAGATGTACTCTATGTAGTACGTGATTTTAAGTTACTTAGCTATTAAGTAATCAAAATTAGTAGTTAGAATAATTATTTTTTGATGAGGAATCAACAATGTTAAAACAAATAAAGCCATTAGATGCTTTTAAGAAATTAGGAATGATTGCCTGTATGGTCATGTCAAGCCATCTGGCAATTGCCGAAGAAGTAAACATTCCTACTATCGATCCAGATGTGGGGCGTATTGGTGAGGTTAGACGTGTTCCGGATTTCAAAGAGTTTAAAGTATGTGCTGACCCAGATAACATGCCGTATTCAAATGTTAAGCTAGAAGGCTTTGAAAATAAAATTGCAGCATTACTAGCCGCAGACTTAGGTAAGCCACTTAGTTACGCTTTTGCTTACGATAGACAAGGTTTTTTAAGAAATACGATTAATGCGATGCGATGCGATGTAATCATGAGTACGACATCAGATAATGACTCACTGCGTACATCAAAACCTTACTATCGTACTGGTAATGTGTTTATTTATAAAAAAGATAGAGGCTATAACATTACTAATTGGGATTCCCCTGATTTGAAAAAAGTCTATATTGGTGTTGTTGGTGAAAGCCCAGCAACAATACCACTTAATGACCATAATTTAATCGAGAATTCGCGCCCTTACCGCTTGCAACGTGATCTCAATTTACCAACTAGCTTTATCGTTGATGATTTAGTTAAAGGTGATATTGATGTTGCAATTTTATGGGGGCCTATAGGTGGTTACTTTGCTAAAGAAGCAAAAGTGCCACTAGTTGTTGTGCCAGTTCCTGAGTATGAAGGTGTGAATGCAAAAGGCAAACAGTATTGGAATATTTCAGTAGGTGTGCGTAAAAAAGATAAAGAGCGTATGCAAATCATACAAGGCGCACTTGATCGTAACCACGATAAGATTCTTAAAATACTCGATGATTATGGTATTCCACATGTGGCCGTTGTAGATGGTGATAGCTTGGAAAAAGTCTATCATAAAGATATGAAACAAAATGAAATAAAAGTTAAAGAAGAAAAAACTAGCGAGTCGGAACATGATGCAATAGTTCAAGAAATTAAGTAGAATAGCGGATTGTTTTTTGTGATGACGACATAGGTTTATGACCTTAATATGTCAACCAATTAACTAAATAACCGTTAGACGAACAGGAGCTAGGTAGGCTGCCATATAAAAATAATCACCTAGCCGTGTAAGTCAATACGTAACACAAAGTGAATATATTAGGAGAAATCATGTTAGGCAATAAAGCATTAAAATCAACTTTATTAGTTTCAATGATGTCATTGGCAAGCGTGTGTTTTTCAACACAATCTTATGCAGGGCAAAGTTTTGTAACAACCCAAGATGGTTCACCAATAACTATTCCAGCAGAGCTGTTTGATACACCAGCCGCTAAAGCATTTTTAGAGACTGGTAAAAATTCATACATTGGTGATGCTGATGCTCAAAAAGCTGGGCATAAGGTTTTTAATCTGTATTCATGTACTCAATGCCATGGCCCGGAAGCTAAAGGCCAAGTAGGTCCTGGTTTGATTGGCCCTACCTTCAGATATGATAAAGATGCAACAAATAAAGGTATGTTTGAAACTATCTGGCATGGCACAAATGGCGGTATGGGTGCTAAGGGCTTAGGCCTTATGGATGCTACAGATCCTACAAATGGTTTGAAACCTGATGAGGTGTTGAAAGTGATTTCCTGGATTCGTGCACAAGGTGGTGTAACTGGCAACTAAGCATCTATTTGATTAAGCTATGAGTAAAAAAACGGCTACTGTATAATCGCAGTAGCCGTTTTTATTTATGGTTATATTTTAAACTATATTAAATTAGATGAAAGTATGGAGATGCAAATGAAACAATTTAAAATTAGCTTGATTTTAGCGTTAATGTTATCAGTTTTGGTGGCATGTAACAAATCATCAGAGACTTCATCAACTGGTTCATCAACACCCGCAACAAGTAGTGACGGTCCAGCGATTGCGCTTGTTACAACACAAGATGGTTCACCACTCACGATTGATAAAGCGCTGTTTGACACGCCAGCGGCAAAAGAATTTTTAGCTACCGGTAAAAACCCCTACATTGGTAATGCAGAAGCACAAGCTAAAGGTAAAAAGATTTTTAATCTTTACTCATGTACTCAATGCCATGGCCCGGAAGCTAAAGGTCAAGTGGGCCCTAACTTAACTGGTCCTGATTTTCATTACCCAAAAAACGCGACGAATAAAGGTATGTTTGAGACTGTTTGGCATGGTACTAACGGCGGTATGGGCGCTAAAGGTCTTGGTTTAATGGATCCTACAGATCCAAAAAATGGCATTTCGCCAGATGAGTTACTCAAAGTAATTGCTTGGATTCGTAGCCAAGGTAAATTAACTGGTAACGAATCGTAAAAGAATTAAAGGACTTTATGCAGATAAATATACTGGATAACAAAGAAGAAAATTCAGCTCTGCATCATATCGTCATTGTTGGCGGTGGTGCAGGTGGGTTGGAGCTGGCAACGCGCTTGGGTAACTCTTTGGGGCGTAAAGGCAAAGCTGCAATTACTTTGATAGATAAATCCAGAACGCATGTCTGGAAGCCGTTATTACATGAAATTGCGGCGGGTAGCATGAATCCAGAAAAGCATGAGCTGGATTACATGGCTCAAGCCCACTGGCATCAATTTCGTTTTAGACTGGGTAGCATGGACAGTTTAGACCGTGTTAAAAAAGAAATTTCAATCACACCATTTTTTGATGAATATGGTGTTGAAGTTATCCCTAGGCGCACTTTTAAGTACGATACATTAGTGATTGCTGTCGGTAGCACTACTAATGATTTCGGTATTAAAGGTGCAAGCGAACACTCAATCGCGCTGGATACGCAAGATCAAGCTGAGAAATTTCATCGCCATTTGCACAACGCCCTGGTGCGTGCGCAAACTCAAATTGACCCCATCCAAGCAGGACAGCTGGAAGTGGTGATTGTTGGTGCGGGTGCTACAGGGGTGGAACTGGCGGCAGAACTACATAAAGCAACGCGTGAACTTGCGGCTTACGGGCTAGATAAAATTGATGCAGATCGTGATATTAAGATTTCACTGATTGAAGCAAGTGAGCGTGTACTACCTGCATTGCCAGTTAAGCTATCACATGCGGTTGATTTAGAGTTAAGAAAGTTACGTGTACATCTTTATACTGGCGAACGCGTAACAGAGGTGACTGATAAGGGCATCTACACGCATAGTGGACGCTTTATCCCATCTGCGCTCGTTGTATGGGCGGCTGGTATTAAAGCGCCAGATTTTTTAAAAGAGCTTGATGGTTTAGAAGTCAATCGCATCAATCAGTTAGTTGTTAAGCAAACACTACAAAGCAC
>JAYVMU010000011.1:0-11704 GCA_043758775.1 Methylophilaceae bacterium
TCCAGGCCATAATCAGAGGTACTCGTCTGTGTTTAAGTGATATGCCATTTTATGCTATTTGGACTAAATCTAGTGATTCGTGCAAAGGTCTCATATTAAACTGGAAAGTAGACACTTAATTATTGGAACAATAATTAAGTGTCTACTTTCTTCAATTATCTCACTTCTACCTCTGTAATAACGACTCCCAAACGCAGCATCGCTCTCATCGACGTCAATAACTTCTACGTGTCCTGTGAGCGTGTGCTCAATCCTAAGCAGATAGGTAAGCCAGTTGTGGTGTTGAGCAATAACGATGGCACTAATAAGCCTTAAAAGATAAGCACTTTAGAATTTCGGGTTCGATTCCCATCACCCGCTCCAACAATATACCCTCACCAAAAACTCAAAAACAATTTTGCTATGTTGCCATGGGGCAGCTAAATCAATAGTTACATATTCAAATTGAAAAAACTATTTCATACATAAAATATGTGATGTGCCTCCTATAATTCCTATTTTCAGAATCAGCTTGTAATAAGGCTAGAGCAACCATTCCAACCCCTTCTAACCAGTCCTGCTATACTCTAGGTTGCCTGTTGAGGCTATCATATTAACTAATTATAGAGGTATGTTATGAGTCAAAAACCCGCCATCGTGATTTCCGAATTAGATGCTTCGAGACTTGAGGTTTTAATGAAAGCATTGCCAGACAATGCTTTCCCTGGAAAATCTGCGCTTGAGGACGAATTAGCCCGATCTGAAATTGTGGAGCCAAAAGATATGCCTCCCAATGTAGTGACAATGAATTCAACGGTCAGATTTAGAGTTTCATCATCTAAAGATGAGTTCTGCCTAACACTTGTCTATCCCAAAGATATGGATCAGACCGGACGCACGATATCGATACTGGCACCAGTGGGCAGTGCATTACTCGGCCTGGCGCAAGGTGATGAAATCGAATGGCCAAAACCTGGTGGAGGATCAATGATTGTCCAACTTGAAGAAGTAACTTACCAACCAGAACGAGCTGGGGATTACCATTTGTAAAGCCAGATAGAGCCCACTTCTGTAGTGGGCTTTTTTCATTAAAAGTTTAATGTAATCTTATTCAACTTCATCACAAAACTTACCTAGATGTTGCTGCACAAATCAAATCTATTCCACAAATACATTTTGTTGGCGCTCAGGATAAACGCATACCAGCTAGTATTGCAGCGGCTTTTTTAGCTCACCAACAAAGCAGTTGCACGACGATCATTAATGTAGCCAGTGCCGACCACGAGCATGGCTGGAACAACATATGGCGAGATTTATTACAAAAAACTCCAAAGTGTTATGTCGCAATAAACTATAATTTAGTTTATTAAATGAATTGATTAGTTCGATGACCAAAACCCCACCTTGTGTAATGACATTTGCCGCAACCGACCCTAGTGGCGGTGCAGGCTTACAAGCTGATATTTTGGCTTTAGCCAGCATAGGCTGCCATCCACTTTCTGTTGTCACGGCGATTACTGTGCAAGACACAGTAGGTGTAGACAGCGTGATGGCATTTGATGCCGACTGGATTGATGATCAAGCGCGAACGATTTTAGAAGATGTACAAGTATCAGCATTTAAACTCGGGATGTTGGGTAGCGTAGAAAATATCGCCGTGATTGCTGAAATTATGGCGGATTATCCAGATGTGCCTTTGTTGATTGACCCTGTTTTGTCTTCAGGTCGTGGTGATGAGTTGGCGAATGAGGAAATGATGGAAGCAATGACGGAGCTGCTCTTCCCACAGGCCACATTAATTACACCAAACAGCTTGGAAGCGCGCCGCCTGGCTTTTGTAAATGCAGATGATGAAATTCAAAACTCATCGCTCAATGAATGTGCGCAACGTTTATTACAAATGGGCTGTGAATATGTGCTAATTACTGGCACGCATGAACGCTCAATCGAAGTCGTTAACTCTTTGTATGGCGGTGCGGACAACATGACGGGTTTGATTAAAGCCTATCACTGGGAACGTTTGCTCGGCAGTTATCATGGTTCCGGTTGCACACTGACCTCTGCTATTGCCGCTTGTTTAGCGCATGGCTTAAGCATGGAGGAAGCCATACAGGAAGCACAAGAATACACTTGGCAAACCCTTAAAAATGCGTTCAGGCCCGGTATGGGTCAATATATTCCTGATCGCTTCTTTTGGGCACGTGAAGATGAAACAGACGAGAAAGACGACCTTCAAAATGAAAGTAATGGAGAGGTAAATGGCGAAAAGCCACCATCTAGCCAGCATTAATTTTAAATATCAAAAACACAATATTAGTGGCTTATATGCCATAACACCTGATGTTGATGATTCTGTGCAACTTGCTTTACGAGTTGAAGCGGCATTAATAGGCGGTGCGCGCTTAGTACAGTATCGCCATAAAGCGGCCAGCTATAGCTTAAAGCTAGAACAGGCATCTGAGTTATTGGCATTGTGTCACGGCTACGACGCTCAGCTAATCATTAATGATGACGTTAATTTGTGTATAGCAATTAATGCAGATGGGGTACATTTAGGCGCAAGTGATGATGAAATTGCCACAGCCCGAAAAAAATTAGGCTCAGATAAAATCATAGGTGCATCCTGCTATAACCAGCTTGATTTAGCTAAAGTGGCACAGTCCGCCGGTGCCAGCTATGTGGCATTTGGTGCATGTTTTGTTTCCAGCACTAAGCCTGCTGCTGAACATGCACTGCTGAGTTTATTCACTCTAGCCAAAAAAGAATTAACGCTGCCTGTGATTGCCATTGGTGGCATTACGCTGACTAATGCGCAATCTGTTATTGATGCTGGTGCAGACGCAATTGCCATCATTAATGCCTTATTTGGTGCAGCAGATGTTGCAGCGGCAGCACAGCAATATACGCAATTATTTTATAACGCTTAAACTTCAATTATTTAGTCCCAAACCATGACCTTATCAAACAATCAACAACTATTCGACAAATCTCAACAATTGATTCCAGGTGGTGTTAATTCACCGGTACGTGCATTTCGCTCAGTGGGTGGCACGCCGATATTCTTCAAAAAAGGCTTAGGCTCCAAGCTATGGGATGTGGATGGTAAGGAGTATATCGACTACATCAACTCGTGGGGGCCCATGATTTTAGGACATGCGCATCCACAAGTGATTAAAGCAGTACAGGAAGTGGCGGAAAATAGCTTATCTTTCGGCGCGCCCACAGGTTTAGAGCTGGAAATGGCCGAACTTATTAATAAGCTTGTGCCAAGTATGGAGCAAATACGCTTAGTGAGCAGCGGCACCGAGGCCACTATGAGTGCGATTCGTGTTGCACGCGGCTTTACAGGCCGCGATAAAATCGTTAAATTTGAAGGCTGCTACCACGGTCACTCTGATGGCTTATTAGTTAAAGCTGGCTCTGGCTTACTCACTTTTGGCGAGCCAGACTCAGGCGGTGTGCCAGCAAGCGTCGCTGCACACACACTCACGCTTGAGTACAATAATACTCAACAATTAGAAGACTTATTTACAAGAATTAGCAATGAAATTGCCTGCGTCATTATTGAACCAGTCGTTGGTAATATGAACTTAATCGTGCCGTCCATGGAGTTCTTGCAAACCTTGCGCGCACTCTGCACCAAACATGGCAGCGTATTGATATTCGATGAAGTAATGACGGGCTTCCGTGTACATTTAGGTGGCGCGCAGGCTTTATATAACATAAAACCAGACATGACTACACTCGGCAAAATCATTGGTGGCGGATTGCCCGTAGGCGCATTTGGTGGGCGTAAGGATATTATGCAGCATCTCGCGCCAGTCGGTAAGGTTTATCAAGCCGGCACGCTTTCTGGTAATCCTGTCGCAGTTACCGCGGGTTTAAAAACGCTAGAACTTATTCAAGCACCAGATTTCCATGTAAAACTTGCAGCACAAACCCAAAATTTGGTGGCTGGTTTAGTGCAAGTAGCGGCTGAAGCCAGCGTTATATTTAGTGCCCAAAGTGTGGGTGGCATGTTTGGTTTGTATTTCAGTGAGCGTTGCCCAACTAGTTTTGCCGAAATGATGCAGTCTAACAAAACAGCGTTTAATGTGTTTTTCCATGCCATGTTAGATGCAGGTATTTATCTGGGCCCTTCAGCGTTTGAGGCAGGCTTTGTATCTATCGCACATAGCGATGCAGATATTGCATTAACAATTAGTAAGGCAAAGCAAGCATTTGAGTTGCTGAGATAAGCTAACTTACTAGCTGATAGCGCATTTTAGCACTGGGGCACACCATAGTTTTGTAAGTATTTGCTGTTGAATAATTTTTTCTTGAAACTTTATTCCGTAGATTAAAAACTAAATTAAACAAACATTTAATTTAATACATGTATTTTTAAAGATTTGATTCAACAAATAAGCTTTAATAAAAAATAAGAGAGGAATATGGCATGCCATATGTAGCAGCAGCTATTGCAAAATTGAAGAGATCAGCTCCTGCTGAGCATGAGTTTTACCAAACCGTTGATGAAGTCTTAACATCGCTGCGCCCGCTGTTGGATAAGAATCCAAAATACAGAAAAATAACATTATTGAGCGTTTGGTTGAGCCCGAGCGCCAAATCATGTTTCGTGTCGCTTGGATTGATGATAGAGGCCATGTTCAGGTCAATAAAGGCTATCGCGTTGAATTTAACTCAGCAATTGGCCCTTATAAAGGCGGTATACGATTCCACCCTAGTGTTTATGGCGGTATTATTAAATTCTTGGGCTTTGAGCAAATCTTCAAAAACTCACTCACTGGTTTGGCAATCGGTGGCGGTAAGGGTGGCAGTGACTTTGATCCGAAAAGCAAATCAGATAACGAAATCATGCATTTCTGCCAATCATTCATGAATGAGTTATATCGTCATATTGGGCCAACAACCGATATCCCAGCAGGTGACATTGGTGTTGGTGCTCGTGAAATCGGCTATATGTTCGGGCAATACAAACGCTTAACAGGTCATTATGACGGTGTATTTACTGGTAAAAAACTAAACTGGGGTGGTTCATTAGCACGTACTGAAGCCACTGGCTACGGCTCAGTTTACTTTGCACAAAATATGATGCAAGGTCGCGGTGATACTTTAGAAGGTAAAACCTGTGCCGTATCTGGTGCTGGTAACGTTGCCATTTACACCATACAAAAACTATATCAATTAGGTGCTAAACCAGTGACATGCAGCGATTCACGCGGCATGATCTTTCACGAAAGGGGCATTGATTTATCAGTGCTTAAACAACTTAAAGAAGTTGAAGGTGCATGTCTTTCTCAATATATTGAGCATCATCCTGATGCAAAATACACAGCTGCGGGCGATTACCCTACAGGTAGGAATCAGGTATGGTCTGTGCCATGTCAGGCCGCTTTCCCCAGTGCTACGCAAAATGAGTTAAATGAGGCAGATGCTGAAGTGCTACTAAAAAATGGCTGTATATGTATCTCCGAAGGTGCCAACATGCCTTCTACACCAGAAGCGGTTGAAAAGTTCTTAAAAGCTGGTATTGCTTACGGTCCTGGTAAAGCCGCTAATGCCGGGGGCGTTGCGACTAGCCAGTTAGAAATGGCACAAAATGCAAGTATGCAGCAGTGGTCATTTGAAGAAGTAGACGGCAAACTCATCAATATTATGAAGAATATCTACCTAAGTGCAAGCGAAACAGCAAAAGAGTTTGGCGAACCAACCAATCTGGTATTAGGTGCTAATATTGCTGGTTTCCGTAAAGTGGCAGATGCAATGATTGATCAAGGTGTAGTTTAAAGCTATCCGCAGTGAACTAAATCATGAGACAGAACCCCGCAGTTTTGCATTGCGGGTTCTTTTGCCAAGGCTGCCAGCATTTAGCTCAATTAACTTTGTAGCAGCCTGCTTATAAAATTTGCCTCTGCACGAATAATAAATCATCCGCGATTTAGATAATGTCTCACTCTTTAACTGGCATTGGCTAACTTATTTCTTCCTGATTATCCACTTTGCTATTTAACTTAATGTTTAATTTAGCTGGTCGCATTTTTAGATTTC
The DNA here is from genome assembly GCA_043758775.1 of Methylophilaceae bacterium. Classification (GTDB taxonomy): domain Bacteria; phylum Pseudomonadota; class Gammaproteobacteria; order Burkholderiales; family Methylophilaceae; genus JACMMS01. The sequence continues at coordinate 6,031 of JAYVMU010000011.1, forward strand.
TAAAATAATAGATATAATTCTACGCTTAATTTAATTGAGTAGTAATGATTATCATTTAATTAAATTAAGCTGATTTTATAGTTTCTACATTTACTTTTCATGTTGCATGTTGTGCATAAATTCACTTGGATTTCATCCCAAATGATTGAACTTGCGCGAATTTAACGGTAATATTGAAGGTTCCGCTAAATGTTTTGTGATATAGATAATATGGCAACAGGTTTAAGTAATTCAAACAATGTAAATTCAAGTCAGTCAATCTCGCAAGGTGCTCCTGTTAAACAAGGTTTATATAACCCATCGAACGAGCGTGATGCTTGTGGCGTTGGCTTTGTAGCGCACGTTAAGGGCGTAAAGAGCCACAGTATTGTAGCGCAGGGCCTACAAATTTTAGTTAACCTAACGCACCGTGGTGCAACGGGTTATGATCCAAAATTAGGTGACGGCGCTGGTATGTTAATACAGATGCCCGATGCGTTCATGCGCAAAGAAGCTGCTAAACTCAAGATCACATTACCCGCCATTGGTGAGTATGCATGTGGTACCATATTTTTACCACAGGATGCACAAAACCGTGCCGCTTGTGAAGCCATTATTGCCAAAATAATCGTCGAAGAAAACCAAACCCTGCTTGGCTGGCGTGATGTGCCACGTGATAACAGCAATATTGCTGAGGCTGCACGCGATGTTGAACCCGTCATGCGTCAAGTCATTATTGGCAGCACCGTTAACGAACAGAATACTTTTGAACGCAAGTGTTTTGTCATTCGCAAACGTATAGAACATGCAGTACGCGCACTCAACATCACAGACAAAGCGCAGTTTTACATCCCTTCACTTTCTAGCCGCACGCTAGTTTATAAAGGTATGCTGCTAGCCGCCGAAGTCGGTATTTACTTCACTGATTTAGTCGATGAGACCATGGTTTCTGCACTAGTTTTAGTGCATCAACGCTTCTCTACCAATACTTTCCCCGCCTGGGATTTGGCGCATCCATTCCGCATGATCGCGCATAATGGCGAAATCAACACCGTAGTGGGTAACGTTAATTGGATGGCAGCACGTCACGAAGCGATGCGCTCTGCGCTACTTGGTGATGATTTAGAAAAGCTGTGGCCGCTCATCACCGAAGGTCAATCAGATTCAGCCTGTTTTGATAACTGCCTAGAATTACTGGTCGCTGGCGGCTACTCACTGCCGCATGCGATGATGATGCTGATTCCAGAAGCTTGGTCAGGCAATCCGTTAATGGATGAAGAGCGTCGTGCTTTTTACGAATATCACGCAGCGTTAATGGAACCATGGGATGGCCCCGCCGCGGTAGCCTTTACCGATGGCCGCATGATAGGCGCTACGCTAGACCGAAATGGCTTACGTCCAGCACGTTATTTGGTAACTGATGATGACTTAGTGATGATGGCATCTGAAATGGGCGTACTCACATTCCCACAAGAAAAAATCATCAAAAAATGGCGTTTAGAGCCAGGTAAGATGTTGCTGATTGATACTGAACAAGGTCGTATTATTGATGATTCTGAAGTAAAAAAACAACTGGCAACGGCTAAACCTTATAAACAATGGATAGAGAAATCACGTTACTTCTTGGGCGATTTGCCGCAAGTTGATCATAAGCTAGAGTTGAGTGAAACTCTGCTCGACACGCAACAAGCCTTTGGTTACACACAAGAGGATATTAAATTTGTGTTGCAGCCCATGGTCGCCAATGGTGAAGAGGGCGCGGGTTCTATGGGCAATGATAGCGCATTACCCATTTTATCGAACAAGTCCAAGTTACTTTACAGCTACTTTAAGCAACTATTTGCCCAAGTAACCAATCCACCAATTGATCCAATTCGCGAAGAATTGGTGATGTCTTTGGTGACATTCATCGGGCCCAAACCTAATCTTTTGGGTATAGATGAAACCAACCCACCACTACGCTTAGAAGCCAGCCAACCAGTACTGACTTTAGAAGAATTAGCACAACTTAAGTCAATTGATAACCTGACACAAGGTCGCTACAAATCGCTGGTGCTTGATATTACTTACGATGCGAATCTAGGCAAAGTTGGCATGGCAAATGCCGTGGCCGCTATTACGTCAGCGGCTGAAAAAGCCGTACATGCTGGCTTCAACGTATTAATTTTATCTGACCGCTCAATTAGTGAGCACCGCATTGCAGTACCTGCTCTGCTCGCCTGCTCTGCCACCCATAAGCATTTAGTTAAGGCCGGTCTGCGCACCAACACGGGTCTTGTGATGGATACTGGCTCAGCACGTGAAGTACACCACTTCGCACTACTTGCAGGTTATGGCGCAGAAGCCGTTTGTCCTTGGTTGGCTTTTGAAACCATCGCTAATATGGTCGCTACTGATGCTAAATTAGGCAATACTAAAGAAGCCAGCAAAAAGTTTGTTAAAGCTATTGGCAAGGGGCTTTATAAAGTCATGTCCAAAATGGGGGTATCTACTTACCAATCCTATTGTGGTGGGCAGAACTTTGAAGCTATCGGTTTAAATAGCGCATTTATTGACCAATATTTCACGGATACCGCAACTAACATCGAAGGTATCGGCTTGGTTGAAGTAGCAGAAGAAACCGTACGTTTACACAATGCCGCATTCGGTGATGATCCGGTGCTTGCACATTCCTTAGACGCCGGCGGTGAATATGCCTTCCGCGTGCGTGGCGAAGAACACATGTGGACGCCAGACTCTATTGCTAAATTGCAACACGCCACACGTACAAACTCTGCGAATACTTATAAAGAATACGCAAAACTCATCAATGACCAGACACGTCGTCACATGACATTACGCGGCCTGTTTGAAATTAAACCAGCAGGTGCACCAATTCCATTAGATACTGTGGAGTCTGCCAAAGAAATCGTAAAACGCTTTGCAACGGGCGCGATGTCATTGGGCTCTATTTCAACTGAAGCGCATGCCACTCTCGCGATAGCCATGAACCGTATTGGCGGTAAATCCAATACCGGCGAAGGCGGAGAAGATGCAAAACGCTTTATCGTCGTGGCGACAGACACCAGCATGGCCGCCGTGATTGGCAGCTCCGTCATCGAAAAAGATATTCCGCTTAAAGCCGGCGACTCTATGCGCTCACGCATCAAACAAGTGGCTTCTGGTCGTTTTGGCGTGACTGCTGAGTACTTAGCCAGTGCCGATCAAATTCAGATTAAAGTCGCACAAGGTGCTAAACCCGGTGAAGGTGGTCAATTACCTGGTCATAAAGTCAGCCCCTATATTGCGCATTTACGCTTTTCAGTGCCAGGCGTAGGATTAATTTCGCCGCCACCGCACCATGATATTTATTCTATTGAAGATTTGGCGCAATTGATTCATGACTTAAAAAATGCCAACCCACTGGCCTCTATCTCCGTCAAGCTCGTATCTGAAACAGGCATTGGCACCGTGGCAGCAGGTGTAGCAAAAGCCAAATCAGACCATATTGTAGTAGCAGGCCATGATGGCGGCACAGGCGCATCACCTTTATCATCCGTCAAACACGCAGGTACGCCATGGGAGCTAGGGCTTGCTGAAACTCAACAAACCTTAGTGCTTAACCAATTGCGTGGTCGCATTGTATTGCAAGTAGATGGTCAGATGAAAACGGGTCGTGACGTGCTAATTGGTGCGCTGTTAGGTGCTGATGAATTCGGCTTCGCCACCGCACCTCTAGTGGTAGAAGGCTGCATTATGATGCGTAAATGTCATCTTAATACCTGCCCAGTAGGCGTTGCTACTCAAGATCCAGTATTACGCAAACGCTTTACTGGCCAGCCTGAACACGTGGTGAACTACTTCTTCTTTGTTGCGGAAGAAGTGCGCGAGTTGATGGCAAGCATAGGCGTTGCTAAATTTGATGATTTAATTGGCCGCCCAGATTTGCTCGATATGCAAGCTGGCATTGATCATTGGAAAATTCAAGGGCTAGATTTCAGCAAGATTTTCCATCAACCGGATATGGATGCCAGCGTGTCACGCCGACATAACGATGTGCAAGATCACGGCTTGGTAAACGCATTAGATAACAAATTGATTGCATTAGCAAAACCAGCTTTAGAAAATCGCCAGACAGTGCATATTGAATCTGCAATCACCAACACTAACCGCACAGTAGGTACAATGTTGTCTAACCAAGTAGCGGTGCGCTATGGCAGCGCTGGCCTGACGGATGACACGATTAACATTAAGCTTACCGGCACGGCGGGTCAAAGTTTTGCCGCATTTTTAGCCAAAGGCATAAGCCTGGAACTTATTGGTGAAGGTAATGATTACGTCGGCAAGGGCTTATGTGGCGGACGTATTGTGATTAAACCACCAATGGCTTTCCGTGGTATTCCACACGAAAATATTATTGCGGGTAACACCGTGATGTATGGCGCAACAACAGGTGAAGCCTATTTTCATGGCGTAGCAGGTGAACGCTTCTGCGTCAGAAACTCAGGCGCATCCGCAGTGATTGAAGGCGTAGGCAATCATGGTTGTGAATACATGACGGGCGGCACCGTAGCGGTATTAGGTTTGACTGGTCAAAACTTTGCTGCTGGTATGAGTGGTGGCGTAGCTTATGTATTTGATGAAGATGGCTTATTCGCTAAACGTTGCAATATGGGCATGGTAGCGCTTGAAAAAATTGAACCTGCATCAAAAGTAGCGACAGGTACAGCTAATCATCTGGACCAAGCAGACGAAACTACCCTACTCAATTTATTGACTAAACATGTTGCCTACACAGGCAGTCCACGCGCACAAATGATGCTGCAAGACTGGGATCATTACCGTGCTAGATTTGTAAAAGTCATGCCAAACGAATACAAACGTGCATTAATTGAGCTAGCAGAAGACAAAGCACTGGTTGCTGCATAACAAGATATTGAGTGAGAAAATATAATATGGGTAAAGTCACCGGGTTTATGGAATTTGAACGTCTAGCTGAAGCAAACCTGCCAGTAAAAGATCGTGTTAAAAACTATAAAGAATTTGTCTTACATTTAACGGATGAAGCAGCCAAAACGCAAGGTGCGCGCTGCATGGATTGCGGCATTCCGTTTTGTATGTCCGGTTGTCCAGTTAACAATATCATTCCTGACTGGAATGATTTGGTATACCGCCAAGACTGGCACAATGCGATCGATGTACTGCATTCAACCAATAACTTTCCTGAGTTTACTGGCCGCATTTGCCCAGCCCCATGTGAAGCCGCTTGTACACTGAACATTAACGCTGAGGCAGTGGGTATTAAATCGATTGAGCATGCCATTATTGATAAAGCCTGGGAAAACAATTGGGTTACTCCACAACTCCCTGAAATTAAAACCGGTAAAAAGGTAGCAATTGTAGGCTCTGGCCCAGCGGGTTTGGCAGCGGCGCAGCAATTAGCACGCGTAGGGCATAGCATTGTATTACTAGAGAAAAATGACCGTATCGGTGGCTTATTGCGTTATGGCATCCCTGATTTCAAAATGGAAAAATCACACATTGACCGCCGCATGGTGCAGATGGAAGCAGAAGGCGTTGAGTTCCGTGTCAATCAACATGTGGGTGAAAACGTAAGCGCCGATGATTTACTCAAAGAATTTGATGCGGTGATCTTAGCCGGTGGCGCAGAATACCCACGTGACTTACCTGCAAAAGGCCGCGAGTTAGATGGCGT
>JAYVMU010000012.1:0-5332 GCA_043758775.1 Methylophilaceae bacterium
AATCACTCGGTCACGCACCTGATGCACAAGGCGTTGCGCGAGGTACTACTATCGCTGCGTCCCCTTATTTTGTGGATAAGTGGGCGAAATATGTGGATAAGTCGGTCAGTTATCCACATTTTTCTCCACTTATCCACATTGGGAAAAAGAGGCCCATTTTTTCCTTGACACGCGATTATAGATGTATATACAACTAGTGTGTACGTCAACAAAAGCGCCGCGCCTAACTCAAACGTTAAACGCGGCGCTTTTTGTAATTAACCATTCATATATTTTAATATTTCATCATAAACTTCTTGAGCTAGTAAACCTTGAAGTGTTATTTCATTATTTGGTAACGCCTTAATATTATTTGTGTCTTCTAAAATAATCACTAACTTTTTATAATCAAATTGATTAATATAAATTAATAATACAATTTTATCACAATTAATAGTAAAAAGCGTATTATTAATTGTATCACCAAACGTTACAAATCTAACCATTATCTTTCTCCGATATGTAAATAGGATACTCTGACCGAACTTTATTAAACATGAAATCATCATAAAATTGTAAACGTTGCTCATTGGTCATACCATTCTCAATATTCGCATAATGTAAACGTAATTTATTGATTATTTCCCTTCTCTCTTTTTCATCTTTTGCCACATATTTAGAAATATGAATCTGCATAAATTTACCAGTAGGAATAAAAAATGATACATAGCCCGGATTTAACACACTAATAAAATGTTCTGTACCTAAATGTGTAATACCAAATATGCATTCAAAAATAATCATTTTATTGCTCCCGCCATTCCTAAGACAACAATGATAAATATTCCAATAAAGAATAATATCATCATAGCATTTTCTTCTCTATCTTGTTGATTCACTTATCCAATTCCTTTTCTAGTCTATCTATTTCCATTTCTTGACGTGAAAGTGAGATATCAGCTAAAGGGTACTTATCACGATAAGACCTAGCAATTTTATTGCCTAGCCATGTCGCGCCGCTAAGCATTAAAAATAAAACTAACGTAGCAACTACAAAATAACCGCCAAACAAAAAAAATAAGTTAGCAAACATTGTCCAACCTCCTAGGGAGTTCGTGATAAGCCACCAGGATACCAACCATCCGCCGGATTAACACCAAAGATAGCCAGCACCGTCGCAACACCTGCCTCATCAGGTGCCCAATCACGATAACCATCAACAGTAAATTCGAATCCGCGTGTACTACGTTGTAACGCTACCTCTACCTCACGTCCATTTTGGCGCGTGTGTGCATGCAACGTGCCCCCACCATCTTGCGACCGCACAATTCCACTACCTTGGACTAACGCCGCATGCATGTTCATTATAAAGCCTTATCTAAAAGAGGATAGCTAATTTAGCTATCTCCCTAATATTTTTATTGTAGACCGCCGACTGCTGCGAATGCTTTTAGCGCATGCGTTATAGCAGTCTGCATTTCATCCTGCTCTTGCTCAGCCACCATACGACCGACTGCGTAGCCTACTTCTAGCGCAGCTTGGGGTGTAAGGGCCGCCACTTCCGGTGTATCACGCACGGCATGCATGACACCGAGTGAACATATTTCAGTGTCACTATTAGCAGCCTTGATAACACGTTTCATAGCTATAGTAATACTATCATGGTCAGCATCAGTCAGGACCGATGTGTGCACATGTTTGGGCGTATCCATGATGAATTAATGTCTTTCTATATGATAGGCTAGCTAATTTGATAGCTAGCCCGTAAATATGTAGTCTAGTAACGAAAGCCGCTATTAACGGTTTTAGCGCTTTCTTCACTAGGATGAAAATAGATTTCTTGCTTTGCACGTGGTGACGCTAGCAAGAATGGCGGACTAAAGTTCCCCTTATTTTCGCCATATTCTAACGTCGCCTTAAAAGGGAACTCGGCAGGTGCTAGTACCATCGCCTGATTCACTGAAAGTCCATTGCCGAGCGATACAATGCGAATACCCAAGTCAGGCCGTTGGTCAATGACCACCTTATAATCAGCGACGTTAGGGCGCGGTTTGTTGGGATTGTCTTGCGCAAAGTTAGACGGATGCACTTCCACGCTTAAACAGGTAAACGTGACACCAATGAGATTAGCCTTAGCCAAATAATCCGAATCTGGTGCTGGCGCTTCGACACTAATAGCAGGTGTTTGTCCAAACACTTTGGTAGCAGCCAGCGCGTTTTGAATCTGCGCATTAGCTTGTTGCGCGGCGATGTTGTTTTGACGTTGAATGTCAACGCTCGGCATAACGTTAGCAGGTGGTACAGCTTGCATGGCATCACGCACGGTCTGCTGCGTGGTGAGAGATTTGATATATTCCTCAGCAATCTCGGCTGTCATATCAGGAAATGCTTGTAGCATCTCACGATACGCAGTTTCATCCCAGCCGAGTGAACGCAACAAACCTTTAATTTGCATCTGCTGCAAATTATTGCACATTGGTTGTGATACATGTTCCATAGCTGTCTGATATTCACCAACCTCAATTGGCGATGCTGTGAAACTTTGTGCAATGTCAGTGTTGGGTGTCGTTTTAGTTTTGTTTGCCATGATGGATATCTCCTATGTGGCTTTTTTATCATGCAGTCGGCCCCGCAAGTGGCGCATATAATTGTAATGGCGTGCCCGTCTTAAATCAGGACGCTTTACCCTGTACCCAGGTACCACTACAATTATGTAACGTATAGCTAACGGTGTGCTATAACCGTGTACACATCTACAGTGAGTACAGTGCTGTGTGTCAGTGCATATATTCATTGCTCTATCAGAAGAGTGTGATATATGTATCTGACTTCTAGAGTATGACATATCCCCCTGACATTGTCAAGGGGATAAGATGTCTATTTAGTCATGTTGGTGTTAGTAGATAAAACTCATGCCTGGATGCACGTCTACCCAAACATCGTCCCACTTCCCAAAGCCGCCATAGTAACTGTTATTCATTTCACGAATGAGAATGCGCCCATTACTAACGGCAAGCACATGCGCGACATGTCCCGTCCCCGTTCCCCAGGCTGACGTATGATAGCCAGCCTGGAACACGACCGTCGCACCAACTTGTGGCACATAGCCAACTGCCATACCACGAGCACGTGCATTAGCAAACCATTGACTGGCATCTCCCAGTCCGTTGACATTATCATGTGCTAATTGGGCCGCTCCCCAGGTACACCAACCCCAAGGATAGCCATTAGCATTTGGTGTGCTGTATACGGTTTGCGCTGGAACAAAGACACCGAATTGCTTACCCGTTTGACAGATGGTTAATGTTTCGCCGGGATAGATAAGATTAGGGTTACTAATTTGCGGATTTTCGCGTGCCAGTGTTTGCCAGTTAGTTCCGACTGTTGCCGCAATGCCTGACAATGTATTGCCAGGTCTGACAGTAACGCTACAGTTAGTAGTATGACCATGCATACCACTACCGAGAGCCAACGTAAAAACGAGCGCATGAAAAACTCCTAGCAAATGTGCCACTTCCTTCTCCGTTGATGGTAGCGACTATGGCGTAACGGGTGGTTGACCGTTGGCAAGCGTGGGCGCGATATCAGCAGCTTTTTGTAATGTTTCAGCTGCCTGTTTTGCATTTTGTTGACTACCTTGAGAATTGATGAGCCAACCAATGATACCACCAAACGTCGATACCACGATGTCAGGTATAGACCTACCGGGCGTGACAATGGAATCATATATCACGATGATAAGCATACCTGCTAGCGCGCATGCCAAAAGTACCTTAGTAAAGGTTACATCTCCGCTCGGTAATTTTGGCATGTACGTCTATCCTAGCTGTGCATAGTCTGCACGATTTGCTGCAATTGATTACGATGTGCGTTGACCTGTGATAATGTCCACAAGTACACTGTTGATGCATCGCCTGCACGCGCTACACGTGCATTTGCCACCGGGTCATTAGGTCCGAACTCTTGTGAAAGATCTAATGCTGGTTGGATATTCAACTCACCCAACGCTCTGTCTTCCCATAAATTAGCATCAAGCCATGCGTTGTAGGCTTGTGGTACCCAAGCATTGACAACCGGCACCAATGCCCTAGCAACGCCTTGCCAATTTTGCTGATTCGGGTCAGCCCAGGTAGTGAGCGCCAGCAAACCTGGTTTACCGTTCATATTGTGCGCGAAACGTTCGGCGGCTTGTACTTGACCATTCCACGCACTTTCTAGGTCCGCCATGACAAAGCCTTCACCGTTGCGCGCATGTGCGATGAATTCAGTTAACTCCGTGAGGATGTCACATTCACCATCGACTTGTGCGTTGTTACGTTGACCAGCGCCATAGCCATAGTCAAAAGCAAATGGTACCATGCCAACTCCGTTTGAAGTGCAGGCATCGTACTTATCTACCACGTCTTGATAGTTGCTGTACCAGCGTCCGGTACCATCGGCAAATTTGACCACCAATGTATCAATGCCGAGTGGTCGCATGTCGTGCGCAATCCGTCCTAGCTGACTAGCGCTCATACCATAGGCTTCATTCGGCACAAAGAGCGCGACCTTGCCAACGTCATGCGAGTAGCGTTGCTGCGGGTTCATGTGTAAAACCTCCTGAGTTTAATATAGCACTACGATGTCCAGATTGCAAGCGCACACCATGTGATGCCACCAGCAATATTCACATGAAACGATGTAGCACCAATGCTATCAACACCAACTGTGAAAGTGCTATTTGTCACAGTTGAATTAATGCCAACAAACGCCGGTGCGCTATTGCCGCCATGTGTAACGGTCCCCGGTCCCGTACCATTATAGGTGCCAATGCCACTACAATAAAAAGGCGAACCATGTGCATTAAAATTCATGGAGCGACAAAAGCCATCACCGCCATCATTAAAGTTAGCTTTTGAACCACCAGTGCTACCACCAATTGAAAAAACATTATGCTGACTGGTGCCGTCCCAATCTTGAAACAAGATAGCCCTAGCACTGCCAGCGGGCGTTTCTGTTGAAAGCACATCAACATTAAAAGTACCATTGGCATAACTATTAATCGGGCCAACTAACGTACCGGCAGTCGTCGCGTTGCTAGCCGCAGTCGCGTTAGCAACTGTGCCGGTAACTTGTGCGCCAGGAAGCGCGACACTTGCGCCTAGCTGACCATAGTAGGTAGTGATACTATAATCGCCACTATCGCCAACTTGAATAATTGCTTTCGTCGCGCCACTGGTACCACGTGTAATATTAAGAATATTGCGTAGCACGTTAGCACTGAGCACACGTTCATAGCCGCTAGCGTCATTGTTACGCGACCAACTACTAGCGCCTTGGTCACTTGGTGTTGCTTCGATGATACTTGTCGGTG
>JAYVMU010000013.1:0-29726 GCA_043758775.1 Methylophilaceae bacterium
CGCTGATGATGGCCTTACCCTAAAATCGGTCACGATAACCCGTTTTAGCTGGTCACGATAGACCATAATCAGCGGTCACGTTAGGCCGTTTTGACTGGTCACGATGGGCCATAATACCCGATTGATGACTGCTGGAGCAATATTGCCATTGAGACATCCGCTTCATACTGCTAAAGCAGCTGCCAGCTGATCAACTCTAAAATGGTCGATTATTACTAGGGCTAGCATCAGGTGATAGAGAGATTGAGTTTCCCGCTTTTGATATCGATTATGAAACTCGTGGTATTGAGTTACTTAAAATTTACTGGGGTAATCAATTCCCCGCGTTCAAAGTAGTTACGGTGAGCTATACGGTGAAGATGTAATTCCTAAACCCAAGGCGCAAAGAATTCCCTTATTTGTTACTGGGCAAAGTCAGCAAGACTTGGAATGGATTGCTCATAATGCAGATGGTTGGATTACATATCATCGCAATATTGAATCACAACAACAAGTTGTACAAAGGTGGAGAAATGCTGTTTTAGCTACAACGCCCGAACTTCATAAACCATTTTCACAATCCTATGTTTCAGACCTAACTGACAAGCTAAATCAACTATCTACACCTATACGGCTTGGGCATACTCTTGGTAGGAAAGCATTGATATCTCATTTACAAGCTGCAAAATCTATTGGTGTTGATCACATAATGATTATTCTTAAATATGGTAGTAGACCAGCTAAAGAGGTTATACAAGAACTTGCAGAGTTTGTGCTTCCAACCCTATAACTAAAATAATTTTCTAAATGTCTGCTGTGGGCCCAAAGCAGTCTTTATCATAGCCAAATTCAAACAAGCCCATTACTCCAATACGCACTAATGCCTTACTAATAATTAATATTAAAAATAATGTTTTAATAGATATCAGACACTCATGAGATGATTGACGCCTGTGCCTAAATATACCAACCAATTATTAACCCTGATTCCGCTGTCATCACCTGCAACCAATGCACTAATTTCCGCAGCATAAGGTTTACCAGCCAGCACCCTGTTAATACGATTAACAGTCTTTTCACGACATTTTTCTACAACGTAAGATGGACGCCAAACAAATTCTGTTAACTTCTGATTGGTATTGTTTACCTTAATCGTACCTGTAGCTCGTATATTTGCACCCAAAGCCCATGATTCAAAATCAAATCCATGTGGGTTATAAGTACCATGCGGGCGCTTAAGTTTAACCATGAGATGCCAGCGCTGCCCTACGTAAAATTGCTGAGCAGTCGGAATAAGAGGCTTGGGCTTTGACACATAAGAAAATTCATTTTGATATTGCATCAAAGAAATATGTTTTGGCACATGAGCGCCACTGGTTAACGTTTGTTCAACATCAAAGTTGAAGCGCAGTGCTCGGTCAGTTTGCACTGGTAAACCAGCCACGACACCAATAACTTCTACAGGCTGTTGCTCCCAAGCATGAGAGAGCTCATCACTTAAACGATTTTTTGCCAGCATGGCTGCCCACAAAAAACCCAGAGTCAAGGCTATGGCTATGATTAAAAACAGTTGAAATACTCTCACGGATATTCGAGTTGAATCACGCAAGTAATAAGCAATAAACGTGAGAAAACTAACTGAAGAGATACAAACAAGAGTAAAACTGAATGATAGAAACGATAAACTTGCTACAAACTGCAATAACCAAACACCGCACACAAAACCTAGAAAAAATAGAATCATGCGTGCATCAAACTAATATTGATAACTAAATGAGCAAGCTAATTCGCATTAACTAAACTACTATCTTGTAATAAGCCATCTTGCAGTAAATAGCGCCGTTGCATTTTTTCTGCTAAAGTTAAATCATGTGTCACCACTACCAAGCTTACTTTTTGGTCGGTGTTTACTCCACTAGAATTAAGCTCTAACAGCAAATCAAACAAACTATTTGCCGTGGTGCGGTCCAGATTGCCGGTAGGCTCATCGGCCAATATGCATTGCGGATTGGTCACTAATGCTCGAGCTACGGCGGCGCGTTGCCGTTCACCGCCTGAAAGCTCTCCCGGCATATGTTCTAGCCTGTGTTTTAATCCTACTTTACTCAAAGCCTCTGCTGCCTGACTCAAGGCCTGCTCACGGTTTGCACGGCGAATTAATAGTGGCATCGCAACATTCTCCAATGCAGTAAACTCTGGTAAAAGATGATGGAATTGATAGACAAAACCTAAGCATTGATTACGTAAAGTACTTTTTGTTGCCTCACTCAAACCCACAAGGTTTTGTCCAAGAATGCTGACTTCCCCTGCGCTAGGCGTATCTAAGCCGCCCAACAAATGTAATAAAGTACTTTTACCAGATCCAGAAGTGCCTACGATAGCGATTTGTTCACCCGCACGTACTTCTAGATTGATACCATTTAGTACTTTTACTTCTAATCCTGCATAGGTTTTTTGTAAGTTGCTACACTTTAATATAGTTTGATTACTCATATTTTCACTCATAGCGCAGTGCTTCTGCTGGATTAATTTTTGCTGCTTTCCAGCTAGGGTAAATAGTAGCGAGCAAGCTTAATACAAAAGACATCAGCACAATCGTTATCACATCTGACCAGGCCAACTTAGATGGTAAATCACTGATGTAATACACATCTTTTGCCAAAAATTGCACATGGAAAAGATTTTCAATAAACGGCACAATCACATCAATATTGAGCGCAATCAGTATGCCAACCATAGCGCCAACCACGGTGCCGATAACACCTATTAAAGCACCTTGTATCATAAATATTTGCATAATACTGCGTGGGCGAGCCCCCAAAGTACGCATAATTGCAATATCTGCGCGCTTATCTGTCACCGCCATGACTAGCGTAGAGACAATATTAAAGGCGGCTACCGCTACAATTAGCGCTAAAATTACAAACATCACACGCTTTTCCATTTGCACTGCGCGAAAAAAGTTAGCATGTTGTTCAGTCCAGTCTGTAATAAAGTAATTACCCTGCGGACTTAAATCAGATGCCAGTTGCTTGGAAACCATCGGTGCTAAAAACAAATCATCTAATTTTAGCCTTACACCAGACACTTTATCGCCCATGCGATACAGTTTTGCTGCATCCGCCATATTAATTAACGCTAACCCTGCATCGTACTCATACATACCGATTTGGAACAAACCTACCACCTTGAATTGCTTGATACGCGGCACTACACCTGTAGGAGTAAACTGTCCTTGTGGCGCCAATAAGACGACTTTATCGCCAACTGTAACCCCCAAATTAGAAGCTAAATCAGCCCCCAATATCACACCGAACTCACCTTCACGCAAATCACTCAGCTTGCCTGCTTTCATGTGCGTACCTAGGTCCGCCACTTTATCTTCTTCCTCTGGCAACACACCGCGCACAATCGTACCTTGTACGCTAGTGCCATAAGACAACATACCTTGCGCCATGATATAAGGTGCGACAGCCTCTACGTGTGGCTTAGACTTCACCAAATCAACCACATGTGGCCAATCACTTAAAGTATTGCTGGCTTCTGTAATTTCTAAATGCGAGGCGACACCCAATATACGGCTACGCAACTCATCTTGGAAGCCATTCATCACCGACAACACAATAATTAAGGCGGCAACGCCTAAACCAATACCTATCATACTAGTGAGTGAAATAAACGAAATGAAATGGTTTTTGCGTTTGGCTCGCGTATAACGCAAACCAATAAACAATTCAAACGGTAAGGATTGAGGCAATATGGTAGACCGCAGTTTATTAACGAATGACATGGCGGGATTCTAGCAGGCTTATCACTGTTAGGCCGAGATTTAGTAGCAAAAAAATGACAAACTTAATAAGTTAAAATAGTGGCGAGTAACTCAAATTAGGGTCTTGCCACTATTTACTTAGGTTACTAGCTTTACTTTGACTCGCACCCAACCATCTCTATTACTAAGAGGTCGATCTACTATCACGCGCTGCTGATTTTTACCTAAATTTAATAAATACTGTGTGGCAGGCTTGTACTCAGCTTTAGGAATAATCATCATCGCTGACTCTTCAGCACTATTATTAGCCGGCAAATACAAGCCCGAAAAAGATGGTCGCTGCTCATCATCCATGTCTGAAAAGTCAACAAAATAATCGTCCACCACTTCTTTCAGATTCTCCTCGTCCACTTGAGAAATCTTAGCGATGGTACTGCCCGAGTTAAACACCTCTAGTCCTACCCGATATCGTCCATCAGGTTGTTTTTTGACACTTTTAATTTCAGCAATAAGAAGTTGCTGTGCGTTTTCTGCAGAGGAAAGCCCAACCAGCTTTCCTGGCTCAACCCACGCGCCTATTTCTGCGCCCAGGCTAGCCCCTAAGCCATTTTTACTTTCATCTACAATTAACCATTTCTCAGAATCTACATGCTTTTCAAAGGTCATTGAAGCCGATCTTACTGGGGCATGCATCGCTACACTCAGTTCAAATGGCACAACATTAGACTTGTTGCCATTGAGCTTGGCAAAAGCGCGCGTATCTGGTGATAATTTGCTACAAATGCTATCAAAACCATGGTAAATGTTTAATATCTTATTTACTGGTTTTCTTTTTTCGCGACGGCGTTGACGTGTATAACCTTCCACCGTCCATTCTTTAGCCAGCTTCTTAAATAAATCAACTAACACAGTCGCTGTTGCCAAGTTGTTCAAATTAAAGCGCTGTAAAGATTTATTAGTTTCAGCATCGCCTAAAAATGTTTGAATGCTGCTGAGTAATGCATCTGTTTTCCAGAATCGACAATCTGTCGTGATACTAAAGCCTCGTGCTCTATCCGCACCTTTATCCAAGCTAAGGTTAACTAAAAATATATGCTCTTTCGCTACATACTCACTTTGGATTTTAGGATTAATCGTCCATTTTTCCAATATTTGTGCAGTCAACTCAATTTGCTGGCGACTGAAAGAGTTTTTGCTTAATGTACCTAACATATAGCTACGAAAAAGCAGATTGGCTAGACTAACTTCTTTATCGTCATTTTCATAAAGTAAAATGCTTTTATGTAAAAGTGTCAGTTTTTCAGCGATTTTGACGAGAGTATGAAGATGCATCCACCCTCCCACAGGCGCAACTTGATCTTGAAAGTACCGCCACTTAGTCATAGTTAGGGATGTATTAATAGTGCGCGCAAATAATAGCAACATGCGCTCATTGGTGATGCCAAACTTTTGTTTCAAAATATAATCAACTAGCTTAATGTAAGCTAGATACATGCGTCTGTGGTAGTCATATGTGACGTTAGCAATATGAGCTTCTAACGTTCTATTGTCGCGCGGAATTCGCATAAAGCTTGATGTAATTAGTTTAACGCGCGCCTGTGTTGCCTGATCTATCATCAACAGCATATCCAATTGCTGCATGGCTTGATTGTGATGCTCAATTGGCGCACTAGAGATTTTTTCGGTAGTGAGTTTGAGTGCTTCAAGATTATCCAGATGCTCTAAATCAGCTATCCAGGCTGATGACTCGGACCATTTAGGACCAAAGACTGTTGTTTGAAATTTTGTAATGATTGAGGAAATCATATTGACCTTCTTAATTCACTTTTTGCCTAGTAAGTATGAATAGGGGTTAACTAAGATTCAGCAAATTGCATGCCATATCAGCCACAGGTTGAAATTAGCTTTATTTAAAAAATGGCTCAACAAGTTCAATCAATTTTAATCTCATGTAAAATGTCCGAGTTATCAACTAGAATCATACTAAATCAACACTTCCCTGCTAAAATTACATTATGTTTACTGGAATCATTCAAGCAGTTGGTCATATCGCACATATCGCCCCGCGAGGTGATGATGTATCACTTGGAATCAACTGTGAAAAATTAGAAATGCATGATGTTGCCATTGGCGACAGCATTGCTGTTAACGGCGTGTGCCTGACTGCTGTCAGTTTTGATACTGCACATTTCGTGGCGCATGTATCAAAAGAAACGCTGAATTGCTCCGTTGGATTGGATACCACCAAAGCAATCAACTTAGAAAAAGCATTACGCTTAAACGATAGACTAGGTGGCCACTTAGTCAGCGGCCATGTGGACGGCGTAGGCCAAGTTGTGAAATTTGAAGCACTGGGTGATTGTTGGTTGCTCGCAATCCGTGCACCTCATACACTATCAAAATATATTGCAACTAAAGGCTCAATAGCCATTGATGGTGTAAGCCTGACAGTCAATACCGTCGAACGTGATACCTTTACGATGAACCTCATCCCACACACCATTGAAAGTACCACACTGAAACATTTGGGCGTAGGTAGCCGAGTCAACTTGGAAGTGGATCAAATTGCGCGTTATGTAGAACGCATGACGCAATGGCATAGCGAAGGCCCTAATGAAAGCGCTTAAATTAAGAAAGTTATATGATTAGCCCCACACAAGAAATTATTGAAGAAATGCGCTTAGGACGCATGGTCATCCTAGTTGATGAGGAAGATCGTGAAAACGAAGGCGACTTAGTACTAGCAGCTGAATTCACCACGCCAGAACACATTAATTTTATGGCGAAATACGGACGTGGTCTGATTTGCCTAACCCTGACCGAGCAACGCTGCCGCCAGCTAAGCTTACCACCGATGGTGCAAAAAAACGGTACCAGCTACGGTACTAATTTTACCATATCAATTGAGGCAGCAATTGGCGTTACCACTGGGATTTCTGCCGCGGACCGCGCCACCACAATACTTGCAGCCGTCGCAAAAAATGCTAACGCTCAAAGCTTAGTCAGTCCTGGGCACATTTTCCCTTTGAGCGCGCAAAATGGCGGTGTATTAGTGCGCGCTGGACATACTGAGGCCGGTTGTGATTTAGCTGCATTAGCAGGCTGCGAGCCAGCCGCAGTGATTTGCGAAATCCTTAATGAAGATGGCAATATGGCTCGTCTGCCGGATTTAATCGAATTTGGAGCAAAGCATCATATCAAAATTGGTGCGATTGCCGATTTAATTCATTACCGCAGCGAGCATGAAAAGCTGGTTGAACGTGCGGCGGAACGTTCTATAACTACGCCTTTTGGCCCTATGCACCTGATTGCCTACTCAGACAAAATATCTAATGAAACACATATTGCCCTAATTAAAGGGGAACCTAAGGCAGCACAAGAAGTACTGGTGCGTGTGCATGAGCCGTTAAGCATATTTGATTTACTTGACAGCTCTAGCTGTACACATTCGTGGAGCACCCTTAAAGCCATGCAAACAATATGCGAGGCGGATTGTGGCGTGATGGTGCTGTTACATCATAATGAGAACGGCCCCGATTTAGTTGAACGTATTCAACATGCGGATGAGGCAATACGCAGCCAGCAAGAGCTACGCACTTACGGTATCGGCTCACAGATATTGGTTGATTTAGGCGTACGCAAAATGAAGCTGCTCGCCACACCGCGTAAAATGCCGAGTATGACAGGCTTTGGTCTAGAGGTTACGGGCTATATCGAAGCTGGTTATGTGCGAAGCTAACTGCATCTGCTGTTAACCGTGCTTAATACTAAATAAAGTTAATACAAAGGCCAGAGTACGTACAACCCTATGATAACTATTGACTTTAATAAAAATGTAGTAAAATGATGTCATTGGAAAATATCAATCTTACTGGTCACTTTCTCATCGCAATGCCTGCCTTGGATGATCCGTTTTTTGCAAGATCGGTCACCTTTATATGCGCGCACAACCAAGATGGCGCAATGGGCGTGGTTATTAATCGCCCTACCGATTTCTTGCTCAAAAACTTGTTCGCCCAAATGCACATCAGTATTGAAGATTCAAACAACGCCATTATTAGCCAATCCATTCACCTCGGCGGTCCTGTTCAACCAGAGCGTGGTTTTGTACTGCCTCAAATCGAGTCCGAGAATAACAGTGTTAGCGAAGACGCTAATAGCAAGATTAATGTTGAGTGGGACTCAACGATCATCATCAATAACAATACGGCATTGACCACCTCCAAAGATATACTGGAAGCAGTCGCCAATGGCACTGGTCCAGAAAAAGTATTACTTGCTCTGGGTTACGCGGGCTGGAATCCTGGCCAGTTAGAAGCTGAAATCGCAAAAAATGCATGGCTTTCTGTAAAAGCTGAAAGTGCCAGTGCACAAAGCACCTTGCTTTACGACTTACCCAGCACCGAAAAAATGGATGCAGCCTTAAGTTTACTTGGTTTAGATTTTGCTAAATTGAGTGAATGGGTAGGCCACGCTTAGGATGCAAACATTGATATGCTAATGCAAACACATTTGCGTATTCAAGACAGGTCCTATCCAGCAATAGAAGGCACCGTTCTAGCCTTTGATTTTGGTGAGAAACGCATTGGAGTAGCCGTAGGTGAAACCATACTGAAACTCGCACATCCATTGCTCACTATTGATACGGAAGTTAACGAGGCACGCTTTGCACAAATTCAAGCCATTATCCATGAATGGCAGCCAGCCTTACTAGTAGTAGGATTACCGCTGAGTATAGACGGTGAAGCACATGCAATAACCAAATTATGCACCCGTTTTGCACAGCGTCTGGAAGGTCGATTTAGCTTACCCGTCACCTTGGTAGATGAACGCTTTAGCTCTGTAGAAGCGAGCCAAAGCTTGAAAGAGGCAGGCGTGCATGGTCGGCAACAAAAAACCATGATAGACCAAGTGGCAGCGCAGACTATATTACAATCTTATTTTGACCAAGTATCTAAATAACCAGTATTGAAATAAAAAATGAATTCGCAAAAACCACTCCAACTACCAGATCCAGAGCAACTGCTGGCAAATTTAGTGCATCAATTAGCACCAGTGATTGCTAGCAATACGGCACTTGTCGGCATACACAGTGGTGGCGTATGGTTAATGGAGCGGCTACTACCACTACTTTCAACGCAACATGCCCTTGAACACGGCTTGCTTGATATTGCGTTTTATCGCGATGATTTTGCCCACCGTGGCTTACGTGCCGAGAACAAACCTTCGCAAATTGCCTTTGATGTAGAAAATAAACACATTATTTTGATTGATGATATTTTTTACACGGGCCGCACCACACGGGCCGCCATGAATGAACTATTTGATTATGGTCGCCCAGCCAGCATCTCATTGGCCGTATTAATTAACCGTGGCGGACGTGAGCTGCCCATTACGCCGCAATATGTAGGCGCAGACATACCGTTACAACCACATCAAAAATTACAATTATCACGCGATGAACAGGGTAAGTTTGCACTCGCACTCGAGGAGAATAAATAAGTGTACAACCCTCAACTCACTAGCGACGGACAATTGAGACACTTACTTTCTACTGAAGGGTTACCCAATAAAATACTCACACAAATTCTAGATACTGCCGAATCATTTGTCGGCGTAGCCGAACGTGAAGTGAAAAAAGTACCCTTGTTGCGTGGAAAAACCGTATGCAATATCTTTTTTGAAAATAGCACTCGCACTCGCACCACGTTTGAAATAGCAGCAAAACGTCTATCTGCCGATGTGATTAATCTGAATGTCAACACCTCATCGCAAGCTAAAGGCGAGACTATTTTAGATACCGTCGACAACCTAATTGCCATGCATGCTGACATATTTGTCGTACGCCATGCGCAAAGCGGTGCGGCACATCTCATCGCGCAACATGTGGCGCCACATATCCATGTCATCAACGCAGGTGATGGTCGCCATGCGCATCCGACACAAGGCTTACTGGATGTATTCACCATTCGCCGCTACAAGCCTGATATGCACAACCTGCGTGTGGCAATTGTAGGCGATGTTTTACACTCACGTGTTGCCAGGTCTGAGATACACGCATTGACCACGCTAGGCGTACCTGAGGTACGCGTCATTGCTCCCAAGACTTTATTGCCTGAACATGTTGAAAAGCTTGGCGTACAAGTGTTTCATGATATGAAAACTGGACTAAAAGATGTGGATGTAGTGATGATGCTACGCTTGCAAAATGAACGCATGAATGGCGCCATGCTACCAAGCGCACAAGAATATTTTAAAACTTACGGATTAACTCAAGAAAAGCTTGAGTTCGCCAAAGCAGATGCAATCGTCATGCACCCAGGTCCGATGAATCGTGGTGTCGAAATTGATAGCGCAGTGGCCGATGGCAGCCAGTCCGTAATCCTACCTCAAGTGACCTATGGTATCGCAGTACGAATGGCAGTAATGGCGATATTAGCTGGAAATTCGGTTAGTAACTCAGCAGGAAGTTATGTATGAAAATACACATTAAAAACGGCCATTTAATTGATGCTAAAAACAGTATTGATAGCAAACTAGATCTGTTTATTGTCGCAGGCAAAGTCGTTGGCATAGGCAAATCTCCTGATGGTTTTAGCGCAAATCAAACAATCGATGCCACGGGCTTAATCGTCTGCCCAGGTTTAGTCGATTTATCTGCACGCTTGCGTGAACCTGGTTTTGAATACAAGGCCACTTTAATCAGTGAAATGCAAGCCGCCGCCGCCGGTGGTGTAACCAGCTTGGCTTGCCCACCAGATACCGACCCAGTGCTTGACGAACCAGGCTTCGTGGAAATGCTGAAATATCGCGCAAAACAACTTAACCTGGCACATGTGTATCCATTGGGTGCTCTTACGCGACAACTGGCTGGCACACAAATCACCGAAATGTATGAACTGAGTGAAGCAGGCTGCGTAGGATTTAGCCAAGCCGATACAGCGATTACCGATACTCAAGTGCTATGGCGTGCCATGCAATATGCCGCGACCTTCGACTTTACCATTTGGCTACGCCCCGAAGATCATTACTTAGCTAAAGGTGGCGTGGCACATGATGGTGAAATAGCCGCCAGATTAGGCTTAAAAGGGATACCCGCAGCAGCCGAAGCACTAGCGGTTGCCAGTATTTTACGTATTGCACAAGAAACGGGCTCTAATGTACATCTTTGTCGTCTCTCAACCACTGCTGCGGTAGGTATGGTGCGGACTGCCAAAACACAAGGTATAAAAGTCAGCTGCGATATTTCAGCCAATCATCTACATCTAACCGAACATGATATTGGATTCTTTAACGCCAATTGCAACCTCAAGCCGCCAGTTCGCACCCAGCGTGACTGTGCAGCACTCAGTGCCGGCTTAATGGACGGCACAATTGATGCAATTTGCTCTGATCACACACCGGTTGATGACGATGCAAAATTACTACCTTTTGCCGAAGCTGAGTCGGGTGCAACAGGCTTAGAGTTATTATTGCCTCTGACGTTAAAATGGGCAACACAGCACCAGGTATCTTTATCTAATACGATAAAACACATCACTAGCGCACCTGCACAAATACTTGGTATTTCAGCGGGTCATTTATCACTTAATAGTGATGCAGATATATGCTTGTTTGACCCGAATCATTACTGGAAAATTGAAGCTAAAGCCCTCAAAAGTCAAGGAAAAAATACACCATTTTTAGGTTTAGAGGTCGCAGGAAAAGTACGCTACACCTTACTCAACGGACAAATTGTGTACCAAGGTTAAATAGTCCATCCTGTAAAAATCCGACATCTAGTCGGCTTTTTAATGAAAAATAGTGATGAGTATCAGCTATTAAACAATACCTAAGTTATCTAAACCTGCAGATAGATTTTTGCCGTGTGCAGCTTTACTTTCTAACTTAATTTTCAAGCGTACTTCATTCACGGAGTCAGCGTTGCGTAAAGCATCTTCGTAACTAATGGCACCTGCCTCATGTAAATCGAACAAAGATTGATCAAACGTCTGCATACCCAACTCACGTGAACGACTGATCACATCTTTAATTTCATGCACTTCACCTTTTAAGATTAGGTCTGAAATTAATGGGGAGTTAATCAGAATTTCAATCGCTGCAGCACGACCTGCACCATCTTTTTTAGGGATCAAACGCTGGGAAATAAAGGCTCGCGTATTGAGTGATAAATCCATTAAAAGCTGCTGGCGACGTTCTTCCGGGAAAAAGTTAATAATGCGATCGATAGCCTGATTAGTATTATTGGCATGTAAAGTGGCCAGACATAGATGGCCTGTTTCGGCAAAAGCAATCGCATAATCCATGGTTTCACGATCACGTATTTCACCAATCAGAATCACGTCTGGTGCTTGGCGCAAAGTATTTTTCAATGCCACCGCCCAGCTGTCAGTATCAACGCCAATTTCGCGTTGTGTAATCACGCAGTTTTTATGTTCGTGCACAAATTCAATAGGGTCTTCAATGGTAATAATATGACCAAAGCTATTTTCATTGCGATAGCCTGTCATCGCCGCAAGAGTAGTAGACTTACCCGAGCCAGTACCCCCGACCAGAATCACCAGCCCACGCTTAGTCATTACGATGTCTTTTAAAACATCAGGCAGACCCAGCTCTTCAATTTGCGGAATTTTAGTAGCGATAGTTCTGAATACTAAGCCTACGGAGCCACGTTGCACAAAAGCATTAACCCTAAAGCGCGCCACGCCAGGCAAGCCAATGGCGAAATTACATTCATTGGTTTCATCAAACTCACTGACTTGCTTATCATTCATGATCGAACGCGCCACTTCCCGGGCTTGCTGCGCATTAAGCAACTGATTACTCACTGGCGTCATCTTGCCATCAATCTTCATGGCCGGTGGAAAACCAGCCGTAATAAACATATCTGAAGCATTTTTTGCGAGCATTAAGCGCAATAAATCAAAAACAAACTTTTCTGCCTGACCCTGTTCCATTATTTAACCTTCATCTATTTGTATTACGCATTATTCAAAACGAACTTAAGTTACTAACCAATAATTGAGTCTTTATTAGTAGCTTTGCTACGCGCTTCGGCAGCAGAAATCACATTTCTACGAACTAAATCTTGTAGATTCTGATCGAGCGTTTGCATGCCGATATTTTGCCCAGTTTGAATCGCAGAATACATCTGTGCCACTTTGTTTTCACGAATCAGGTTTCTGATTGCAGGAGTGCCAATCATGATTTCATGTGCGGCTACGCGGCCTTGCTCATCTTTAGTTTTACACAGAGTTTGTGAAATCACCGCGCGCAATGACTCGGACAACATGGAACGCACCATTTCTTTTTCTGCGGCGGGAAATACATCCACGATACGGTCAATGGTTTTAGCAGCTGAACTCGTATGCAAAGTACCAAATACCAAGTGCCCGGTTTCAGCAGCACTTAATGCTAAGCGAATAGTCTCCAAATCACGCATCTCGCCCACTAAAATGACGTCAGGGTCTTCACGCAGCGCTGAGCGCAGCGCATTCTGAAAAGACAGTGTATGTGGCCCAACTTCACGCTGATTAATCAAACACTTTTTAGAGGTATGTACAAACTCAATCGGGTCTTCCACGGTCAAAATATGGCCGAATTCATTTTCATTCACATAATCCACCATCGCTGCCAGCGTAGTCGATTTACCAGAGCCTGTTGGGCCAGTCACCAATACAATACCGCGAGGTGTATTGGCAATTTCCTTAAATATTGGCGGGCAATTTAACTCTTCTAAAGATAAAATTTTGGATGGAATGGTCCGAAATACACCGCCCGCCCCACGATTGTGATTAAACGCATTGACCCGAAAACGCGCTAAATTAGGAATTTCAAACGAGAAGTCACATTCCAGCGTTTCTTCATAAACCTTACGCTGCGTATCGTTCATGATGTCATACACCATGTCATGTACTTGGCTATGATCCATGGCGGGCAGGTTGATTTTACGTATATCACCATGCACTCGAATCATAGGTGGCAAGCCTGCTGACAGGTGTAAATCTGACGCTTTATTTTTAACCGAAAACGCGAGTAAATCCGAAATGTCCAAAGCTTGCTCCCAGTTATAGTAAGATTGCTAATTAATAGCTGATTTTTATATCGTCAATAGCATTGAATTATGAACACAATTGCCCAGCGCTTGCAAGATATTACAACAAGTATTCTTAACGCACAGAATAAAAGTGAGCAAACTCTAAAGCACTCAAATGAAATCATGTTACTAGCTGTGAGTAAAGCGCAGCCTGCTAGCAGTATACGTGAGGCTTTTAGAGCGGGACAAAAATCGTTCGGTGAAAACTATTTACAAGAGGCGCTTACTAAACAGCAGAGCCTAACGGACTTATGTATAGACTGGCATTTTATCGGACCGATACAAAGTAATAAAACACAGCCAATCGCAGAAAACTTTAACTGGGTACATGGCGTAGATAGATTAAAAATTGCTGAGCGACTGAATGCGGCACGTCCGCCTCATTTAGCACCGCTTAACATCTGTATACAATTAAATGTGAGTGATGAAGCCAGTAAAAGCGGCGTGAGTATGCAAGATGCGCTGTCGCTAGCCTTGGCGATAAAACAATTGCCAAACTTAAGGTTACGCGGATTAATGGCGATTCCTGCACCAACAAAAGAGCCTGCACAGCAACATGTACAATTTAAACTGGTACGAGATTGCTATAATGCATTAAGCCATGCCCTACAATCTAGCAATCAGGATGATGTGTCTGATTTTGATACTTTATCGATGGGCATGTCAGATGATTATCAGGTCGCCATTGAAGAAGGTGCGACAATTGTCAGAATAGGCTCGGCAATTTTTGGTGCAAGACCACGCAATTGAATAAAATTAAATTTAACCCAGCAAATAATGAAAGCAAATAAGTAATGAAGATTAGTTTTATTGGTGGCGGCAACATGGCGCAAGCGCTTATAAGTGGTTTACAAAAACATGATTTCATGATGCAAGATATTCATGTCATTGAACTGGATGATTACAAACGCCAGCAATTGCAGGCTACGTTTGGTGTGCAAGCATCTGCTGATTTAATCAACATTGCATCATCAGATATCATTGTACTTGCTGTAAAACCGCAACAGCTAAAGGCGGTTGCCAACGCGATTACGCCCTATTTAAATAAACACTGCGTCATCTCGATTGCCGCTGGTGTACGTCTGGTGGATTTAAGTCGCTGGCTAAACAACCACCCAGCAATTGTGCGTAGCATGCCGAATACGCCTGCGCAAATTCAAGCAGGTGTGACGGCACTATGCGCAATGCCCGCCGTAACCAAAGAGCAAATTGCACAAACTGATCAAATTCTAAGCGCTGTGGGTAAAACTATTTGGCTAGATGATGAATCCAAACTGGACGCTGTTACTGCGATATCTGGCAGCGGCCCAGCTTACGTGTTTTACTTGATTGAAGCCTTGCAACTTGCCGCACTAGAGTTAGGCTTAAATGCTGCAGAGGCGCAATTGCTTAGTTTACAAACCTTTGCTGGCGCTAGTTTGCTGGCGACAAATAGCGATAATGATGTAGCAACATTGCGTGCGCAAGTCACTTCAAAAGGCGGCACAACTGAGCAAGGTATTTTAAGTTTGGAAAATGCTCAAGTTAAAACAGCCATCATCCAAGCTGCAAAAGCAGCCGCAGCAAGGTCAGTTGAGTTGGGTGATTTTCTGAGCCAATCTGAATAGATAAAATTAATTACTTTGACTTCAATCAATCTAAATATTAAACCAAAAAATGCTCACTAACGCACTCGCTTTTCTGCTTGAAACCATCCTAGGCCTACTAGTTTTAGCATTCCTAGTGCGATTTTTTCTACAACTTACTCGCACTTCGTTTCAAAACCCGCTCGCACAAACCATTATTTCCGTGACCAATTTTGCCGTTAAGCCATTACGCCGCATGCTGCCTAGCTGGCGCAACATCGATTTATCTACAGTCATACTAGCATTGCTCACGCAGTGGTTATTGCAGCTTGGCTTGCTGTCTTTGCAAGGCTTTCCTCTGCTGGTGGCGGGCAATCAAGTATGGCTTATTGTAATGGGCTTAGCTGCTGTTGGCATTATTAAATTAAGTATTTATATTTTCATTGGGGCAGTCTTGATACAAGCAGTTTTAAGCTGGGTAAGCCCTTATTCACCATTGTCACCTATGCTAAATAGCTTCACCTCTCCCGTGCTTAAGCCGTTACGCAAATTTTTCACTGGCGCTAATGGTTTAGATTTTTCGCCACTTGTTTTTACTATTGTCGCACAGCTCGTGATTATGACCATGGTCGTACCATTAGAAATGGTTTTTAGTAAGATGTTTTAATAGCAATCATGCAAATTTTCTATAAAATACAGCAACAAAAAACCATTTACTGAAAAATGCCTGCGATCATACAAACAAAAATAAGTGATTATAAGATTTGGCGTGAAGACCTCACCAAGACCATCACCGCCTATCGCAATTGGCTCATTAAAACAGGGTCCAATCAAGCCTTACAGGAGTTGCGTATTTATGACATCCTTGAAATGCTTAAAAAAGACCAATTGGTCATGGCTTTTGTTGCAGAGTTTTCTCGCGGAAAAACCGAAACAATCAATGCCTTATTTTTTGCCGATTTAAATCTACGTTTACTGCCCAGCGAACCTGGACGTGCAACGATGTGCCCGACCGAGATTTACTGGGATGAGCGTGAAGAGCCTTGCATCAAGCTATTACCGATTGAAACACGCAAGGCAGATGACACGCTGAACTATCTTAAAGCCATTCCCAATGCTTGGCAAAAAATCCGCTTAAATACACAATCACCGCTGGAAATGAAAGACACATTAACTGAACTAATGCGGCAGAAGTCAGTATCGCAGGCTGAGGCAAAAAAACTTGGACTATGGAGCGAGCATGACATCGGCATGATGCAAGAACTAGTTAACACTGGGGTAATAAAGGTCCCCGTCTGGCGCCACGCAATAATCAATTACCCACATCCACTGCTAAAAAGTGGATTAGTGATTATTGATACACCAGGACTTAATGCCTTGGGGTCAGAACCAGAACTCACTTTAAATATTATCCCTAACGCAAATGCCGTACTGTTTTTGACTGCAGCCGATACTGGTGTAACCAAATCAGACATGCAGATATGGAATGGTTATATCAATCGTAGTAGCAATCACAAACTTGCATTACTGAATAAAATTGATGTGTTATGGGATGAGATGCGTAATACGCAAGAAATAAATGCTCAAATAACTAAGCAAACAGAAGCGACTGCTCAATTACTTGGCATTACGCCCGAGCATGTATTTGCTATATCAGCACAAAAAGCACTGTTTGCAAAAATCAAAAAGGATGACGCTTTACTCAAACGCAGTGGTCTAGAAAAATTGGAATTAGCGCTGGCTAACAACATGATTTATTCTAAACAAGCAATTATTGGCAAAACCGTGGTAGCTGAATGTAGTGAAATGATCAAAGTTTCGCGTAAGCTGGCACAAACCCGTGTAACAGAATCTAAGTCATTACTCATCGAGCTTAAAAGTCTACTTGGCGAACAAAATGATGTGTCTAAAATCTTACTTGCGAAAGTGCTAGTAGATCGCAAACGTTATGAAGCGTCGATTCCAACTTTTAATAAAGCCAACGAAAAAGTCATGTTTGTTGGAAATAAACTATTACGACATTTAAGTCTGGCTTACCTGGATAAATCCATTAAGCAAAGTCGCGAGGCAATGAATACCAGCTGGACTACTCCTGGCTTAAATCAAGCGATGCGCAGCATTACTCAACAAGCTGGCGAGTTGGCGGAGCACATCACTAAAGAAAGCGCCGTAATAAAGAAACTGGCTGATAGTATTTACCATGTTTTTCAACATAAATACCATTTTGAAGTATTCGAACCACCAGCACTGAATTTACTGACATTTCTTGGCAACATGCAGGCATTACAAAAAATAACCGATGATTTTTGTGCCGACCCCATCAATTTACTAACCGAAAAGCATTTTTTAATACGAAAATTTTATTTTGTACTCTATGCTGAAACACAAAAAATATTTCAGCAAGCTTTTCATGAATGTCAAGCATGGCTAAATGAGGTCATGGCAATACTCAAAACCCAAATGACAAACTATAAAACCAACTTAGATCATCGTGTAAAAATACTATCTGAAGCACAAAAAGGTGCCAACGAGGTAAAGCAAAAAATCGCGGCCACTGAGCAAGAGTTTATTTTTCTTTCCAAACAAGTTCAAACGCTAGATGTGCTTTTGCTCACAATGCTGAAAACCGTTAAAACAGCTGATATTAAAACAGATCAAACTAAACAGGCTAGTAACAACACGGTATTAAACGGCCCTATTTTAAATAGCCCAATCTTGCATTAGTCCTCTTAAATTAGAGCGATATCAAACGTTTCTTGCGCGTATTGCGTTTCTGCTTGTAATGACACCGGCTTACCGATAAAGTCAGATAAATTAGCTAAACTTTGCGACTCTTCGTCCAGCAATAAATCAATCACTTTAGTGCTGGCAATCACCCTGAACTCACGCGCATCAAACTGTTTAGCCTCCCGCAGTAACTCACGCATAATTTCATAACACACCGTTTGTGCGGTTTTAATCTCACCACGACCTTGGCAAACGGCGCAGGTTTCGCACAGCAAATGCGCCAAACTCTCACGCGTGCGCTTACGTGTCATCTCTACTAGACCAAGTGGCGTAAAGCCATTGACGCCGTTGCGTGAGCGATCTGTACTGACGGCTTTTTTCAGTTCTTCCAACACCGTATCGCGCTGGCTATCTTCATCCATATCAATAAAATCGATGATAATAATGCCACCCAGATTACGTAATCGTAATTGACGGGCAATACAATGTGCGGCTTCCAGGTTGGTTTTAAAAATGGTATCTGACAGATTTTTACCACTGACAAAACTACCTGTGTTGACATCTACTGTAGTCAGTGCTTCAGTTTGGTCAAATATCAGATAACCTCCAGATTTAAGCTCTACCTTACGCGACATAGCTTTTTCGATTTCTTTTTCCACATTATAAAAATCAAATAACGGCCGTTCACCCTGGTAATGCTCTAGCTGTTTAAATGCTTTGGCAACATATAATCCAGCAAACTTTGTCAGTTTTTGAAATGTCTCACGCGAATCGACTTTAATACTGATGGTTGCTTCATTAACGACATCGCGTAATATGCGTTTGGGCAAACTTAAATCGTGAAAAATGAGTGAGCGTTCTGGTGCTTGCTGGCTGGCCTCTTGAATACTACGCCACACCTTTTGCAAGTACTCGATATCCGCTAGCAACTCGGTATCGCTAGCCGTTTCCGACATAGTGCGAATGATATAGCCGCCAACTCTATCCTCGGACAACAACGAAATTAAACGGTTACGCAACTGCTCGCGCCCAGTTTCATCTTCAATGCGTTGCGATACGCCAATGTGCTGTTGTTGTGGCAGGTAAACTAAAAACCGGCCCGCAATGCTGATTTCCGTGGTGAGTCGTGCGCCTTTAGTGCTAATCGGCTCTTTAATCACCTGCACTATAATCGACTGACCTTCGTATAACACCTCTTGAATCGGCTTTTCTGGGTTAGTAATATCGTCAGTATGACATTCCATAATATCGGCTGCGTGTAAAAAAGCCGCCCGTTGCAAGCCAATTTCTACAAAAGCCGATTGCATACCTGGCAAGACGCGACAGACTTTCCCTCGATAAATATTACCGACAATTCCTAATGATAAGTTACGCTCTATGTGCAACTCTTGCACAATGCCTTGCTCCATAATCACCACACGCGTTTCTTGCGGTGTGACGTTAATTAAAATTTCTTGACTCATTATTTACCTTCTAAAACTTAAATTTCGTTAATACTTAATTGCTAGTATTCAATTTTTTTAATAATTGTGCAGCCTCATGAACAGGCAAGCCCATCACGCCAGAATAACTGCCTTCAATACGTTTAATCCATGCGCCAGCCAGGCCTTGTATACCATAGCTACCCGCTTTATCTTGATGTTCACCTGCCGCAATATAGCCATGAATCATAGCATCGCTCAATACCATTATCTCCACAACCGTACTTGAGAGTGCGACGTCAATTTTTCCATTAAAAGCGACCGCAATCGCGGTGTGCACTTCATGCTGTCGCCCAGACAAGCTTTTTAACATGGTAAACGCGTCGGCATCATCCAGCGGCTTACCTAAAATCACGTCATCTAGTGCGACTGTGGTGTCTGCCGCTAAAATCGGCATATGCAAGCTGGCAACTCCAAGTTGTTGCTGGCAGACCCATGCTTTTTCACCTGCCAAGCGCAACACATAATCTGTCGGCAATTCATTTTCTAACGCAGACTCATCAATATCTGCAGGCTTGACAACACATTCAATGCCTATCAGCTTTAACAGCTCGACACGTCTAGGTGAACGTGAAGCTAAATAAATAGTCTGGTTCATAATGCACTTTATTAATTTTGTCGGTTACCATAACAGAATGCGCTTGATAATAATACAACCGCAGAACAATGTGACGTTAGCAGTCATTGTTTGCTCATTTTTTAAATAGTACACGCACAAGAAGACACTCTATATGATTGAATGGTCTTATTTACTCAAAATCGCCATTGCATTATTTGCTATTGTTAATCCTATTGGTACTGTGCCAATCTTTATTACCGCAACGGCTGGCTGGGACAAAGTTGAACGTAAAAAAACCGCTAAAACTGTCGCATTTACCGTGTTTGTCGTGCTGCTAGTTTCTACTGTGATTGGCGATAAGTTACTTGATTTTTTTGGCATATCCATCCCCTCTTTTCAGGTGGGTGGTGGCATTTTATTGCTGTTAATCGCCATTTCAATGATGCATGGTAAACAAAGCGACACTAGACAAACCCCTGAAGAAGCACAAACTTTAGCTGAACGCAAAGCCACGGCGATTGTGCCACTCAGCATTCCCTTACTCGCGGGCCCAGGCGCGATTAGTAGCATGATTATTGCTGCACAACAACATCCTAGTATTTTGAGTCATTTAGCACTGAGTTTACCTGTAGCGGCTGTCAGTCTTTTGGTCTGGCTGAGCTTGAGTTTATCAGGTGCAATTGCAAAACAACTGGGCTCGATAGGTATCAACGTAGTGACTCGTTTAATGGGTTTGATTTTATCGGCGATGGCCGTTGAGTTTATGGCTCACGGGCTCGTAGGCCTATTCCCTAAATTAGCAAGTTAAGCGCGTCCACTGTAAAATAGTATTTGTTGAAAGTGCATTAAAAAGCTAAACATGACTTGGAAACCTAATACCACCGTCGCCGCAATTGTTGAACAAAATGGGCAGTTCTTATTAGTAGAAGAAACTACAGACCGTGGCAATCGCTACAATCAGCCTGCCGGCCATCTAGAAGATGGTGAGACCCTGTTGCAAGCAGTAATCCGCGAAACACAGGAAGAATCAGCTTATAGCTTTAAGCCTACGCATTTACTCGGCATCTACCATTGGAAACTCGCGTCGAAAGATATTACCTATCTACGCTTTGCGTTTATTGGCAATGTGCATAACTACCAAGCCACGCAAAAATTGGATAATGGCATTATTCGCGCAGTGTGGTTGAGTGTAGATGAGATTCGTGAGCTGGATAGACAGTACCTCACACGCAGTCCGCAAGTATTCACTTGTATAGAAGATTATTTAAGTGGAAAACGTTTTCCATTGGAAGTGGTGACACATTTATGAGTAAGAAAAAAGTAGTAGTAGGCCTATCAGGCGGTGTCGACTCCTCGGTAACGGCTTTATTACTGAAACAGCAAGGCTATGAAGTCACGGGTCTTTTCATGAAAAACTGGGAAGATGATGACACCGATGAATACTGCTCATCTAAACAGGATTTAATTGATGCGGTATCAATCGCTGACAAAATCGGTATTGATATTGAGGCAGTAAATTTTAGCGCAGAATATAAAGATCGCGTATTTGCCAACTTTTTAAGTGAATACAAAGCAGGTCGCACGCCTAATCCGGATATTTTGTGTAATGCCGAAATTAAATTCAAAGCTTTTTTAGACCACGCAATGAGCATGGGAGCGGATTTAATCGCCACTGGTCACTATGCACAAGTACGTGAAAACCCGATTAAACCTGGCTTATTTCAACTACTCAAAGCTGATGACGGCAGTAAAGACCAAAGCTACTTCTTGTACCGTTTGAATCAAGCCCAGCTTAGTAAAACATTATTTCCACTAGGCACTTACTTAAAGCGTGAGGTGCGTGAAATCGCACGCCAGGCCGGTTTAATCAATGCCGAGAAAAAAGACTCAACTGGCATATGTTTTATTGGTGAGCGACCCTTTCAGGAATTTTTAGCACGTTATTTGCCACGTGAGCCCGGCGAAATGCAAACACCAAATGGCAAAGTAGTTGGCCAACATGAAGGTTTAATGTATTACACATTAGGCCAGCGTCAAGGTTTGAAAATTGGCGGTTCTAAAATTAGCAACGGCGAACCGTGGTTTGTTGCGGCTAAGGATATGCAAAAAAACATTCTAATCGTTGTACAAGGTCACGAACATCCACTATTGCTAAACGATGGTTTAACCGCTGGCCAATTGCATTGGATTAGCGGAGAAAATCCGCAAACTAACTGGGTATATGCTGCTAAAACACGCTATCGCCAGCCAGATGCACCATGTGAAATTGATTTAATCTCGGGTGATTACACCGAGATTAAATTCGGTCAAAAGCAATGGGCAATTACTCCTGGGCAGTCTGCCGTAGTATATGAAAGTAATGTTTGCTTAGGTGGTGGCATTATCACCAGTTCAATCTAGTTTAAAGAAAAGATTAAGTAATATGGAATATATTTTAGGCTTAGGCGGCTTACATGTCATTATCGCCTTATTTTTTGCAGTACATGCGCTGCGCACCGGCCGCTCTTTATACTGGCTGATTATTCTGTTCTCGTTCCCGGGGTTAGGCAGTATTGCTTACTTTTTTGTAGAGTATCTGCCTGCTAACAAGCTTAATCATGGTGTGCAGCAAGTATCAAAATCTGCACTTAAATTACTGGATCCATCGCGTGAACTACGCGATGCTGAGCAGGCTTTTGATTTAACTCCTACCGTGCAAAACAGAATACGCTGGGCATCTGCATTAGATGAAGCTGGGCAATATGCAGAAGCGGCAGCTCAATTCGATGCCTGCTTAAATGGTCCATTCGCGAACGATTTAGAACTGTGCTTTTTGGCAGCCAAAGCCAAATTGCATAATAAACAGCCTGCAGAAGCTGTTGAGTTGCTGAGCAGAGTAAGAACCATACAAACGGAGTTTCGCTCCGAACAAGTCTGCTTGCTGTTAGCAAAGTCTTATGGTGCATCTCACAATGAAAAACTTGCGCGAAAAGAATACATGAGCGCGCTGAATAGTTTTGGTAGTACAGACTGCAAAGCCGAGTATGCGTTGTGGGCAGCCTCCATTGGAGATGTTACAACAGCCAAAAGTTTACGTGCAGATTTGCAAAAAAGCTGGCAACACTGGAACAATCACACGAAAATGCTCTACAAACCGATGTTAAATGAAATTGATACGGCATTAGCAAAGTTGCAAAGTAGCTTATGAACAAGAGCGCAATAAATTGCGCCCTTATTTTATCTAAAACAGCTGGTTCATACTCGAACTTTAA
Source organism: Methylophilaceae bacterium (assembly GCA_043758775.1). GTDB lineage: Bacteria > Pseudomonadota > Gammaproteobacteria > Burkholderiales > Methylophilaceae > JACMMS01. The sequence continues at coordinate 23,428 of JAYVMU010000013.1, forward strand.
GCTTCCAGCGGTGCGCTATCTTTAAATGATGGTCGTTTTTGCATTGCAGCAAAATGCTTTGCAAGGTTAGGATATTGCGTTTGCCAATCCAACTCTTTAAATCGCAAATCTAAATAACCTAGCAAACAACCCAATGCAATATCCGCCAGGCTGAAAGTCTCTTCAACGCACCATTTCTTTTTAGTTAAATCTAAATTAAGCGTTTCTAAGCCGCGCATCACTTTAGACATCTGCTTCGCAATAGTGGCTGCATCTTGTGCAGCTTCTGGCTTGCGTTGTTCCATCCTGGCCGCGACTGCTGCATCACAAACGCCATCTGCCAGCGCCTCCCAGCGACGCACCCAAATCTTGGCAACGTGGTTTTGCGGGATTAAATGCGCAAGTGGTGTCCGGTTATCTAGATACTCCACAATCACGCGTGAATCGTACAGGCAATCACCATCATCCAAAATGAGTACAGGAATTTTACCAAGCGGGTTGTACTGTTTAACTGTGCAAGCCGGATCAGTTAAATTAACTTCTTCCATCTCGATTTCGATGTGTTTTTCTACCGCAACTACACGTACTTTGCGGGCATAAGGACTATTAACTGTGTATAAAAGCTTCATCGTGTGTGGGATTTATTATTAGAATAACTGCATTATAATAGAAAAATGAAAGCTTCTCTATTTACTACACAATTTCCGCCTAACTCTCAAGCATTTAATGTTCTGGTGGTTAATGATGTAAAACACGCACTGCATGAAGATATGGGGAGTGGTGATTTAACTGCACAATTAATCCCCGCCGCACAAACCGCAACAGCAAGCATCATCACGCGTGAAACGGCTGTTATTTGCGGCATACCATGGGCGACACAAGCATTTATGCAGCTAGATAGCCGCTTGCTCATCACTTGGCTAGTAGCTGAAGGCGATATTGTAAAACCTGATCAATTGTTATGCGAGATTCAAGGTAATGCACGGGCACTGCTGACCGCTGAGCGTTGCGCTTTAAACTTTTTGCAACTACTATCTGCCGTGGCGACAGAAACACGAAAATATGTGGATGTCATTCAACATACGCAAGCGCAAATCTTAGATACTCGCAAAACCATACCTGGTCTACGTTTAGCGCAAAAATATGCCGTTACCATTGGCGGCGGACATAATCAGCGGCTGGCATTATATGATGGCATCTTAATCAAAGAAAATCATATTGCCGCAGCAGGCAGCGTTAGCGCAGCGATGCAAGCTGCTGTACATTTAACTAACAGTGTATTAGATAAAAATATCAGCATTCAAATTGAAGTTGAAACCTTAGCACAACTCAATGAAGCTTTAGCTGCAGGTGCTAAAAGTGTATTGTTAGATAACTTTGATTTAGTTTCACTGGCAGAGGCGGTTAAATTAAATCAGGCGCGCGCCTTGCTTGAAGCTTCTGGTGGTGTTGATTTAAACACGGTGCAAGCAATTGCAGAGACTGGGGTGGATCGTATTTCAATTGGCAGTATTACAAAAAATATTAGTGCGATTGATTTGTCTATGCGAATTAAAGCGCTGCTATAAAGGTTTACTGATGCCCAAGCAATTGCACCAAAGCGCATCAACAACAAGGAACAGCCATGACTAAATCTATAAGTAGCATCCAAATAACAGCACAACTAACAGGAAAATTAAGTCTGGGTGATATTTTGCGCTTGCTGGTCAACGATGGCATGGTCGATAAACAGCACGCAGAAAAACTATACAAAGATCGTAAACTGGATAGTTCTAATGTGCATCCGTTAGTCGTGATTGGTGAACAGAAATGGAAGGACCTTAAAACACCACATAAACAACTGTCTCTTGAATTGCTCACCACGTGGCTGGCAAAGCATGCCGGGATTGATTATTACCATATTGACCCACTTAAGCTGGACTTCAGCTCGGCCGCGCAAATCATTTCCAAAGCCTATGCTGAACGACTTAAGATCATGCCGGTTTCAGTGACGAATAATGTTGCAACAGTAGCCACTGCTGAGCCTTTTCAGCGAGATTGGATTCCTGATTTAGAGCGTATCTTGCGCATGAAAATTGAGTTGGTGATGGTCAACCCAATTGAAATCACGCGCTATTTACCTGAAATCTATAATCTTGCTAACTCGATGAATGCGGCGAACACCGCCAAAGCTGGGCAGATAGTCGGTGTACAAAATTTTGAGCAATTGGTCGAACTGGGCAAAGATAAAAATCTGGACGCTAACGAACAGCATGTAGTGAATATTGTAGACTGGATATTCAAATATGCCTTTGAACAGCGCGCCAGTGATATCCACCTAGAACCGCGCCGCAATATGGGCTTAATGCGTTTTCGTATTGATGGCGTGTTGCACCAAGTGTATCAATTACCAAACAATATCATGAACGCAATTACCAGCCGCATTAAATTGCTGGGACGCATGGACATGATAGAAAAACGACGCCCACAAGATGGCCGGATTAAAACCATTTCCACCGATGGCGCAGAGGTTGAGTTGCGTTTATCCACCATGCCTACTGCATTTGGTGAAAAACTCGTTATGCGGATTTTTACGCCAGATGTGATTGTAAAAGACTTTATTCAACTCGGTTTTTCATCTGCTCAAGCTGCACTATGGGATAACTGGACCAAGCATCCCAACGGCATTATTTTAGTCACTGGACCAACCGGTTCAGGTAAAACCACCACTTTATATTCCACCCTGAAACAGGTCGCCACGCCAGAAGTGAATGTATGCACGGTAGAAGATCCCATCGAGATGGTAGAGCCAGCATTTAACCAAATGCAAGTGCAAACCAATATTGGGCTTGATTTCGCGGACGGTATCCGCACCCTGATGCGGCAAGACCCTGACATTATTATGGTAGGTGAAATCCGCGACATTGAAACTGCTGATATGGCGATACAAGCAGCTTTAACAGGACACTTGGTGTTTTCTACGCTGCATACCAACGACGCGCCTTCTGCCGTTACGCGTATGCTCGATTTAGGCGTGCCCTCCTATTTAATCCACTCCACGGTGCTAGGCATTATGGCACAGCGCCTGGTGCGCACACTATGCACTGCATGTAAACAGCCTGATGAGGTTAGCCAAGAAAAATGGAATGCGCTCATACATCCATTCAAACAAGTAAAACCTGGCCATATTATGAAAGCCGTGGGTTGTTTAGAATGCCGTAACACTGGTTATCGTGGCCGTAGCGGCATTTATGAAATGTTGACGATGTCGCCAGCTTTAAGAAAGCTCATCACATCAGATACCGATTTAGCCAAGCTTAAAGCCCAAGCCTATCAAGAAGGCATGCAACCATTAATGTTAAATGGGATTGAAAAAATAGTAGCCGGACTTACCACCATAGAAGAACTGATAAAAGTCGCGCCACCACTGGATGAATAAGACACTTGTTATTACATAGACTGCAGTGTGAATAGCACCATCAAACCAACAGACAAGCCAATTAAGCCTGACATGGCCAGACGTGAACCGCGCATTTTTGTCCATAACAGGACGCCGGTGATACTGAGTATTATCATGGCGCCTGCCAGACTATCTGCTAACAAAATCCATCCAGTATTCAACCCTATGCCTTTGTGCATGCGTGTGATGAAGGCGAACACATTGGCATCTTCACGGCTAATAGTGGCGAACTGATTCCCTGCAACGTATTCTGCACGAATAGCCGCTTGCGGTAATTGAAACTCAATCTTCCATGTTTGTGGTTGCTTGATTGCTTTACCTAAAAAAGTAGCATCCGGTGCTACATTTTCTGTTGGCTTATCTTCTTTGCGTGGCTTGCGTTGAACTGGTTCTTGGCTAATATTAAGCGCTTGTTGCACAAAACGTGTAAAGGCTTTGGCATCGACTGGCTGTGGTACGCTTACCGCAAGCTGAATTTGTGATTCCTCCATCTTCGCAGCAGGAATTTTCATCACCGCACGATGATTAAGCAAAATACCGCTTAGGCCAAATAGTAACCCTAATACCGCGCCCCATAGGCCGAGCCAGCCATGAATTTTACGCAACCAGCGTTGGCTAATGTAGTATTACCTACAGTATTTGTACTGTTAATGCTGTTGTTAATGCTGGCCTGAAATCTATCCCAGCGTAAACCCAGCACCGCCTTCCATTGAGGATTAAATTCAATCGTATCGTTCACATAAGTAGCAAGAGTATCAGCTGTTGATTTAGCTAAATTACCAGTGGTAGTAACTGTTCCCACTGGGGTTGAGAAATAAGTAGGGTTATTTAATGAAACCAATGCAACTGTGCTGCTAGTCAGGCTGCCTGACGTTCCTGTTAATGCACTATTACTACGGCTATAAGTTTGGTTAGAATACTCATCATGTCCAAGCTCCAGCCCGACAATCATCGTATGTTTAAGTGACTCAGTATTGAATTTAGCAATTAGATCAGTCTGGTTATCAAATGAATTGTCATCTATTTTACGATCGTGCGAAGCCAGCGTAGCAAATAAAGAGCTTGACGATAAATTGGTATAATTGCCAGTAGCCGCTGGTGTGGCTCCTAGCCAAACAAACTGACCCAGACCATTGACTGTACCCAAGCGACCAAAAGCAGTTTCACGTGCATCTGTCTCATAATTTGCATATTGAGTCTGGTTACGAAAGGTAAGGTTATCATTAAACTTGTGCTGAATAGATACACCAAAAATATTAGTATTTTGATTTGTACGGTCATCGGTTAAACCATAATAATTGTCATAATTAACTTTTGCTGGCTTGCCATTGACAGTAGGGATACCATAATCTGGTTGGTCATGGTTTCGTTCAACTAATGCTGAGAAATTAATTTGCGTATCAGTACCAATACCTAAACGTAGTGAAGGCGCAATAGCATAATCTTCATTATCCATCACATCTCGCGTAGAGCCCACATTTTGCCCCATTACTTCAACACGCGTAGCGGCTGTATCCGTCAGCTGCTTGTTGTAATCGCCTGTAGTTCGATAATAGCCATTGGTGCCCATGGTCGCCGACACTTCACCGCTATCACCTAATACTGGTTTTTTACGCACTTGATTCACCACACCGCCAGTAGAGCCACGACCGAACAACATAGAAGATGGGCCTTTAAGCACTTCTACTGCACTCAAATAAAAAGTATCTCGATAATATTGGCCTCGATCACGCATACCATCAACATACATATCAGTACGCGCTGAGAAGCCACGTAAATTGATGTTAGTGCCAATCTGACCACCCTCAGCACCGCCAATCGTAATGCCTGGTACATTACGTAAGGCATCAGCTAATGAGGTGTCTGCTTTTGCATCCAATACTGCACGATTCAGTATAGTGACTGATTGTGGAATGTCACGCACAGCCGTCGGCATTTTACCGCCCACTGTTGAAACAGGCTCGTTATAGTCATTTCTTGGCTGCTCTGCTTGTACTTTGACTTCTGGCAGAGTATCAGCCGTTGTTTCAGCAAACGCTGAGATTGTATTAACTGCCATAAGCACTGCTAAATACAATGGTTTAGTATTAAATACTGATGGTGATTTGTAATGTATGCTATTGCTGTTCATAGTGCGCCTTTTATAGTAAAAATAAATGATTACTGGCTGGCTACTAGAAGCAAACACACTAGAAAAACTATCTAGTCGCAATTCAATGGCTGGCTTAATCTTAAAGAAATTAATTATTTAGGTATGCTTACAAAGCCTAATTTTGTAATACCCGCATTCTGTGCATTAGCCATGATTTCAGCTAACACTTGGAAACGTGTGGCTTTATCCGCTCTGATTTGTAGTTCAGGCTGAGGCTGCTTTTTAACCGCATCAGCCAACCTTTCGCTCAAATCAGCCTTGCCAATAAGCACATCGTTCCAATACGTTTTTCCTTCACCATCAATCGACAATGAAACCACTTCTGATTTTTTTGCTACTGGCTGACTTGTGGCTTGTGGTAAATCAATTTTCACCGCGTGTGTAAGCAATGGCGCGGTGATAATAAAGATGACTAGCAAAACTAACATCACATCCACTAATGGTGTGGTATTAATCTCTGACATCGGTTGTGTGTGTTGCATCCATAAAACCACCAGATGAACCAGTGCTCATCATGCTCATGCTGCCACCTCACGTGAGACACTTGACGCTACAGGGCTTGATGAATGTAATGGTGCAACTTTTCCGTTAGCCATTTTTTTTGCTGCTAACGGCACTCCGGTTGTAAGTAATATCAGTAGTGTCCGGCAATTTTCACAAAACGAGTATATAACAGCTTGATCTAAAATAAAAAATAGTCTGTTTAGGGGTGTCACCGACTTGAACATG
>JAYVMU010000014.1:0-62041 GCA_043758775.1 Methylophilaceae bacterium
CGGCGGGAGTCGAACCCACTACCTTCGGCTTCGGAAACCGACACTCTATCCAAATGAGCTACGAGCACGTTGACGTCATTATAACAACGCAATGGTTACTTCATGATAAATACAGGAAAAATAGGTTTAAAAGCTCATATATGCACAATACTTGAGCATTTTTACGTGCTTTTTGATGCGAAACTTTAACTATTAGGTATAATTTTGTTTTTTAACGTATTGATGGAAATTTACTGCGATGAGTAATAATGATAAAGAGTATAAAGGGTCTACTTTTTGGCAATTAATGATTGCGATTCCAGGTAGTATTTTAGGATTTTCATTAATAATTGCTTTGTTAGCCAAAAGCCTTGGTCCAACTGCCGAATCTCCAACTTTAGCTCCTGCAGCTGTTGCAGCTAAAGTAGAAGAGAATGTGAAGCCAGTAGCTAATGTAGCTGTAGCAGCTGCAGATGGAGGCGCTCACGTAAATAAGAGCGGTGAAGAAGTGGTTAAAGCAGTTTGTTCTGCATGTCATACTGCTGGCTTGATGGGCTCACCAAAAATTGGTGATCACGGACAATGGGGACCACGCATTGCTCAAGGTTACGAAACTTTAATTAATCACGCGATTCATGGCATTCGTATGATGCCTGCTAAAGGCGGTAACCCAGATTTAACGGATGGTGAAATTGCCAATGCGGTTGCTTATATGGCCAATCAAGGCGGCGCACACTTTACTCCACCAGCAGCGGAAAAAACTGAGCCAGCTAAAGCAGCTGTGTCAGCCGCATCAGGACAGACTGGTGAACAAGTGTTTAAAGCCACTTGTTCAATGTGCCATGCTGCTGGTTTGATGGGTGCGCCAAAATTCGGCGATAAAGCTGCTTGGGCACCACGTATTGCACAAGGCTATGATACTTTAGTACAGCATGCGCTTCATGGTGTCCGTATGATGCCAGCTAAAGGTGGTAATGCTAGCTTGTCTGATGAGGAAGTTGGTCGTGCAGTAGCCTATATGGCAGATGACGCTGGCGCTGATTTTAAGGCTAAATAATAACTTACGCTTAATGACTATTAATAAACGCCTAAACTAGGTTGCGAGCCTGGCTTGGGCGTTTTCATTTATACTTCTCACCATGGCGACCTACGCAATTGGTGATATTCAAGGCTGTTACCACGCTTTTACCGCGCTGTTAACACGCATTCAGTTCGATCCTAAACAAGACCGATTATGGCTAGTAGGTGATTTAATTAATCGCGGTAGTGGTTCACTCGAAGTTTTGCGCTGGTGTTATGCACATCAGAATTTGCTGACTGTGGTACTGGGGAATCATGACTTACACACTTTAGTTGTTGCTAATGGATTTGTGCGGCCGCACAGAAGCGATACATTGGATGCTCTTTTAGCTGCGCCAGATAGCCCACTTTTGCTTGATTGGTTGCGACATCAATCACTCATTCATTATGAACATGGTTATGTGATGGTGCATGCTGGCTTGCTTCCGCAATGGACTATTACACAAGCATTAACACTCGGTGCTGAAGTTGAATCAGCATTACGTAGCGAACATTATCGTGAATTTTTGGCCCATATGTATGGTGACTTGCCTAATCAGTGGCATGATAGCTTGATGGGGTTTGAACGTTTACGCGTGATTACAAATGCTATGACACGTTTACGTATTTGCACTAAAGATGATGTGATGGAGTTTAGATTTAAGGGGGAATTAGCTGATGTTCCATCAGGTTATTTACCTTGGTTTGATGTGCCGAATAGGAAAACGCAAAACGATACCATTATCTTTGGGCATTGGTCAGCACTGGGGCTAAGACAAAAGCCAAACTTATATGCGTTAGATACTGGGTGTTTATGGGGTGGGCAACTCACTGCTTTTTGCTTGGAGACTAAAGTAATTACGCAGGTGCCTTGTAGTCTGCAAGATACGCCCTTAAAAATAGAGCGTTAAAGTCTTAATTGTTTGCTAATAACATCCTGCACTAACAAAGTAAGCGCCCTGCGGTCATGCTGATTTGTCGCAATTGGCGCTAAAAAATGTATCACGACTACAGGCGATTTGATGGTCAAAGCCTGCTGCATTGCTTGTATTAGGGTAGTTTCACCCGCGTAAGCCATGGCTGTATTGATACCACCATCAGCTAGTGGGTAATGTATAGCCACTGGATAAATGGGTGTTTTGGTACGAATTGCTGCTTCAATCAGGCTGCTTTTAAATGGCAATATTGTTGTGCCATCAGTCGTCGTGCCTTCTGGAAACAAGCATAAACGATCCCCCGCCTGCAGAGTCTCTGCGATGATGTCTACTATGCGCAAGGCATCTTGTTTCTTGGCGCGATTAACAAATAGTGTATTGACCCGACTTGCAAAGAATCCAAAAACTGGCCAGTGACGGATGTCTGATTTCGCAATATAACGCAGTGGGATCACGCTATTTAGCACATGAATATCCGCCCACGAAACATGGTTGGCGATGATCATTGCATGTGATAAATTTTCAGGCGGAATATTACCGGTTGCAATCACTTTTATATTAAATGCTGCCAGTAATCGTTTGCACCACCATTGAATGAGATAGTGTCGGTAGCGCTTATTGACAACAGGCAGCAATAAGCCGGCAATGACAAACCCAGTGATGGTATGCAGGACAACACGGCATATACGAAAAATACGTGTGATTTTATTTGTTTTTGTTGGGTTCACTTTTGCGTCGGATAGAAGGGGAATTATAAAAATTTTCTTTATAAATAAGCTAGTTAAATCATTCATATAATTTAACACAAAAATGAGTTAGCAAAAGCGACCCCAAGGTTATTTAGTGGGCATTGTGTTGTATAGGCATTTATTTCATAAAATGTGCAGCATATCTTGCTTTGATTCTCGATAATGGCAACATCACCAGCATATCGGCGGTGTTGAAATATGGATCCCAAGCTGGTGCGCCACAAATATAAGCACCAAGGCGCAAATAGCCTTTAATCAAAGGTGGGCAAGCAACTTGCATATCATTACGTAGCGATGTAATGGGTAACGGATTGTGCGCGAATACACGATATTCTTGCGGTGATAAATAGTCATCCTTGAGTAGGTTGAAGAGACTGGCTGCTGCATGTCCACCATCTGTCATTGGTACACTGGCGCACCCAATCATATATTCGTAATTGTGCATTTGCATGTATTTGGCTAACCCAGCCCATAACATGGTAATGGTGCCGCCACTGCGATAATCCCAATGTACGCAAGCACGGCCAACTTCAACCGTGCTACTAAATAAATGCTGTAAACGACTAATGTCAAATTCACCAGCAGAGTAATATCCACCAGCTTCATTTGCCATTCGTGGGCTTAAAATGCGATAAGTACCAATGACTTGCTGTGTGTCACTGTCACGAACCAGTAAATGGTCACAAAACTGGTCAAAGCCATCAATATCTAAGCCATCCGTGCCAGAAATTTCTGCACCCATTTCTTCTGAAAAAACCTTATAGCGTAAACGTTGTGCTTCAGCTATTTCAGAATGAGTGCGTGCAAGGCTCACATGTAAACATTTCTTTGCGCGGGGTAAGTTTTTTGCGGATTGTTTTTCTAACATAGTTGCCTCTCCTCATCGTTTTTCATGACTAATGAAGTGAGACTTTATGCGGATTTAATGAAGAATTGATGTCAAAGAAATGACAAAATGATGACGTTGAAAATTAATAGATAGTCGGTAATGCAAGCCACCAGGCTAGTGCTAGCGGCTTGTCGGCGATGGCCAGAATTTTGAATTAATGAGTAACGCGCGTGGTGCTGCCGTCTTCGACTAAACGTACTCTATCGCCAGCATGAAATTGCTCATCGGCTTCTTGCACAACAGCAACTAAGCGGCCGCCATCTAATTTAACTGTGATTTCAAGTGCATCTTTACGTGTTACACCTTCTTCTACAGCTGAGCCTGCCAAGCCACCCGCCACTGCGCCAATAATGGCTGCAATAGCGCTGCCACCGTTGTGGCCGATTGAACTACCAGCAATACCGCCAATGGCACCACCTGCTATAGTACCGACTGGGCTTTTTGTGCCTTCAAGCTTCACTTGTCGTACACTTTCTACTACACCAGTTTGAATATTTTGTATTCTGCGGGCTTCATCACGGCTGTAGACGCTGCCAGAGTTTGAGCTGGCGCACGCAATAAGCATAGCGGCCAAAGCTGCTACAGTTAAAATTTTATAAAAACGCATGGTAAAACTCCTTTAATATAATGCTCAGCAATCAATGATAACTACGGTTGGATTGTGCTATCGGCGGTTAAGTTCTCTTTTACTGAAACCTCGTGTACGAGTGCCTGACTGTAAATATGCTCAATATCTGCTCGGCTTGGCTTATGATTTTGTCCACCTCGGCTGGCGATTTTTATCGCACCCATGCTAGAGGCTAATCTGCCACAGGTTTGCCAATCCCAGCCATGGGCAATGCCATATAGCAAGCCTGCGCGATAAGCATCGCCACAACCTGTTGGGTCAACGACATCATGCGCCTTAACGCATGGGATATTAAAACGTTGACCATCCGCATAAATTGTAGAGCCTTCACTGCCTAGCGTGACAATCAGCGCTTTGACTTTAGTGGCTAGAGTTTCTAAGTTAAGCCCAGTTTTATCTTGTAAAACTTGTGCTTCGTAATCATTCACCGCTAAGTAGCTCGCCATTTCAATAAACTGTAGTAGTTCTTCACCATTAAACATCGGCAAACCTTGGCCTGGATCAAACAAAAATGGGATGCCTGCCTCAAAACATTCACGTGCATGCAAAAACATGCCATCGCGACCATCAGGCGCAATCACTGCCAGCGTGACATCTTTAGCGTCTTTCACGCTGTTCTGGTGCGATTCCACCATCGCACCAGGATGAAAAGCCGTAATTTGGTTATCATCAATATCGGTTGTGATAAAAGCTTGTGCGGTAAAGCTATTGGAGATAGTTTTAATGTGTCTGGTATTGATATTATTCGTGTTGAGCCACTTTGTATAGTTGGCAAAATCCTCACCGACCGTTGCCATGATTAAGGGTTTACCTTCAAGCAATTGCAAGTTATAAGCAATGTTGCCAGCGGTACCGCCAAATTCACGACGCATCTCAGGCACATAAAAGGCGACACTTAAGGCATGGATTTTTTCGGGCAAAATATGATTTTTGAATTGGTCTTGAAACACCATAATAGTGTCGAAAGCAAGCGAGCCGCAGATGAGTGTGTGCATAGTTAATTGCGTGTTAGGCGTAAGTTGAGTTAAAGCAACATTATCCTAAGGCTTTGCTTTGCAAGCAAGTAATAAAATTGACGTAATAACGAGTTTGGTATTTATTTTATAGTGCTGAAGTTGAAAGTAGTCTTAATGCTTCAAGGCACCATCGATAAGAATTTTTGCGGCTTTTTTTGCGTACTTAATCGCACCAGAGCCACGCTTCATTTGTTCAGCCTGTACTGCGCCTTCAAACAACATGGATAACTGCAGTGATAAGCCTTCAGCATCTTTGATTCCTGCTTGAGTAGCTAGGTCTTGAATGTACTGTTTAAACTCACGTGACTGCTCTGACGAAAGTTTGTGAATTGCATTTTCTTCATTAGGAAACTCAGCAGAGGCTTTGATAAAGGCCATGCCACGGAATTCAGGGGCTGTTACCCACTCTTCGATGAAATCAAAGAGTTTTTGTAATTTTTCAGAAGGTTTTTTGCTGTTACTGCTAAGTTTGTCATTTAACCAGCTTTGGAAATCCTGATGGCCTTTGTTGAGAACCTCTAAAATGAGTTCTTCTTTACTGTTAAAGTATTTATACAGCGTCATTTTGGTTGTGCCCGCTACGGCGACAATAGTGTCTACACCAGTCGAATTGATACCCCGCGTCTGAAACAGGTCGGTAGCAACAGACAAAATTTTATCTTTTAACAGTGACATACATATAATAGTAACATCAAGTGGAGAATATTGACGAGTTAAATCAAAAAATAATAATATACAGACCTGTATATTATTGTGTAATATATTTTATTGTAAATAAACGACACTTATTAATATAAACTGCAATTATATGACTATATTCATAGTGTTGAATTTTATAAGATGTATGTTGTCTAGTAATAGGTATAGAAATTTTATATACATTAAAGTATGCTTAATTAAAGTGATAGTATAGAGGTTGTGTTAGTGCTAAATTATTAGCTTTATATTTTTAAATAAATTTTTGGAGATAGATATGAAACAAATTTTGTTAATGTTATCAGTAGCAGTTTTAGGTTTTACTAGCCAAACTCAAGCGCATGAGGGTGTTATTCATGTAAAGAAATCAGTTAATATCAATGCTTCAGCTGACGTGGTGTGGGAAAAAGTATCTAACTTTGGTGATTTAGGTGCATGGCATCCAGCGGTTGCAAAAACAGATATTGTACAAGGTGAAGATAATAAAGTAGGTGCAGAACGCGAACTGACATTGCAAGATGGTGGAAAAATCCATGAAAAATTGACTGCATATAATGCTAAGAAAAAAACTTACAGCTACGTTATTGTTGAGAGCGTGTTACCGGTAAGTGACTACTCAGCTGTGATTACAGTTAAATCTACTGGTAAAAATAAAGCGACTGCAACTTGGTCAGCTAATTTCAAACGTAAAGATCCATCAGCAACGCCAGCAGCTGGTCAAGATGACAAAGCTGCAAAAGATGCAATTAGTGGCGTGTTTGAGGGTGGTTTAGCTAATCTTAAAAAAATATTAGAAGCTAAATAGATTAGTAATCCAGTAATAAAAAAGGCTGATTTTAATCAGCCTTTTTTATTGAAATTAGAGTCTTCCTAAGCTAAGCTACTTCCACCATACCCAATTTTTTGACTAAAACCATCATCAGCAAAAAATAGACTGCTGTGTCAATAGCCATCCGCAGTGTAAATCCTGGCCACCAATCCGAGCCGGTATAGGTGTAAATAGTGGGGTATGCCATCCAGTCCGCTAAGCTTAATAATGCCACAGCTATTAGAGATGGGATGATGACTTTGCCTTTTAGCTCAGTAGCACATTTGGGGCAGTTAAAGTAGTTTTTTACTTTTAGTGCTTTGAGTGGAGTGTTGCATTGCGGGCATGTAAGCGGCATTTAAACTCCTGATTTTAACTTGTAGAATTTTCCATGAGCATTGGTGTATAGTTACAACGAACTTTTTGCAGTATCTGTAAAATTATTTTTTGATCCGCGACTTTACTAGAAATGTTGCCGCCAATAATATTGTCAATATACACCGCTTTATATGAGTCTGGCAGCTGTAAAGCTTCTGGAAATTGGCAACTGCCTTTGCGCATTTGTTCTAATGTGGCAAAAAGTGCAGCCGTTTGTTCCGGACTAGCTATGGTTGGGCTGGTGCTAATGGATTGATGCGCTGCTGCCGAATTTAACGCAATGATTTTTGTAGCCGACGTAGTTGCTAGCTGACTGTTAGATATGTGATTAAAATTAAAGCCACTAGATATGAATGTGCTGCCTGCGATGACAACAATACCTAAAAAACTCGCTGCCGCAACATAGGCCACCGATTTTTTAAGATGGAATTCTTGTTTAGTCTGTGCGGTAATCAAGGCTTTTGCAGCACTTCTTGCGTGACCAAAGCTATGCATATCATGCGTATGTATTGCAGTATGAATTGCCGTGAGTAATATAAAATATAGCTGATGCGCAAGCACGTCAGGATCTTCTGCGCCAGCTAGAGTTGCTTGTTGCGTTAGGTAGTGTTCTAGCGCACTGGAAATAATTTGTGGTGTTTGTTGTTGTGCTAAATCACCACTCGTTTTTTTAGTTATGTTGGGTGCATTGAGCCAATCTCCAAGGATGTCAAACAAGCCAAGCAAACGCCCTTGCGGCGTTTTACTCGATTTTTTGAGCATATTGATAAGCCAGTCTGAGTTGAGGATTTCCATAGTTGTAAATAGCCGCTCATTAATTTATTTAAAAGGGTTTTACTTCTACTAAAATGATAATTGCTACCAAAGCCAATACGGGGATTTCATTAAGCCAGCGGTAAAACACATGCCCATGTTGATTGCGCTTGTGCTTAAAATCAATGACTAGTTTGCCACAATAAACATGATAAACCACTAAAGCAAATACTAACGCTAGTTTAGCATGTAGCCAGCCGCCAGAAATGCCATAACCTTGCCACAACCATACGCCAAAAAATATAGTTAAGATGCAGCCTGGTGTCATGATGCCATAAAAAAGTTTGCGCTCCATTATCTTAAAGCGCTCATGGCTGATGCTGTCATCCGACATGGCGTGATATACAAAAAGTCGTGGTAAATAGAACAAGCCTGCAAACCATGTCACCATAAAGATAATGTGTAGCGATTTAATCCAAAGCATGGTTTAACTATCCCTAATTATTTTTTGCGAGTTCAGCATCTAGCTGTTGATGTAGCTGCGTAAAATTGAGTTCACCTATGTTATGGCGTAATAAATTACCTTTTTGATCATATATAAACGTTGTCGGCACTAAGGTTACTTTGCCAAACTTTTCCTGCATTTCACCAAAGCCATCTTGCATAACAGGGAAAGGCAGGTTTTTCATTTTGGCATAATTGAGTACCTGGGCAGGTGGGTCGTAAGGCATGGTCACAGCAATCAGCTCGAAGCCTTTATCTTTATATTGTTTGTAGGTGCTGACCAGTTCCGGCATCTCTTTAACACAACCTGGGCAATCAGTTGCCCAGAAATTCACTAAAACTAATTTACCTTTTAATGAGGACATGGTAATTTTTTTGCCATCTATCGTTGTAAAGGTTACATTGGGTGCTTGTTCTTTATGCGATAACGATATGGCTAAAATGCCCAGTAAGCCAATAATGACAAGGGGCATTGCTAACTTCTTTAATGTTAAACCATTCATTCTATATATCCGTTGATGACTACTTATCTGAAAAAACTGCATTAAAAATCATAAGTCACTATTTTATTAGATTATCAACCTAATCAATAGCATTGCTTTTAATTTGCCACTAATTGAGGTGTTTATCTGTAATAACCATAGAACGGTTGTCGTTATTTGCTTGTCTAGTGCATGTTATAATAGTCTGCTGTTTATTCGTAAAGCTAAACATAACTCTCAATGAACGCACCTCTTAAAGTTGAGCTCCTAGACGAGCCTATCCCTGCCACGCGTTTGCGTGAAATTCCTTACAACTATACGTCATTCTCTGACCGCGAAATTGTGATTCGGTTTCTCGGTGAGGATATGTGGCAAGCACTTAACGAACTACGTGGTGAACGCAAAACAGGTCGTTCAGCACGCATGTTGTTTGAGGTGCTGGGTGATTTGTGGGTAGTGTCACGTAACCCGTATTTACAGGATGATTTGCTGGATAATCCTAAACGTCGCAAAGCTTTAGTGGATGCCTTGCATCATCGTATTGCCGCGATTGATGAGCGCAGTAGTGGTAATGAAAAAGTCTTAACGTTGGTTGCTGTGGCTAAAAAAGCCATCGAGGCTTTTGCTGATGAGTTTCGTCATACTTATGATTTACGTAAAAAGACGTTAGCAAAGCTCAGCAAATTAACACGTAAAGATAATATTCAATTCGATGGCTTAGCGCGTGTTTCACACGTGACAGATGCTACTGACTGGCGCGTTGAATATCCCTTCGTCGTGCTTAACCCTGATACCGAGCGTGAGATTGCTGGATTAGTGCGTGCTTGTATTGAGTTGGGACTCACTATCATTCCGCGTGGTGGTGGTACTGGCTATACTGGTGGTGCGATTCCGTTGACCAAAATGTCAGTGGTGATTAATACGGAAAAATTAGATCAACACACCGGCGTGCAAATGCGCACCTTACCTGGTGTTGCGCGTCAAGTTGCGACTATTGAATGTGGTGCTGGCGTGGTGACACGTCGCGCCATGGAAGCTGCCTCTGATGCTGGTTTAGAGTTCGCTTGTGATCCCACTTCAGCCGATGCAAGTTGTATCGGTGGTAACGTGGCGATGAACGCAGGCGGTAAAAAAGCCGTATTGTGGGGCACGGCATTGGATAACCTCGCCTCTTGGCGCATGGTCACGCCAGATGCTACTTGGTTGGAGGTGGAACGCCTCGACCATAATCTTGGCAAAATTCATGATATTCCAACGGCACGCTTTAAAATCAGCCGTTACGATGCTGATGGTAAAACGCTACAATCAGAACCTGAGATTTTAGAAATCCCTGGCCCTAGCTTTAGAAAAGTCGGGTTAGGTAAAGATGTCACCGATAAATTTTTAAGTGGCCTGCCGGGCATACAAAAAGAAGGCTGCGATGGTTTAATTACCAGCGCTACCTTTATTTTGCATCGCATGCCTAAACACGTGCGCACCGTGTGTATGGAGTTCTTTGGCAATGTGGCTAATGCCGTGCCTGCAATTGTGGAAGTTAAAGACTATCTCGATAGCACGTTAACTAAGCCTACAGGTGCCGTGTTGCTTGCAGGTTTGGAACACATGGATGAGCGCTATATCAAAGCAGTAGGTTATGCAACTAAAGCGGCGCGTCAGCAACGTCCGAAAATGGTGTTAATCGCCGATATTGCCAGTGATGACGAGAACGCCGTAGGCGAAGCCGCATCGACCATTGTGCGCCTGTGTAATCAGCGTGATGGCGAAGGCTTTGTTGCAGTTTCAGCAGAAGCGCGTAAAAAGTTTTGGTTAGACCGCGCGCGTACCGCTGCAATTGCTAAACACACCAACGCCTTTAAAATTAATGAAGATGTGGTGATTCCATTACCACGTTTGGGTGATTATTCTGATGGTATTGAGCGTATTAATATTGAGCTTTCTATCAACAATAAACTCAAACTGGTCAGTGAGCTTGAAGCATTTTTGCAAGGTAATTTGCCACTACAAGTGGATGAAGACGGCAACTCTGATGCGGAGGCTGTAAAGTCTAAACAGCTGATTGCATTGCAATTGCTGCGTGATTTACGTAATCGCTGGAGCTTAATCTTAAATCACTTAGATTCACCTTTGACTATTTTAGGTGATGCGGGCAAAGCGTTTAGCCAGTATGAAAATGTGTTCCGCGCACTGCAATCATACGATTTGCGTGTGTCTTGGAAGCGTGAATTAAAACGTCCATTAGCCGATATTTTTGTGGGTCGTGAATATCAAAAAATCTTAAATGAGTTAGATGCTATCCACAAAGCAGTGCTTAAAGGTCGCGTATTCATTGCGTTGCACATGCACGCGGGTGATGGCAACGTGCACACCAATATCCCTGTCAATTCAGATGATTACGAGATGATGAAGGCTGCAAATGAAGCGGTCGCACGCGTCATGGAGTTGGCTAAAGGTTTGAATGGCGTTATTTCTGGTGAGCATGGTATTGGTATCACCAAAATGGAGTTTTTAGACCAAAAAACTATTGATACTTTTGCCGAATATAAAAAGAAAGTAGATCCAGAAGGGCGTTTTAACAAAGGTAAGCTCATGATGGGTTCTGGGCTTAAAAACGCCTATACACCTAGTTTTGGTTTGCTAGAGCAAGAATCTATTATTATGGAGCAATCTGCCATTGGTGAAATTGCCGATAGCATTTCAGATTGCTTGCGCTGCGGCAAGTGTAAGCCCGTGTGCACAACGCACGTGCCACGTGCAAACTTGCTTTACAGTCCACGGAATAAGATTTTAGCTACATCGCTACTTATTGAGGCATTTTTGTATGAAGAGCAAACGCGCCGTGGTATTTCACTCAAGCATTTTGATGAGTTTAACGATGTGGCCGATCATTGTACGGTGTGCCATAAGTGCTTAAATCCATGCCCTGTAGATATTGATTTTGGTGATGTCTCTGTTGCGATGCGTAACTTTTTGCGTGAACAGGGTAAAAAGAAATTTAATCCCGGTACAGCAGCTGGCATGGCTTTTCTCAATGCTAAAGACCCTGCGACCATCAAGCTGTTGCGTGGTGTGATGATAGGTTTTGGCTATAAAGCACAACGTTTCGCTAATAAACTGGCGAAGAGATTCGGCTTGTTAAAAGGCAAAACTCATCCACCAGCAACGGTTGGTAAAGCCGAAATTAAAGCGCAAGTGATTCATTTTATTAACAGGCCTATGCCGAAAGCGATGCCGACAAAAACCTCACGCGCTATGCTGGGTATAGAGGATGACACTATGGTACCGGTGATCCGTAACCCTGCCAAAGTGACGGAAGATTCTGATGCCGTTTTTTATTTTCCAGGTTGTGGTTCAGAACGTTTATTCTCAAACGTCGGTTTAGCCACGCAAGCGATGTTATATGAAGCGGGTGCGATTACGGTGTTACCGCCGGGTTATCTGTGTTGCGGCTATCCGCAGACTGCTGCCGGTAATCACGATAAAGGCAGTCAGATTACTGCAGAAAATCGCGTGCAGTTCCACCGTATTGCCAATACCTTGAATTATCTTGATATCAAAACCGTGATTGTGTCTTGCGGCACGTGTATGGATCAACTGCAAAAATACGAGTTTGAAAAGATATTTCCAGGTTGCAGGTTGCTGGATATCCATGAGTATTTGATGGAAAAAGACATGCGCTTGAAAACGGTAACTGGCACGCGCTATATGTATCACGATCCATGTCACAGCCCAATGAAGACGTACAAACCTCTAGAAGTGACCAACAAGCTGATGGGTACAGACGTTGCGCTCAATGACCGTTGCTGTGGTGAATCTGGCACGTTTGCAGTTGCTCGCCCGGATATTGCCACGCAAGTGAAAATGCGTAAGCAAGAAGAGCTAGAAAAAGACATGAACAAAATGGGCTTAACCCTAGGTGCGCCAGAGCAAAAGGTTAAAATACTCACGAGCTGCCCAAGTTGCTTGCAAGGTTTAGCGCGTTATGGCGATGATACCGGCATAGAAGCAGATTATATTGTGGTCGAGATGGCGAAGCATATTTTAGGTGAAAACTGGATGCAGGATTATGTGCATAAAGCGAATAATGGCGGGATAGAGAAGGTGTTGTTGTAGGTTTATATTCTTGATGAGTAATAAATAGCAAAATATATAAATGAAAATTGTCACTTGGAATTGCAATGGTGCTTTGCGAAATAAATTAGCTAAGCTTCAGGAAATTTCAGGTGTTATTTTTCTTATTCAAGAATGTGAAGACCCTAAAGTAAGTAAAGACATATTGTTGAGCCGACTTAATTGGGTTTCAGACAATTTAGAACTGTATATTCCTTGTAAAATTAACAATGAATATACATTAGTAGCCGTATGAACTAAACAAGCAAATTCACCAACTTTGGGCTATATAGGTCAGTTTGGGAAGTATTTACAAGTACATAAAGATAATTCTAAGAATGTTAAAACTCTTCTGATAGCTGACTTTAATAGTAGTACACGGTGGGATATGTGGGATCGTTGGTGGAATCATAGCGATGTAATTAGAGAGTTGGCAGATATTGGAATTCAAAGCCTGTATCATTCATTGAAGAACGAACTTTAAGGTCAAGGAACTCAATCAACGTTTTTTATGCATCGTAATATTCAAAAACAATACCATATAGACTACGCTTTTCTTTCTAAAGATTTGATTTCTTTAGCTACTATGGAAATTGGTAAACCAGAAGAATGGCTGAGTATTAGTGATCATTTGCCGCTAGTAGTTGAAATAGGTATTTAGCTAGGTTTTATTAAATATAATTTAATTTTGCAATTTGATTATTTGTGAATAAAACAATTAAACTATTTAAGCTTTATCAAACCGCAAGAATTGCACCTATTTAAGCCATTTTGCACTTTTAAATGGCATCGTTACATTTTTTCATAGTTGTAAGTAAAACCATTGCATTTTCTTTAAAACCAATTTCAGCCTAACTCTTAGGCATTTAGCCTGTCATAGAACCTTCATTTTATCGTCTTTTAACTGTCATTGGCACAGCTTATGCTGATACTTCAATGCAGTAAGCTTTTTTATTGCATTGTTTTAAAAGTAGTTGTGTCGTTTAAATTAAAGGAGAACCAAAATGAGATTGTTGAATGAACGTACGTCGATGTTATTGGGTGCCTTATTGGCTGTGGGTAGTTTATCTGCGATCGCTGAGCCAGCGACAGATTTGCAGGCAAGTATTCTATCTAAAGCGGCTGAGAGTGATAAAGGTGTGATTGTGGTTTTGACGGAGCGTGGTGGTGTAGCAGTGCAAGCAGCTTATATGTTGTCAGCACTGTTACAACAAAATGCAGGTTATAAGTCTTTATTAATGGCAGCGGAGCAAGATAAGCTAACTGGTTACATGAAAGCATTGTCTTTATCCAAAGCGTCATTACCCGCAGTTATTTTCTTTGATAAGGAAGGTAAGGAGTTAAACCGCGTGGTTACCTTAAAGCCCACACTTGAAATGAAATTGAACTCCATAAGTTATAGCGTTATTTAGTATGTGTGTTATTAAGCAATAGAGCGGCTAGCAGGCAATTTAGTAGTATTTGTTTGTTAAGCCGCTTTTACTAGGAGTTTAATGTCAGGTTTAGAAGGGTAAGAAGAACAAAGTACTTAAACTTTGCACCACACGTGAAATTAAGCGTTGCGATTTTTCTGCTAGTGCAATGGCGTACAAATCGGTTCGCCCTATCATTTCCCCAAATTCTCTCTCAAACGATAGGTTATTATTGTCCCCAATTTGATTGGTGATTAGATATAGATTACCTTGTATATCGCGCGCTGTAGAAAGCTTCCAGGCGGCTACTTCAAAATTACGCGCCACGTTGTAGATATTTTGTGGGTCTATGCTATCGGTTAAGAAATGCTCAGTTTTATCACCATGTGCTTTAATCAGCATGGTTTGTAGGCCAACAATAAAAGGCAAGACACGATCACCCGTGTACTCTGGCTTAAAAGCTAAAAATATTGCCTCGGTACCCTGCAGGTTGTAAATCGCTTCAAACTTCCAATCACGGTCACCTTCAAATACCCAATCCACCATTTTATCAACGTTATCAGGCGTGCTTTTTTGCAGTTCGTGCGGATTACGCTTATAAAGCTTGGTCATTAAGTTGCGCAAGCTTTGCGTGTTCTCGCGCATTTCGATATCGGCCATGCGGTCCATATCATTTTTTACGAGCTGATTGATTGAGGTGCGGTCACCTTGAATAGGAATCGGCTTGCCTGGTATAGGCTCGGTAGTAGCGCAGGCGCTTATTGTTAAGTTGAGTGCTAATAGCAATAAGCTGCGACGTGTGCTCATATCATAATCAGAAGTTTATATTCAGCATGATTAGATTATGGCTTATAAAACTAGTTATTCAAACAGTGTGACCTGTTTTTGTACTATGCGCTCTTTAGGAAAAATCACGCTAAACGTGCTACCTTCACCCAGTGTACTTTTAATATCAAGTTTTGCCTGGTGGCGGGTGAGTATATGTTTGACGATGGATAACCCTAAACCTGTGCCGCCGGTTTGACGGCTGCGGCTACGATCTACGCGATAAAAACGTTCTGTCAGTCTATCAATATGCTGTTGTTCAATGCCAATGCCAGAATCTTTGACGCTAAACACAGCGGTTTGTGTTCCCGATTTCTCTTCTATTTTCCAGCTAATATAGATGTCACCACCCTGTGGGGTGTAGCGTATGGCATTGCTGATTAAATTGCTAAGTGCGCTGTGCAGTTCTTCTGCAGCACCGATAATATTTAAATTAACATCGGCTTCTAGCTTAATGTTGTGCTGTTCTTGTTTCGCCGCTTCTTGTGAAATAGTCTGGCTTAAACCTTTAGCATCGTTGAGTAGCATATTGAGCATATGCCCTATATCAATCTCATTATTGTCTGGGCTTTGTGCATTGCTTTCAATCTGCGATAAGGTCAGCAAATCTTCAATTAGCCTGCGCATACGGCTGGTTTGCTCCTGCATCATATTGAAATACTGGCGCGTACTTTCTGGTACTGCGCCTTCCATATCGGTCAGTGTTTCTAAAAAACCGCCGACCACAGTCAAAGGTGTGCGTAGTTCGTGCGATACATTGGCAATAAAATCACGACGCATGGATTCCAGCTTTTCCATTGCGGTGACATCACGACAGATCAGCAACTTTTGTTTAGTACCAAATGGTACTAATTGAATTTCCAGTGTGACTTCAGTTTTGTGCTCTGGGCTCAGCTCTACATTTGTCCATGACTTAATTTTAATCGGCTCGGCATAATTCTGTGCCTGCAAATAGGCGATGAAATCGCCATGGCGTACTAAGTATTGAATTGGTTGATACTCATCTTTACTTAAATTTAGGCCTAGTTGGAATTCAGCAGGAGGATTGCACCACTCAATTTTGTTATCGGCATTAAGTACAACGACACCATCGGGCAGAGCGCTAGCCGCGTGACGAAACCGCCCCAGAGCAGAACTTAATTGTGTGCGGCTACGGCTATGGCGGCGTTGTTCATGGTACAGCGCAGCAAAAATGTCTTCCCATATGCCAGATCCATTCGGAATACTTTTAATGTTGGGAGTTTTTAGCCAGTTAGAAAGTTGATATAGCCAATATAAATGGGCAATTAAATAGGTCAGTAATCCAAATGCAAAAATAATGAGTGCCGTAACTGCATTAGTTACAGCCCATGTGATGAGGCAAGTGAATGTGAGCGCGACGATGAGCCACAATGCGTTCCAGCGAATATCTTGCAACTTAAGTGACCCTTGTCTGACTTATTAATATTGATGGCTTATTATACTTGTGCCTAGCGGTGAATAGCGCGCTTAAATACCGACTTTATAATGGACGTGTATAAATTCACGGTAAAACTATTCGCTCATATGTGTAGATAAACGATAGCCTGCACCACGCACGGTTTGTATTAAGTCCTCATGATTTGATACGGATAGCGCATTGCGTAAGCGGCGAATATGCACATCCACTGTTCTATCCTCAACAAATACGCGGTCACCCCATACTTTATCCAGCAGTTGGCTACGTGTATGTACGCGCTCGGCATTGGACATAAAGAAATGTAGTAATCTAAATTCAGTTGGACCTAAATCAATTGCCAACTCGTTGCCTGTTACGCGGTGTGAGCCTGGGTCTAAACGTAAGCCGCTGATTTCAATGGGGTCATCTGTCATTTGTGGTGCGCGGCGACGTAATACAGCTTTGATGCGCGCATTGAGTTCACGCGGGCTAAATGGTTTGGTGACATAATCATCGGCACCTACTTCTAAACCACGCACTTTGTCGTATTCATCGCTACGAGCGGTGAGCATAATAATCGGGATGGCTTTGGTGAGCTCGTCTGATTTTAAGCGGCGCGCAAACTCAATACCGCTCATACCAGGTAACATCCAATCCAGTAAAATTAAATCTGGTAAGGTTTCACGCAAAAGTCCTTGCGCAATTTCCACGCTTAAAGCGCATATGGCATTGTGCCCCGCTTGAGTGATATTAAGCGCTAATAATTCTTGAATGGCTGGTTCGTCTTCAACTACAAGTATATTTGCCGGCATAAATGAGTCCCTTAGGTTTATCAATTTAGCTTATTTTATGACGCTATTGTGACAGTTTCATGAAACTAATGGGCTTTAAAATAGACTGGTAAAATAAGAAAAATTAATAAGATATTCAAAATTAATTTGGCATTAATAGCCAATTGCAACAGTATTTGATAAGCTAGTCTCAACGTTAAAATTTTACATAGTATAAATACGTAAGTATTCTCTAAATTAATTAATAAATATTAAAGGGAGCAGTACATGTCAGGTTTTCTATCACGATTTTTATCCAAAGAAAATATCACTGCAAGTTCCAGTTATAACCGCTGGTTAATTCCACCCGCTGCTTTAGCCGTGCATTTATGTATTGGTATGGCGTACGGTTTTTCTGTATTTTGGAAACCGTTAGGCAAGACTATTCTGGGCTTAGACGGCAAACCAGTTGCTGCTTGCGCTGCGGGAGCTACCACGTTTGGTGAGAAGCTAACTGGTACTTGGCACGCTTTATTTGCCACAGACTGTAATTGGACACAATTTGATTTAGGCTGGATGTTTACGTTATTTTTTGTGTTGCTTGGCTGCTCAGCGGCATTATGGGGTGGTTGGTTAGAGCGTGCTGGCCCGCGTAAAGCAGGACTGGTTGCTACGCTGTGTTGGTGTGGTAGCTTATTGATTTCAGCTTATGGTATTTATAGTCATCAATTATGGATCATGTGGCTAGGTTCAGGGGTGATAGGTGGTATCGGCTTGGGTTTGGGCTACATTTCACCTGTTTCCACACTGATCAAATGGTTCCCTGATCGCCGTGGCATGGCCACAGGCATGGCGATTATGGGTTTTGGTGGTGGTGCAATGATAGGCTCACCACTGGCGACTAAACTCATGGCACATTTTGCCACTTCGACACAGCTTGGTATTTGGCAAACATTTGTCGCTCTCGCTATTATCTACGTGATATTTATGTTGATAGGCTCGCTTAGCTATCGTGTACCACCTTCTGGTTGGAAGCCTGCCAATTGGACGCCACCTGCAAAAACTGGCAACAGTATGATTGCGGCACATCATGTGCATCTTAAAAATGCACATAAAACACCGCAGTTCTGGTTGCTATGGCTAGTATTGGTGATGAATGTATCAGCAAGTATCGGTATTATTGGTGCAGCGGCGCCCATGTTGCAAGAGACTTTCGGTGGTGAACTTATTGGTAAGCCAGATATGAGCTTTGCGGATATCAAAAAAGATGAAACTCTCACCGCCGCCGCTGCCGCTGTTGGCGCGGGCTTTGTGGGTTTGATTTCAGTCTTTAATATTTTTGGGCGGATAGCTTGGGCAACGTCATCCGACAAGTTAGGCCGCAAAAATACCTATTTCATTTTTTTTGTACTTGGTACTTTACTCTACGTGGCAGCTTCATTCTTAGCTAGTTCGAAGTCTCTGGGACTTTTTGTGGCAAGCTTCTGCGTGATCGCTTCGATGTATGGCGGTAGTTTTTCGACAATTCCAGCCTATTTAGCCGACATGTTCGGCACGCAGTTTGTTGGCGCGATTCATGGCAGATTGCTCACAGCTTGGTCAACCGCAGGTATTATTGGGCCAGTGGTGGTTAACTATATGCATGATATGCGCTTAGAAGCTGGTGTCCCATTCGCGCAAATCTACGTACCCATTTTTTATGTGCTAGCAGGCATGATGGTGGTGGGGTTTTTCGCTAATTTATTAGTTAAACCAGTGACAGATCAATATATTATGACTGCAGCAGAGTTAGCGTCTGAGCAAAAAATTGCTCATGAGAAGTCGTTTGTTGAGATTGAAAAAGCTATAGTAGGCCAAGTTAAGAGATTGCAGCCGTTAGCAGTGGGAGCTTGGTTACTTGTGCTTATTCCAATTGCCTTTGGTATTTTGAGTACAGCACAAAAAGCTGCGGTACTGCTGGATTGAATGAGTAAAGTCCGCTGTCAATGGGCAAAAACGCCGATTGAGGCGGCTTATCACGATACCGAATGGGGCGTGCCTATACATGATGAGCGCGCTCTGTTTGAATTTTTAGTGCTAGAAGGCGCTCAAGCTGGCTTAAGCTGGCTGACTATTTTACAAAAACGTAACCGTTATCGTGAAGTATTTGATTATTTTGATGTCAATAAAGTCGCGCGTTATGATGAGGAAAAAGTCGCCGCTTTATTAAATGATGCGGGTATTGTGCGTAATCGCTTAAAAGTGGCAGCAGCAATTGATAATGCACGACGATTTTTAGAAGTACAAACAGAGTTTGGTAGTTTTGGTGCTTATTTGTGGCGATTTGTCGATGGTAAGCCGATTATTAATCATTGGAGTACCCACGCAGAAATACCTGTACAAAATGCTCTTTCGCATGCGCTCTCTAAAGATTTAATTAAGCGCAACTTTAAATTTGTTGGACCTACTATTTGTTATGCCATGATGCAGGCGATTGGCATGGTGAATGATCACACAGTGGATTGTTATAGGCATAAAGAATTAGCCTGACTAATAAACAATTAGCTTAGTGTGATTTAACGATTGTTTGTTAAAATGACATAAGTAATTAGCTACTAAAATTAAATATTTAGGAATTCAGCGTGAAAAAATTAGCAATCGATTTAAGTGGTGCTGGCAAACGTGTAGGCATCGTGTTATCAAGATTTAACCCGCAAATCGGCGATGGTTTATTGGCCGCTTGTGAGAGCGAGCTATTGAAATTAGGTGTTAAGGCGGAACACATTACCTTAGTGACTGTACCGGGCGCACTAGAAGTGCCGCTCATGTTGCAACACATGGCACTTAGTGATAATTTTGAGGCGCTAATTGCTTTGGGTGCAATTGTACGTGGTGAGACATATCATTTTGAAGTGGTTTCGAATGAATCTGCCAATGGTATTTCTCAAGTGCAACTGAACACAGGCGTGCCTGTAGCCAATGCCATACTGACCACAGAGGATGACGAGCAGGCGATTGCGCGTATGAGCATTAAAGGTGCTGAAGCGGCGCAAGTGGCGATTGAAATGGCTAATTTGGTAGCAGCGTTGTAATGACCGATGTGACAGACAATAAAGTGGTTACATCCATCATTGCATTAGATAAGCCGGCAGTCATTCCGGCTAGAAAAGCCAAAACTAGCCAAAATCGTCGTAAATCTCGAGAGTTAGCACTAAAAGCAGTATATCGCGGCTTGTTAAATCAATCTGATTTACGACAAGTGTTTCGCGATATGACTGATGATCCGGAATATAAAAAAGCCGATGAAGGTTATTTTAAGCAATTACTCATAGGTGTAAGCCAGCATAAAGATGAGCTAGATGAGCGTATTGCTACCTATATTGATCGAGCAATTAGCGCGCTAAGTCCAGTTGAGCATGCGATTTTGCTGATTTCTGGTTATGAACTTATTTATGATGTCAGTATTCCATACCGCGTGGCAATTAACGAAGGTGTTGAGTTAGCTAAGTTGTATGGTGGTACCGATGGACATAAATACATTAATGGTGTGTTAGATAAACTGGCAGTAGCAGCGCGCCCTGATGAGCTGAAGCGCTAATTCTTTAAATTTTTTATACAGAATACCTTTAACTTAAACATATAAGTTAAAGGGTATAGATTTTAATAAAGATTTTTTGAAAATCTGATTGGCTTACCAGCTAAAAAAGTAGGTATCACTGTAGTTTAATGGTCGGCAGCTTTTTATGGTAAATTCTAACACTTAATGTGTAGGGCATTGCTAACGAGCTGCATATTGAATCGCCTGTGGGCATCGAATTATGGATTTAAATCAAGCGCTACAAGTTGTCCGATACACGGATGTTGGGCTGCGTCGAGATCACAATGAAGATGCTATTGCTAGTGATGTTTCGATTGGTTTATTAGTTTTAGCCGATGGCATGGGTGGTTATAAAGCGGGTGAAGTAGCCAGCGAAATGGCAGTGCTGACGATTGTCGCTGAACTCAAAGAAGCAATTACAGAGCAATCAGCCGTCACAGGTTTTAAAGACCTTAATCTGGATGCAGCAATGGAGTCTTTGCTGTTAGTTGATGCTGTTAAAAAAGCCAATGATGCCATTTTAAAAGTGTCGCAAAGCCAACCGCAATGTGCAGGCATGGGTACGACGCTAGTCGTATGTTTATTTACGGATAATAAAATATTGGTTGGTCATATTGGTGACTCTAGGCTATATCGCTTGCGTAAAGGTGAATTAGCCCAAATAACAGAAGATCATTCATTCATACAAGAACAAATAAAAGCCGGTTTACTTACGCCCGAGCAAGCGAAGTACTCAAGTAATAAAAATTTAGTCACGCGTGCACTGGGGATTGATGTAGAAGCGGAACTAGAATTACACGAATATGCCGTAGAGCAAGACGACATTTATCTTTTATGTTCTGACGGCTTATCTGATCTAGTGGATGATACAGAGATTTGCTTAACTCTTATTGAATTAAGTGCTAATCTTGAATCCATGGTGGAGAAATTGATTAAAATGGCTAATGATAATGGCGGAAAAGATAATATTTCTGTAATCATCGCTAAAGTTGTTAGGCCTTTCCCTCTTGATCAAAGTAAATTGCAGCATTTTTTGGATTGGCTAAAATAATAGAGCAAGCTATAACAGGGTGAATTATGGCAAAGTTGATCGTTTCATTAGAGGGTAGTTTTTTACGCGAATATCTGTTGGATAAGGAGCGTATATCTATTGGCCGCCGGCCAACCAATGACGTTCATATTGATAACTTAGCGATGAGTGGCATGCATGCCACTATACTCACGATTGGTAAAGATTCTTTCTTGGAAGACTTAGGCAGCACTAACGGCACGTTGGTGAATGGCAAGTCCATTAAAAAGTATTTACTGCATCATGATGATGTCATTGAGTTTGGTAAGTACAAGGCTAGGTATATTAATGAAGCGCTAGCGAATAAAGCTGGTATGGAAGGTGGAGCAAGTGGCTTCGAAAAAACGATGATGATCCACCCGGCAGCTAATCTGCCAGATTCCAGTACTCCCAGTGCGGTTACTCCAGCGGTTCCTGCATTTAAAGCACCTGTAGATGCTACTATTACAACGCCGAGCCCGGTAGGGCATTTGCAAGTGCTTAATGGCTCTAGCATGGGCCGCGAGTTGCTATTAAATAAAGCATTGACGACTTTGGGTAAGTCAGGCCTACAAGTGGCGGTGATTACTAAGCGCCCACAAGGCTATTTTGTCACCCACGTTGAAGGTAAAACATTACCTATCGTCAATGGTCAATCAATTGGTGTGCAAGCGCACCAATTGATTGACCACGATATAATCGAACTTGCAGGGGTTAAGATGGAGTTTTATTTAGACTGACCCTAATCTAGTTGGTTATATAGTGTATGACTTGGCTTATTTTAGCTTTAACGAGCTTGTCAGGTGATTTGCCAGACTTCAAATAATTTAAGAACAGATATGAAACGTCTATGCCTCAAGTAGGTCTTGTCAAACAGCTAGAGCGCCTTAATTCTATTGGCGTCGCCTTGTCTGCAGAGCGTGATAATAATCGTCTGTTGGAAATGATTTTGCTCGGCGCTAAAGAAATCACCAACGCAGATGGTGGTACCTTATATACCATTACAGATGATTCATGCTTGAAGTTTGAAATCATGCGTACGGATACTTTGGAAATTGCCATGGGGGGGACTACCGGTATTAATATCCCATTTTCGCCTTTACCCCTTTATCTGGCTGATGGCAGTCCCAATCTCAACATGGTAGCCGCTCATGCAGTACTGAAAGAAAAATCAGTCAATATTGAGGACGCTTACATAGCAGAAGGTTTTGATTTTTCTGGCACACGAAAATTTGATCAAAGTACAGGCTATCGTTCTAAATCTTTTTTAGCCATCCCGCTCAAAAATCATGAAAATGAGATTATTGGTGTACTGCAGCTAATCAATGCGATGGATTCGCACACGCAGGAAATCGTTCCTTTTTCACAATCTAGCCAGCGTTTAGTTGAGTCTTTAGCTTCGCAAGCTGCAATCGCACTGACCAATCACAATTTAATAGAAGGTTTACGTAAACTGTTTGAAGCGTTTATTGAGCTCATCGCCGATGCGATTGATGAAAAGTCACCGTATACAGGCGGGCACTGTCAACGCGTGCCGGAACTCACTATGATGTTGGCGGAAGCTACGCATAATACGCAAACTGGTCCGTTAAAAGACTTTAGAATGACCGAGCTGGAGCAATATGAATTGCGCATTGCCGCTTGGTTGCATGATTGCGGTAAGGTTGCAACACCAGAGTCGGTGATGGATAAGCCGACTAAGCTAGCGACAATCTTTGACCGAATAGAATTTATTGATCAGCGTTTTGAGCTGATCAAAACGCAGGCGGAGCGGACATTGCTACAAAAGCAGTTAAACGGGCTAAAAGCTGGCCAGTATCTGAACAGTGCTGATTTAGAGGTTGAATACCATCGCTTTGTACAACAAATGGATGCGGACAGAGATTTTTTGCGCCAAGCTAATTTTGGTAGCGAGTTTATGACTGCAGAAGACCAGCAACGTGTCAAAGATATTGCTAGTTATGAATATATCAATGCAGAGGGTAAAAGCGTTAAATTTTTAAGTAAGAATGAAGTGTATAACTTAAATATTGCACGTGGAACCTTGACGCCAGAAGAGCGTACGGTAATTAACAATCATATCGTGGTGACAATTAATATGCTGGAGTCACTGCCTTATCCTAAGAGTTTAAGGCGTGTGCCTGAATATGCCGGCGGGCATCACGAGCGCATGGATGGCAAAGGCTACCCTAAAGGCTTAACCCGTGAGCAAATGTCTATTCCTGCGCGCGTAATGGGGATTGCTGATATTTTTGAAGCACTTACTTCGCGCGATCGACCTTATAAAAAAGCAAAAACACTCACCGAATCGCTCCATATTTTAGGAAAAATGAAATTGGATAATCATATTGATCCAGACTTGTTTGATTTATTTATACGCGACAAAATTTATTTGCGTTACGCTGAAAAATTCTTGGAACCAGAGCAAATTGACGAGGTTGATGAGAGCAAAATACCTGGTTACGTGATTTAGACTACTTAATCTTGAAGTGTAAATTTTTTTACCGCAACTAAAATACTAGCTTGGCTTTGTTCACTGATATCAGCTTGATGAATAAATTCCCCATTGGGCGACAAGTGTAGATTGATGCCTATGTTACAAAAACCTAGGCAATTCGTCTGCACTACTTCAATGGCTAACTTTTCATTTTTAATGGCCTGTTGCAATCCACTGGCAAGTAATAGACTGCCACGTGCAGCGCACGAAGCTTGATGAGGACTGGCGCGAAAATTAGTGCAGATGAGTAGTTTTTTCATGGAATAGCGATGTTTAACTTATGATCTGAACTGGCTGAGATAAGCAGCCAGTTGCATCTAATTTTAAATAACTTCCTTGCTCGTACCAATCACCTAACACCCAGCGTGTACACACGTGATTATCTACTTTGATTGAATGTGTGTTTGGTCTATGCGTATGTCCATGAATCATGATTTCTGGGTAATCGTATAGACGGAATAAAGCCTCAACCGCATCTGCATTAACATCCATTATATCCATGGGCTTAGCCGACTTCTCTTGTTCACTATGTAGTCTTAGCGATTCAATATAGGCTTTACGCGAGCTTAGAGACTGGTTTAAAAAATCCTGCTGCCAAGCAGGATCACGTACCTGTATGCGGAAAGCTTGGTAGGCAACGTCGTCGGTGCAAAGTTCGTCACCATGACTTAATAAAATGCGTTTACCGTATAAGTTGAGTAATGAGGGGTCTGTTAATAAAGTAATGCCCGTTGCAATGGCAAACTTATCTGAGATTAAGAAATCTCGGTTGCCATGCATAAAATATATGCAAGTACCCGAAGTGCTTAATGCTTTTAGTGCGCTGATAATGGCCGCAATATGGCTATCATCTATATCGTCATCGCCTGCCCAGTATTCAAATAAATCACCTAATATGAATAAGTTTTGGGCTTGTTTGGCCGTTGTTTGTAAAAATACAATGAACTGCTGTGTAATCTCAGGGCGAGAATCACACAGATGCAGATCAGATATAAATAAACTAAAGCCGTTAACGTCCATTAAGTCAATTTTCTAGTTTTAACTATCTGGGCTTTAAAAATTTAGGCTTTAGCTTAATTTTGTATCAATATGCGATTTAAATAACAGTAGCTTTTTCGATAATCACTGATTCCACTGGCACATCTTGGTGCCCAGCCTTATTGCCAGTTTTAACTTGTTTGATTTTATCTACCACATCAGTGCCCGCAATTACTTTACCGAACACGCAGTAGCCCCAGCCGTTAGAAGTAGGTGCCGTATGATTTAAAAAGCCATTATCACCTACGTTGATAAAAAACTGGCTACTGGCGGAGTCAGGTACAGAAGTGCGTGCCATTGCAATGGTATATTGGTCATTAGTTAAGCCGTTGTTTGCTTCGTTTTTAATTTCCGCTTTGGTGGCTTTTTGTTTCATTGAAGTATCAAATCCCCCGCCTTGAATCATGAAGCCATCAATCACGCGATGGAAAATAACGCCATCGTAAAAGCCACTCTCAACGTATTGTAGAAAATTCGCAACAGTAATTGGTGCTTTTTCTGCATCTAGCTCTAGAGTAATGTCGCCAAAATTAGTAGATAGTTTAACCAAAATTTTTCCTTAGAAATAAAGTCTTAAAATAAAAAATGCATGAAAATCGTTATGGGGCGGTTTTAGTGTTAATCACTTTCACGCTCTTAATGGTAATTGCCTTAATGGGGACATCTGCGTACCCTGCTACGCTGGTGGTTGGGGTAATGCCAATTTTCTTGACTACATCTAAGCCACTAATTACTTTGCCGAATACACAATAACCCATAAGTTCTGGTGTTGGGCTACTGTAATTTAAAAATTGGTTGTTCGTTAAATTAATGAAAAACTGCGATGTCGCTGAGTCTGGATCATTAGTACGCGCCATTGCAATAGTACCAAGCTCGTTTAATAAGCCATTATTAGCTTCGTTAGTAATTGGCGCATTAGTTGGTTTTTCAGTTAAATCACGCGTAAAGCCACCGCCTTGTATCATGAAATTATTAATTACGCGATGAAAGATTGTGCCTTTATAAAAATCAGAGTTTACATATTGTAAAAAATTAGCCACGGTTTTAGGGGCTTTGTCTGGATACAATTCGACGACAAAACTGCCCTGGCTAGTTTGTATTTCTACTTGTGTCGTGTTTGCAGCAAAGCTGGTGCCAGCAATCAAGCCGAGCAGAAAAACTCCCGCGATTAGTTTAGTGCCTAGTTGTTTTGCTAAATTTATAGTCATAATCATGCTTTTCCTTCGTAGATAATTTTCCAAGTGTTGTTCTCAAAGCGCCAATATTGGCGCTTGCGCATTTTATTTTGTAAGTTATTATTTCTAAAGTCTTGATCAAAATCAACCACTACTAGCTTTTGTAGACCATTAGCAGTACTGGCCGTCATTGGATAACTGAACATACTAATATTAGATATCGTGATATCTACTTGTGGTTTAGCGGCTTGAATGCGTGTTTTGTAATCTGCCCAGGTTTGGTAGTTACCATCTTTGTTAAAAAAGTTCTTTGAATAATGATTTAGATATTGGTTGGTATCTTGGGCTACCCAATCTTTACGCCATGCGTCAATCGCCTCGGTCAATGCTATTTTCTGCTTATTATAGTCATCGTTTGCTGTACCTAAAGTCAAATTGTTGACAATAATGACAGGTGTGTTACCAGCTTGTAATATAGGCTCTAGTGCTTTTAGGTCAGGTTTGCTGAGCACTACGCAGCCATCACTGGCACGAGGCGGACGACTATAAGTATTGGACGGTGTTCCATGTAACCAGATACCAGAGCCGCTTTTACTTTGATGCTGGTCGAGTTCATTTGGGTAATTAAGTGGATAAGCCGCTTCGCCATAATAATCAGGTAAAGGTGTTGTTAGTTTTGCACTGGCAAAGTAAACACCAATAGGTGTACGTTTATCGCCAGTTGTTTCTTTGCCTGCACCATTTTTGCCTATGGTGACGTAATAATCTGCTACATAAGTCAGATTGCCACTAGTATTTTTGTAGAGGTATAACCTAGATTTATCAGCATCAACGACAATCACATGATGCTGACTGGCATCGGGTTGAATAAGCAGGTTGGGTTGTTGATATGCTACTTTTTCGGATAAATAATGCTCAATACGCGCACGTGCTTCGTCTTTTAATCCTACAATATTTTCTGGACTATTCTCAGCACTAGCATTACCAAACCCCTGCAACTGCTTGGCTTGCGCCATGAGCAAATCACCACGAATTAAATAGGCCAATTTAAAGTTTGGCGTTGAGTTAATCAGTTTATCGATAGTTTCTAGCGCTTGTTTGTTTTTTCCTTGTGTAATCTCAAACAGGCTCTTAACTAGCATATCTTCAGTCGGATTATTAGTAACACTTCCTACCTGCAAACTATTAAGGCGGCCACCTAAATTCCCCACTGAAAACTGGCGGTCTAGTAAGTTACTGTGATTTATTGCTGTTGCATTCCATGGTATGAGTGCGCATGCCGCAATCAAACAATAGTTAACAATTTTAATTTTTTGATTCGGCACGGCTTTATCCAAATTCGCAAGATACTGATTAATATCCTGTAGACTCTTGGTCGATCAGCCATGAATCCCCTACTTTTTTCATGATTAACGTTTTGGTTGTGTATTGTGGGTTTCCATTAGCGCGATAGGCTTGCTTAAAGCTTACTTTCGCCATATTACTACTTTGCATGGTGACTTTAAGATCAGAAACTTCTACTTTAATGCTGGCTGGGCGTCTGATGCGTTCACGACGGGCCTGCTCCCACTCTTTACGGCTTTCACCTTTAGGTGTTTTAAAGCTGCTGCTGTAACTAGCTAAGTATTTGTCCACATTTTTGGCAGACCAGGCTTTGGCCCAAGCATCAACAGTATCTGTGATTGGGCTGTTATCTACACTATTGCTTGTCGCCTTGGCAGCGGCATCTTCAACTGCCGCTTCAGTGGCAACAGTTTTCATATCTGATTTTGTTGTTACATCAGCTTTAGCAGTTTCTGCAAGCTTCACTGGAATTACCGATGTTTTTGCATTGTCTTTAGTTTGTGCTGTTGCGGCAGTGGCTTTTGTTGCAACTGCTGCTAATTTTGTATTAGGGCCAAATAACTCTTTAATTAAAGCTAATTTACTTTGCGCACGGGTATTGCCGTTATCAAGCTGTAAAGCTTTGTCGTAAGCCTCTGACGCTCTGCGCGCATAAAGGTCACCTAGATTTTCATGCGCAGTTGCATAGCTTGGATGCGTTCTAATTGCAGTTTCCAAGGCTTTCTGCGCTTTATCATATTGACCGGCATCTGCATATAAAACGGCTAAATTGTTGTATGGCTCTGGCAGGTTTGGATATTTTTCTGTCAAATCTACAAAAGCCTTAGTCGCTTCATCACGCCTGCCTTGTTCCACCAAAAATACACCCTTCATAAACATAGCTTGTGCATCTTTAGGATTTTTAACCAAATACGCATTCACACGATCTAGCGCTGCTGCTTGCTGGCCTTGTTCTGCCATTTGTGAAATATCTTTTAGCTCATCGGCAAAAGCTGGCGTTGCGCTTGCAATTACGAGACTGAGTGCAAATAATATTTTTGGCAAAAGATTCGTCAGTAGCTTTGGTTTTTTCGTCATTATTTGGTTATTCCCTTGGGCAGTTGCTGGCACGATTAAGTAACTCATTATGATATACTTTATATCGATTAATTGATTAAGTTGTAATTCTATCAAGAGCCTATCTAACATCCAATAGCCTGTTAAGAATTCATTGGGTTTATTTAGTTTTATTGGTAAAAATATCAGTTTTTATCTTAAAGTACGGCCTTCATATAAAATTCATCATTAAACAATAGTCAGAATATGTTAAAAATTTACAATTCAATGTCCCGTGACAAGCAAGTTTTTGTGCCAATTGTGGCGGGAAAAGTCAGTATGTATGTCTGCGGTATGACGGTTTATGATTATTGCCATCTTGGCCACGCACGCGTCATGGTGGTGTTCGATATGGTCAGTCGCTGGTTTCGCGCTTCTGATTATGCTGTGACTTACGTGCGTAATATCACGGATATTGATGACAAAATCATCAAACGTGCCAACGAAAATCACGAAACTATAGCTGTGCTGACACAGCGTTTTATTGAGGCGATGGATGAAGATTCTGCTGCGCTTGGTGTGTTGCGTCCAGATATCGAGCCGCGTGCAACCGCCTATATTCAGCCCATGCTAGACATGATTAGTGCATTAGTAGCCAAAGGCCATGCTTATGCCGCGGCTAATGGTGATGTGTTTTATTCGGTACGTAGTTTTGCTGATTACGGCAAGCTATCAGGTAAGTCACTAGATGATTTACGCGCAGGTGAGCGCGTAGAAATTGATACTTTCAAGCAAGACGCGATGGATTTTGTGCTGTGGAAAGCTGCGAAGCAGAATGAGCCAAGCTGGGATTCGCCGTGGGGCAAGGGCCGCCCAGGCTGGCATATTGAATGCTCGGCGATGAGCGCATGTCATTTAGGTCAGCATTTCGATTTGCATGGTGGCGGGCAAGATTTGCAGTTCCCCCATCACGAAAATGAAATCGCTCAATCTGAAGC
Source organism: Methylophilaceae bacterium (assembly GCA_043758775.1). Classification (GTDB taxonomy): domain Bacteria; phylum Pseudomonadota; class Gammaproteobacteria; order Burkholderiales; family Methylophilaceae; genus JACMMS01. Next base: position 30,120 of record JAYVMU010000014.1, read on the forward strand.
CGCACACGAATGCACCATGGCTAATTATTGGATGCATAATGGTTTTGTGCGGGTTGATGATGAAAAAATGTCTAAATCACTTGGCAACTTTTTCACGATTCGTGAGGTTTTAGCATTTCTTACCAAAGAGTATCGTGGAGACCATGAAAAAGCAGCGGAAGTAGTTCGTTTTTTTATATTGCGTGCGCATTATCGCAGCCCACTCAATTATTCAGACCAACATTTAGATGATACATACACAGCTCTCTATCGTTTGTATAATGTGTTGGATAAAGTTTCACCATCAGAATATGTAATGGATTGGGAAGATGTTTATCCTAAGCGCTTTAAAGAAGCTCTGGATGATGACTTTAATACCCCAGTAGCGGTCGCCGTTTTATTTGATTTAGTGACTGAGGCAAATATTACGAAATCACCAATACTTACAGGACAACTTAAAGCGTTGGCAAATATTATTGGTCTACTTGAGAGTAGGCCGGAGCAATTTGTTCAAGGGCGTAATATTTTTCTGGAAGGGTCAAGTTCAGTTTCTGTAACTGCATCTGCAGTATTAACCGTCGGTTACTCAGCGGAGTCTATTGACTTGAGAATACGTGCTCGTTCTGAAGCAAAGAAAAATAAAGACTTTGCTAAAGCCGATAGTATTCGTAAAGAGCTTGCTGAAAGCGGTGTTATTTTAGAAGATAGCCCACAAGGCACCACGTGGCGTAGAGCTTAAACAGGTGCCGTATTTAAAATTAAATTTATTAGTTATCATTTTGTGAGAAATAAATATGCCAGTTAATTTATTAGCTCCAGTCGCTAATTCGCTTTATCCAGTAAAAGGCTTACAACTTGGCTTTGCCAAAGCGCAGATTCGTAAACCAGATCGTAAAGATTTACTGGTTATCAAACTAATCGAAGGCAGTCATGTTGCTGGCGTTTTTACTAAAAATCGTTTTTGTGCTGCCCCAGTGACTTTGTGCCAACAGTTCTTAGCAAAAGAAAATAATGCAATTCGCGCTTTGTTAGTCAACACGGGTAACGCCAACGCTGGTACAGGTGAGCAAGGCATGGCACATGCCGTGCAAACTTGTGAGGCTTTGGCTGGCCTGCTCAAGATTGCACCTAGTCAAGTCTTGCCATTTTCAACTGGTGTTATTTTAGAGCCGCTGCCTGTAGAGCGTGTGATTGCCGGTTTGCCAGCTTGTGTTGAGAACTTGACAGAAGATAGCTGGCTTAATGCGGCAGAAGCGATTATGACAACCGATATTGTCGCCAAGGGTATATCGCGCAAGCTCAATATTGGTGGTAAAGACGTCACTATTACCGGTATCGCCAAAGGTTCGGGCATGATTCATCCGAATATGGCGACTATGCTTAGTTATATCGCAACGGATGCTGCAATTAGCCAGGCTGCACTGAATATCATTATTCATCATGCGGTAAATCGTTCGTTTAACTGCATTACCGTAGATGGTGACACTTCAACCAATGATTCATTGATTATGATGGCAACTAATCAGGCGGGGAATGATGAGATTGCAGAAGATAACGCGGATTTCATGGCTTTACGTGATGCGTTGACCGAAGTTGCCGTTATTTTGGCGCAGGCGATTGTGCGTGATGGTGAAGGCGCAACCAAGTTCATGACAGTCACCGTAGAAAATGGTAAATCTGATGCTGAATGCCGCAAAGTAGCTTATGCCATTGCTCACTCACCACTGATTAAAACGGCATTTTTTGCGTCAGATCCTAATCTGGGACGGATTTTAGCGGCAATCGGCTATGCCGGTATTGATGATTTAGATGTCAATGCCATAAAGCTATATTTGGGTGATGTCTTGGTTGCGGAACATGGCGGCAGGGCTGTGAGTTACCAGGAAGAGCAAGGTGCTGCTGTGATGAAGGAACCAGAAATCACCGTACGGGTTGATTTAGCACGTGGCAGCGCAGCCGTTACGATTTGGACCTGTGATTTCTCATACGATTATGTAAAAATCAACGCGGACTATCGCTCTTAAAGCCGTTGCTTTTATGACCACTAACCTCGAACATTTAATCACCCGCGCTGAAAGCTTGCTGACTAAGTTGGAAAACGTGTTGCTGCCGGCAACCATTGAAACTGACTGGACTGCAACCGCTTGGCGCTATAAAAGCACGCATGCGCATAATGCTCGCAGTGCCAGTGGCTATCTGCAGGCAGTAGCACACCCACACCATATTCTCTTGGATGATATTTGTAATATTGAGGCGCAAAAAGCCGAAATTGTGCGCAATACACAGCAGTTTGTTAATGGTTTTCCCGCGAATAATGTGCTATTGACTGGTGCACGTGGCACGGGAAAGTCTAGCTTAATCAAGGCATTACTTACAGAATTTACTGAAGCTGGTTTACGCTTGGTTGAAGTGGATAAGCAAGATTTAGTCGCTTTGCCTGATATCGTAGCACTGTTAAGTAACCGCCCAGAACGCTTTATTATTTTCTGTGATGATTTATCGTTCGAGGCGAGTGAGCCTAGTTATAAAGCGCTTAAAGTAGTGCTGGATGGCTCTGTTTCAGTGACGTCAGATAATGTGCTGGTTTATGCAACTTCAAACCGCCGTCATTTAATGCCTGAAACCATGGCGGAAAACCTAGAGACCAAATATGTCGGTGATGAAATCCGCCCAGGTGATACAACGGAAGAGAAAGTCTCGCTCTCGGAACGCTTTGGTCTGTGGCTTTCATTTTATCCGTTTGATCAAGATGAGTATCTAAATGTCGCCCGGCAATGGTTAAAACATTATGGCGTGATTGATTCGGATAATCTTGGGTTAAATGGATTGACCGATGAGATGCGCCAAGCTGCGCTGATGTTTTCCATTACGCGCGGTGCGCGCAGCGGCCGTGTTGCCTATCAGTTTGCACGAGATTACGCGGGCAGGCTGTTATTGGCGAAGCCTAACAAGTAATCAATTTATAAAAGCACCAAATCTTGACACATGTGACACATGCAGCAGTGGCTGTTTTAAAGCGTGAGGATGGCTGGGTATTATTAGCTGAGCGTCCAGCAGGCAAAGGCTGGGCTGGTTGGTGGGAGTTCCCTGGCGGAAAAATAGAGGTCGGCGAATCTGCGTTTGAGGCATTACAGCGTGAGGTTCAAGAAGAGCTCGGTATAAAAGTCACAACTGCACACCCATGGATAATACGTACTTTTAGCTACCCTGAAAAAACCGTGAAACTGCATTTCTATATGGTGACGCAATGGCAAGGTGAGCCACAGTCAGTGGAAGGGCAAAAGCTCAGCTGGCAAGATCCCACAAAGTTAACGGTGACACCTCTGTTGCCGGCTAATATCCCTGTCATTGCAGCGCTGGCACTGCCTGATGTGCTTGCTATTACCAATCTGGCAGAAGTCGGCGAGACGCTATTTTTTTCACAATTAGAAATGGCATTAGCTAACGGTTTAAAGCTGATACAAATACGTGAAAAGTACTTATCTGCCGTGGCGTTAAAAGCATTTGCACAACGAGTGATTGTCTTAGCTAAGCCTTATGCTGCCCAAGTGTTAATCAATGGCGATATGGCATTAGCGCGTGAGGTCGGCGCGGCTGGTGTGCATTTTCCTTCACATGAGCTGATGCAATTACAGGCTAAACCTGAGAATTTGCTTTGCGCGGCATCGTGCCACAATCTGCAGGAGTTAGAATATGCGCAGCGGTTAATGTTAGATTTTGTCTTGCTATCGCCCGTCAACCCCACCTTAAGTCATCTAGGCAGCAATGCACTAGGCTGGCAGCAATTTAATGAAATGGTCAGTAATTATCAGCTACCCGTTTATGCTTTAGGTGGTATGGGCTGGGATGATAGATTAATGGCATGGCAACATGGTGCACGTGGCATTGCTATGCAGCGTGCAGTTTGGAGCGACGTTGAATCGCACAGCTAATCTTGTGCGTCTTCTTTTTATAGCTACTTGAATTGTCTTAGTACTATTGCTCTTTAACGGGAGCCGTTACTTTTACCTGTGAAACTTTGTTGGCTTTGTCTTTAAAGTGCAATGTAAAGTCGACTTTTTGACCTGCTATTAACGGTTGTTTAAGATCAAATAACATTAAATGAAAGCCATTGGGCGCCAATTTATAGGCTTTACCAGCACTTAAATCTAGTTTATCCAACATGCGCATTTTCATCACACCGTTATTCATTAACATGCTATGAATTTCTACGCTACCAGCAGCAACAGATTCAATGCTGACCAGAGTGATATTTTGTGCGCTAGTTAAAGTCATGTAAGCCGCACCTACCGTTTGGCCAGGGACTCCAGCACGTACCCAAGCCTCTGTTATTTTAATATTACTGTCAGCTGTGGCTATGTTTGCCGCTTGTGCCGTGTTGAGAAAAAGACTAAGGAACAAGTTTAGAAGAAGTGACAAAAAGATGGAGTTATTTTTTTTCATGGTAATTTCGAGTTGGATTGGTTTTTTTAAGTTCCGCGTAACTAAAAGGATGTTTAAAGGCTAATTGTGAATTGGGTCACTATTCAGCTCTTCACTATTAGCATCAATCGGTTTGGTGCTTGGAATTTTATAATCTTCGCTTGCCCATTGACCTAGATCGATAAGTTTGCAACGTTGTGAACAAAATGGACGAAAACTATTGGCAGAGCTGAATTCAGATAAGGTCTTGCATTGAGGGCAGGCTACTTGGCGCATATTGTCGGTAAAGCTGAAAGATAAAATTAAGCTAAATTATAAGCTTTAATCTTAAGTTGCGGGCTAGTAGAAAATCTTGCGGGCAATATTAAAACGCTATAAATTGCACAGAATCAATGTAAAGTCAATTTTTCCATCACATTGTTTTGTTTTCTCACTAAAATCTAGGCCGTTAAAACGAATATTTATTGCATATTTATTCGCGCTAACTTCAGGATAGCATGGGCAATTATTATCCAGCTCTATACGCAACATCTGCGCGGGTTTGGAGCCTCCCAACATTTGTTGAAACACGCCATTATTGGCGACATATTTTGTACGAGCCCCACTGCCACGCAATAATTGTAAGATGGTACGCGCTGCATCGTAAATCGGTGTAAGTTTAACCAGCCAAGCCTCCAAATCCTTTTTGCGTCTTGTCGCATTCAAACCTAACCAGTGATGATACGAAGGCACGTCAAATTCACAAACACCACCTGGAATTCCTGCGCGCTGTTTAATACTCATTAACCATTCATTATCACGCAAAGACTGGCCCAATTTGCTGTTGTCAGATCTTAGTGCAGAGGTGGTGGAATCGATTTGGATGAGAACATCATTGAGCGCCTTTTCTGAGATGGCAGGGTTGCCACGCAAATGGAGCATATTTATTTTTTGACGCTCAAGCTCTTGTAGTAGATCAACCTTTAGCTCAGCACGATCGATTACATCAAGAATTTGTAGCATAAACAACAGTGCGGAATGGTGGTCAAGTGTATGTATGCTATCAACGTTGTGTAGCAGCTTATCAAATAAGTCTTCTAAACGAAGTAGGGTGCGTATGCGTTCATTAAATGGGAATTCGTAGCTAGACACGATTTTTAGTAGGCTTGTCAGCTCATTAAAGGAGATAGTTATTGCAGATTATGAGATCTATTTGCTAACTATGCAAGTATTAATGTATTTTTTGTGAAGGTCAGTAATTTTTTTACATAAATCATCAAAATTACCGTTGTTTTCTATTACGTCATCGGCTAGTGCTAAACGCTCTTGGCGCGATAGTTGTGCTGACATAATATTGCGCACTTCTTGTTCCGTCAACCCATTACGTTGCTTGGTGCGGTTGATTTGTGCAGATTCATTGCAATCAATGACTAAAACGCGGTTAATACTATTTTGGTAACGGCCATTTTTAGCTAGTAAAGGTATAGCGAGTATTTGGTATGGCGCATGGTTGCCATGCACTAATTGCGATAAGGCTTCTGCGTGAATAGCTGGATGTAAAATGGCTTCAAGCTGTAAGCGTGATTGCGGGTTATTAAAAACAAGCTGACGCATTTTTTCACGATTTAAAGCGCCATCGGTGTTGATAAAATCTTTACCAAAGGTTTCTTCGATAGTGGGTATCAGTGCTCCACCAGACGCCGTGAGTTGGTGTGAAATGACATCGACATCCACAATTGGCACGCCCAATGAGGCAAAGATTCCAGTTGCGGTAGATTTGCCGCTACCAATGCCACCAGTTAATGCAATAACGAACATTTTAAGCTAGATAAAAACTAGCGAGTTGCTGGCCAAAAAACAATGCAGCAATGCCGCCTAAGGCCAGAAATGGACCAAAAGGAATTGCAGATTGGCGGTTTTTGTTACCAAATATAATCAGACCAATGCCAATAGTTGCGCCTACTATGGAAGATAATAAAATCACCGCAGGCAGTAATTGCCAACCAAACCACGCGCCTATGGCGGCAAGTAGTTTGAAGTCACCATACCCCATCCCTTCTTTACCTGTAGTTATTTTAAATAGCCAGTACACTATCCACAAAATAAGATAGCCCAGCATAGCGCCTACGACAGCTGATTTTAAATCGGTAAAGCCAGTACCGAGGTTAAATAACAAGCCCAGCCACAATAGTGGCAAAGTAATATCATCAGGCAGTAATTGGGTATCGAAATCAATAAATGTCAGCACAATCAGCGCCAGCGTAAAGACCCATGCAGCAAGCGTTGTCGTACTGTAGCCAAACTTCCAGCTCACTAAACCGATGAGTATGCTAGTGAGCGCTTCAATAATAGGGTAACGTAAACTAATGGGCGTTTTACAGCCTTTACATTTCCCTTGTAAGAATAAATAACTAAGCACAGGGATATTTTCCAGTGCGCTGATTTTATGTCCACATTGCGGGCAGGCAGAGCGCGGTGTTACCAAAGTGTACTTTTCGCTAACTGGCACTGCTTTACCTTGCATCTCTAGGCAATTACTTTCCCATTCTCGTTCCATCATCTTAGGCAGGCGATGAATCACTACATTTAAAAAGCTACCAACCATGAGGCCTAAAATTGCTGAGAAAATAATGAAAAAAGTAGGTTCTTGACGTAATATAGTGGAAATGTCGGTGATAAATTCTGGCATTTAAATGTCCAAACTATTAGATTAAGGTAAACTTTACGCATCATCCCATCGTTATTCAATTGTGGCAATTGCTATGAACTGAACTAAATAGTAATTTTGTAAGCAAACAACAGCCTTGAAATTTTATGAATAAGCGCCATATGACTTCTAAATGTATTTTTTTGAGAAGGGACCGTAACGATGACACAGTCTAATGAACATGATTTAACACAACTGATGGCTACTGATCATCCTGCTTGGGAAGAGGCGATTGTGTGCCGTGTGGAGGTGGATTTGCCTGGTTGGCTAACACAGCTGGCAGGGGGTAAAAACTGGGAAGTATATTCTGAAGATGAAGATGATACTTGCATCAGTTTTGCGTTGCGCCAAGGCAAAAAACAAGCTGAAGTTACCTTGTACCATAATGGCTATGCAGTGGTAGATGTTGATGGTAAGGCTTTGTTTGATGGTTCACTGACTTCAGGCACAAGTGATTGTGCGCACTTAACTTATTACCACGCGGATAGTGGTGAGCAGATTACCTTAAACTAACTCACAAAAGGCCTACTTAATTAGTAGGCCTTTTTATCAGCTAATATTGATTAAATGCTAGCTTCTGGCATTTATTAAGGCGTTTACATAAATTTTGTTGTCGTTCCAGTTCTGAAACTGGTTGGCTCCATATGACCACGCATATCTTCACCCATTCCATGCCTATCATCTTTATGATGGCTTTCAAAGTCGCGGACTTTTTGACGTTGCTCAGGTGTGAATAGTGCAAAAATCTTAGCTTCAGTTCTGGTACGATTTAAAGCCTTCTCTTTACTCATCTTCGCGAGTTGTTCTGTTAGTTGCTGCGCTTTAGTGTCGTCAAAACGATCTGCTTGAGATAACTTGTGCAACTCTTCTGTGATGTTTTTACGGGCTTTATGTTGCTCACGCATGGCGGGTATTTGGTCATACATAATCTTAAATACTTGATCTTGCTGTGCTTCGGATAGATTAAGCTGTTTTAAATGTAGTGGAATGCCGCCCATCATTTCATTTCTTTGGTCGCCATGCATTTCACTGTGTATTCTTTGGCCTTTTTCATGGCACCCGTAATCTGCATCGCCTGTCGGGCTTGCTATTGCCATTGCAGGTAATGCCATCATAGGTACTGAAAGGGCGATACAACTCGCTAAAATAATCTTTTTAATTGAAAAATGTTGTTTCATGATTTAATCCTTATTGTTTATACCAAAAAATAATGAATAAACTCAGCATTATTAAACTGCTTAATGTTGTTGCTTGTTTAGGTGCCACCATTAAGATAATGCCAGTTTGCAACTACTTGCTGTTAAGCGCTGTAAAGTCTTTGTAAATCTAGGTAAATGCTTAAGTGCTAAGTTGTATATGCCCTCTAAGTATCGTTATGATGATGAAACCATGTGACATTATATCGGACTGCAATATTTTGAAATGCACAAAATGCAAACAGTATTATTGATAGATGATGATATTGAGCTGGTAGATATGCTCAAGGAATACATAAAGCTCGAAGGCTTTAATGTTGCCACTGCCTATGACGGTGAAGCGGGTGCGGCCGCTTCACATGAGAAGCTAAAAGCAGGTCAACCCTACGATATTATTGTGCTGGATATCATGATGCCTAAGCTGAATGGTATCGAAACACTTAAACGTATTCGTGCCGAAAGTAACGTGCCTATTATTATGTTGACGGCTAAAGGCGACAACACTGACCGTATACTAGGCCTGGAACTGGGCGCTGATGACTATGTATCAAAACCTTCATCTCCGCGCGAGATAGTTGCAAGGATTAGAGCCATCTTGCGTAGAGCAAAACCTGCTGAAAATACGATGATAATAGATACTATAATTGAGGGTAATTTGTCGGTTTGGCCGCAGCAACGACGTGTAGAATGGCTTGGTAAGCTGGTTGAATTAACCAGCACGGAATTTAATTTGCTGGAGATTTTGGTGAAAAATGCTGGGCATGTGGTGAGTAAGAATGAGCTTTCTGAGCAGGCGCTGGGTAGGCCACTTGCCCGATTCGATCGTAGCATCGATGTGCATTTGAGTAGCGTCAGACAAAAATTAGGTAGCTTGCCAGATGGACGTAGCTGTATTCATACGGTGTACCGCCTTGGTTATCAGTATTTAAAAGATTAGTGGTAAAGATTAGCTAGTTAAACCAGCCATGAAAAACCATTATTGATATGGGTAAACTTTATTGGAAATTTTTTCTTTTTTTCTTTTTAGCGCAGCTGACTTCTGTGCTGGGCGTGGCTGTTGCATTGTGGATATACAACCAGAAATTAGATTTTGAATATGCCAAAATTGAGGCTAATCCACCAGCTAGAGCTATTGTTGAGGCCGCAGGCAGCACATTGGAGTTTGGCGGAATACAAAGCTTAGGTGCATTGATTCAACGTTGGGATAGTCAAAGATTTCCGCCCCTGTATGCTGTCAATGAGCAAAATGTGGAGTTATTTAAACGCACTTTGTCTCCTGATGTAATTAAAGCCGCTCGCGAGTTATTGACTAAGCCGCAGTTACATCGAGCAGTAAAAGAAGTGCAAGCCAATGATGGACATCGCTATCTTTTGTTTGTGCCATCACCTAGTGATAAAGCCCACTTAGATAATGCAATGGGTTCAAAAGCGAATCATTTACTGTCATTAAGGCTGGATAGAGACTTAATGATGGGATCGCATGCACCAGCAAAGATTCGTCATCTATTTCCGTTCATGCCTATATTGGCTGGTGTGTTGGCCAGTCTGATTTTTGCGGCCTTGCTTGCTCGATATTTTTCAAAACCGATTAAGCGATTAAGGCAAGCATTTGATAGTGTAGCTAATGGTAATTTAGATACACGTGTTGGTGATGACATGGGCAAGCGCAATGATGAGTTGGCTGATTTGGGCAATGCATTTGATGTCATGGCGGTGCGTTTGGGTGTGTTAATGAAAAGTCAGACGCGTTTATTGCACCAAGTTTCTCATGAAATGCGTTCACCATTGGCTAGGTTGCAATTGGCTGTAGGTTTAGCTAAGCAGACTCGAGATATGCCTACCTTTGAGAAGGATAGCTCGGATAAACTAGATATTTCATTAGAGCGCATCGAACGAGAATCTATGCGGATGGATGGTTTGATTGGTGAATTATTAGAGTTGTCACGTTTTGAGTCAGGCGCTATCAATATTCAGAAAGAACCCATCGATATGGGCGAGCTATTAACGAGCGTTGTTGAAGATGCCCAGTATGAAGCCGATGCCAAGCATATTGAGGTAACGCTAGATGGACAAGACAGCGCTATAGTGGCAGGTCAGCCTGAGCTTTTGCATCGTGCTTTAGAGAATATTATCCGCAATGCTATTAAGTACAGCCCTAATAACAGTGCGGTGCTTATCACGCTAAATTGTGAAAAAAATAAAGAAAACAGCAGAGAAAATATAAGCTCAGTTAGTCATTCACGCTGGATGCAAATAACGGTGGCTGATGAAGGCACAGGTGTGCCAGAAGGTGAATTAAGGAGCATATTTGAGCCGTTTGTACGAGGCAGTAATGCCGCTAACAGGGAAGGCCACGGTGTTGGTTTGGCGATTGCCAAGCAGTTATTGGAAGTGCACGGTGGCAATGTCAGTGCTAGAAATCAAGCAAGTGGTGGTTTGTTCGTGGAAATAACATTGCCAGTCTTGTAAAACAATATGGCAGTTCGTGCTGAAATACTATTAATTAATAGCTTCTATTTACGGCAAACTCTGCCAGTTTTAATAATGCGGATTTGTAGTCTGAATCTTTAAAGTGGGCGATAGCCTTGCTTGCCATATTTGCTTCATTTTTGGCCACATTTCTGACGTATTCTAAGGCGCCAGTTTCTGCTACCGCTTGCAATACCGCTGGTAACTCATCTAAATTACCTTGTGTGCTGGCTTTTTGTTCGATAGCACTGCGAATGGCTGCACTTTGTTTTGCTGTGCCGTGGCGCATGGCATAGAGTAGCGGTAAGGTTGGCTTACCCTCGGCTAAGTCATCACCTAGATTTTTCCCAATAATTTCTGTATCGCCACTTAGGTCCAGTACATCATCGATTAACTGAAACGCAGTGCCAAGGCGCATACCATATTCGGCCAATGCGGCTTCATCTTCAATTGTGGATTCACTGATAATCGCACCTAAACGTGTGGCAGCTTCAAATAATTTAGCCGTTTTGTAGTGAATGACTTGCAGGTAAGCCGCGTCGGTAATGTCAGCATTATTTACATTGAGTAACTGTAATACTTCACCTTCGGCAATCACATTGGTCGCTTCGGCCAGCACTTCCATCACGCGCATGTTTTGTATGGTGACCATCATTTGAAAAGCACGCGAGTAAACAAAGTCTCCGACTAAAACGCTGGCAGCATTACCAAATATGGCATTGGCCGTATGCTGGCCTCGGCGTTTTGATGATTCATCCACCACATCATCATGCAATAAAGTGGCCGTATGAATAAACTCTACAACGGCTGCCAAGTGATGATGTTTATTGTTGATTTCACCAAATACCCCAGCAGAGATAAGTACTAATGCTGGACGTAACCGTTTGCCACCACTGTTGACGATGTAATCAGCGATGTTGTTAACAAGGCTAACTTCAGAGTGAAGTGATTGGCGGATCACCGTATCGACGGCAGCCATATCGTCACGAATGCAAGATTGAATAACGCTTAAAGTCACAAAATAGGCCAAAAAATAATTCACATAATTCTAGCATAGCTCGTGTGTGATTGCGCCGTGACGCAAGTCAGCTCTGTGATAAAATCACGACCTTACTCAATTTAGCCTCCATTTATGCAATTTACACTTCACAAACAAGATGGCTTAGCTAGGCGCGGCACTGTTCATTTAGCGCATGGTGATGTGCAAACGCCAGCTTTTATGCCCGTTGGTACCTATGGCACGGTTAAGGCGATGTCGCCGTTAGAATTAAAGGAAATAGATGCGCACATTGTGCTGGGTAATACCTTTCACTTATGGCTGCGTCCAGGTTTGGATGTGATTGAGGCTCATGGTGGCTTACATAAGTTCATGGGCTGGAATGAGCCAATTCTTACCGATTCTGGCGGTTTTCAGGTGTGGAGCTTAGGCAAGCTGCGTAAAATTAGTGAAGAGGGTGTTAAGTTTCGTTCACCTATCAATGGCGATAGCTGCTTTTTAACACCAGAAGAATCGATGCGTATTCAAAAAGCACTCAATTCTGACATCGTCATGATTTTTGATGAATGTACGCCATACCCGGCCACAACGAAAGAAGCGAATGATTCCATGCAGTTATCGCTGCGCTGGGCAAAACGCAGCAAGACCGCGCATGCAGGTAACTCCAATGCCTTATTCGGCATTATCCAAGGCGGTATGTATGAAGATTTACGAGATATCTCACTTAATGGATTAACTGATATTGGTTTTGACGGCTACGCGATTGGTGGCTTGTCTGTAGGTGAAACTAAAGAAGATATGTTACGCATTCTTGCACATACAGCACCCAAAATGCCTAGTGATAAACCACGTTATTTAATGGGCGTAGGTACACCGGAAGATTTGGTGGCTGCGGTTTCCAACGGTGTTGATATGTTTGATTGTGTCATGCCAACGCGCAACGCACGTAACGGCTGGTTATTTACCCAATATGGTGATATCAAGTTGAAAAACGCACAATATAAATTGGACACTAAGCCGCTGGATAGCGGCTGCGCCTGTTATACCTGTCAGAATTTTAGCCGTGCTTATTTGCATCATTTACAAAAAGTAGGTGAGATTTTAGGCGCACGTCTTAATACAATCCACAATCTGCATTATTACCAATTCTTGATGCAAGGCATGCGTAAGGCTATTGAAAATGGTGCTTTTGTGCAGTTCAAACAAGAGTTTGCCGTTAAACGTAGCGCTAATAACTAAGCAGTAAAGCTTAAAAAAGTTAAGGCTACGGAATTAATCCGTAGTGTTAGCACTCTATGTTAAAATTTTGCAATTCTAAACTTATGAAAGAACTTTATCGTGTTTATTAGCAATGCATATGCAGCCTCAGCCGCTGGCGCCACAGATTTAATGAGTTTTTTACCGATTGTGGTTATCTTTATTTTGTTCTTTTTCATGATCATTCGCCCGCAAATGAAGCAGGCTAAAGAAACAAAATCCATGATAGCCGCCCTTAAAAAGGGTGACGAAGTGCTTACAACAGGCGGTGTAGTAGGCAAAGTCACTAAAGTAGGTGATGGTTTCGTCAGCCTTGAAATTGCAACCGATACTGTAGTCAATGTCCAAAAAGCTGCGATATCGACACTTTTACCACCTGGTACTATCAAGGCTATTTAAGACGCAAGTCTCACTAAGTGTCAGCAAACTTAACCCGTTTTACAGCATTTACTTCAATAATTAACGAGCACTATTAATCGAGCCGCTATCATGAATCGCTATCCTATGTGGAAAAACATCCTAGTATTAGTTGCACTAATGCTAGGTCTTTTATACTCCATGCCTAATCTATTTGGCGAATCGCCAGCGGTGCAAATTACGCCAACTAAATCAACAACTAAATTAGATTCTGCGATGTTGCAAAAGGTAGAAACAGTGCTCACACTTGCTAGTGTACCTTATGAAGCTTTGTATTTAGATTCTAGTGGCGTAAAGGTTCGCTTTGCTAATCCGGATACGCAAATTAGAGCAAAAGATGTACTACAAAAGAATTTTGGTGAAGATTACACCGTAGCGCTTAACTTACTGTCGCGTTCGCCTGGTTGGTTACGAAGCATCGGCGCTTTGCCTATGTATTTAGGCTTGGATTTACGTGGTGGTGTGCATTTCTTGCTACAAGTGGATATGAAGGCGGCTTTGGATAAAGCGGCTGAGAGTTATACTGGTGATTTCCGCATGTCTTTGCGTAAAGAGGAAATCCACTATGTTGGCATTTCACGTGAGGGTCAGATCGTACGAGTGCGCTTTGATACGCAGAATGATCTTGCCAGCGCTAAAAAAATTATTGCTAAGCAGTTTCCTGATTTAACCTTGGCTGAATCTGATGATGGTAAAGATAAAATTTTAACCGCCAGCATGGGATTAGCTGCCCAAAAGCGTACTCAAGATTTCGCGTTAAAACAGAACTTACAAACACTGCATAACCGTATTAACGAACTGGGTGTTGCTGATCCTATCGTTCAGCAGCAAGGGCAAGACCGTATCGTGGTGCAATTGCCAGGCGTGCAGGACACTGCTAAGGCTAAAGAAATCCTGGGCCGTACCGCAACGCTGGAAATCCGCATGGTGGATGAGGACAAAGCGGATATGGCAACGTTAGAGGCGGCCGCTAAAGGCCAAGTGCCATTTGGTGATGAGTTGTATAAAAATCGTGATGGCCGTCCAATTCTTGTTAAAAAGAGTGTGGTACTGACGGGTGACCGTATTACTGACGCAGGCCCTGGAATTAACCAACAGAGCGGTGGCAATACGGTCAATGTGACCTTGGATGGTCGCGGCGCAGGCATATTCAAGCAAGTGACACGTGACAACGTCGGTAAGCGCATGGCGATTCTACTCATTGAAAAAGGCAAGGGTGAAGTGATTACTGCGCCAGTGATTAATGAAGAGATTGGTGGAGGACGTGTACAAATCTCAGGCATGGCCAGCACGCAAGAAGCGACTGATATTGCATTGCTGCTACGTGCAGGCGCACTTGCTGCACCCATGGAAATTATTGAAGAGCGTACTGTTGGGCCAAGTATGGGTGAAGAAAATATCAAACGTGGTGTGCATTCAACTTTATGGGGTTTTGCGGCAATTGCCGTGATGATGATGCTTTATTACATGATATTTGGTGTTGTTTCAGTGTTGGCGTTAGGTGTTAATTTGTTGTTACTGGTTGCTATTCTCTCCTTGTTGCAAGCTACGCTTACCTTACCAGGCTTGGCTGCGATTGCATTAGCCTTGGGTATGGCGATTGATGCAAACGTATTGATTAACGAGCGTATCCGTGAAGAGCTGCGTAATGGCAATACACCACAAGCTAGTATTCATGCGGGTTATGATCGTGCTTTCGATACAATTTTAGACTCTAACGTGACGACATTTATTGTGGGTATTATGTTGTTTAGCTTTGGCACTGGTCCTATACAAGGCTTTGCCATCGTGCATTTGCTCGGCATTATGACGTCGATGTTTAGTGCAGTGTTTGTGTCGCGCGCTATCGTGAATCTAATTTATGGCTACCGCCGTAAAGTGACCAAACTTTCTATTGGGCAGATATATAAAGTCTAGTTTTATCAAGCTAGCTAAATCTTAAAAGCCAATTAACTCTTAGAGTAAAGTCGAATATTATGGAATTATTTAGAATTAAAAAAGATATCCCGTTTATGAGTTATGGTCGTTTAACCACGACTATTTCACTCATTACCTTTGTGCTAGCCATTATCTTTTTAACCACGCGTGGTCTTAACTTTGGTGTGGACTTCACTGGTGGTACGGTAATGGAAGTCAATTACCCACAAGCGGCTAATGTTGATAGCATCCGCCATGCTATTGATAGTATCGGGTTAAAAGAAGCTACTGTACAAAACTTCGGTACCAGTCATGATGTATTAATCCGCTTGCCAGCTAAAACTGGACTTACTACCGCCAAGCTTTCTGAGGAAGTTTTGGTTGCTTTAAAGGCAGCAGATAGCACAGTAGAAATGCGTCGTGTTGAGTTTGTAGGGCCACAAGTGGGTGATGAGCTTTATCAGAAAGGCGCACTAGCCTTATTGTTTGTCTCGTTAGGTGTCGTGGTGTACTTGTGGTTCCGTTTTGAATGGCGTTTTGGTATTGCGGCAATTATCGCTAATATGCACGATGTAGTGATTATTTTAGGCTTCTTTGCTTTCTTTCAGTGGGAATTCAACCTTACGGTGTTGGCCGCGATTATGGCAGTACTAGGATATTCAGTGAATGAATCCGTGGTGGTGTTTGACCGAGTACGTGAAAATTTCCGCAAAATGCGTAAAGCTAGCGTAGTGCATGTGATAGATAATGCAATTACCCGCACTATGTCGCGCACCGTGATAACTCACTTAATGACGCAAACTATGGTATGTTCCATGTTGTTTTTTGGTGGCGAGGTGTTGCATAACTTTGCCTTGGCTTTAACTATTGGTATTCTGTTTGGCATTTATTCTTCGGTCTTGGTGGCATGCCCAATCGCTATGTGGTTAGGTGTTTCACGGGCTAATTTGGTGGGGGATAGCGAGAAAAAAGAATCGACAAAAGAAAAAGAAGTCATTGAGGCAATGCGATAATATCGACTTTTAATTTTTGAGCTCGTCTTTTTATCTATTTAGAAATGACGAGTTCAAGTTAGTTTTAAACATACTTACTGCACATCAAATACTTCACTTGATACTCAAGCCTGCTAGCGTATACACTAGCAGCATCATTAATCTTTAAATCAGACCCCGTTGGATAATATTCCCATCTCCGTGCAGATTGGCATTCTTACTACTCTGCTCCTTATCTCAGCTTTCTTCTCAATCGCTGAAACCAGTTTAATGGCGGTCAATCGTTATCGTCTGCGGCATTTATCTAAACAAGGTCATCGTGGTGCGCGCTTGGCGCTTACCTTACTTCGCAAAACTGATAAATTATTAGGCGTTATTCTGTTAGGTAATACTTTTTGTATTGCTGCTTCTACTACGCTCACCACTGTTATTAGCGTGAACTTGTTTGGTGAGGGCGACTGGATTCTGGCTACCAGCACGCTTGCTATTAGTTTTATGATTCTAGTTTTTGGCGAAATCTCGCCTAAAGTCATTGGCGCAGCCAACCCTGAGAAATGGGCGATTATCACCAGCTATTTGCTTTATCCTTTGCTTAAGATTTTCTATCCGGTGGTATGGCTGGTTAATTTGTTAGTCAGGGCATTTCTGTGCATATTTTCCATCAAACCTAATTTTGAAGAAGTCGTACATTCGGTGAGTATGGAAGAACTTAAAGGTATCGTCACTGATGCGGGTAGTTATATTCCGAAAAAACATCGCACCATTCTGCTTAATTTATTCGATTTAGAAAAAATCACGGTAGATGACGTGATGACTGCGCATACACAGGTGGAAACGATAGATTTTGATGCGCCGTTGGAAGATATCTTGCAACATGTTTCTAACAGCCACCATACGCGACTACCGGTGAGACAGGGTGACACGGAAGAGATTATTGGTGTCATGCACATCCGTAAGGTGATGAATCAATTGCGTAATTACCAAATGCGCGACAATGAATTAGATAATGATTCGGATAAAGAAGTTCTAAAAGAAGCATTAAAGGAAGTAATCACTGAGCCTTACTTTATCCCGTCTGGTACACCACTCTACATGCAAATGCAGCAATTTCAGGAACATCAACAGCGCATCGCCTTGGTAGTGGATGAGTATGGTGAATTTAAAGGTTTGGTGACGCTAGAAGATATATTAGAAGAAATCATTGGTGACTTCACTACACAGTCGCCGTCACGCGTGGGTATTTATCGCAAAGAAGCTGATGGCAGCTGGCTGGTGGATGGTAGCAGCTCATTGCGCGAGCTGAATAAGAAGTTAGGTTTAAGTTTGCCATTAGACGGGCCGCGCACACTCAATGGTCTGGTGCTAGAGCATTTTGAAGATATTCCAGAGCCCAATACCAGCTTTAGAATTGGTACCCATACACTCGAAATAATCCAGACGCAGGACAGGATTGTTAAAAGCGTCAAGATTTTCCCCTAAATTTGCTGGGTAATTTTTAGCAAATTGAGCTAAATGAATAAAAACCTCTAACCCTGCTCATTTTGGACTTGAATTTTTTAGCATTCGGCTCAAAATAGGCTTAACTTCATACTGAAATTAGTGATTGATTAGCTCATGGCACAAATGCAATTAGGTGATACCGCACTCAAGCCCAGCGCAGTAAAACCCAAGCTGCCGCCGATGTATAAAGTCATGTTGTTAAATGACGATTACACTCCGATGGAGTTTGTGGTAGAAGTGATAGAACGTTTTTTTAATAAAGACCGTGAACAAGCGACGCAAATCATGCTCCAAGTACATACAGAGGGTGTGGGTGTATGCGGGGTTTATCCACAAGATATTGCAGAAACAAAAATGAATCAGGTATTGAATCTGGCAAAAGAGTATCAACATCCATTGCAATGTGTTGTTGAACCAGCTTGAGCAATGGATGTGGCGTAGTTGTTGCTGGTATTTAAAATGTGGTTGTATTAAAAATCGCTTTAAGAAATCGCTATGCTGTCATCATGCAAAAACGAAAGATCAAAGCATATTGAATGAATGGACTAGGAATGAGTGAGCATGCAACGTAGCGATTTGCCTGCAAAACGAATTTATTAAGGTGATTTAATGATAGCGCAAGAATTAGAAGTATCCCTACACATGGCCTTCATGGACGCTAGACAAAAGCGTCATGAACTCATCACTGTTGAGCATTTATTGCTAGCGATGATTGATAATCCAACTGCGGCGGAAGTGTTGCGCGCGTGTGGTGCCAAATTCGAAGTGTTGCGCAGTGAACTCAATGGTTATATTGAAGAGCATACGCCAACAGTGTCTGGCCAAGATGAGGTTGATACCCAACCTACGCTAGGCTTTCAACGCGTCATTCAACGTGCTATGTTGCATGTGCAATCTTCAGGGAAAAAAGAAGTCACAGGTGCTAATGTGCTGGTGGCGATCTTTGGTGAAAAAGATTCGCATGCGGTATTCTTCCTTCAACAACAAGGTATTACGCGTTTAGATATCGTTAACTTTATCTCACATGGTGTTTCTAAAGTGAATGAAGGCACAGCTAAGCCTGAAGGCGGTGAACAGGAGATTGAGGTTGAAGCAGCTCCTACTGGTGCATTAGAAAGCTTTACGCTGAATTTAAATCTACAAGTTGCCGCAGGTAAGATAGATCCATTAATCGGTCGTGGCCCGGAATTGGAGCGCGTGATTCAAACCTTATGCCGTCGCCGTAAAAATAACCCACTATTAGTGGGTGAAGCTGGCGTGGGTAAAACGGCCATTGCTGAAGGCTTAGCGCGTCGCATTGTGGAAAAAGATATTCCCGATGTATTGGCTAATGCGACCGTGTATTCTCTGGATATGGGTGCATTGTTAGCGGGCACCAAATATCGCGGTGACTTTGAGCAGCGATTAAAGGCGGTCATGAAGCAATTAGCTGAAAAACCCGAAGCGATTTTGTTTATCGATGAAATCCATACCTTGATTGGCGCAGGTGCGGCGAGTGGCGGCACCTTAGATGCGAGTAATCTGTTGAAACCAGCATTGTCAAACGGCACGCTGAAATGCATAGGTGCAACTACATATCAGGAATATCGCGGTATTTTTGAGAAAGACCATGCCTTGTCACGCCGCTTCCAGAAGGTGGATGTGGTAGAGCCCAGCATTGCAGAAACCATCGAGATTTTAAAAGGTTTGAAATCACGTTTTGAAGACCATCATCATGTGAAATACACTGTGGCTGCGCTTACAACAGCGGCAGAACTTGCTGCAAAATACATTAATGACCGCCATTTGCCTGATAAGGCGATTGATGTGATTGATGAGGCAGGTGCGGCGCAACGTATATTGCCAAAATCTAAACAGAAAAAAGTGATTGGTAATAAAGAGATTGAAGATATCGTGGCAAAAATTGCCCGTATTCCACCCAAAAATATCAACACCGATGATAGAAATGCACTTAAAACTTTAGAGCGTGATTTGAAAGCGGTGGTGTTTGGCCAGGATCAAGCGATTGAAACCTTATCATCTGCCATCAAAATGGCACGCAGTGGCTTAGGCCCTTCGACTAAACCAATTGGTAGCTTCTTATTTAGTGGACCGACTGGTGTGGGTAAAACGGAAGTGGCTAAACAATTGGCTTATACATTAGGCATTGAATTGGTACGCTTTGATATGTCAGAGTATATGGAACGCCACGCTGTGAGCCGTTTGATTGGTGCGCCACCGGGTTATGTGGGTTTTGAGCAGGGTGGCTTGATGACCGAAGCGATTACCAAACAACCTTATTGCGTATTGTTGCTGGATGAAATTGAAAAAGCGCATCCGGATATTTTCAATATTTTATTGCAAGTGATGGATCACGGTACGTTAACGGATAACAATGGCCGCAAAGCTGACTTTAGAAATGTCACGATTATCATGACGACGAATGCAGGTGCGGAAAACTTATCTAAATCCAGTATCGGCTTTACTAATAGCAAAGATGCATCTGATGAAACGGCTGATATTAAACGCATGTTTACGCCAGAGTTCCGTAACCGTTTAGATGCGATGGTATCGTTTGCACCACTGTCACAAGACATTATTATCCGTGTTGTGGATAAGTTCTTGATTCAATTAGAAGATCAATTGCATGAGAAAAAAGTGGAAGCTAACTTCACCGATGCTTTGAAAGCCTATTTGGGTAAAAAAGGTTTCGATCCACAAATGGGTGCGCGCCCGATGGCACGCTTGATTCAGGACACAATTCGTCGTGCACTTGCGGATGAGTTACTGTTTGGCAAGCTCGCCAATGGTGGACATGTCACCGTGGATATTGATGATAAAGACCAAGTAAAACTCGTATTTGATGTTGAGGAAGCTGCTGTAGTTTAGTAGCTCAGGTTAAGGTCAAGTGAAAAAGGCGCAATTCGTTGCGCCTTTTTTATTCATCTAAATATTAGGTTTAAATCTTTTGCATCACACTCAAAAATAAATCACTTTCTACTCGTGCTTTCAACCATGCTTTAAGTTTGGGGTAGGGTGCGGTTTCAAACCAAGTAGCATCAACTCCGGCAAACTGGCGGATAAACGGGAATATAGCGATATCGGCTAGTCCTATTTTTTCACCGGATAGAAAATTATCGTGATTAAGTAAATTATCCAATTTTCGTAAAAATACTTCACCATCGGCTCTATGTGCCGTCACAGGCTTTTCTGGGAAGTGAATCGCGTATTTATAGCGGTCTAAAGCCTGTTTGAATGTGCCATCATTTTCGGCAATTAAATTTTCTGCATCATGTGTTAACCAGTGATCTGGGTCATTATTAGCCAAAGCCCAACGCATAATTTGCAAGCTTTCATCAATCACCGTGCTATTAGTTAAAGCACTATCTTTTAAAACCAGCACAGGCACCGTGCCTTTGGGCGAAGCTTGCAGCATTGCAGCAGGCTTATTTTTGAGCGATACCTCAATAATCTCAATCGCAATGCCTGCGTATTTGAGTGCCATACGCGCGCGCATGGCGTAAGGACAGCGCCTGTAGGAATAAAGAATGGGTAAGTTCATCATCTTGCCAGTTATTTTGAGCTTAACCTAAAGCGCGACAAACCTCTGGCACCAGCGCAGTGCCGCGGTAAATCAGCCCGCTATACACTTGCACCAAGCTAGCGCCTGCGGCGATTTTTTCAATGGCGTCAGCGCCACTTAAAATG
The DNA here is from genome assembly GCA_043758775.1 of Methylophilaceae bacterium. Classification (GTDB taxonomy): domain Bacteria; phylum Pseudomonadota; class Gammaproteobacteria; order Burkholderiales; family Methylophilaceae; genus JACMMS01. The sequence continues at coordinate 51,639 of JAYVMU010000014.1, forward strand.
CCGCCTATGCCTATAATCGGCAGTGCACCATCCAGGCGTTTAGATAGTTGCTGAATCACCACAGTGGATTTATTCCGCACTGGTGCGCCAGATAAGCCGCCAGTTTCTTTACCATTTAACATGCCAGCAACTGCATCGCGTGCCAGTGTCGTGTTGGTGGCGATTACGCCATCTATTTTGTACGTCATCAGTAAATCGGCAATTTCATTCACCTGTGTTTCATCTAAATCAGGTGCGATTTTTAACGCGATAGGCACATAGTGTCCATACTGTTGCGCAAGCTTTTCTTGCTCAGCTTTTAAGGTGGCGAGCAAGTCGGAAAGCGTATCTTTCTCCTGCAAGGCGCGTAGATTCTTGGTGTTAGGTGACGAGATATTGACCGTAATGTAGCTGGCATGCGTATAGACTTTTTGCAGACAGATTAAATAATCATCTACCGCGCGTTCGTTCGGCGTATCAAAGTTTTTGCCAATGTTAATACCTAGCACACCTTTAAACTTAGTGGTTTTTACATTTTCAATTAGGTTATCTACCCCCAAATTGTTAAAGCCAAAACGGTTAATAATGCCTTGTGCTTCCGTCACGCGAAATAAGCGCGGCATAGGGTTGCCAGGTTGTGCACGTGGGGTGATAGTACCAATTTCAATAAAGCCGAAGCCTAGTGTGGCTAAAGCATCAACGTAAGCGCCATTTTTGTCTAAGCCAGCAGCTAAGCCAATCGGATTGGGGAAAGTTAAGCCCATTACCAGCCGTGGCGTACAAATAATTGGTCTGGGCAACAGATTCAATAATCCAGTTTTTTCAGCAATTTTCAGGGTTTTTAGCGTGAGATTGTGCGCTTTTTCAGCATCAAGCTGGAATAACAACGGCTTCGCAAGTGAGTAGATATTCATCCGCACATTTTACTTTGATATTTGAAATATAAAAAATAATATGACATTGCTATATTCTTAATCTATGGACATAGCATTGTGAACTGCCACAGAACAAGCGTATTATCTATGCATTAAATTGCATTGACTAAATTTCTATTCACTAACAGAGGATTAATCATCATGTTTTCAATGTATGACGCAACAATTCCGCCCTTAAAACGCATTTTAAGTAACCTATCAGTTGTGCTTAAAAAAGCGCAAGACCATGCTGAGGCTAGAAAAATTGAACAGGAGGTGTTGATTACAGCGCGTTTGTTTCCTGATATGTACCCACTCAGTCGCCAAGTACAAATTGCAACGGACATGAGCAAAGGTGCGGCGGCGCGCTTGGCTGCCGTAGAAATCCCTAAGTATGAAGATAACGAAACCACATTTGCTGATTTGCAAGCCCGCATTACTAAAACCATCGGGTTTTTAGATGGTATTAAATCAGAGCAATTAACAGGCGCTGAAACTCGTGATATTTCAATTACAGTGGGCAAAACAGAGTTGGCGTTTACTGGTCAGCAATATTTGCTTAACTGGGTTAACCCTAACGTGTATTTTCATGTGACCACAGCTTACGACATATTGCGTCATAACGGTGTGGAGCTTAGCAAGCGGGATTATTTAGGCGGCTAGTTACTTAACCTTGCCAGGTTTATTACTAGAAACTTACTGACAATGGTGTTTGCATAGTTACTTTTTTACCACTTCAGTATTTTTTAGTAAACCAACTTCATCGCTCATAATATTGGCTGCTTCATTGAGTAGTATGTCTTTAGTCTCTTTATTGGCTTTTTCTAATGCCAAATCATCTTTCAGATTGCGCTCATTAGCCTGCAAGCCATCATCTTGATTCGATGGCGCTTTGGTACTAGCGCTACTATCTTCACGTGATTTTATTATCGCTTCTTTAGCATCACGTTCTTTTTGGCGTTCGGCAAAGTTTAATGAAAGTGAATTTTTCTTACGCTCTACCTCTACATCTGCAATGTCTTTTATAAGATACTGAAAGTCTTTGTCTTTCGCTACGCGCGCATCATGGTCAATTTTTAGCATAGGAATAATCCCCACCAAATTACCAGCGGGTTTATAATCTGCAGCTTTGATTTGCGACCAAGGTAATGCATTGCTAAAGCTAGATTCACCGAAGCTTTTAGCATCTAAAAATGATGGCAAACTTATGTCAGGCAGTACACCACGTAGCTGTGTAGTGCCGCCGTTGATGCGGAAAAATTGCGCTACCGTCATTTTAAGCTCACCAAACTTGGGCTTAGTATTTTTAACTAGCTCGTCTAAATCTACTACAGTTTGTACTGTGCCTTTGCCAAAGCTGGTTTCACCAATGATAATGCCGCGTCCATAATCTTGAATCGCTGCGGCAAAAATCTCAGAAGCTGAGGCTGAGGCATGGTTAATCAACACGCCCATTGGGCCAGCCCAAGTCACGCCACTGTCGGTGTCAGAGTCAACTTTTATCTCACCCTTGGCATCGCGCTCTTGCACCACAGGTCCCTGGTCAATAAACAAGCCTGTAAGGTTAATCGCCTCGGAAAGTGAGCCACCGCCATTGTTGCGTAAATCAATTAATACGCTATCCACTTTGTCTTTTTTAAGCTCATCTAATAATACTGCTACATCACGTGTTGCGCTTTTATAATCTTTATCACCTTTGCTACGTGCCGTAAAATCTTCATAGAATACAGGTAGTGTAATCACACCAATATGACGCGTTACATTACCATCTTTTACTTCAACAATACTTTTCCTAGCCGCTTGCTTTTCCAAGCTAATTTTTTTGCGAATGATAGAAACAAACTTATGTTTACCATCTGGGCCGGCCTCTGCAGGTAGTATTTCTAGCACGGCTACAGAATCAGTTGCGCCACGTATCAACGCCACGGTGTCGTCAAGCCTAAAGCCTGTTACGTCCACGATGGGCGTACCTTCACCTTGGCCAACACCTACAATGCGATCGCCCACTTTAAGTTTGTCAGATAATGCCGCAGGGCCGCCAGCGACGAGTTCACGAATCGTCGTGTACTCGTCTTTTTCTTCCAATACTGCACCAATACCATCAAGTGACAATTTCATGGAAATATCAAAATCTTCAGAAGCCCGTACACCAAAGTAATTGGTATGCGGGTCAATTGACATGGCAAATGCGTTCATAAACGATTGAAACGCGTCATCGCCTTTGAGTTTATTGATGCCTTTTAAATAATTGTCGTAACGCTTATTCAGTATCTCTACAATATTTTTATCAGTTTTGCCTGCAAGCTTGAGGCGCAGCCAATCGTTTTTAACGCGTTTTTGCCATAAATCATGCGCTTCATCTTCCGATTTCAACCAAGGCGCTTTTTCTCTATCGTATTGATAACTATCTTGCTTGGTAAAATCGAAGCCTTGTTTAAGTAGCGATTGCGCATAAGTAATACGCTCTGCAATACGTTGTTTGTATAAATTGAAAATCGCAAAAGGGATGCCCAAATTCTCACTTAAAATTGCATCATCCAGCTTGGTGCGTGCATTGGCGAATTGATCAATATCAGATTGAAGAAAAAATATCTTCTCACCATCTAACGATTTGATATAAGCATCAAATATCTTGCTAGATAAATCATCATTCAGTGGAATCGGCTTGTAATGGTAGCGTTTTAACACTTCGGCCGATAGGCTGGCTGCTTGGCCTTGCTCTGCCGTGGGTTTTAATTTGATAAGTGCTGACGCCGTTTCAGAAGTGGCCCCTTGCGCGGTTGCGGCAAAGGTAAGTAAAACCAAAAGTTGGATTATTTTCATTCGTATACCTGAAAGTGAAGCTGCTAAATAATTGCTTTTAAAAAGTAAAGCTAAAAGTAAGAGTATATTGGATATTAGACGTTCTTGCGAATTTGCAAAGTTATGTTAATTAGTCCCTTTTAAGACTAAGCTTGCATTGCAACGGGCGGCTTCAATAGTTTTGGTTATCGAGCCCGGCACATGCGGCCACTCCGACGTGCTTGCTACACGCTGTGAAGCAAGCTTAAATATGGCTCACTTTTGTTTGAGCCTTCTATTTGTTTGTAGCCGTCGGAGTTGGTGTAAACTTATCAAGTAAGGTTTAGTTAACGGTCATAGAATATGCTAAAACCTGCTTAAGCAATTGCCTTGTTTGTCGCTGGACGGCTTATGATGACAACACTTGGCTCTGCGACTATCGAGCAGTTCAAAACGACATGATATGGAGGTGTATTCCATGCAAGGTTATCAACTGACTTTTTTCACCGTTCAGGATAGAAGGCACGGTCATCTGCAGTTAGGCGAGTGGTTAATGCAAGAAGCAAAGAAACTTGGTGGTGGTGCTACGTTGACTGCTGCAACTGAAGGTTTTGGGCATGGACACAAGTTGCATTCTGCACACTTCATTGATCTGGCTGATCAGCCCATTGAAATAACGATGGCGCTCAGCTCAGATGACACCGAGCGTCTGTTTCAGCGATTACATACAGAAAAGGTCAATGTGTTTTACACCAAAATCTCCATCGAGTTTGGAATGACCGACGAGCTTTGATGTTCAAGCAAGAAATTTGAGAGATTCATGACAGTCTTCCGGCTTCAATTAATTTGATTGCCTAACTTAACCTTAAAAAATTTATTCTGCAACGCCAACTCATAATACAAGCTAATTGTTTGATACAATTCATTTATGGTTTATGGTCGCTTACTGACATTTTTTTATGCAATGTTGCTGGTTTTTTCACAGCAGCAGGTATTGCTGCACCCGTACCAGCATAAGGCAGATTGGCAGCTGGAATTCCCTCAGCAGACGTTAGCTCAAAACCAAAACACAGAAGTAAGCGGCTACGAAAGTAATATTAATGGTCTTATTCCCCAAGACTCTTACGACAATAAACAGGCGCCTGGTCATGGTGTAAATTGCACACAATGTATTGCTTTATCTGGCATTAGCAGCGTTGTTGGCTCACACAGTTTTGTATTTCACGTTTTATCTAATCAATTTCAACACAGCATTTCAGCAGTGCAGACTTTTGCTTCTGCTGTTGATGTTCCATATCAATCTCGCGCTCCCCCAGCCTTTGCATAACATCTGATTTTTGATGCCGTTCTTTTATGGAGAGTGGCGGCTTTATTTTTTGTTTGCGAGGTGACTATGTTTAAACTCAATTTAAGGCAATTATATACTTGAAAAACCCATATTAATTTAATAAAATGTAGCCATACATTAAAGGAATTAAATCATGGCTACACCAATTATAAATCAACCGCACTTTCAAGACGAAGAAAAAGCGCGTATATACTTAGAGTCTCTTCGTTGGTCTAATGGCGTTATATGCCCCCATTGTGGTTGCGTAGGTGAACACTACAGACTTACTGGGGAATCTCACCGCAAAGGCTTATTAAAATGCGCTGATTGCCGTAAACAATTTAGCGTGACAGTTGGTACTGTGTTTGAGCGTAGCAAAGTTAAATTACATGTATGGTTATTAGCTGTACATTTAGTATGCGCTGCTAAAAATGGCATGAGCAGTATGGAATTACATCGTGTAATTGGTGTTACTCAAAAAACTGCATGGTTCATGCTTGGTAGAATTCGCGAAGCTATGAAACCTGATGGCGGCGGCTTAATGGGCACTGGTGGTGGCACTGTAGAAGCTGATGAAACATATTGGGGAAATACTAAACGCAGTCTAGCGGCAAAAAACTACAAAGGACGTGGTGGCGAGCATAAAGAAAAAATATTTTCTTTAGTTGAGCGTGGCGGCAAAGTTTGTTCTTTTCATGTTCCAAGTGTAAGTGGTGCAACCTTAAAGCCTATACTAATGTCTCAAGTAGCAACCGATGCACATTTAATGACTGATGAAGCTAGGGTTTACATGGCAATCGGTAAAGAATTTGCTAGTCATAATGTTGTTACGCATAGTAAAGGTGAGTACGTCAGGGGTCACGTGTACACAAATACAATAGAAGGCTTTTTTAGCCGTTTAAAACGTGGTTTAGTTGGCACTTATCATCATGTTAGTGCTTTCCACTTAAAACGCTATGTAGTAGAGTTTGACTTCAGATATAACACACGCAAATCTACAGATACAGAAAGACTAATGACTTTGATTGGCGGCATTGGTGGAAAGAGATTGATGTACTGCCATTCGTAACTTTAAGAAAAAGGCTTTTAAATCTTGCAATGGCTATAAAGCTAGAACAAATAACTACTGATATTACCCTCGAAATAGACGAGGATATGATTTCTATTGCCGATTTTCAAAAAGCTACTGATAATTTTATTGGATTAGTTAAAGAAATATCCAGACAGGTGTCCAATGATAAAAGTGATTCTGCTGATTGGTCTGTAAAAGTATATTCTGGCAGTATTGGAGTTGGTGTTTTAGGTAATAACTCTAATCATTATGCAGATGCAACTCGCCAAGAAATAGTTAGCGGTATCAAAAGTTTGGCTCAAGGCATAAGACCAATCAACTTTACTGATAAAGCCATTGATTACGCTAAAAACTTATCTTCTCTGTTCAAAAAGACTATCGTTGAACCGAATGTCAGGATTTGGTCTCGTAGAGAAGAATCTGTTCGGATGGAACGAAAAATTGCTAGTGCTGCCGATAATTTGCTTGCGGTTGCATACGAAGAAGATGGTGCTGTAGAAGGCACTTTGCAAAAATTAGATGGGCATGGAAAATTACAGTTTGTAATTTATGATTTAATTGATAATCGCTCTGTTAAATGTGAAATCAAAGAAACTTTATTGCAACAAGCTTTAACAAGTTTTCAAAAGCGCGTAGAAGTTATTGGTGTAGTGAAATATCGAAAAGATGGTATGCCTGTTGCTATTAAGGCGTCTCGAATAATAAATTTCCCTGATATTTCTGAAATTCCAAGTTTGGCACAAATGCGAGAGTTATTGTCTACAGGCACTACTCAATGATTCCAAGCGTATATTGGGATTCTGATGCTTTCCTTGCGATGATAAATGAGGACAAGTCAACTTTAGAAATGGCTGGATGTAATAACGCATGGTCTGCTTGTGAAAAAGGATTTCTTCATATAATCACTTCAACACTAACGACAGCAGAAGTAATTTATATGAAGGGCACGCCTAAGCTTGACCCATCTAAAAGAATTTTAGTAGGTAACTTTTTTAGACAACATTTTATTAGTCAGAAACCTTTAACTAGAGAAATTGCGGAATTGGCACGTGATGTGGTGTGGGATTCAAATATCTTGCCAAAAGATGCGGTTCACGTAGCTACATGTGCTTTCTACAAAATCCGTTTATTGCATACTTTTGATAGAAATTTAGTCGATAAAAAAATAATTCATGTTAATGGTTTTAAAATAACTGTAGAGAAACCATCAGTGGACGCTAATACTCAAATGGAGATACCAATTGAAAACCCAGAAAAAGAGTAGCGAAAATGATTCAAGAAAATTCGATGACACGTTAAAGCGCATGCTTTCAACGCCACCTAAACCAGAACCTAAAAAAGAAAAAAAGAAAGCTGGCTGATGGCTGGCTTTCTTATTTTAATTAAGGGTTTCTTATGTATATAATTGCCCAATTTAATGACGCGTGCTGTTGCGCGTGCAATACCGCTTGTTTTTTTGTTGCCATTGGTTGCACATGCCAATGACAGCGATGAGATGGAAAAGCTTCGTGCTGAAATCCAGCAAATGAAGGAAAATTACGAAGGGCGTATTCAATCACTTGAAGCTCGTTTGCAAAAAACCGAAACGGTTGCGGGCGATGCTGCAAAAACGGCTACTAATGCAGAGTCTGCTGCAGTGCAAGCTAGTGCCCGTCCAAGTTCCAGCAATGCTTTTAACCCGGATATCTCGCTGATACTTTCTGGTACTTACTCAGACCGCTCACAAGACTCTAATTATCATATCACTGGCTTTCAGGCGGGTGGCAACGTTGGCCCAGGTACGCGTGGTTTTAATTTGGGGGAGTCTGAATTAGGCGTCTATGCCAATGTAGACCCACATTTTTACGGTGGACTTAATTTATCCTTGCTGGGCGATAACACAGCAAGTGTGGAAGAAGCTTTTATTCAAACTACCACGTTGCCTTATGGCGTCACGGTTAAAGCCGGGCGATTTTTTTCTAGCATTGGCTACTTAAATGAGCAACATAACCATACTTGGGATTTCGTTGATAATCCTTTGGCGTACCAAGCATTTTTGGGTACACAGTTTGGTGATGATGGTGTGCAGCTTAAATGGCTGGCACCGATTGATACGTTTCTTGAAGTTGGTACTGAATATGGGCGTGGTCGAATTGCCGATACTTTAGGCCGTGACAAAAACGGCGGTGGTGCAGCTTCTATTTTCGCTCATGTGGGGGGTGATGTTGGCATAAGCAGTAGTTGGCGCGCTGGTGTATCTTATCTGCGTGTTTCACCAGAAGACCGCAAGTCCAATGATGTAGATGTCGCTGGCGATTTTGTCACTAATAGCTTCTCTGGTACGAGCAAGATTTGGCTGGCAGATTTTGTGTGGAAATATGCACCTAACGGCAATGCCACGAATAATAGCTTTAAGTTACAGGGTGAGTTTTTGCACAGGACTGAAGATGGCACGCTTAACACAGACACTTATAGCGCAGCGCAATCAGGCTGGTACTTGCAGGGTGTTTACAAGTTTATGCCGGAATGGCGCACAGGCTTGCGTTATGACCGTTTAAATGCGGGCGATGTGAATTATGGTCTTAACACTTCTGGTTTAGCTAATGTTAACTATGATCCGCAGCGTGTAACTTGGATGCTGGATTACAATCCTAGCGAGTTCTCTCGTATACGTTTGCAATTGTCGCGCGACGAATCGCGGCAAGGACTGGCGGATAACCAAGTCTATCTGCAATATCAAATGAGTCTAGGTGCCCACGGCGCTCACAAATATTAAGGAAATCTCTGATGAAGAATCTATCAATGAAAAGTTTTATTCAATTGGCTGCACTAGCGGCATTTTTTATTACCGCGCAATCGGCCAATGCTGCACCACCACTTAATGTGTTTGCTTGCGAGCCAGAGTGGGGCGCATTAGCCAAAGAACTGGGTGGTGATAAAGTGAATGTGTTTACTGCGACCAATGCGCTGCAAGACGTGCATCACATTGAGGCTAAGCCCAGTTTGGTTTCTCAACTACGCAAGGCTGATGTGTTGGTATGTACCGGTTCTGAATTGGAGATTGGCTGGTTGCCCGTGTTATTACGGCAATCGGGCAACGAGCGCCTACAGCCTGGTAAACCGGCTAATTTTGAAGCTGCACATTTTGTGCGGATGTTGGAAATCCCGACGCATCTAGATCGTGCAGAAGGAGATATTCATCCGGGTGGTAACCCGCATATTCAGACGGACCCACGTAATATCAGTAAAGTGGGTGAGGCTTTAGCACAACGTTTAGCGGAAATTGATACTCCCAATGCCGCTTATTATCAGTCACGTGAAAAAGACTTCGCACAACGCTGGCAAGAAGCAATTAAACGTTGGGATGTAGAAGCCGCACCATTAAAAGGTGTAGCAATTGTGGTGCAGCATAAGGGCTTTCCTTATCTGGAGGATTGGTTAGGTTTGCGCGAAGTGGCTACGCTAGAACCAAAGCCAGGTGTAGAGCCAACTACATCGCATCTTTCTGAGGTGCTAGCACAACTACAGCGTCAGCCAGCTAAAATGATTATTCGCGCTGCTTACAATAGTGAGCGTTCATCGTTATGGTTATCTGAAAAAGCAAAAATCCCAGCGGTAGTATTACCTTTTAGCGTTGGTGGTTCCGATCATGCGAAAGATTTATTCTCACTGTTTGACGATACCATTCAACGCTTGTTAGATGGCACCAAAGCGGACGCAGTTAAATAATTGCGTTAATCAAAGTAAAGGAAACATTTCATGAATCTAGACTCGCTTAATCTTGCTATTCTTGGTCCTGCATTTTTGGCCGGCCTGCTGGTTTTAGCTACGCACGTGCCAATGGGGCAACAGGTATTGCAACGCGGTATTGTCTTTATTGACTTAGCCATTGCCCAAATTGCAGCCCTCGGTGTTATTACGGCAGATGCTTTTGGTTGGAACCCACAAGGGCTTGCCGTGCAGGCCGCGGCTTTTTGTGCAGCTTTGCTAGGGGCTTTGTTGTTAACATGGACAGAAAAGCGCTGGCCTGATGTGCAAGAAGCGCTTATCGGCGGCTTGTTTGTACTGGCAGCTAGTGCAGGCGTTATCTTGCTATCTAATAACCCACATGGTGGTGAGCATCTTAAAGATTTGTTGGCAGGGCAGATTTTATGGGTGGGGATGGGGCAGCTTATTCCCGCCTTGATCCTGACTGCCATCATACTTGCCTTGTGGTTTGGTTTCAGACAAAAGCTAGGGCGTACTGGGTTTTATGGTAAGCACCTGCCCAGCACCATCTAGCCTTACTCCCTAAATCTCGTAAGATAGGTGTCCACCTAAATTAAGTGTACACCTATTTTATGACTGACTT
>JAYVMU010000015.1:0-64883 GCA_043758775.1 Methylophilaceae bacterium
AAGTCCATAACGTGGCAACAATATCTAGTCGTCAAAATCCTAAAGGCTGAATAAAGCATTAGCACTTACGTCAATACGGTATTGGGCGGATGCTTACGAATAAACTAGTGAGTGACTTTTTTATATAATAACAAGTAATAGCTTTAAAATAATTTCGGCGTTTTATTTGGATGTGATACGCATCTAGTTTCTGTATCGCCATGTGAAATACTTTGTTCTAGTGACAAATAGAAGGATTAAACTTACGTATCTAAATTCTAGCCATAGCAACTTCCAAATATAAACAAAAGAATTTATATTGATTAATTCTTTTGTTAGTGTTTAGTTTTTTATGCCTAAAATTAATGTCTTAGTTAAGGACTGTTAGTCCCTAACATTACTTATTATTAAAAAACGCAATATTCATCACCCGATCATTAACTAAAGTAACTTCTGTTTCTTTATAAGTTCTTTTTGGATCATACTTAACTAGGTTTTTGTAGTACCACATTTCAATGTTAACGCGTTTAGCCTTGCTATCTTCTTTTTGCCCAACTATATTTTCTGCATTTGTTGGCTTAACAGAAAGTTCTTTTCTAGCTGGCGCACCTAACTTTTCAATAATCACCTTTTTTGATTTGCCGCTGAAGTTATTTAAAAACTCATCTTCCGTGTAGGTTTTAGGACCGGCAATGGCAGCTAAGCTTCCTAGTGACAAACATGCAAGCATGGTGACTATCGTTATGTTTTTGAATGTTTTTTGCATTTCTCGTTCCCAATACATAATTTCAAAAGAGTTATTTTAAGCTATTTACTACAATTTACTGTTGATTATTTACGGCTACTACCTGAACTCTAGCTTGAGTCCATCATATCCAACGTGTATAGGTACATTTTGTTGACTTTGTACTTGTGCGTTTAGCAACGCTTGGCTAAGCGCATCAAACTCAAGCTCGTGTGTCATGTGTATCATGTACGTATTTTTTGCTTTTATTTGGTTAGCATAAGCTATGCTTTGTTCCAGATTGATATGCGTTGGATGTGGCTGATGGCGTAGGCAGTCTAACAGCAGAATATCCAGCTCTCGCAACAAATCAAAAGAGGCCTCTGGAATCTCAGAAACATCTGTCAAGTAGGCAATATTACCAATACGGTATCCAATAATATCACTATAGCCATGCTTAACTGGGATTGGTGTTATGAGATGATCAAACAGCATAAAAGGCCCATCAATTGGACTAATGCTTAGAACTGGTAAATCCCAAAAGTCGCATGGTTCACGTAGTGTATATCCGAATTTACTGGAAATATGTGCCACCACGTCATGTTTAGCATAAAGTGGTATTTGTTTACGTTGTAACTGGCAAAAAGCACGCAAATCATCAATGCCATGCAAATGGTCAGCATGGCTATGTGTATAAAGTACAGCATCTACGTGCGTTAGCCCTTCTCTTAAGGCTTGAGCGCGTAAATCCGGGCCTGTATCAATCAGTATCACTTCACCGCTGTCCAGCGTAATAATACTCGAGCAACGGGTTCTCTTATTACGTGGATTAGTTGATGTACAAGTGCTACATTTGCAGCCAACAGCTGGCGTTCCTGCACTGGAACCAACGCCCAGCATAGTTAGTTGCATGTTGATACCTGATTGATAATAGCAGCTTGTTTAAACAAGTTAAAAAAGTTTTCTGATGTTGCGCGCCCTACTTCTTCAACACTTATGCCTCGTAACTTAGCAATTTCCTCAGCCACATATCGAACGTAGGCGGGTTGATTAGTCTTACCGCGGAAAGGAATTGGTGCAAGATAAGGTGAATCAGTTTCGATGAGCATTTTGCTCAATGGGATTTTCTTGGCAACTTCCTTTAATTCCAGCGCATTTTTAAAGGTAACTATGCCAGAAAATGAGATATAAAAACCTAGCTCTATGGCTTGTTCAGCCACTTCCAGGCTTTCAGTAAAACAGTGCATCACACCGCCTACAAACTGTGCATTCTCTTCACGCATAATGCAAATGGTGTCTATAGAGGCATTTCTTGTATGAATAATCAAAGGCTTATTAGTTTTAATCGCGGCACGAATATGGGTACGAAAGCGTTCTCGTTGCCATTCTAAATTACCGGTTAATCTAAAGTAATCCAATCCAGTTTCACCGATTGCGATAATTTTTGGATTATTAGCCAGTTGCACTAAACGTTCTACACTAGGCTCTTCGAGATTTCTACCATCGTCTGATTTCTTTTCATAATCAGGATGCACCCCAACAGAAGCATAGAAATTATCATATGCTTCTGCAATTGCGAGTACTTCTGGAAATTTCTCTAAAGTAACGGAAACACAAAGAGCATGAGTAACTTGATTCTCAGTCATGGCTTGCCTGAGTGCAGGCATATTATTTGAGAACTCAGGGAAATTAAGATGGCAATGGGAATCTATTAACATGATCTATATCGACTAATTAAGTACAGCAAATGTTTTGATATCACTGCATATTACATAGTGTGTGTTGGGCGAGCAGACTTTAATGTACCTGCAAGAATAGCCTCGATTTTATTTTTAACTTCAATACCGCCGTCTTTTTCATTAAATTGCACACCGATGCCTTGAGGGCGATTGTTTTGCGCAACAGGCATGACCCAAACCACGTTACCAACGACTTTCAGCTTGACTGGGTCATCAACTAAACTCAGTAGCATAAATACTTCTTCGCCAATTTTAAATGGCTTGTTAGTAGGTATAAACAAACCACCACCTTTAATAAATGGCATATAGGCGCCATAAAGCGCTGCTTTTTCTTTAATGGCCAGCGATAGTACTCCAGGTTTGGTGGACGCTTTGCCCTGTTCTGAATTTGTGTCTAAGCTCATGATCGGTTGTCTTTTAAAGTTAGCTTAATGCTATTTATTCAAGAATCGTTACATCAAACATTTACGTCAAATATCTGCGTATAGCGCAACAAGATATTTTCTAGCTGTAGCTCATTGTTCAATGGATGATTCGCCATTTTTCGTGCATTAACTAACCTAGTATTAAAATCCAGCAACAGGCTTAAGTCTACGCTTTTGCTTAAGGCTTGCAAAGCACTTGTATATTGGGCGTGATAACGCACTTGCTGTGTCAATTTGCAGCTCAATAAATCACAGCACCATTTTTGTAATGCTGTCAGTGCAAAATCCATATTTGCCGATGAGCTTGCACTCAAAAATACTGGAGCTGATATGAAGGGATTGAGCTTTGCACCTATGGATAAGCCTTGTGCCAGATTCTGCCAGGAGCTATTGCCGCCCTCTACTGCTTGTCCAAGTGCTAATAACGGCGAACCGCCAGCGTAACTAAGTTGTGAGGTTGCATCTTTAACACCTTGATTTACAAGCCAATCACTAGCAGATTTTTCATCTGGCAGTGGCATGTCAATCACTTGGCAGCGACTGATAATGGTAGGTAATAAACGTTGTGGCTGATGGGTAACAAGCAAAAATATAGTGTTTTGCGGTGGCTCTTCTAGCATTTTAAGTAATGCGTTTGCGGCAGCTAGGTTTAAAGCCTCCGCAGGACAAAGCAGCACGATACGTAGGCCATCATGCTGATGATTTGATAGTGCTAAAAACTGATTGAGTTCGCGGATTTGTTCAATTTTAATGACAATACTTCTTTTGCTACTTTTTTTAGTAATGGGAACTTCGTCAACTGCGCTATCCGAGTCTTGCTCTGGGCTGGTTAAGCGAAAGTCCGGATGATTGCCTTCATTAAACCAAGTACAGTTAGGGCATTGATTGCACGCTTCTCCACTGGGGTTAGGATTACTGCATAACAATGATTTAGCTAGATTCTGTGCAAATTCAAGTTTACCAATACCCGCCTTACCACTTAGCAGCAACGCATGTGGCAACTTTGCGCGCATAGCTTGCACACGTTGCCAAGCTTGCTGTTGCCATGGATATAAACTATTAGATAATATCATTATAAATTATATGGTTGAAACAATATCCTGAATAATAAGATTAACTTTTTTTATTGGTTGATTAGCATTAATCACTCTAAATCTTGCAGGACTTTCAGCAGCTCTGGCTAAGTAAGTCGACCTTAATTGATTAAAAAAATCAGTACTTTCGCGCTCAAATTTATCTGGCGCACGTGCTCCAGATAAACGTTGTACACTCACTTCAACTGGCACATCAAATAACAGAGTTAGATCGGGCTGCAGTTCATTATCACCAACGCCCTGCACCCATTGTTCTAAAAGCTTTACCTTATTAAATTCAACACCACGGCCCCCGCATTGGTAGGCATATGTAGCATCAGTAAATCTATCGGATAATACATAGGCGCCTCGCGCTAACGCTGGGGCTATGACACATGCAATATGTTCACGCCGCGCCGCAAACATCAGTAAAGTCTCAGTTTCCGGATGCATAGGTTCGTGCAATAATAATTCACGTAGCTTTTCACCTAAAGCGGTACCACCAGGTTCACGTGTAGAAATAACTTCATACCCACGTTTTTCAAGCATTGCAACAATGGCTGGGATATGTGTACTTTTACCCGCGCCATCCATGCCCTCTAAAGTGATAAATTTTCCGTTCATATAGTCTTTGTGTTTAATAGTTTATTTATTTTTTTAATTGATATTTCACAACCGCACGGTTATGTTCATCTAAGGTAGTCGAAAAAGCATGAGTACCATCACCTTTTCCTACAAAATATAATGCTTGGGTACTGGTGGGATGCAATGCGGCCTCAATAGAAGCCATGCCAGGCATGGCAATTGGCGTGGGTGGCAAGCCCGAGCGCGTATAGGTATTGTAGATATTATCAGTCGTTAAATCGACACGACGCAGATTGCCGTCAAAATGATTACCTAAACCATAGATTACTGTTGGATCAGTTTGTAAACGCATGCCAAATCTTAAGCGGTTTAAAAACACACCGGCAATTAAAGGTCGCTCAATGGCTTTGCCAGTTTCTTTTTCTATAATTGAAGCCATGATCAAGGCTTCATAGCTATTTTTGTACGGTAAGGCAGGTGCACCATTAACACCTTTACTAGCTTTTTCTGCCCAAGCCTTTGCTAGCTTGTTTTGCATGGCGATATAGGCCCGTTTTAATATCACGATATCTTCGGTGTTTCGATCAAAATAATAAGTATCAGGGAAAAACAAACCTTCTGGATGCGCTGCATTTTCATCAACAAGCGCCATCACCTCGGAATCAGATAACTTGTTAATTGTGTGTTTAAGCGCCTCGTTTTTTGCTAGACGTTCACGCATTTGCGAGAATGTATAACCTTCAATAAAGGTGATGCCACCTTGTGTTACCTTGCCATTATTAATAGACAACAAAAGCTGATACGGTGTTATATTTTTATTTAAAGTGTAACTCCCCGCTTGCAAATGAGACCCTTTATGCAAAATTCCTGCCAGTATGATGAACCGCCAAGGCTCGGTGAGCACACCTTGCTTAACAAGCTGATTTGCAACGCTTCTCACACTACTTTTAGGTTCAACCACCACATCTTGACTGGTAGGCTGCAGACGTAGGGATGTGGTTGCATAATGTGCAAGTGAAATGGCTAACAGAATGATAGTTAAAACTATGAGCCAGAATAACTGCTTAATCAATCGCATGATACTTGTAAAATCTTTCTTAAATCTTGTGCCAGTTTCTGAGTTGAGCCATTGTTTAACCAAACTTTATTATCTAGCCCTACAACCTGCCAAGCACCAAACAAGCTATTGCAAATAATCACTTCATCGGCCTGAAGTAGTTCAGCTAATGTTATCTTTTGCACGACAGACAGCAAGCCCACATCAGGTGCAGCCTCAATAATACGCTGCCTGGTTACACCAGCAACGCCACATTCACTTAAATTTGGTGTCACTAGTTTGTTACCGAATCGTGCAAATACATTACTAGTCGTGCATTCAATTACATGCCCGTTTGTATCAAGCATCAAACCATCTGCTATACCGTGATCTTGCCATTCCATGCGCGCCAGCACGTTTTCCAGGCGATTCAAATGCTTAACACCTGCAAGCTTAGGTTGCAGGCCTAAACGTGTAACACAAAGATGCAGTTTAACGCCATTAATAATGTTGTCTGCATTGTAATTAGGAAAGTTAGACTTAATCACTATGCGACTGGGTATTGCGGGTTGTGGCAAAGTGTAACCACGCTCACCAATACCTCTGGTGATAATAATTTTAGCCACAGCTTGGGGTTCAACAAGGCTACCAAAAGAACCAAACAGTTTTTCAATATCACTTAATAACAGCGACTCTTCTGGGCAAATAATGCCCAGCATTTTGCAATCATTGATCAGCTTGTTGTAATGCAAGGCCCAGCAGCCTGGCTTGCCGTGATGAATAGGCAATGTACGAAACACGCCATCACCATAAGCAAAGCCACGATCTAGTGGAGACAGCGACTCATTACTGCCATTGATAAGATAATTTGGAAAAGCTGACATGGCTATAGTTTAAATCAAACCAACACTTAAACCATCACCATGATTGCATGAAGTAAAGCTTATATTTTCTTAAACACTAAACTGCCGTTAGTACCGCCAAAGCCAAAGTTATTTTTTAAGGCAATGTCAATTTTCATATCGCGTGCAGTATTGGCACAGTAATCTAAATCGCACTCTGGATCTTGATTGAAAATATTGATGGTAGGCGGTGAAACCTGATTGTAGATAGAGAGCACGGTAAATACCGATTCCAAGCCGCCTGCACCACCTAATAAGTGCCCTGTCATCGATTTGGTTGAGTTCACCACTAGTTTGTATGCATGATCGCCAAAAGCGGCTTTAATCGCGTTGGTTTCATTGGCATCACCTAGTGGTGTAGAAGTGCCATGCGCATTGATAAACTGCACCTGATCTGGACTCACCCCCGCATTTTTAAGCGCATTTACCACTGAACGACGTGGGCCATCCATATTCGGCGCCGTCATGTGATACGCATCCGCACTCATGCCATAGCCGATAAGCTCAGCATAAATTCTTGCGCCACGCTTTTTGGCAGCTTCGTATTCTTCAAGTACCAGTACACCAGCACCCTCACCTATCACAAAACCATCACGGTCTTTATCCCACGGGCGACTCGCCGTTGCCGGGTCGTCATTACGGGTTGATAAGGCACGGGCCGAGGCAAAGCCGCCTACAGAGAGCTCACTGATGGCAGCTTCTGCGCCGCCAGCCACCATGACATCAGCATCGCCGTATTCAATCATCCGTGCGGCATCACCAATCGAATGCGTACCTGTGGTACACGCCGTCACAATCGCGACGTTTGGACCTTTTAAGCCCAGCATGATGGATAAGTTACCTGAAATCATATTGATAATTGTGCCAGGAATAAAGAACGGTGATATTTTGCGTGCACCACCTTCATCATAGACATCATTAGTCTCTTCAATTAAGCGAATACCGCCAATCCCAGAGCCAATAGAAACACCAATACGTTCTGCATTTTCTTCAGTCACGACAATGCCAGAATCTTTAAAAGCTTCTAATCCAGCAGCTAACCCAAATTGGATGAAAGTGTCCATTCGGCGAGCTTCCTTAGCAGGCATATATTGCAATACATCAAAGCCTTTAACTTCGCCTGCAATTTGCGAACTAAAACCTGTAGTATCAAATTTGGTGATCTTAGTAACGCCTGATTTTCCAGCGATAACATTGGCCCATGCGTTGTCAGTGCCTATTCCTACTGGAGAAACCACACCTAACCCAGTGACTACAACTCTACGTTTTGACATATTTGGATTGCTCTATTTATATTTTTGGTTAGTATTTTGTAGTAAATACTCAAGAATTAATCTTAAAATAAACTAAATTTAAGATGGGAATTTAAGAAAACTAGCCCCTCATCACCAATAATGAGAAGCTAGTTAATGTAGGAATTACTTGAGATTAGCGCTGACGTAGTCAATCGCTTGTTGTACGGTAGTGATTTTTTCTGCTTCATCATCAGGAATCTCGCAGTCAAACTCTTCTTCTAAAGCCATTACTAATTCTACTGTATCCAATGAATCGGCACCTAAATCATCTACAAATGATGATGTATTTTTAACATCTGCTTCATTTGCACCTAATTGTTCAATAACGATTTTTTTAACGCGTTGTTCGATGTCAGACATCTAAATACCCCTTTAATAAAAAATTAGTCTTTCAACTAAACCGTATTCTAACAAAACTCTGCCAGAATACAAAAAATGCTGATAAAAAAGTTTACTAATTGAGATTTAGTTATCTTATGATTCAGTTATTTTGTAATAATCAGCAATAGTAGATAAAATAATGCGTATGCATTCGCAATCAGTACATGTACAGTTAACTCATTTTAACTGCACCTATCAATTAATGTACTGCATAAAGTGAACATCATAATTTATTCGGAGATTTTATATTGATGTTCATTCGGTACGGACTGACTGGTGGAATTGCTACCGCTTTTCACTACACAATCTTATTATGCCTAGTTGAGCTATTTGACGTTAGGCCATGGGTAGCCACTGGATTGGGTGCATTATGTGGTGCAGGTATCGCCTATATTGGTAATCGCTGTTTTACATTTTCCAGCAACACCCCAAACTATAAAGCCTTACCCCGATTTCTTACTATTGCTGCGCTGGGCGCTATATTAAATAGCTTGCTGGTTTGGATGATGACGCATTTTTTCGACTTATACTATTTAGTAGCACAAGTCATTGCTACTATCATCGTGCTTATTGTGACTTACCAACTCAACCGACAATGGACTTTTGCATGAAGCAAACCAATATCAATCTATTAAACACGGTTAAAAATGAAGAAACATTGCTGTTGACTGTGATTGTGCCTGCCTTTAACGAGGAAGAAGTATTACCAATTTTTCACCAACGGCTCGTTAATGCACTAGCTGGAATTCAAAACAATTGGGAAGTGCTTTATATTGATGACGGTAGCAGTGACCGCACAGTTGATATTGTTAAGACGCTGCAAGTTACTAACCCAATGGTAAGCCTTGCAAAATTAAGTCGCAACTTTGGTAAAGAAGCCGCAGTTAGCGCTGGACTTAGGCTTGCGCGCGGTGAAGCCGTTGTTGTCATCGATGCCGACTTGCAAGACCCTCCAGAACTAATCCCAGAAATGATTACGGCTTGGCAACAAGGCGCAGATATGGTGAATATGCGCCGTCGTACGCGTGAAGGTGAAACTTGGTTTAAAAAAGCCACTGCTCATGCTTTTTATCGTATTATCAATCGTCTTTCAGATGTCAGCATCCCAGAGGATGTCGGCGATTTTAGACTGATTAGTCGACGTGCTGTGGATGCGCTCAACCAGTTACAAGAAAGCAATCGCTTTATGAAAGGCCTGTTTGCCTGGGTTGGCTATAAACAAGTTACGGTTGATTATGATAGACAGGCGCGTGCGGCTGGCAGTACTAAATGGCATTATCTTAAGCTGTGGAATTTCGCGTTAGAAGGGATCACAGGTTTCTCGGTTGCACCGCTTAAAATTGCCACTTATGCCGGTTTTGTGAGTGCCGCAGGTGCTTTTATTTATGCGTTAATTTTCTTTATTAAAACTTTAATCTTTGGAGACCCCGTACACGGCTTTCCAACCCTGATTGTAACAATTCTCATGCTAGGTGGCCTACAGCTAATGGCAACAGGTATTTTAGGTGAATATCTCGGGCGCTTATTTATTGAAAGTAAGCAGCGGCCACTTTACTTACTAGATGAATATAGTCCAGCACAACTAGTATCTACCCAAATAGTAACAAAGGTTTAAGTAATGAGTTTAGTCAAGAAGTACGATTCGACCACGCTGTTACGATGGATGATAGTAATAGCGATTTTAGTGCGTTTAATTACGTTAGGGTTATATCCAGTCAATGACACAACTGAAGCGCGTTATGCAGAAATCGCGCGCAAAATGTTTGAACTCAATGATTGGATTACACCTTGGTTTGATTATGGCGTGCCGTTTTGGGGCAAACCGCCAATGTCAACCTGGCTGAGCGCTGCGAGCTTTCATATATTTGGTGTAAATGAGTTTGCTGCACGTTTACCACATTTTTTAACGGCACTACTTATTTCTTGGCTAGTATGGGACTGGTTAAAACAGAAATCTATCAGGGAAGCAACAATCGCTGTTGCCTTGATTTGGATAGCACCTGTGTTTTACATTTCGTCAGGTGCCGTGATGATGGACATGACGCTGACGGCAGGCATTGTATTGGCAATGCGAGGCTTCTGGCTAGGCCTGTACGGCGATGAAGTGCAGCGCAGACGTGAACGCTGGCTGCTGTTTATAGGATTAAGTGTTGGCCTATTATGCAAGGGGCCAATTGTTTTAGTGCTGGCTGGACTGCCTATTTTTTTCTGGACTATTGCGACACGTAATATCACTTTTGTCTGGAAAAGATTACCTTGGTTATCTGGCAGTATCTTAATGATATTGCTAACTGTGCCTTGGTACTGGATGGCTGAATTAAAAACTCCTGGATTTCTCGATTACTTTATTGTGGGTGAACATTGGAAGCGTTTTACAGTGGCGGGCTGGACAGGTGACCGTTACGGCAATGCGCATGCATTTGTGCGTGGCAGTATTTGGTTTTTTGCTGTTCCAGCTTGTGTCACTTGGGCTATCACACTGCCAGTTTTAGCATATGGTCGAAATAAAATAGGCGTGTTACTTCAATCAAACAACATTAGCTCTACAATTATCAGCGCCGACAATCAACTCAATAATAGCTGGAATCTTTATTTATTACTTTGGGGGTTCATGCCTTGCCTATTTTTTACCCTTTCTGGTAATATATTGTGGACTTACGTGTTGCCTGGAATTCCAGCATTGGCCATGTGTTTAGCAGGATGGCTTATTATTGATAACAGAATCCAGCGCACCAATAGCATCATTTCATTCGGGTTGCTCATCACAACATTAGGCTTTAGTGGCTTTTTAATCAAACAAGACTTAACTGATAATTGGAAAAACACAAAATCATTAATTAAGCATTATCAAATGCTCAATACACAGCATGAAGGGCTGATTTTCTTAGGTGGACGCCCGTATTCTGCAGCATTTTATAGCGATGGCAAAGCGGAAAATGCAAAGGATCCATCAGACTTAGCTAAGCGATTAAATCAATCACCAGCCTTTGTCGCACTAAGGCCACGCGAGCTAAATAATCTCCCCCCTGAGTTGCAAGCTAGATTATATAAAAAAGGTTTTTACAACGAATATCAGCTACTTTCAATGCATAAGTAGCATTAATAAAAAACCCTAATTAACTGGATTAATTAGGATTCTTAAATTTATACAGCCAAGCTAAGTGTTAAATCTAAGCCATGTACATGCCACCATTCACATGAATCGTCTCACCTGAAATATAAGCTGCATTTGGTGATGCTAAAAATGCTACGGTTGCGGCAATCTCTTGCACACGGCCTAACCTTCCTACAGGAATGCGCTCTAGCATCTTTGTTTTTATCGCTTCCGGCAACTCAGCGGTCATATCTGTATCAATAAAGCCTGGCGCCACACAATTAACCGTAATGCCGCGACTGCCTACTTCGCTAGCTAGTGATTTTGTGAAGCCTGCCATACCTGCTTTAGCAGCTGCATAGTTGGTTTGTCCAGCATTACCCATATGGCCAACTACCGAAGAAATGCTGATAATTCGACCTGTGCGTGCCTTCATCATAGGTCGTAAAACAGCTTGGCTCATACGATAAACTGATTTCAAATTGGTTGAGATGACAGCATCCCAATCATCATCCGCCATACGCATCAGTAAGGTATCGCGCGTGATGCCTGCGTTATTCACTAAAATCCCCACATCACCAAATTGTTCAGCTATTGTTTTAAGTGCACTTGCAATCTGTGCAGCATCGTTTACATCTAGCAGTAAACCCATGCCTTTAAGGCCAGCTACTTTAAGTGTTGCACTAATCTTTTCAGCACCAGCAATAGAAGTCGCGGTACCAATAACAGTAGCGCCTTGTTTGCCTAATTCATAAGCCACCGCTGCACCAATTCCACGACTAGCACCTGTAACTAAAGCAATTTGTCCTGATAACATTATTTTCTCCTTAGCATTTTTCATATCACTTAAAACGCTAATTACTAGTTTTTTAGATTTTTTAATTACAGTTGTAAATTATAAAGCAGTAATCAGTGCTTCGTTATTGACCAATGCAACGCATGGCAATTCACTCACAATGCGCTTAGTTAAGCCTGCTAGCACCTTGCCTGGGCCGCATTCTGCGGTATTAGTCACACCAAGTGCGGCAATCGCTTGAATCGTTTCAACCCAGCGTACTGGGCTGTAAAGTTGACGTACTAGCGCGTCTTTAATTTGTGCAGCTTCTGTATAGGCAATTACATCAGCATTATGTAATACAGGCACTTTTGGTGTGTTGATGTTCACTGCTGTTAGATATTCACGTAACTTATCTGCAGCAGGTTTCATTAATGCACAATGTGATGGCACGCTCACTGGCAGGGCAAGTGCACGTTTTGCACCCTTTTCTTTGGCAAGCGCCATACCGCGTTCAACTGCTGACTTATGCCCAGCTATCACTACTTGACCTGGTGAGTTTAAATTAACGGCTTCTAACACTTCGCCCTGTGCAGCTTCAGCACAGACTGCTAGCACAACGGCATCATCTAAACCTAATATCGCTGCCATTGCACCTACGCTTTCAGCAACCGCCCCCTGCATCACCTCTGCACGATAACGCACCAATGGCAAAGCATCAGCAAATGACAGTGCTTCAGCGGCGACTAAAGCCGTATATTCGCCTAAGCTATGACCCGCCATTACGGTAGGTTGTGCATGGTTAGTTGCTGCCCATGCGCGCCAAGTAGCAACACCCGCCGTAAGCATAATTGGCTGTGTGTTAGTGGTCTGATTCAAAAACTCATTAGGTTCAGTGACCAATTGCCACAAATCAACACCTAAAATATTCGAAGCTTCCTGGAAAGTGTCTCTGATGATTTTATGGCCATCAAATCCAGCCATCATGCCAACTGATTGCGAACCTTGACCAGGGAAAAGAAATGCGAATTTATTCATATAATATCTATTAATTTACTTTAATTTTCATAATTAATTACTTGTTTATTTAGTATTTAATTAATGCGGAGCCCCACGTAAAGCCACCGCCAAATGCTTCCATAAGGATGATTTCTCCACGCTGAATACGTCCATCGCGTACCGCAACATCTAATGCCAAGGGAATGGATGCTGCTGAAGTGTTACCATGTTTATCCACTGTCACTACCACTTTGTCCATGCTCATATCGAGTTTTTTAGCGGTGGCCTGCAATATACGGATATTCGCTTGATGTGGCACCAACCAATCAATATCAGATTTTTGCAAACCGTTAGCGGCAAGCGTTTCGTCCACAATGCTATCCAAGGTATTCACTGCCATTTTGAACACGGCATTGCCTTCCATTAAGATAGTTTCTTTTGGATGCTCTTCAGTTTTACGCGGTACGTGCAACATTTTCACGTAATTACCATTAGCATGTAAATGTGTGGAGATAATACCCACCTCTTCACTGGCTTGCAGAATGACAGCACCGGCACCATCGCCCCATAGAATACAGTTACTACGGTCAGTCCAGTCGGTAATACGCGAAAAGGTCTCAGCACCTATAACTAATGCACATTTAGCTGCGCCAGCTTTGATAAAGTTGTCAGCAGTAGATAACGCATACACAAAACCACTACATACTGCTTGAATGTCGAATGCTGGGCAACCCACAACGCCTAGCTTAGCTTGTAGCGTACATGCGGTACTAGGGAAAATATCGTCTGGGGTTGATGTTGCAACAATAATTAAATCAATATTTTGCGCATCTATCCTTGCCGCAGCAATCGCGTTACGTGCTGCATGATAAGCTAAATCACTGGTTTTTTCATTGTCTGCAACAATATGACGCTCACGAATGCCGGTACGCGTGAAAATCCACTCTTCAGTAGTGTCGACCATTTTTTCGAGGTCTGCGTTCGTTAGCAGTTTTTCAGGTAGGTAACTACCAGTACCTGCTATACGGGAATAGATCATTGTGCGTCCTGTTGAGGAATGGATTGTAAGTTAGAATCACTATCCAGTAGTTCTATATGGTTATGTGCTTGAGTGCCGGGTTTAATGTGCTCGATTTCAAGTTGCTCAGTAATTCGGCGTAACACACCATTACGTGACTCTTCAATTGCCGTATGAATAGCATGTAAAAAGGAAAAGCTATCAGCACCACCATGGCTTTTAACTACAATGCCACGCAAGCCTAGAAAGCTTGCGCCATTGTAACGACGGGGGTCTAAGCGCTTTTTAAAGCGTTTAAGTACGGGTAACGCAATTAGCGCCACCAATTTGGTGAACCAGTTACGCTTAAATTCCTTTGTTAAAAAACGCCCCATCATTTGCGCTAAACCTTCAGAGGTTTTGAGAGCAACATTGCCGACAAAGCCATCACATACGACAACATCGGTTGTACCTTTGTAAATATCGTTACCTTCTACGTTGCCGTAAAAGTTAAGATGACTAGCACGAAGCAATTCTCCCGCACGCTTTACTACTTCATTACCTTTAATATCCTCTGAACCAATATTGAGCAGTCCCACGGATGGTCGTTCTTTATGTTCAACGGCAGACACTAACATAGCCCCCATTACAGCAAATTGCAGTAATTGTTCGGGGGTGCAATCAGCGTTAGCACCAAGGTCTAACATGTATGTTAAACCTTTTTGGCTGGGTAACGTGCCTGCAATGGCTGGTCTATCAATACCCGGCAAAGTTTTAAGTACGAAACGCGCGGTTGCCATCAAGGCACCAGTATTACCAGCGCTGACGCAGGCATTGGCTTCACCACTTTTGACCAGATTAATAGCAACGCGCATCGAAGAATTTTTCTTATTCTTTAATGCGCTTTGCGGAGTTTCTTCCATCGTGACGACTTCCGTCGCATGATGAATACGCAAACGCGGGCCAGCAAATGCTTTATGTGCGGCTAATTCGGATTCGATTACATCAGATAAACCAACTAAAACAATGTTAAGTTGACTGTTTTGCTTTAATGCTTCTAAGGCAGCTGGAACAGTGACATGAGGGCCATAATCACCGCCCATTGCATCAATGGCGACTGTAATATCCATGTGAGTTATAACAAATCTCGCTGTAATTGCGTATTAGCGTATTAGCGTAATTAATTTACAATTGCGTATTAGTGTAATTAATTTACATTAGATTAATTTTAATACTGGGCTTTACTGCTTAAAAACGGTAGAGCTTAACAGTACAGCGTAACTACAAATGGAGTTGCGAATTACTCACCTTTAGTTGGCAATACTTTACGGCCACGGTAGTAGCCA
Source organism: Methylophilaceae bacterium (assembly GCA_043758775.1). GTDB lineage: Bacteria > Pseudomonadota > Gammaproteobacteria > Burkholderiales > Methylophilaceae > JACMMS01. The sequence goes on from JAYVMU010000015.1 coordinate 15,351, forward strand.
GTTGGGCTTACGTGGTGACGTAAATGTGTTTCGCCAGTTGTTGGCTCTATAGCTAATGGTGGATTAACTAAGAAATCGTGTGAACGATGCATACCACGTTTTGATGGTGATTTTTTGTTTTGTTGAACAGCCATAATTTACTCCTAAAATATTATCTACAAACTTAATTACTAAAAAAACTATTTATAAACGCCTTGAAATTACTTTTTCAGTGTTTTTAACGCTTCAAATGGGTTAACTTCTCCAACTTCTTTTATTGCACTTAATTCTACACATAAGCCTGCAGCGTGCTGCTCTTCGCTATGCATGGGCGCTAATGGCAAAGTAAGCAGCAATTCATCCTCAATTAAATCTAATACCTGCATATGTTCATCTGCAGGTATCACTTCAATATCATCAAAGCCATCACTTTCAAATTCAAGGCCAGACAAGCTTGAGGTCGCCAAATCCGGCGCTACAAGAAACTGCGCATTTACATCAATAGCATAAGGCATCGCATTTAAGCAACGCTGACACACGAAGCTCAGCTGTCCTTTAAGCACAAGCTCTAAACCCCATTGAGCACCCTCTCCAGCAGCTTCGTACAACTTACCAGTTAAATGATAAGTAATTTTATTATTCGCACCCGCACCAACCGGGCTGGCAATAATTAAATCTGCAAGGCGTGAAAATTGATAACTTTCAATTATACCATGTATTTCATGATGTTTCTTAGCAAATTCAAGGTTGTTGATTTGCGGTGGTGTTTGTAAAGTCACTTAAATGTTCGCCTAAATTGTGTGTTTATTTCACCTTGCCGCGCATGATATAATCTAACGGTTTGCATGTCAAAACAAGCCTTATACTTGACTAAGTTATAGCATCAATCAATTTAATACTAATTTAAGGGTACGTGTGTTTAAAAAAATATTAATCGCTAATCGTGGCGAAATTGCAGTGCGCATTGTGCGCGCCTGTTCTGAAATGGGCATTAAATCTGTTGCTATCTACTCTGAGGCAGATCGCCACGCATTGCACGTTAAAAAAGCCGATGAATCATTTAATATTGGTGCTGATCCCGTTAGTGGTTATTTAAATGCACATAACATCGTTAATATCGCAGTTGCCGCTGGGTGTGATGCTCTGCATCCGGGTTATGGGTTTTTATCTGAAAATCCAGAGCTGGCTGAAATCTGCCAACGTCGTGGTATTAAATTTATTGGTCCAAATGCCAATGTGATTCGCCAAATGGGCGACAAAATTCAAGCACGTAATGCTATGACCAAAGCAGGTATTCCATGCACGCCAGGTAGCGATGGTAATCTGGAGAGCTTGGAAGCAGCAGTATTACTTGCAGGTAAAATTGGCTATCCCGTCATGCTGAAAGCCACGAATGGTGGTGGTGGACGTGGTATTCGTCGTTGCGATAGTGAAAAAGAATTACTTGGCAATTATGATCGTGTCATTAGTGAAGCCAGCAAAGCTTTTGGTAAGCCTGAAGTATTTTTGGAAAAATGCGTAGTGGCGCCACGCCACATCGAAGTACAAGTGTTAGCGGATAGTCAGGGCAATGTGATTCATTTATTTGAGCGTGATTGCTCAATACAGCGCCGTAACCAAAAACTGATTGAAATTGCACCCTCTCCGCAGCTAAGCAAAGCGCAACGTGATTATATCGGTAGCTTAGCAGTAAAAGCTGCCAAAGCCGTTGGATACGAAAATGCCGGCACCGTAGAGTTTTTATTAGATTCTGACAACACTTTTTACTTCATGGAAATGAACACACGCTTGCAGGTTGAGCATACCGTGACAGAAACGATAACGGGTGTGGATATTGTGCAAGAGCAGATACGTGTGGCATATGGCTTACCTTTGCAATATGAACAGTCTGAAATCAATTATCGTGGTTATGCGGTGGAATTCCGTATTAATGCGGAAGATCCTAAAAATGACTTTCTGCCAAGCTTTGGTAAAATTACACGTTATTACGCGCCTGGTGGCCCAGGCGTGCGAATGGATGCAGCTATATATACGGGCTATATTATACCACCGTATTATGATTCCATGTGCGCAAAATTAACAGTTTGGGCATTGGATTGGGAGAGTGTGATTGAACGAGGTCGTCGCGCCTTAGATGACATGGAAGTTTATGGTGTAAAAACCACAATTCCTTATTATCAAGAAATTTTGAAGCACTCTGATTTTAGAAATGCAGAATTCAACACTAGTTTTGTAGAATCACATCCCGAGCTGACAAATTATGCAACGGTATTGCCGCCAGAACTCATTGCGGCGGCCATAGGGGCTGCAATTGCGGCTCATGAAGGTGTTTAAACAGCGCTACTAAATATTCACTATTGATAAATTAACTTAAAAAGTAATATTAACCTTATGTCTAAAATCCACATTTCAGAACTTGTTTTACGCGACGGCCACCAATGCATGATTGCGACGCGCTTGCGTACCGAAGATATGCTGCCTATTTGTTCCAAGCTAGATAGCATTGGCTTTTGGTCATTGGAAGCATGGGGCGGTGCTACATTTGATGCGTGCGTGCGCTTTTTAAAAGAAGACCCATGGGAACGCTTAAGCAAGTTACGTAAAGCCCTACCTAATAGCCGTATTCAAATGTTATTACGTGGTCAAAATCTACTTGGATATCGACACTATTCTGATGATGTTGTGCGCGCCTTTGTACAAAAATCGGCTGATAATGGTGTTGATGTGTTCCGTATTTTTGATGCGATGAACGACATGCGTAACCTTAAAACTTCAATCGAAGCCGTTAAAAAAGCTGGTAAACATGCTGAAGGTGCATTAAGTTACACCACCAGCCCAGTGCATGATATTGCGCATTTTGTGGAACTGGCCAAAGAACTCGAAGCCTTTGGCTGCGATACTATCGCCATTAAGGATATGGCGAGTTTACTGACACCCCAAGCTACTGCCGATTTAGTTAAAGCACTTAGTGTGGCAATTAGTGTGCCAATTCACCTGCATAGTCATGCCACTTCTGGCTTAGCCAGCATGAATTTACTCCGCGGGGTAGAGAATGGTGCGATGATTATTGACACCTGTAACTCCGCCTTCTCTGAGGGTGCTAGCCACCCAACCACTGAGAGCATGATTGCTGCACTACAAGGTACAGAATACGATACCGGCCTTGATATTGGCGCGGTACAAGAGGTCAGTGCTTATCTACGCGATGTACGAAAAAAATACTGGCAATTTGAGAGCGACTACACGGGTGTTGATACACGTGTTTTAGTAAACCAAGTGCCAGGTGGCATGATTTCTAACTTGTCGAATCAATTGAAAGAGCAAGGTGCGTTAAATCGCATGAATGAAGTATTGGATGAGATTCCAAGAGTGCGTGAAGATTTAGGGTTCCCGCCACTAGTGACACCAACTTCGCAAATTGTTGGTACGCAAGCTGTCCTCAATGTACTGACAGGTTCACGCTATAAATCAGTGACTAACGAAGTAAAAAACTACTTTTTAGGTCAATATGGTAAAGCGCCCAGTGCAGTCAATGCAAATGTAAGAAAGCTTGCTATTGGCGACGCTGAGATAATGACTTGCCGCCCGGCTGATTTATTAGAGCCTGAAATGGCGAAGTTACAAATTGAATCTGACCGTTTAGCAAAATCAGAAGAAGATGTTTTAACGTTTGCTATGTTCCCTGATATTGCCAAAACCTTTTTGCAGGAGCGTAATGCAGGTAGCTTAAAACCAGAACCCTTATTAACAAAAGAAGCGGCTAGTCCAAGCGCTGCACGTTATGCACCCAATGAATTTAAACTGACATTACACGGCGAAACTTTTCATATCAAACTGACTGGCTCTGGTCACGAAGGTGAAGAACAACGTCCATTCTACGTATCTGTGGATGGTGTGGCCGAAGAGGTACTTGTGGAAACTTTAAGTGAAATTGAAGTTTCTGGTGGTAAAAGTACGGGCAATAAAAAGAAAACCGCTACAGCAGCAAGTGGCCGCCCTCGCCCATCTCACGCTGGTTGTGTAACAACCGCTATGCCAGGCACGATTGTAGCAGTTAAAGTTAAAGTCGGTGATAAAGTTAAAGCAGGTGATGGTGTGTTGGTCATTGAAGCTATGAAAATGGAAAATGAAATCCAAGCTGCCAAAACTGGTGTAGTAGTGGCTATTCATGTTAATAAAGGCGATGCAGTGACTCCTGATGAATCACTGCTTGAAATACAGCCTGATGAATAATTAGGCGTTAAAAAAGCCGACACAGCATGTCGGCTTTTTAATTCAAGCTCACTCAGTTCATGGAAGTAAAATTTCAAAAAATGCCAACATCCAGTCTTATTCTTGCATCCAGCTCACCATTTAGACATGAGCTATTACAGCGTCTACAACTGCCTTTTAGCGTGATATCGCCTGACATTGACGAAACTGCATGGTCTGATGAGCCACCAGAACAAACCTCACTACGATTAGCGCAAACAAAAGCACTGAAAGTAGCTGAAACCAATCCACATAGTTTGATTATTGGCTGCGACCAGGTTGCAACCTTGGATGGTTTGCACATAGGTAAACCTGGCACTCATGAAAATGCGGTTAAACAACTTACTATGATGCGTGGCCGCAAAGTAATATTTCATAGTGCACTCTGTGTGTATAACGCTAAGACAAGAAATATGCAGGCTGAAGTCGTGCCTTTTACCGTACAATTTCGCCATCTTAGCGATGCACAGATCGAAAACTACTTGCTTAAAGAACAACCTTACAATTGCGCGGGTAGTGCAAAATCAGAGGGCTTAGGTATTGCGATTATTGCGAGTATGCACGGTGATGACCCCAATGCATTGATTGGCTTACCTCTCATTAGACTAGTCGCTATGCTAGAAAATGCAGGTATGATTATTCTCTAGTATTTTAAACCCAACGTCATTACTACCCGTTTAAGGGTTTCATCAACCCAGTGTAAAATCTAACCAGTTAATGTTTTTAATTTGGAGAGCTCAATGAGCAAAACGATGTTTAGCCGCAAAAAGTTGCTATTAGCTACGTTATCAATTTTTTCCATAGCTAGCTTGCCTTTGCATGCAATCGCACTAGAAAATAATGCAGAAATACACAAAGAGGTAGTCAGTACGTTACAAGACCAACAAGCAGTAGCGGTTACTATCTATAACAACGATTTGGCTCTAGTTAAAGATCAGCGTAAATTAATATTAAAAACTGGGCTTAATAAACTCGCCCTACGTGATGTGAGCGCGTAAATTCGACCAGAAACCGCATTATTAAGAAGCTTGAGCAATCCTGGCAGCTTGTTATTACAAGAGCAAAACTTTGACTTTGATTTGCTTACACCTGCTAAATTACTCGAAAAATACGTAGGCAAGACAGTGACTATCGTTAAAACCAACCCCGCCACAGGACTGGAAACCACTGAACAAGCCACTGTGCTATCTGCCAATAACGGCGTGGTGCTTAAAATTGGTAATCATATTGAAACTGGTGTGCCAGGCCGCATTATTTATGATGACGTCCCAGAAAATTTACGTGACCGCCCAACCTTAGTCACTCAACTGACTAGCAAGGTAGCAACTGAACAAACAGTAGAATTAAGCTATTTAACAGGTGGCTTAGGCTGGAAAGCTGATTATGTGGCTGAACTAAGCCCTAAAGAAGACATGATCGATTTATCAGGCTGGGTCACGTTAACAAACACGAGTGGTGCAAGCTACCAGAATGCTAAACTGCAACTGGTAGCGGGGGATGTAAATCGTGTACAAGACTCTGCGCGCCCCGCTGTTGCGATGATGATGCGTAAAAATGCGATGGTAGATGCCGCCGCACCTATGGCGGAAGAATCACTGCTCGAATATCATTTATATACGCTAGACCGCCCAACCACTATTGCAGAAAATCAAACTAAACAAGTTGCCTTGCTTTCCGCAAATAGCATACCTACACGTAAAGAACTGGTGCTGCGTGGAGCGGATTATTATTACCAGAGCCAATACGGTGAGTTAGGCACTAAAATGAAGGTGAGCATCTTTATCGAGTTTGACAATAAAGAAGCTGCACACCTAGGCATGCCATTGCCTAAAGGCATTCTACGCGTTTATAAAAAAGACAATGCAGGCAATGCTCAATTTGTTGGTGAAGACACTATTGACCATACACCTAAGAATGAAACGGTACGTTTAAAACTTGGTGAAGCTTTTGATGTCACTGCGGATAAAAAACAAACCGACTTCAAAGTGTTGCCACGCCCAGCCAAAGGCAATAATCTGTACGAAAGTGCTTATGAAATCACACTAAAGAATGCTAAAAAAGAGCGTGTTGCTGTGACTGTGCAAGAGCCGATCAGTGGTGACTGGAAAATCATCGCTGAGAATAAACCTCATATAAAGGTCAATAGCCAATTAGCTAGTTGGAAAGTCGAAATACCAGCCGAAGGCACAACCACATTAATTTACAGAGCGCAGGTGAAATATTGAGTTCGTTAGGTGTTTTATATTTAATCCCAGTCACCTTGGGCGATGACAATGTCACTCAAGTATTGCCTATACCAGTAGTGCAACTTGTACAACAGTTAGAAACCTTTGTGGTTGAAAATGAAAAAACGGCGCGACATTTTCTAAGTACGATAAAAACAATTAAACCAGTCCGCGAATTAACCTTGTTTACCCTCAATGAACATACAGCAGATAAGGAAATAACCGCGCTACTTGCGCCTCTACTTGCAGGCAAAGACGTAGGCATTATGTCTGAAGCAGGTTGTCCAGGCGTTGCAGATCCTGGCGCTAAACTGGTTGAGTTAGCTCACCGTAAAGGCATTAAAGTTGTGCCTCTGGTTGGTCCATCATCTATTTTGCTTGGACTCATGGCGTCTGGCTTAAATGGGCAGCAGTTTACTTTTTTGGGTTATCTGCCGGTAGATAAAACAGCAAGGAATTTACGCTTAAAAGAAATCGAAAAACGTTCACAGCAACAGCTTGAAACGCAGATTTTTATTGAAACGCCTTACCGAAACCAACATATGCTGGAAGCAATATTGGCAAGCTGTAATGGTAATACTCGGCTTTGTGTGGCGTGTAATGTCAGTCTGGCTAGTGAGCTTATCATGACTAAAACCATCGCTGACTGGAAGAAATCCAACTTACCCGACTTGCATAAACAACCAACCGTTTTTTTACTACTCGCTTGAAGTGGTAAGGTTGCTAACAAATGCAATCCTAGTTTGTTACAGGACTAATTTCCTTACTGGTGCATAGCTTTTGCGATGTATCGGTGAAACCCCATGCTCTAGCAACAGAGCCATATGTTCTGCTGTCGGATAGCCTTTATGCCGGGCGAAATTGTATTGTGGATAGATTTGATGTAACTCTAAACAATTGGCGTCTCGTGCTGTCTTGGCGAGTATCGAGGCTGCGGAGATGGCCTGGACCTTGCTATCACCTTTAACAATCGCCTCACATGGCAAGCTAATCTTTGGACGTTTATTACCATCAACCAGCACTAGTTCCGGGCTTATTTTCAGGGCTTCTATCGCTCGTTTCATCGCCAATAAACTAGCTTGTAGAATATTGATTTCGTCGATTTCTTGAACGCTACTAGTGGCAATTGCCCATGCTAACGCATGTTGTTTAATCTCAATAGCTAAGCCATCACGTTTTTTTTCAGAGAGTTTTTTTGAGTCTGCTAAACCTAGAATGGGTCTTGCTGGATTGAGTATAACTGCCGCCGCATACACGGCACCTGCTAAAGGACCACGGCCTGCTTCATCTACACCACAGATTAGTACGTTTTCTGGTAATTCAAACTCTATGGTGGCTAACATTTAATTATCTACCATTTTTTTAAACAGGCTTTTTCAAATAAGATAAGACTGCTTTGGCTGCTTTTTCGGCAGTGTTTTGTTTAAGGCTTTGATGAATTTTCATAAACTCATGTTTAATTTCCTCAACATAAGTTTGATCTCCTAATAATTTGAGTGTTGTTTCAGCAAGTTTCTCAGGCGTTGCTTCGTCTTGCATTAATTCCGGCACTAAAAACTTGCCTGCGAGTATATTGGGCAACCCGACATAGGGTAAGTAATTCATGCGCTTGAGTATTTGCCAGCTTATATTGGGCATGCGGTAAGTAATCACCATCGGACATTTCAGTAGTGCGGCTTCCAATGTGGCAGTGCCAGACGCCACAATCACAGCATCTGCTGCTGTCATCGCATCATGTGCATGACCGAATAGAATTTGCAATGGTAATAGTGTATGTACATGGCTTTGCTCTGTATTCTCAGCTTCTAATACATCATTATCAATTTTATTGTGGGTTATTTCATGATGAAGTTGATTATTAAATAGAGCATCCTCAAAAATCAGACGTGTTTCACGTGAGATGAGTGGCACTAAAAATTGAATCTCTGGTTGCTCTTTAGCCATTAACATAGCTGTTTTAACAAACAAATCAGCATGCTGCTGAACCTCACTCAAGCGGCTACCAGGCAACATGGCAATAATCATTTGATTAGGCTTTAGTTTCAGGCATTCACGCGCAGCCTCTTTGTCTGGCTGCATCGGAAAAATATCAGCTAGTGGATGTCCGACATATGTCACAGGGACACCCGCAACCTCATATAACTTAGGTTCAAATGGAAATAATGCCAGCATATGTGAAACGGCGCGCTTGATTTTTGCCATACGGCCTTTGCGCCAAGCCCAAATAGAAGGGCTGGCATAATGAATAGTGGAGATGCCTTTGTTTTTTAATTGACGCTCTAGCCAAAAATTAAAATCAGGTGCATCAATACCTATAAATAAATCAGGAGGATTTTCCAGCAGCGTTTTAAGTAAGTTTTTGCGAAGTTTGAGTAAACCAAATAAATGGCGTAATACCTCAACATAACCTCTAACTGATAGACGTTCCATTGGATAAAGTGATATCGCACCCTCACCTATCATCTTAGGACCAGCAATGCCGATAAATTCTAAATGCAATCCTGTATTTAAGGCGGCGTAATGTGTTTTGAGTGCTTGTATAAGATGACTGCCTAGCAAATCCCCCGAGGCTTCACCAGCCACTATCGCAATTTTAGGCATATTTAGTTCGTATAATAGTTAAAGTAGTTTGTTGTTATAGCTTAATGATTAGCTTCGTTAAATTAACGAATAATACCGCGAGTAGCTAGATTTAAAAACTCAGACAAAATCGCAAGCTCAGGGCAACTAGCTTGCATGAGCAATATTTCTTGCTTGGCTTCTTCTAATGATAGCCCATTACGATATAAGGCCTTGTATGCACGCTTAATTTGCATGATACTTTCTGGTGAAAAGTCTCGACGCTTTAAGCCCTCAGCATTAATACCATGCGGTTTTGCGTCGTAACCGGCAGCAGTGACATAAGGCGGAATATCCTTAAATACCACCGAACCTACGGCTGTAATCACATGCGCACCGATCTTGCAGAACTGGTGTATTAAAGTAAACCCACCTAAAATTGCGTAATCGTGTAAATCTACATGGCCGGCTAATGATGAGTTATTAGCAAGTATGGTGTGATTGCCAATGTGGCAATCATGTGCGATATGCACATAGGCCATCACCCAATTACTGTTACCTATCTTGGTAATACCTTTATCTTGTGCGGTACCACGATTAAACGTACAAAATTCACGTATGGTGTTGTTATCACCGATTTCTAATGTGGTTGGCTCGCCTGCATATTTTTTATCTTGTGGGGCGGCTCCAAGTGAGGCATACTGAAAAATCTGATTATTTTTCCCAATAGTTGTTGGGCCTTGCAATACCACATGACTGGCAACGGTGGTACCTGCGTCTATGCGCACGCCAGCTTCAACTATTGAATAGGCGCCGATTGCAACCGAACTATCAATCTCGGCTTTAGGATCAATAATTGCAGTGGGGTGTATTTTTTGCTGCATGCTTTATTACATACTTTCTTAACTGTATTTTTTAAATGATGTTTTAACATCTTAAAGTGTTGCATTATAACCATTGAGTTTTAATATTTTTTATTTTTCAATGGCTTTCAGTATGCACATCATATTAGCTTCAGCTACAACGGCGCCATCAACTTTAGCCACGCCTGTGTACTTCCAAATGCCTTTTAAAATACGATCAATTTTTACATTCAAAATAATTTGGTCGCCTGGTGAAACAGGTTTTTTAAAACGTGCGCTATCAATACCAGCAAAGTAATAGACTGAGTCATCACTCGGTTTTGTACCCATCGTTTTAAAAGATAAAATGGCCGCTGCTTGTGCCATGGCCTCAACGATTAAAACGCCGGGCATGACTGGATGGTATGGAAAGTGACCTGGGAAGAATGGTTCATTAATGGTGACATTTTTAACAGCCACGATCTCTTTACCTAGCTCCAGTGAAACTACTCGGTCAATCAAGATGAAAGGATAGCGATGTGGTAAATGCTCCAGTATTTCATGGATATCCATACTGGTTGAGGCAATATCAGTCATATTATTTCTCTTTCCTCTTCATCTTAATTTTTTTTACTTGTCTTGTTTCTTATCAGTAGATTGATCTGTAATGAGTGCTGATAGCGACTTTTCTAATGATTTTATTTTATCTGTTAAATCGCTTAAATGGCGAATATTGGCTGCGGTTGTGAGCCATTCATTATGAGCCTGAAAAGGCATTAATGCAGTATAAGTTCCTACTTTGGTAATGGAGCGTGTAATCATGCTGCCTGGTGATATTGTAACGCCATCTGCAATAGTCAAATGGCCTAATATCATAGCCGCACCGCCTATTTTACAATGTTGTCCAATAATAGCACTGCCTGCTATACCTACGCATCCAGCAATCACGGTATGCGCGCCTATGCGACAATTGTGCGCGACTTGAATTAGGTTATCTAATTTCACGCCATTTTCGATAATCGTATCGTCCAAAGCACCGCGGTCTATCGTGGTATTCGCGCCAACATCTACATTATCTCCAATGACCACCCGCCCAACTTGCGGGATTTTTACCCAATACTTATTGCCAGCTTCTCCATCTTCAGCATAACCAAAACCTTCTGAGCCAATGACTACACCTGAATAAATGGTACAGCTCTTACCAATTACAGAATGATGTTTAATGGTGACGTTAGCTTGTAAGCTAGTACTCTCACCAATAATAACGCTATGCTCAATGACACAAGAAGACTCTATCACGATATTCTCACCCAACATCACACCGGCACCAATCACTACCTGTGCGGCAATACTACAAGAAGCAGGTATAACCGTGCTTGAATCAATAACAGCTGTTGCATGTATACCAGCTAAATGACTAGTGGGAGGATTTAATAACTCTGACAGCTTAGCAAAATAAGCATAAGGATTATCTGTGATAATTTTGGGTAACTTTGTTAAATGCTGATATTGTGGATGCAATATGATAGCACTCGCTTGTGTTTCGCTGAGTTGATTGGTGTATTTGGTGTCATTAAAAAAACTGATTGCACCTGGCTTAGCATTGGCAAGCGAAGCTACACGTAAGATTTGGATTGAATCAGAAACTGACTCATACATGCCATCAATTAAATAATCTTGCAGCTGTCCACCTAGGCAAGCAACAATTTGATTTAATGAGTATGTTGTACTCATCTGAGTCGCCTGTTCAGTAATGTCTAACGTTAATTAATCTTAGAGCGGACTATTTCAGTTTAGTCTACAATGGCTGACGATTATTTTTTACCTAAAGATTTTAATACTTTATCTGTTAAGTCAATTTTGTCGGTTGCATAAGCCACACCACCGTAAACCACTAAATCATAGTTTTCTGCTTTTGCAACATCTTTAACCGCTTTATTAATACGGTCTTGCAAGCTGGCTAATTCTTCATTTTTACGTAAATTGATGTCTTCACGTAACTCACGTTGTTTGCGTTGAAACTCAATCTTCAGATTAGAAGCATCACGTTCTTTATTACGACGATCAGTTTCTGACATAGTCAGTCCATCTTTATCCAGTGAAGTTTCGATATCCTTAATTTGTTTTTGCATGCGATCTAAATCTAGCGAACGTGGACTAAATTCACGTTCTAGTTTTTTACCGCTTTCCGCAGTTTGTGGCGCATCCTGCAAGATTTTATCTACTTGCACATAACCAACTTTAAGCTCGGCATAACTCGCCGTAGAAAATATCAATAAACTAGCAACTAAAATACTTTTTAACAAATGACTCACTTCAAATCTCCTAAAATATACGCTTGACTCAAACCGCCAACCCTTTAACAAGAGTTCCAATTTCATTACTCATGTATTTTACTACTAATTATTCAAAAACTGAGTCATTAAAATTGCTGACCTAACTGGAATTGCAGGATTTGTGTTGTGTCGTCTGGCTGCTTATGAATGGCTTTAGCAAACATAAGCTTTAGTGGACCGAATGGAGAGTACCAACTAATACCTACACCTACAGAATACCTTAGTTGTGAAAGATCAATGGATTCATTTGCAGTATACACATTACCGCCGTCAACAAAAGCGCTCAATCTGAATTGTTTTGAGTCTTTAATAAATGGTACAGGCATAAATAATTCGGCATTTCCTAGTACACGTTTTGTGCCACCAAGAGCAAATATGCTACCCGTAGTGGGGTCAAAATCATGCCTGCCGATAGTACCATCGGCGTATCCACGAACCGAGTCCACGCCACCCATATAGAAATTTTTAAAAAACGGGTAAGTTTTTCCGCCATAACTATTGGCGTAACCTAATTCACCATTCAGCATCAGGGTCAGGTTTTTAGATAAATCGAGATACCAAGCGTTTTTATATTCAACCTTATAATATTGCAGGTCGATACCCGGCAAACCTACCTCTGCACTTAATCTTTGCAATACACCTTTACTTGGGAACAAAACACTATCCCTAGTATCATGTGTCCAAGCTGTGCTGAATTGTACAGAGTTGCTACTACAGCCTGAATTATTAGCACAATAGTCCAAATACTGTTTGGGGCTTTGGCTGGTTAAGCCAATCGAAGTCAGATCTAACGTTAACCCTGCACTTAAAAAATCACGTTCATTCAATGGCAAGCCAAAACGTACGCCTACCCCATATGATTTACTTGTATAGCTACCAATATTCACTGCAAGCGCACTGGTATCTAAGTCACGCCTATATATATCAAATCCTCGACTAATGCCATCAGGCGTGAAATAAGGGTCGGTATAAGAGAGTGAGTAAGTTGTATTTACTTTGCCGGTGTTGATTTGCGCAACAACAGCATTACCTGTTCCTAAAAAGTTTTGCTGGCTAACCGTTACTCCAAAAACCACACCTTCACTGCTAGAAAGACCTGCACCAAACTGTACGCTACCAGTTGTTGCTTCAGTCACGTTATAATTAAGGTCCACTTGATCTGTAGTTCCAGCTACTGCTGCTGTATCTACATTCACATCTGAGAAAAACCCCAAACGATCCAGACGTTCTTTAGAGCGTTTAATTTTATCACCAGCATACCAAGCCGATTCCAGTTGGCGCATTTCGCGACGCAACACAGAATCACGTGTACGTGTATTACCTGTAATATTAATGCGGCGCACATAGACCTTGCGACCTGGATCTACAAAGAAAGTAAAAGCCGCGGTATGTTGCTCTTTATTCACCTCAGGAATTGGATTGACATTAGCAAAAGCATAGCCTTCATTACCCAAACGATCACTAATTGCTTTGTTAGCATCAGTCACTTTTTGGCGATCAAATACATCACCTTTTTTAATATCAATTAGTTTACGCAACTCTTCTTCTGGCAATTGCAATTCACCAGCAAGTTTAATGTCACTAATCGTATACTTTTCACCTTCAGTGACATTCACTGTGATATAAATATCTTGCTTATCAGGTGTAATTGACACTTGTGTTGAGTCAACCGTGAATTCGAGATAGCCTTGATTAAGATAAAAAGACTTAAGCGTTTCCAAGTCTGCAGTCAGCTTTTGCTTAGAGTATTGATCGTCTTTATTCCACCAAGACATCCAGTTAGGCGTAGACAACAAGAACTCAGCTCTTAAATCATCGGTCGTAAATGTATTATTACCCACAATATTGATACCACGTATTTTTGCAACATCGCCCTCATCAATATCAAAGCGTACGGCAACACGATTACGTTCTAACGGTGAAACGACAGTTTTAACCGTTGCAGCATACTTACCTTGTGATAAGTACTGACGCTTAATTTCTTGTTCAGCTTTATCGAGCTGTGATTTATCAAAAATCTGGCCTTCGTTGATGCCAATTTGTTTCAATCCTTCTAAAATTTTTTCTGAAGGAAATGACTTGTTTCCGCTAAAGTCTATTTTTGCGACCGAAGGCCGCTCTTGCACGGTAACGACCAGTACATCGCCCTCAGCCTCAATACGTACGTCTTTAAAAAAGCCTGTTTTGTAGAGTGATTTAATGGCTGCGGTAGCCTTTTCATCACTCATGACATCACCTACTTCAACCGCTAGGTAATTAAATACAGTACCGGCTTCAGTTCTTTGCAAACCTTCAACACGTATATCTTTGATGACAAATGGCTCTAATGCAAATGCGGATTGGCTGAGTACCGCAAGAATAGCTGTAAGTATATATTTGGATTTAAATGGCATTATTGACCTGTAAACTAACCTATAAAAAATCTAGCAAATCGATTGATGTCGTTAAATATCGCAACTGTCATTAATAAACCCAATAAACCGAATCCAATACGTTGCCCCAATTCCATTAAGCGTTCGGATACTGGACTACCCTTAAAAATTTCTATCACATAATACATCAAATGACCGCCATCTAACACTGGTATTGGCAATAGATTTAATACGCCGATGCTGATACTGATGGTTGCTAAAAAGCCTAAAAATACTTTTATACCTAAATCTGCGCTTTGGCCCGCATAGCTGGCAATAGTCGCTGGCCCGCTGATTCCTTTCCAAGACATTTGCCCTGTAAGCATTTTGCCCAACATCTTCAGGCTAAAAATGGAAGTATCCCAGGTTTTGTCTACTGCCTTAGCCAGCGCTTCAATCGGAGAGTAATTAATATTAATTAGCAGCTTATCCAGATCAGCTTGGTTTTTCTCTAAATCAACCGCTACTGCTGCTCCAATACGCCCTATTGTCTTACCATTTTCGTCTAAACTCTCAGGCGTGAGTAATAACGACTGTGTTGTTTGTTCATTCAGTACAGTACGTTCTATTTGTAAATTAAGTTGATTATCTGGGTTGGCACGCACCACCTTAACAAAGTCTGCCCAATCATTAATGACGACTTGATTAACTGATAGGATTTTATCACCAACTGTAAGCCCCACTTGTTCAGCAACACTATTTGCCGTGATTGCACCAATCACCGCAGGGATTTTTGCCTGGTATTCAACCAAGCCCAACTTTTCTAATATATCGCTTTCAAAATCGTTTTTGTCTAAACCACTCAAATTAAGCGCTTGTTGTTGTAATTCTTGATCTTTATTGATGGTCTCAACTTCTACAGTGGATTGATTTGCATCAGATGATGTCATGGATTTCTTCAGCAAAATCCAGCGTACATCTTGCCAACTTTTAACTTCTACACCATCAATTTTTTTAATTAGTTCGCCAGCTTCTAATTTGGCGTGTGCCGCTGGGCTATTATCATCAATGGCACCAATTATAGGGCGCATCACCATCACCCCCGACATGAATAGCGTCCAGTAAATCAATATAGCCAGCAATAAATTAGCCGCTGGCCCTGCCGCAACTATTGTGATGCGTTTCCATACCGATTGACGATTAAATGCACGGCTTAAATCACTCTCAGAATAAGCTATTAGAGGTTTTTCACTATCCTGTTCATTAGTTTTCTCGTTGGCAATGACGCGCTCATCCAGCATTTTGACGTAGCCACCCAGAGGAATAGCGGCAAGGACAAACTCCGTATTATCTTGACCAAACGTTTTGCGCCATAAGGGTTTACCGAAACCAATTGAGAAACGCAGTACTTTTACATTGCACCAGCGCGCTACTTGGAAATGCCCATATTCATGAATGGTCACCAGGATGCCGATAGTTACTATGAATGCAGCGATAGTTAACATGCTGTTTTTAAGCCCTGCCTATTCATCCACTCTTGAGCGTATTGACGCGCCGACATATCAGTTGCAATCACTTGCTCCAGCGACGTGACTTCCTCAATGTTAACATCCTGCAAAACTGATTCAATCATTTTAGGAATATCCATGAATTGGATTTGCTGATGAATGAATGCAGCCACAGCAACCTCATTTACACCATTTAAAACAGTAGGTGCTGTTCCACCTGTTTTTAGGGCATCGTAAGCTAAACGCAAACATGGGAAACGTGCCATATCTGGCACTTCAAACTCCAGCTTGGCTAACGTCATAAAATCCAAGCTACTAACACCCGATGCCAAGCGCTCTGGGTAGCCTAGTCCATAAGCAATGGGTGTACGCATATCAGGGTTACCAAGCTGCGCCAATACGCTGCCATCCACATATTCCACCATGGAGTGAATAACACTTTGCGGATGCACGACCACTTCAATTTTTTCAGCGGGTGCATTAAACAACCAATGTGCCTCTATGACTTCTAGGCCTTTATTCATCAGCGTGGCGGAATCAATGGTGATTTTTGAACCCATCACCCAGTTAGGATGCTTGAGCGCCTGTGCCAACGTCACTGTTTGCAATTGTTTTGCGCTGAATTGGCGGAAAGGCCCGCCAGATGCTGTAAGTAAAATGCGTTTAATACCACTGCTGTCGAGATCATGCGATTTATCAGTAGGCATGACTTGAAAAATCGCATTATGTTCACTATCAATCGGCAATAAAGTAGCACCACCTTCTGCAACTGCTTGCATAAACAAGTTGCCAGACATGACCAACGTCTCTTTATTCGCCAGCAAAATACGTTTACCGGCTTTGGCAGCGGCTATGGCAGGCTTTAATCCGGCAGCTCCCACAATCGCGGCCATCACCACGTCAACTTCAACATGCGCCGACAGCATCTCCATCGCCTCTAACCCTACCAGCACTTGCGTTGCTGAGCCTGTAGCTTTGAGTTTTTGTTCTAACTGCTCGGCAGCATCGTTGTTTAGCAGAGCAGCATAACGCGGGCTAAATTGCTGACACTGCGCAAACAACAAATCAACACTAGAGTTAGCTGCAAGCGCAAATACTTTGAACTTGGTCGGATGACGTGCAATGACGTCTAATGTTTGTTTACCAATAGTGCCAGTGGCGCCCAAGATTGTAATATTTAGCATTGTAGAATTAAGCCGTATGCAGAATGCTATAGATAAAAATCAGGAAAACCGCAATGGGCAAGCTAGAAGTAAGGCCATCAATACGATCCAGAATACCACCATGCCCTGGTAATAAGCTGCCGCTGTCTTTAACGTTAGTCTGGCGTTTAATCAGCGATTCAAACAAATCACCTACTACACTCAACACACTAATTATCCATAAAATAACTAAGGTAACTAACAACGGCAATACAAAATAATAACTCAAAACTGCACCATAAATAGTCACAGCTAATAAGCCACCAAACACGCCCTCCCATGTTTTACCTGGGCTGATACTTGGTGCAAGTTTGTTTTTACCAAATCGCTTACCTGTAAAATAGGCAGCGCTGTCGGCAATCCATATCGTAACGACCAATCCTAATAGCAACCAAGGATCCGCTATTTTCAGACAAACCAAGGCTAGCCACAAAGGTAAAACCACTAGATAGCCCAGCAATGCAAGCAACCATTGATTTTTAATATGAATATTTTTCCAGAGCAACAAAGGCACAATGAATATCCAGAAAATACCTGCTATAAAGAACAGATCTAGTGATCTATATACTAGCCAGTGATTATCGAATTTTTGCGCTAAAAGCAAAACAAAGCCACATAGCGCCATAGCGGCAATCACATAGCCTCTCAAGCCAATTTTACTGAATTTAGCCATCCCAGCCCACTCATACAAAGCAATTAACGATACGCCTAGCATTAAAATTGCCCAGAAAATATTAGACAATAAAAAAAGAGCGGCAAAAAAGCTAGGGATTAATACAAGTGAAGTCAGTACGCGGGTCTTAAGCATAGTTAGGTGGTCAGTTGCTCACTGGTACGACCAAATCGTCGTTCTCGTTGTTGATATGAGCTAATGGCAAGCTTGAATGCGGAATCATTGAAATCTGGCCATAAGGTATCAGTAAAGTAAAATTCCGTATATGCTAGCTGCCAGAGCAAGAAATTGCTAACGCGTTTTTCACCGCCAGTGCGAATAAATAAATCTGGTTCAGGTGCGTAATGCATCGCTAAATAGGGCGTTAAATCTGTTTCTGTAAACTGCCCTACTTTTTGCGGTGTTGCTATTTGCATAGCATTTGTGGCTTGCAAAATATCCCAGCGTCCACCGTAATTAGCCGCTATGGTCAGTGTTAAACCAGTGTTATTTGCTGTGAGTTTTTCTGAGGCCTCTACCTGCTCAACTAGTTGTGGGGCAAAACGGGAGCGGTCACCAATTAAAATCAAGCGAATATTATTTTCATGCAACTTAGACACTTCACGTTTTAAAGCATCCATGAATAAGCCCATCAGAAATGAAACCTCATCTTCTGGTCTGCGCCAATTCTCACTACTAAAAGCAAATAAAGTGAGGTATTCAACGCCTAAATTAACGCACTGCTTGACAACGTCACGCACCGTTTCCACGCCACGTTTGTGACCTGCAACTCGTGGCAAAAAACGCTTTCTTGCCCAACGACCATTGCCATCCATAATCATCGCTATGTGCTTAGGAATCTCACCAGAGCTGGGAATTGTTTGTGTGGAGCTGGAGAAAAATCTCAATTAACACCCCAAAAATTTAGATGAATCCACATTACGCTGTCGATTGATGGCATTAAACTGCCATCAAATCTATTTCTTTTTGTTGTAGTAACTTATCCACTTCTATCACCGCTTTGTCGGTCATTTTTTGAATTTCATCTTGTGCACGACGCTCATCATCTTCACTGATTTCTTTATCTTTAATCAGCTTTTTAAGCGTATCGTTAGCATCGCGACGTACATTACGGATTGATACTTTAGCGCCTTCTGCCTCAGTGCGTACAATCTTTGTCATGTCACGCCGGCGCTCTTCGGTCAGCATAGGCATGGGCACACGAATCAAATCACCATTAGTCGCTGGATTTAAACCTAAATCACAATCGCGAATGGCTTTTTCTATTTTACCGATCATGGTTTTTTCAAATGGTTGTACATTAATAGTACGAGCATCGCCTAAATTGACGTTGGCTACTTGATTAACCGCTACCATTGAACCGTAATACTCCACCATCACATGATCCAGTAAGCCTGTATGCGCACGACCTGTACGTACTTTAGCTAAATCATTTCGAAGTGCTTCAAGCGACTTCTGCATTTTTTGCTCAGCATTTTTTTTAATATCATCTAACATAATTTTTCCTAATACTTTACTTAAATCTATTGCAGTATCTAATTGATTATTAAGTTAAGGTAAAACTTTAGTGCCTTCATCCTCGCCCATCACAACACGTTTTAATGCACCTTGTTTAAAGATACTAAATACCGAGATTGGCAGTTTTTGGTCACGGCATAGTGTTAATGCAGTAGCATCCATCACTTTGAGGTTTTTAATAATCGCCTCATCAAAACTAATTGTTTTATAACGCATCGCATCTGGATTAATTTTTGGGTCGTCCGTATAAACGCCATCTACTTTAGTCGCTTTAATCACAATATCTGCATTCATTTCCATACCGCGTAAAGCTGCTGCGGTATCGGTAGTAAAGAATGGATTACCAGTACCTGCACCAAAAATCACCACCTTACCTTCTTCAAGGTAGCGCATGGCTTTACCGCGTATATAAGGCTCTGCCACTTGCTCAATATTAAGCGCGGATTGTACACGGCTAACAATTCCTGCATGCTTCATTGCATCTTGCAATGCCAGCGCATTCATAACCGTCGCCAGCATACCCATGTAATCAGCTGTAGCGCGATCCATACCCGCTGCAGCTGGCGCTACACCACGAAATATATTTCCGCCGCCAATGACAATACCCACTTGTACACCTAGATCAACGATTTCTTTAATCTCTTCAACAATACGGGTAATGGTAGCGCGATTAATACCGTATGCATCATCACCCATTAAAGCTTCACCAGATAGCTTAAGCAATATGCGTTTATAGGCGGGCTTAATATCAGCAGTACTCATTTTTTTTCTCAATTTACAGTTTCGCTATTTAATCACAAACGGCCTGTGTTTGGCTAAATTATGCGTACTTTTAGGGCAAAAAAAAGTGGAATAGCCGTTAAGCTACTCCACTTTTATTAAGTTTTAAATTAAATGCTAATGACTAAAACTTTAGCCCTAAACCTTAGCAGCAGCAGCAACTTCAGCTGCATAATCAACGACTACTTTCTCAATGCCCTCGCCTACCGTAAACATAGTGAATGATGCAACAGAAGCGCCTTTAGATTTAAGTAATTGCTCAATCGTTAGCTTGTCGTCTTTCACAAAGACCTGGCTTAATAAAGTCACTTCTTTTAAGAATTTTTGCACGGTACCGTCAGCAATTTTCTCTAACATCGTTTCTGGCTTACCGGCTTCTTTCGCTTTTTCAATCGCTACGCGACGTTCAGTCTCAATCAATGTAGCATCTACACCGCTTGCATCGAGTGATTTTGGCTTAGCTGCTGCAATATGCATCGCTAAATCTTTACCTAAAGCATCATCACCGCCAACCAAATCAACGATTACGCCGATTTTGCTACCGTGCACATAGCTAGATAACTTACCTTGCACTGCTGGACGTACAAAGCGGCGTGGCGTGATGTTTTCACCAATTTTACCAACCAATTGCGCGCGTGTTTCTTCAACAGTAGAACCGTTCATTGGCAACGCACCAACGGCAGCAATATCTGCAGCATTGTTTTTGCTCACGATAGATGCAAGTTCATTAACAAATTTCAGGAAATCTTCATTTTTTGCACAGAAGTCAGTTTCAGAGTTAACTTCAACCATCGCGCCTGATTTACCATCTGCACTAATGCTAATACCAACCGTACCTTCAGCCGCTACACGACCAGCTGCACTACTTGCTTTTTTACCAAAACGTACTCGTAGAATTTCTTCTGCACGTGTCATATCGCCTTCAGCTTCTGATAGCGCTCTTTTACAATCCATCATCGGTGCATCGGTGCGTTCACGAAGCTCTTTCACCATACCTGCGGTAATTTCTGCCATTTTCTTAATCCTTTTTCTTTCGATCTCTGTTGAGTAAACAGAAAAATAAATTATTAAAGGGCGCAAATTGCGCCCTTTTCAGGGTTTAACCCATCAATTTAAAACTTAATACTTACTCGGCTGTAGCTTCAGCCACTGATTCTTCAGCCGCCATTTTTACAACTTCTGTAAGTGCAGCGCTACGGCCTTCCAAAACCGCATCAGCAATACCACGAGCATACAAACGAATGGCACGGCTTGAGTCATCGTTACCAGGAATTACATAAGTAACACCATCTGGTGAGTTATTAGTATCAACTACGCCAATCACTGGGATGCCTAATTTAGCAGCCTCAGTAATCGCGCCATTTTCATGACCAACGTCAATAATGAAAATAGCATCTGGCAAGCCACCCATTTCTTTGATACCACCGATAGAACGCTCTAGCTTTTCAACTTCACGTTTGTAGCCTAGTGCTTCTTTTTTACCGAACTTTTCAAGACTACCATCCAGCAACATCGCCTCAAAGTTATTTAGACGCTTGATAGATTGCTTAACGGTTTTAAAGTTAGTCAACATACCACCTAACCAACGGTGATTCACGTAAGCACAATTAGCGCGCGTTGCTTCTTCTTTCATAATTTCACGAGCTTGGCGCTTTGTACCAACAAACATGATACGACCTTTATTGGCCGCTAATGTGCGCACATATTTAAGTGCATCTTCAAACAGCGGTAAGGTTTTTTCAAGATTGACGATATGAATTTTATTGCGGTCACCGAAAATATACGGTGCCATTTTTGGGTTCCAGTAACGAGTTTGATGGCCGAAATGAACTCCAGCTTCCAGCATTTCACGCATGGTGACAGACATTGTATTGCTCCAATTTTCAAGGGTTAATTTTGCACACGCCCAACATCATCTAATCTTGATTGTTAAATCTAACTAGACACCCTGTAAGGGGCGTGTACACTTATTTTTACTGCTCAATTAAACTACTCAACTTAGCTTGATGACTATTCATCAATTAAGCGATGCATATGATACCATATGAACTTGATTTACCAAACACTAGTCCTACAAAAAATTCCACTAAATCATCTTTAGCATCAAGGCATTATGGCAATTACAATCAAAAACCAACAAGATATTGAAAAAATGCGCATCGCTGGCAAGCTTGGCTCCGAAGTGCTTGATTTCATCGCGCCCTACGTCGTGCATGGCGTCACAACAGAGCAACTAGATAAGTTATGCCACGATTATATCGTGAATGTACAAAAAGCCATTCCTGCGCCACTGAATTATGCACCTGATGGCCATACACCCTACCCTAAATCAATTTGCACTTCAGTGAATCATCAAATTTGTCACGGCGTGCCAAGTGAAAAAGTCTTAAAAAATGGCGATATCATTAATATTGATGTAACTGTGATTAAAGACGGCTACCATGGCGATACCAGTCGCATGTTTTTTGTCGGCGACCCGTCAATCCAAGCTAAACGCCTATGCGATATTACCTATCAAGCGATGTGGTTAGGCATTGCAAAAGTGAAGCCTGGTGCAACATTAGGCGATATTGGTTATGCAATTCAAACTTTTGCTGAAAAAAGCGGTTATAGCGTGGTCCGTGAATTTTGCGGTCACGGTATCGGTAAAAAGTTTCATGAAGATCCTCAGGTATTGCATTACGGCAAACCCGGTTCTGGTTTAAAACTACAGCCTGGCTTGATTTTTACCATAGAACCTATGATTAACGCAGGCAAACGTGATATTAAACAAATGCCTGATGGCTGGTCTATCGTGACGCGCGACCGTAGCTTATCTGCACAGTGGGAGCATACCGTGCTAGTAACCGACACGGGCTATGAAGTACTGACGCTTTCATCTGGCTCGCCGCCAGCCCCGGGCTTTATCAATTCATAAATACATGAAAAATGTAGCCGCTCAAACTGACTCCAAATATTGGCGCAGTTTTTTTGCGGCCGAGCTTGCCGCAGGTCAAACAAAGCTAGCAGAGTCATTTAGTCAAACAGCCAATACCGCACAAACATTAAAAGACAATTGTGCATTAATCGATGGCCTGCTCAAGCAAATATGGAAGCAAGCTGATATTTGCTCGAGCGTATGTTTAATTGCAGTCGGTGGTTATGGCAGACGTGAATTGTTCCCCTATTCAGATATAGACTTACTGATACTGCTTCCTCATGATGCTGATAGTGCCTTAAAGGCTAAAATCGAATCATTAGTAAGTCTATTATGGGATGTAGGCTTAGACGTAGGCCACAGCGTACGCAATTTGAGTGAATGTATAGATGAAGCCAGCAAAGATGTCACTGTGCAGACTAATTTGCTAGAAACCAGACTGCTAATGGGTAGTAAAGCGCTGTATCAGCAACTAGCAGTCAACCTTAATACAATCATGAGCCAACAAGCTTTTTTTGACGCTAAATTAACAGAACAACGACAACGCTACGCTAAATTTAATGATACTGCTTATAACCTAGAGCCTAACATTAAAGAAAGTCCTGGTGGCTTGCGTGATCTACACACTATTATTTGGATAATGAAAAGTCAAAAGTTAGCGGATTCTTCTGTTAGCTCACCTTGGTCTAATTTAGTCAAACACGGCATCATTAGCGTGTTAGCAGCACAACAAATTCGAAGGCATCAGCAACACTTGCAAATGTTACGCGTACGATTGCATTTTTTAGCAAAACGCCGGGAAGACCGTTTGCTATTTGACTTTCAAAACGAGCTTGCTGCGCAGTTAGGCCTAGTTAATACGCCAAAAAAACGTGCCAGTGAACAGCTTATGCAGAGCTATTATCGCAGCGCTAAATTTATCAGCTTGGTGAATGAAATAGTGCTGCAAATGCTGCAAAATAGAAATGAAACTTCGTCACCTGTCATTAAGCCGATTAATGAAAGATTTGAAGCACATAATCAACTACTAGAAGCTAAAACTGGTCATTTGTTCCAAAAGCATCCCAGCTCGATTCTTGAGAGTTTTTTATTATTACAACAACATCCTGAACTCACTGGTATGAGTGCCTCGTTAGTGCGTAATTTGCAGCGAGTAAGGAAATTGGTGAACCGAGAGTTTCGTCAGAACCCCGTTAACAAAAAACTATTCATGGAAATTTTGTCTCAGCCCAACGGCATAAATCGTTCACTGAGGCGTATGAATCATTATGGGATTTTAGGTCAATATATTCCCGCTTTTGGCAAAATAATCGGCCAAATGCAGCATGATTTATTTCATGTCTACACAGTAGATGAACATATTCTGAATGTGCTGGCTAATTTACGACGTTTCGCCCAACCCGAGCTAGCTCATGAGTTCCCGCTATGCAGTCAATTATTTGCCGAATTCGATGCGCCGCACCTACTCTATTTAGCGGCTATTTTCCATGATATCGCCAAAGGCCGCGGTGGCGATCACTCGACTTTAGGTACTGTAGATGCGAAGCGCTTCTGTAAGTTACATGGCTTAGCCAAGGCAGATACACAACTGGTTGCATGGCTGGTTGAAATGCATTTAGTCATGTCGAGCACTGCCCAAAAATCAGACTTATCTGATCCGCAAGTAATTGAAAATTTTGCCAAACTCATTGGTAATGAAAGGCGTTTAAAAGCGCTGTATTTGCTGACTGTGGCCGATATCCGCGGTACTAGCCCTGTGATATGGAATGCATGGAAAGCACGGCTTTTAGAAAGCTTATTTTACGCGACGGAACGTGCACTAAATGCGAATATATCATTAGACAAAACAGGTGGCGGTATTCTACAAGAAATTCAAACACGCCAAGCGCAATCAGCATTGAGTTTAGCTAAATATGGCCTTAAACAAAATGCCTATCAACATTTATGGGATAGCTTCGGTAGCACTTATTTCATTCGCTTTGAAAGTGCCGAAATTGCATGGCATAGCAGATTATTGACGCCGCACCTCAACACCAAACAGCCGATTGTGCGGGCACGGCTAAGCCCAAGCGGTGATGGTATAGAAGTGATGATTTACACGCGTGATCAAAATGATTTATTTGCGCGTATTTGTAATTTCTTTGATCGCATGGGCTACAACATTGCACAAGCTAAAATCTATACCACTGAATACAATTACGCGCTTAATACTTTTATTGTTTTAGATCAAAGTAGTAAGTCTGTAAGTTATAGTGAATTATTAAAATATATCGAGATAGAACTCACACACAAACTAGATAGTAAAACCCCGTTAGATGCGCCATTGCAAGGCCGGATTAGCCGCCAAGTCAAGCATATGCCAATTAATACCGAAGTTAAAATCACTGAAGATACAAAAGAGAATTACTACATTTTAGAAATTATTGCTAACGATAGACCTGGCCTGCTTGCCAACATCGCGCATAAATTATTACAGCTGGAAATTTTACTGCACAGCGCAAAAATCAATACATTAGGCAATCGCGCTGAAGATATCTTCGTCATATCTGCAAAAAAAGATCAAGTATTAAATGCAGAGCATATTAAAGAATTAGAAGTATTGCTAAAAATAGCATTATAAATTTACTTAATTTTAGACAAAAAATAAAGGTGAGTGTTAAGCCTCACCTTTATTTAGATAACTACTCAATTATTGAGCAACTACCTACATAATTTTAAACAATACTGACTAGCTATGTTTGTAATGTTTTTTCAATTGTTTCACTACTTCCCATTGTGATTTTAAACCTTTAGGGAACACAACGAAGTCACCAGCTTTAATAGTCACCTTTTCGCCACCTTGTGGTGTTACTGTAAATTCGCCTTCAAGTACGTAAGCGCTTTCAGTCATGCCGAAATCTAATGGGAATTTTGATGGTGCGCAATCCCAGATTGACCAGCTTGCTACGCCTAATTCTTTTAGCTTTTCTGGGCTTGGGTTATGTTCAATAATAATTTGACTCATGCGTTTTCTTCCTAAAAATAAATAAAAAATCTTAAATTACAACTTAACTCCCATTATAACAGCTTTAAATTGCAACGAGTTAATCTGTAAGTGAATGCACAACATTACTATAATGACTTATTCAACACATGGCTTGTTCAATAAAGCTATTGCAGATAAGCAGGTATTGCGTCAGAGTTAGCTATATCTATGATTACGTAAAATTCATTACCCAATAGTTAAAGTATTAAAGAAAGTTTTTGTTATGCAGCCACAACCACCTACCTTTGCTTATCAAACAGACAATAGCTTTTTAAAGGTGCCACGCAATGTAGCGAACAAACCCTACGCTATCGTCGGCGTGCCTTATGATGGTGCGGTAACCAATCGTCCTGGTGCTCGCTTTGGGCCAGATGCAATACGTCGCAGCAGCCATATGCTATGTGATGGTATTCATCCTTATTTTAATACGTCGCCCATCGGGCAATTAACCGATTTAGGCGACATGACATTGCCGAATACCGCTTTAGAGCCAGCTCGCATGGTGATACAACACTTAGCAACTAAAGCCATTAAAAATCATCATGTATGCTTTTTAGGGGGTGATCATTCTGTAACGTTGTCTTTATTACGCACTTACAAGGCGCATTATGGACGCCCACTGGCTTTAGTACATTTTGACGCACATTGCGATACCTCGCACAGCCATTTGGGTGAGCCTTCCGGGCACGGCACATGGGCTTATGAAGCGATTCAAGAAGGCTTGGTAATTCCGCAAGCAATGGTGCAAATTGGATTACGTTCATCAGGTGAAAAAGCCAATCGTGAGTACGTTAACACCATGGGTGGTCGCGTATTTACTGCGCGTGAGTTACGTGGTCGCGAGAGTCCTGAACAGCTTAAGTTTTTATTAGATGAAGTACGCAACAGAATCAAATTAGCAGGTCATCCACCTGTATATTTAACGGTAGATATCGATTGCTTAGACCCAGCCTTTGCCCCCGGTACCGGCACGCCAGAGTCCGGCGGCATGAGTAGCGCACAAGTACTGAGTATTATTGAAGAATTACATGACTTGCCTTGGGTAGGCATGGATTGTGTTGAGGTGGCGCCAGCCTACGACCATGCAGAACTCACAACTTATGCCGCTGCCACGTTTGTTTGGACTTATCTTTGTGGCGTAATTGCAGCTAAGAACAAGTGCGGCTAAACATACATCATGCATTAAAGTTAGCTAAACTTATATGCTTATTGATAAGCTTTGCCAAGCGCGAAGCCGCAGGCACAATCTCCTCCAGCGGCATATAACCATAACCTACGACTATGCCGCGCGTCACGGGTGACGCTATGTATAGGTGGATAAAGGTCGTATATCAATTTGCTGCAAGTCCGCCTCTGCAACCAGTTGTACATCATCACAATAATCCGGTAAATGTACGATCAAGAGCAAACCGGCACCGGTATTAGGCCGCTTAACCAAAGATGATAATTGGTTTTGCAACTTTCGCCACAACTTATAGGGAAATACCGAGAAATCATTAGCCCTGCAATAAATCCTTGAATTTCCTGATTTTTGTCCGAAGGTGATTGTGTGAGCTTGTTTCCGCGCTTAGATAAAATACGCGACACAGGGTTAAGCACATAGGCCGATTGCCTTAACGTATCCAAATGCGTCTTTATTGCATAGTTTGGCAAGGTATCAGTCACCACAGTGCCACTGCCAATTCTTGATTCTACATAACCATCGACCAGTAGTTGTTCATATGCTGCGATAATCGTATTACGCGAACATTTTATCTCTTTAGCTAAATTACGTGAGGACGGCAACTTGCTGCCGCCTTGCAATTGACGGCTTAAAATGGCCAACCTAAATAGTTCAAATATATGTCTATGTGCCGGAAAATCTGCATTCATCGGAGGTTCTAATAAGATTAAAACAAGCTCAACTATCAGGACTCGCATCAAAGAAACTTAAAAAATACTAAAAGTAGTTCTAATAATTTTATGAAGGCGGCTCTTTAACTAGAACCGTAATGCGCCTATAGTAAATATTGTTCAATGCTTAATCTTAGAATAGTCTAAAAATTAAGGAGCGAAAGATGTTAGTCGGTGTTACTAAGGAAATTAAAAATCATGAGTATCGCGTTGGCTTAACGCCCAATTGCGTAGCCACTCTAGTGCGCCATGGACACCAAGTTCTAGTTGAAGCCAATGCCGGTGCTGGCATAGGTTTTACTGATGTGCTTTACGAAAAAGCAGGGGCAACAATTACCCCTGATGTCGACACTGTATTTGCCTTGGCAGACATGGTGATTAAAGTAAAAGAGCCACAAGCGATTGAATGTAGAAAGCTACGTCCTGGTCAGATTTTGTTTACCTACCTACATTTAGCGCCAGACCCCAGGCAAACTAAAATGTTAGTCAACTCAGATTGCATCGCGATTGCCTATGAAACAGTAACAGATGATCGCGGTGGCTTACCACTGCTTAAGCCCATGTCGGAAGTGGCCGGACGTATGGCAATTCAAGCAGGAGCTCATTCCTTAGAAAAAACCCAAGGTGGCTCTGGCATATTATTACCAGGTGTATCAGGCGTAGCCTCAGCTAAAGTATTGGTATTAGGTGGTGGCGTAGTCGGTATTAATGCAGCGCGTATGGCTGTAGGTTTAGGCGCACAAGTCACAATTATGGATATTTCCTTAGCTAGATTAACGCAAATAGATAACGATTTTGGCCCCCATATTCAAACCGAATATTCAACCTATGAAAATATCTGTGCACATCTACCAGAAACTGATTTAGTCATTGGCGGTGTGTTAATTCCAGGTGCGGCAGCACCAAAACTCGTGACTAAAGAAATGCTTAAACTGATGCGACCAGGCTCAGTCATTGTCGATGTTGCAATTGACCAAGGTGGCTGTTTGGAAACTAGCCGTGCAACTACACATCAAAACCCAACTTACGTAGTCAATGATGTAGTTCACTATTGTGTGGCGAATATGCCAGGAGCAGTTGCGCGTACAGCGACACTGGCGCTGACCAATGCTACCCTGCCTTATGTTTTAACATTAGCCAACAAAGGCTATCGCAAAGCCATGGAAGATGACGTGCATTTACGTAATGGTTTAAATATTCATCGAGGAAAAGTCACTTACGCTGCAGTAGCAGAGGAGTTAGGCTACACATGTGCGACGCTATAGTTTTTTTAAAGGATTTTACTTTTAAAGACAAGTTGAGAATTCTTAGCTAGACTAGATAACATGAAGCAAAGACGCCCTATCGTTGGAATTCCTGCCTGCATTAAAATGTTAGGTGAGCACCCTTTTCATGCTGTTGGCGCAAAATATATCGATGCCATCGTCCATGCAGCAGATTGCATCCCGTTAGTCTTACCTGCAATTGGCAATCAACAAGATATTGCAGCAATATTAGCCTTAGTTGATGGTGTATTGCTCACAGGTTCAGAGTCAAATGTAGCACCAGAGCGCTATAACAAAACGTTAGGCAAGCCTGATATGCTGATGGATAAAGCGCGCGATGCTACTACGTTACCATTGATTGAAGCCGCAGTGACTGCAGGCATTCCATTGCTAGGCATTTGTCGCGGATTTCAAGAAATCAATGTGGCATTTGGCGGCACGCTGCATCAGGAAGTGCACGCGCAGAAGAGCATGATGAACCACCAGGAAAAGTCAGGGACACTTGATGTGCAATACGGCCCAGCCCACCCTGTACACCTAGCTGCTGGTAGCTTTTTGCAAAGATTATTAGATGGTGCAACTGAAATTACCGTGAATTCTATTCATGGCCAAGGCATAGACCAGTTAGGCAATCATCTTTCAGCTGAAGCAAAAGCGCCAGATGGTTTGGTTGAAGCAATACACGTGAAAGTGGCGAAAAGTTTTACTTTAGCGGTGCAGTGGCATCCAGAATGGAAAGTATCCGAAAACACACAGTCAATGGCTATTTTTCGTGCTTTTGGCGATGCGTGCAGAGTGCATGCAATGAGTAAATAAAAGGACAATCAAAACCCATTGCAATTTTAGCTGCTCTAAGTTGCTTTGTCTTAGCATTTACGTGGAGGAAGTCACCAAACGAAAAAGTATTTTATTTAGTTATTGCCATTCTAGTGGTCATGGCCGTTTTCTGATTTGTGTTTGGCAAAAAGAATTACTTTACTGGTCTACTCACTATGGATAAGGTGATGAAATAAAGGCATAAAGTTCAAAAGAGTAACCGTATATAAAAGCAAGTCATCATAACCGCTCACAATAAAGTTTTATTACACCTATTTTCTGCAATAAAAAAGGACGCTTGCGCGTCCTTTTTTATTGATTACATTATCCTACTACATACCTCAAATGAGATTACCAAGTACGTTTAACGTAAAACCATAACTTTTGTTCATTTAGGTCTCTGCCATCAGCTGCAACATAGTAAGCTTCATTTTTAACTGCAAAAGTATTTGTATAGGTTGCACCAGCATTAAAACCATCTATAGGTTTTCCAGCACTAGGTAAACTAAAGTCTCTGTTCAAACCAATCGCATAATCACCTTCGCTACCTTGAAGATGAGGTGTGTGTTCATACCCAACTTTTGCCATAAAGTTTAAGTTAGCAATTGGTAATTGGTAATTGACTCTCAACTCATTGTAAGTAGCATTTTTTGTACCACGGTTTCCAGTAACATTAAAATTATTATCTGTTTGATCTTGACCATAATAATCTGTTAATACGTTGTAGTATGTGTATGTAAACCATTTGTAAGATAGTGCAATTGATGCTTCAAAGCTATCTTGACTATGTCCATTGATTGATTTATGACCTTCCCAGTATTTGTAGTAATTACCTAAGAAATTAACACCAAAACCATTATCAAACGTGTGTGCATAACCACCATAAAAGTCATTTTCTAAGTGATTACCTCTTGCACCTGTTGTATCGTTTGCTCCAAATGCATAAGGATCTAAATTAGAAAGCCAAGTACCCAAGTAAAAACCACTGCTATGTGCCCAATCAATACCACCTTGTAATGCTGGGCCACCTGTATAATCAACGCCACGAAACATATAGTTACTGTACAAACCTAGGTTATAAGTAAGTGTATACGGTGGCGCTGGCTCTGCAGGCGCAACTGCTACAGGTGCTACTGTTTCATCAGCATGTGCAAGACTCATGCCCAATAGCAATGGCGTGGCGCAAAGCGCTGCCAATAAATGCTTAATTTAAGACTTTATTCATATCGTTACCCTTTTTTTTAACAGTTGTCTTTTGAAATTAATTTTGCTGATACTGCAATTAAATGGTTATAAAGCACTGTTTAAACATTTTTTATTAACGTATTCAACGATACATTAAATATCTAAACAAAAAACGAATTCAAGCAAATTATTAATACGGTTTTATTTAACCTGATTAATTACAGCAGGTCTAGCTAGCACCTATCCAATAGCAACGGCAGTATATTCAATTACGACTTTTTGATAATTTATTTATTTACTTGTTGTAAATTAACAACAAATATTAGTTGTATGTATTTTTTTGACACACTTTAGTTGCACCTAAGTACAACTAAAGTGTTGCTTGAAATTAGTTACTACTTTTTAGCAGTGGGCGTTGCATCCACTTGTTTTTGAGGGGTTTCCACAACATGAACCAGTTCACCATCAGTAAGCCCGTCGGCCGGACTGGCAATCACGCGATCTTGCGCTGTTATGCCTGAGTCTAATTCAATTATTTTGCCTAAATCACGCGCGATGGTGACAGTTTTCAACAGCACTTTACTTTCCGCATTGACAGTGGCAATTTGCAAGCCAGATTTATCAAAAATAAGTGCGCTTGCAGGAATACTAAAAGTTGCAATGTTACTCGCCTGGTGTAAGCTAACATTAGCAAAACTACCGGGTAATAGCTCACCAGCAGCGTTATTAACTATAAGTTGTATTAACGTTGTACCCGAAGCCACATCTACCGCACGTGATAATGACTCAACTGTAGCAGTATAGATTTTGCCGGGATATTCCGGCAATCTAATATCTGCTTTTGTACCAAGCTTGATACTGGTCACATAGTTCTGTGGCACATTGACGTATAAACGTAGCTTGTGTGTATCCGAAACTTCAAACAGCGCTGGACCAGTTCCGCCCCCAGCATTGATCAATGCACCGGTATCTGTATCACGTGCAGTCACCATTCCATCAAACGGCGCAACAACTCTGGCAAAGTTTTTGGTAGCAATTAAACGATCAACATTGGCCTGCGCAGACTTTACCATCGCCTGCTTTGTCGTGTAGTCACTAGTTCTATCGTCTACCTCTTGATGTGACACTGAATTGCTACTCAGCATCTCTTGCCAGCGTTTAGCAGTGATTTTTGCAAGCTCAGCATTGGCTTGTGCACTAGCCAAATCAGCCCTGGCTTGCAAAAGCTGCTGGTCTAAATCTGGCGTTTCAATTTCAGCTAATAACTGACCTACTTTTACTTTGCCACCGATATCAACTTTCCAACTCTTCAGATACCCACTGACACGTGCATAAATTGGCGCACGTGTATAAGCCTCAAGCCTGCCTGGGAGGTCTAATGTAGCTACCGAACCACTATTGTTAGCCTTGATGATGCTAACACTCAGTATTGCTTGTTCCTGAGTCCAATGTTTAAGTTTTTCATCACTACTTGCCCGGCTGGTAATACCAATCACCACGATAACTGCGGCAATAAATGCAACTACAATTCCACTAATGCGCAGAGCACGACCTAGCTTATTGGGTGTAGATTGTTCAGATTGCATTTAAATCTCCGATAGTAGTATTGGCTGCTGTTTGTTTCTGATAGCGCCTATGAACGATGCTAAAAACCACGGGGACAAAAATTAAAGTGGCAATAGTAGCAAATAACAAACCGCCAATAACGGCACGACCTAGCGGTGCATTTTGTTCGCCACCATCTCCAAGCCCCAAAGCCATGGGCGCCATGCCGATAATCATGGCGAGCGCTGTCATCAATACTGGGCGGAAACGTACATAGCCAGCCTCTAGCGCTGCGGCAGTAGCGTCACCCAGTTCATCCAGCTTCTCTCGTGCAAAGCTAATCACTAGTACACTGTTTGCCGTTGCCACACCCATACACATGATAGCGCCGGTTAATGCAGGTACAGAGAGTGGTGTGTAAGTCACGAATAGCATCCAAATGATGCCAGCAATTGCTGCCGGTAAGGCGGTAATAATCACGAAGGGGTCACTCCATGACTGGAAGTTGACCACAATCAATAAATAGATCAATACAATCGCTCCTAGCAAGCCAAACAGCAAGCCTGAAAAAGCGCTATTCATAGTTTTAACCTGTCCTAGTAGTTCAACCTTGGTACCTTTCGGCACGTCGCCAGCAGTGTCGTCGATAATCTTGCGAATATCTTTAGCTACGGCACCTAAGTCCCGACCTTGCGTAGTCGCGTTAATTTGTACCATAGACTGGATATCATACTGGCTTACCACCGCATTGCCATTGCCACGTGTAAAAGTAGCTAATGCACCTAAAGTTTGTGATGTTTGACTGTTAATCTGACTATTAGCTCCACTAATGGGCAAATTAGCCAATGCAGAAAGTGAGTTTAGCTTATATTGTGGCGTTTGCATTACGATAGGATACGACACGCCATTCGTTGGATTAAGCCAGAAGGTGGGTGAAACCTGCGAGCTGCCAGCTAGGTTAACTACTAGGCTATTTGTCAAGTCACGCGGTGTTATGCCAACCTCTTGCGCACGGGTGCGATCAATGTTGATATCAAATAATGGGCTCTGGCGTGATTGTTGTATCCGCACATCAGCAATGCCTGGAACCTGTCGAATCTTAGTAATCAGCTTGTTAGCATAGTCAAAATTAGCATCTAGCTTACCGCCACGAATCTGTAAATCGATAGGAGCTGGTGAGCCGAAATTAAGAATTTGACTCACGATATCAGCCGGTGGAAAAGAGAAAGTGGTTCCTGGAAATTGTTTGGGTAGCCTTTCACGCAAAGTACGTACATAATTTGCCGTAGGTGGGTGGCCTTTTTTTAATGCAATTTGTATATCGCCATCTTGCGAGCCAATCAAACCTGTGTTGTTGTAGGTCATATTGATACTACTAATTGGTATACCGATGTTATCCACCAGCGTTTCTATTTGATGCTCTGGAATCACCTGTTTAATTGCTTTCTCAATGTCAGCAAAACGTGCTGCGGTTTCTTCTACCCGAGTACCAACAGGCACACGCGCATGCATCAGAATTTGCCCTGTATCGACTGCGGGAAAGAAATTACGACCAAGAAAAGGTATCAGCGCTCCAGTTAACAGCACAACCAACATAAAACCAAGTACAAAAGTGCGCCTGTGCTTGATTGCTAACTCAAGCAAGCCGCGATAGCCCAAACGCAAACGTTCAAATCTATCTTCAAAAGCTTGTTGAAAACGAATCAATGGATTACTTGACCTTGGTAAGACAATATAGTGGCCATGCTCATCGACATGCGGTGCATGCTTTCTGAGCAGATATTTCGCCATCGTTGGTACCAAAGTACGCGATAGGATGAACGAACTGACCATGGCGAACATCACAGCTTCAGCCATCGGCACAAACAAGTAGCGCGACACACCTTCTAAAAAGAACATCGGCACAAACACAATACAGATACACAATAATGAAACAAAAGCGGGCGTCACAATTTGTGCAGCACCATCCATAATCGATGCTTCAACTTCTTTGCCATGCTCCAAGTGCCACTCGATACTTTCAATGGTCACGGTCGCATCATCCACCAGAATACCTACCGCCAGTGCAAGCCCGCCCAAAGTCATAATATTGAGTGTCTCACCTATACTTGCCAGCCCGACAATGGCGCCCAATATAGACAAGGGGATTGAGATGGCGATAATCACTGTAGAGCGCCAGCTTCCAAGAAATAAAAGTATCATCAAACTGGTAAGCGCCGCCGCAATGACGCCTTCTACTGCTACACCGCTAATAGCAGCACGGACAAATATAGACTGATCGTTAATAGGCGAAACAATCAGCTCATCAGGCAAGGATGGTTTAATCTCTTTCAGTTTAGCTTTAATGCCAGACACAATATCCAAAGTTGAAGTTGCACCATTCTTAAGTATTGACATCAATACCGAACGACCGCCATCTACATGTACCACGTTGGTTTGTGGTGGATTACCATCGCGCACCTGTGCGACATCATGCATGTAAATTGTGGCGCCGTTCACAACTTTAATTGGTAGATTATTTAAGTCTTCAATGGCTAAAACCGAATTATTGAGACGCAACGTATATTCATAACTGCCTATTTTTTCTGTCCCCACAGGCAAAATAAGGTTCTGTGCAGCCAGAGCATTTGCCACATCTTGTGCAGACAAGCCGCGCGCATGGATAGCCGATGGGTCAAGGTCAATTTGCACTTGACGTGTTTTGCCACCGAATGGGTAAGGAATTGCAGCACCAGGCACCGTCACAAGGCGTGTGCGTATGATATTAAGGCCTAAATCGGCCAAATTCTGTTCTGACATGCCTTTGCCTGAAAGCGCA
Organism: Methylophilaceae bacterium; assembly: GCA_043758775.1. Lineage (GTDB taxonomy): Bacteria > Pseudomonadota > Gammaproteobacteria > Burkholderiales > Methylophilaceae > JACMMS01. The sequence continues at coordinate 51,039 of JAYVMU010000015.1, forward strand.
ACTTGCAAAATCGGCACAGTAGAAGCACTATAATTAAGAATCAGTGGTGGCGTTGTACCTGCTGGCATCGACTTAGTCACAACTTGTGAGACAGCCGTGACTTGAGCGTTAGCCGTGGCGATATTGACGCCAGGTTGGAAATAAATTTTAACAATACCAAAACCATTGTATGAATTGGCTTCAATATGCTCAATATCATTCACTGTTGTCGTTAATACGCGCTCATAAATAGTCGTGATACGCCCTGCCATCTCATCTGGTGGCAAACCTGTATATTGCCAAGCTACAGCAATCACTGGAATTCTGATTTCAGGGAAAATATCGACTGGGGTACGCAACGCTGCTAACGTTCCGATGATAATCAGCAATAGCGCCATTACCACAAAGGTGTATGGACGCTTTAAAGCAATGCCTACAATTCCTACCATGCATATTCCCTAAAATTTAGATGCTATTACGTATACATAAGCATTACTTTTGATTTATCTACATGATAAATAGGCTGATCAATACCATTGATTTTATTGATAAAACAATCAGTTAGCGATAATTAAATGTTTATAGCTGCATTGACAATTACTGCATATGCAGTATTATACACAAATGAACAAAGATAAAACAATTAATAGCGCAGAAAATAATGGCGACCTACCTAATTTTTATAGTGGGCATAATTATGTGATTGAAGAGTCTATCGGTTATTTAATTAAGCAAGCGCAAATTGCCTTGCATCGCACCATTGATAACAAAATGGCAGCACTTGATTTAACCGCTTTACAATGGGCTCCCTTGATGCTGCTGGCCTACGGCACAGGCCGCACCGCAGCAGAGCTGTCGCGTTGCAGTGGTGTAGAAACTAGCACGATGACACGCATGCTAGACCGCTTGGAGACTAAGGGGCTACTTAGCAGAAAACGTAGCGCAAATGACCGGCGAGTAATTTTTCTTGAGCTGACTAAAGAAGGAAAAGAGTTAGTATCTAAAGTCCCCTTTTTGATTGCCGAAGGCTTCAACTTCCATCTGCGCGGCTTTAGCAAGCAAGAAGTGGACACACTTAAATCATTATTAAGACGAATTACCGCCAATACAGAAGATTAGGCATTATTGAAGCCTAAGTTTGATTAAAGCCATAGTTCGACGAACTCGATGGCAAATCAAACTCCACTCAGCTTGTGCTGGCTCGCTGCGCTATATGTGCCAATGCCTCATCAATTTGATCGATTAGAATCAAGCATAAGTCGCCATCACTCAAACGTGACAGTGCAGTATCAATAGCTAAAAATTCACCACGAACTTCATCTATTTTTGTCGTACGTTCCGCATTAATCAAGCCATTTTGTAAAAGCTGCAACACCTCACCATCAGTACGCCCACGCTGGCATTGGTCTTGGTACAAAATGATTTCGTCAAAAACATCGCCTAAAATCTCCGTTTGGCGACTGATGTCGATGTCGCGACGATCACCTGCACCGCTGATAACAACGAAACGACGTTTTGCCGGTATGGTTTCAATGGCCGAAACCAGCGCAAGTATCGCATCAGGATTATGGCCATAGTCGGCAATGACGCTGGCACCGCGATAATCAAAGAAATTGAATCGGCCTGGGGTCGTTTGCACATCACTGACAAAGGATGCGATCCCCCTACGTATCGTATCCCAGTCAACATTCAAAGCCCAGGCTGCACCAATAGCAGCCATCACATTTTCAATTTGAAAACCTATCGTACCGTTTCGGGTGATTGGAATCTCTGCCAGATCAAAATGTTGCTCAAGCTGATTCTGTGATGCCACAATAAAGCCATTTTCAACATACACTACACGGCGGCCTTGTGCACGATGGGTGTCCATTAATGGATGATGGCGATTATGGGTAAAGAAGGTAATCGAACTAGGACAGGCACTCGCCATGCCAGCTGTCATAGAGTCAGCTGCATTAAGTATCGCCATGCCATCTGGCGCGACGTTCTCCACGACCACACGCTTCACCACGGCCAGATCTTCTACGGTAGTGATGTAATTCAAGCCTAAATGATCGCCTACACCAATGTTGGTAACAACAGCGACGTTACAGCGATCAAATGCTAAACCCTCACGCAGTACACCACCACGTGCAGTCTCAAACACAGCAGCATCCACATCCGGGTGCATCAATACATTACGTGCACTTTTAGGACCACTACAATCGCCTGTGTCAATGCGCTGACCTTGAATGTAAACACCGTCGGAGTTGGTCATGCCCACCCGCAAACCTTGACAGCCAAGAATATGTGCAATCAACCGTACCGTGGTGGTTTTGCCATTGGTTCCAGCTACCGCGACTAAGGGTATCCGCCCATTTTCGTCAGCAGCAAACATAGTTGAAACAATGGCTGCACCAACGGCGCGCGCTTTACCAAACGAAGGCTGCAAGTGCATGCGTAACCCTGGCGCCGCATTCACCTCAACAATACCACCTCCTTGTTGTTTAAGTGGCTGGAGCACGCTGCCACACACCACATCAACACCACAAATGTCCAAGCCAACCATTTGCGCGGCTGCCACAGCAGTCGCTGCTAATTCAGGATGTACGTCATCAGTCACATCGGTAGCAGTACCGCCAGTGCTTAAATTGGCATTATTACGTAGAATGACCCGCGCACCTTTGCTCGGCACTGAATCAACCGTTAGATTTTGCTCACTCAAACTGGCTAAAGCGATATCATCAATCTGGATCTTCGTCAGCGAAGTTGCGTGTCCAGTGCCACGCCGTGGATCATTGTTGACTTGCTCGACTAGTGCCTGAACGCTCTTTACACCATCACCAATGACCAATGGCGGTTCTCGTCTGGCTGCCGCTACTAACTGGTCGCCCACGACCAATAAACGGAAATCACTGCCGGGAATAAATTTTTCAATCAGCACTTCCGCACTTCGTTCTGTGGCTGCAGCATAAGCAATATTGAGTTGCTCACGCGTATGAATGTTGACTGTGACACCCTTGCCCTGATTTCCGTCTTTTGGTTTAACTACAACTGGCCCGGCTATTTCAGACATGGCCAGCCATGCGTCTTCAACATCAGACACTTCTCTACCATAAGGAACAGGCAAACTGGCAGCATCAAGCAACATTTTGGTCAGTTCTTTATCTTGAGCAATGGCTTCAGCAATAGCACTACTGCGGTCTGTTTCCGCGGCCTGGATACGGCGCTGCCGACTACCCCAGCCAAATTGTACCAAACTACCTTCGGTCAATCGACGGAAAGGAATACCCCTTGCTGTCGCGGCCTGCACGATAGCCCCAGTACTGGGTCCCAAGCGCACATCCTCATCTAAATCTTTCAACTCGGCTATGGCAGCGTCAAGATCAAATGCAGTATCTGCCACAGCCGCCTGGCATAGTTGCTGCGCTAGTTTGAGCGCCTGACGGCCAACGTCCTCTTCGCTATACTCAAATATCACTTGAAACACACCTGGCTCTTGCGTTGCCACGGTAAGGCTGAATGTCACAGGGCAGCCAGACTGCGCTTGAAGGTCGAGTGTAGCTACTTCCAGCACATGCGCCATCGATACCGCTTCAACATGCCCCATTTTCTGTAGCAAGCCAATTTCTGGGAAGCGTTCTCGAAGCCGCGACTCAAAACCATTAATGTTACTAATACAGCATTCTTCATCCGAGCAAGATACGATAGCTTCGATAGAGGTATGCCGGCTCCACAAATTTGGGCCGCGTAGCGCACGTACACGTGTGACTTCCATCAAACAGTCTTCCTTATTTTAATCAATGCTGAATGTGTAGGAATACTAATGGTGAGTTCAAACTTAGCGAACTTGAACATCAGCCTGCTCCACTTTAAATGTCTTAATTCCTGCACTTAGCAGGCGTGGTGGGACGTCAAGTGCCCACGCGGCAGCCACTGCGGCTAATAGATGTTCCACTGGAGCATTGTCTATTTTTAACATGGGTACATTAACTGACTTGGCAAGCAGAATCTCATCAAGTCCAGTAGCCAGAATCAGCCTGTCATCATCCTGCAGTACGGCCCGCCCGCCTTGCTTTAAATGCTGTTCAATAATAGGCAATTTGGCATTAAGCGCGAAGAAAATCACTTCGCCATCACACAATTCTGCCATCTGCACTGACATTGGGTCTGCGGCGTTCAGTACGGCTACACCATCACTGAGTACGACATCGACTTGGGTACGCAATACGTTATAGACCTGTTCATGCGTATCAATATAGTGCTCACCAAAATGTTTTGCTGGATCAATATTAGTAATGATGCCTACTTGGCAGCGATCATAGCCTAATCCTTCAGTTAAAATCGTTGTAACGCTATTTTCAATAACGGCTGCCTCTACCTTACGATTAATCAATAATTTCTGCGCAGCTGCCCAAGTAGCACAATTGCCTTTTTCAATTTGACAATCATCCATATAGAGACCGTCAGTACATGCAAGTCCGACATGACGCTCATTCAAATGAATCAACTTTGCCACGATTTTTGCGACCAGAGTTTTGCCGCTACTACCTGAAATACCAACAATCGGGATACGACCACTGTCATCTTCAGCATATAAGCTATCAACAATAGCTTTGCCAACCGGACGCGGCTGTCCTTGCGCCGGTTTAAGATGCATAAGTAAACCAGGACCAGCGTTAACTTCAACGATCGCACCTTGTTGTCTATTTAAAGGTTGCGAAATGTCTTCAGCCACGATATCAATGCCGGCAATATCAAGGCCAACAATACGCGCCGCCAACGCTGCCTGAGCTGTAACCTCTGGATGCACAAGCTCAGTAACGTCGCATGCCACGTTACCGTTGCGCTGAATAACAACGGAGGCATTTTTCGGCAAGATCGAATCTGCAGTGAACCCCTGCCGTTCTATTTCAAACAGTACTGTAGGATTTTGCTCAAGCAAAATTAGATCGAGCGGAAACTCTTCCTCATCGCCACGCCTTGGATCGGTATTAATTTGTTGATCAATCAACTGACGAATAGATGAGCGTCCGTCGCCAATAACCGCAACTGATTCGCCTCGGGCTGCGGCAGCCAGTTTGCCACCGACTATGAGCAGACGATGTTCATTGCCGCGCACATAGCGTTCCACAATGACTTCACTGCCTTGCGCATCTGCCAACTTGAATGCCGCTTCAATCTCGGCGCGCGTCATCAGCTCTGTGGATACACCACGCCCATGATTGCCATCACTCGGCTTAACAACAACTGGCAGGCCAATATCCTCAGCCGCCTCCCAGGCATCTTCAGGACTCTCAACGATTCTACCTTCGGGCACAGGTATACCACAGGCCTGTAGCAATTGTTTAGTCAAATCCTTATCACGCGAGATACCTTCTGCAATCGCGCTGGTTCTATCAGTTTCAGCCGTCCAAACGCGATGCTGACGAGCGCCATAGCCTAACTGCACCAAATTGCCATTAGTCAAACGAATTGATGGGATATGACGTTCTGTAGCTGCAGCTACAATACAAGCGGTGCTAGGGCCTAAACAAAGAGAATCGACCATTTCACGTAACTGATTGACTGTGGCCGATACATCAAAAGGCTGATCTTCAATTGCGGCCATGACCAAATCGCGCGCCGCGTTCAGCGCTACACGACTCACTTTTTCATTACGTGAGCGTACTACGACTTTATAAACACCACGCACGGAGGTGCTGCGCGCTTTACCGAAACCGCCTTGCATACCAGCCAATGTCTGCAATTCAAGCGTGACGTGTTCCAGAATATGCCCTGGCCAGGTTCCCTCACGTACACGTAGCAAGAACCCGCCAGGCTCACCGACACCACAGCGATGTTCAGCCAGTGAAGGTAACCATGCGGTTAATCGTTCATAAAACCCAGGAATGAGGTTAGAAGGCGAATCCTCCAATGGGCCAATATCCAGCCATGCCTCTAGCACAGGGCGATACGTCCATATATTTGGCCCACGCAAAGGTGTTATCTTAAGGAATTCCATCAGCTTACCCGGATGAATTAAAATAAAAATTTAGTCGAGCGACTATACTCTATGAGTCTTACTGGAAGCTTACAATAGGCGATTTTTAGCTATTTGTAAGACATGCTGAATGTAGTACACTCAGCAGCTGTGAAAAATCACCCCCCCCCCCCGATACCTACAAATAAAGGGCTGCCAGCAAGGTGGCAATTGGTAGTGCAGTCGCAACTGACCGATGTAGAAGATCTCCATGCTTGGCTGGAGATCAACCTTGATGCGCGCCTGAATTTTACAAAGCATTTTCTGGTTATCACCAATCAACGTCTGTTGCATTTTGATGCTATTGAAACGTCTCAGGGTTTACAACAGGCCGCTGTATCAGAATATCGTTATCGGACAGGACTACGACTACACCATCACGACCATGCGGGAGTGGGCAATATTGAGTTGTTTGACGAGAATGCACGAATAGGCAACTGGTTTTATACTTTAGCTAACAGTCATTCATCCACACGTTTTATCAAACAATTTAAGCTGCAGGCCGACAGCTTTTTGAGTGGGCAAGCGATTGTCCCCGAGGCCACCGAGCACTGCCCAAAATGTCGCTACCCACTTTCAGCAGAAGACGACGAGTGTCCACAATGTAGCCGCAATATAGACATTCCACCTTCAACATGGACACTGTTTCGATTGTGGCGATTTGCCAAGCCCTATCAATGGCAATTGCTGGCTGGGTTCTTGTTGATGCTGGCATCAACTGCTGCCACATTAGTGCCACCTTACTTAACCATTCCGCTGATGGATAAAGTATTAATCCCTTATCAGAATGGCGCGCCTATCAATATTGGCTTAGTGTCGCTCCTGCTTGGTGGATTACTTGGTTCAGCTCTTTTAGCGTGGAGTCTGGGTTGGGCGCGCACCTACATTCTGGCGCTGGTCAGTGAGCGCATCGGCGCCGACCTGCGTACCATTACTTATGAGCATTTACTCAAACTCTCGTTAGAATATTTTGGTGGCAAACGTACTGGTGATTTAATGTCACGTATCGGTTCTGAATCAGACCGTATCTGCGTATTTCTCTCGCTGCATTTACTAGACTTTGCCACTGATGTGCTGATGATTATCATGACAGCCGCCATCTTGATCTCAATTAATACCAAGCTGGCACTTGTCACTTTACTGCCTTTACCCTTCATTGCCTGGATGATACATTTGGTGCGCGACAGACTACGCACTGGCTTTGAAAAGATAGACCGCGTCTGGTCAGAAGTGAGCAACGTACTAGCAGATACCATTCCTGGCATCCGCGTAGTCAAAGCTTTTGCACAGGAAAAACGTGAGGCAACGCGCTTCCGCATAGCCAACCAGCACAATCTAGTGGTGAATGATCGCATCAATAAAATCTGGTCACTATTTTCGCCGAGTGTCACGTTACTCACCGAAATTGGCCTACTGATGGTATGGGCTTTTGGTATCTGGCAAGTTTCACACAATGAAATCAGCGTTGGCGTACTGACGGCTTTTCTGGCTTATATCAGCCGTTTTTACACGCGACTCGACTCCATGAGTCGCATCGTTTCTGTCACGCAAAAAGCTGCTTCTGGTGCAAAACGCATCTTTGATATTCTTGATCATGTATCCAGCGTGCCTGAGCCAACCAATCCAGCGCATCTGGGAAAAGTCACTGGGCAGATTGAAATTCGCAGCGCAGGATTTCGCTATGGTAACCGTGCCGTCATCAAGGATTTGAATTTAACAATACAGCCGGGTGAAATGATAGGCTTGGTGGGTCACAGTGGCTCTGGCAAAAGCACTTTGGTCAACCTGATGTGTCGCTTCTATGACGTAACAACAGGCTCAATCAGCCTGGATGGCGTAAACATTCGCTCATTACCCATATCGGAATATCGACGTAATATCGGACTGGTATTACAGGAGCCTTTCCTATTTTTTGGCACTATCGCCGATAACATTGCCTACGGCAAACCAGATGCAACACGGGCAGAAATTGTTGCTGCAGCCCGTGCCGCACATGCACATGAATTCATCCTGCGCTTGCCTCATGGTTATGACTCGCTGGTTGGAGAACGTGGCCAAGGTCTTTCCGGTGGCGAACGTCAGCGCATATCCATTGCGCGTGCATTACTAATAGACCCACGTATTTTAATATTAGACGAAGCCACCGCTTCGGTGGATACAGAAACTGAAAAGGAAATTCAAAAAGCCTTGGATAACCTAGTGCATGGACGTACTACCATCGCCATCGCCCATCGACTTTCCACACTGCATAAGGCAAACCGCTTAGTTGTACTGGATCAGGGGCAGATAGTTGAAGTGGGCAACCATGATGAACTGATAGCACGCGAAGGTGCTTATTACCGACTCTACCAAGCTCAGGCACGTAATGTAGACACCGATTTAGATGACCTAAATATAGATGAGAAAATTGCCAGCAAAACAGCAAGTACATAAATTATGGAAACATTATCAGTCAAATCAACAGTCGCTTTCAAGCTAACGCGCAATCTTGCAGGCAAACTGCAATTTACCGCTAGCGATGGCAGAGTTCACTATGGAGTTTTTCCCGTACGTGCTTTTCCCATTGCTGCGCCTGAAGAAGGGCTCTCACTGTTAAATCAAGATGGCCAGGAACTGGCATGGATAACTTGTATAACAGATTTGCCGCTGGACTTCCAAAAGTTAATTGAGGAAGAACTAGCACAGCGGGAGTTTATGCCAGTCATCCATGGCATCAACCACGTATCCAGCTTTGCCACGCCCAGCACGTGGGATGTAGAAACTGATAGGGGCAATACTAAACTGATACTTAAAGCTGAAGATCAAATCTGGCGGCTTGCACGCACTAGTCTACTGGTCACTGACAACTACGGCGTCAATTTTCTGATTCGAGACTTAGGCCAACTGGATAAACACAGCCGAAAACTACTGGATAGGTTTTTGTAGGTATATCTGCTTTACCTATCACAGCTGCTGAATGGTGGGTTGCACTGGTGCTGATGTAGAGAGCAGTAACGTTAATATAACTTCACTACCTCATACTCGCCTAAAAAACTTATCCCCAATAGGAGAGAACGGCCATTTCGGCTCCATTGAACACGAACTCGGCGACCTCACGCATCCCCATCTTTAAATGCGCGCGCAGTGAGGCAAGATTGTCACGACGAATAAAGAGAATGCCTTCACGCCCGGGCTCTAAAAGACACAGCTCACAACGCTTTGTCACAACTTACCTTTCTGTGACTCTAATGTTTGCATTAAGGGGTAGCTTTTTGACCAGCCTCTCCAATAGACCAAGGCTATAAAACACCATATTCTATCTCTTGCAGGTAGATGAAATTCGGTGCTTTAACGCCCGCCTTTTCTCTGATTTTAACTAACTCAGGGGATTCGAAAAAGCAACGGGCATTTTCCAGCGAGGACCATTCTGAGAAATGGACGATATTATTCGCATCATTATCGTATCGTAGCAACTGATAGCTGATTTCCCCGGCATTTTTTCTGATTTCAGCTGCTTGGTCAAACACCGCTTTCCAGGCTGGATAAGATTCAACTTCATGGATGATTAAAACATGTTGCATACATGCTCCTGAATGAATAACTCTAGTGTCTAACTTAGGGCGTAATGGCACTGCAATTAGTGCGAACCAAATCGATTTTATTAATATTCAAGACTTCGTTGAACTAATTAAAACTAGTAATTGGCGGAGCTAGCAGCTTTCTAGCTTCGTCTCGTCTAGCTCTTGCATCAGCTAGTGATAGTTCAGGATATCTACCTAATGAAAGTAATTTCTCTTTTCCTTCATAGCGATATTTGAAATGCCATAACTTGCCGCCACTGGGTATGACCTGTAAAAACATACCAGCCTCATCGTAAAGCTTAAATGCTTTATCTCTAGACTTAATGTTGTTTATTTCAGTGACTGTCAACGCCATATTGGGGCATTGAATATACCCCAAAATCTACCCCATTTAATTGGGGTATGTCAAGAAATGAATTGATACACTATGATGTTATTAATACTAGCTTGACTAGTTTATTTACTAGGGTTTTGAGAGGTTTTGATACGGTGTGATTTAAACTACTGGCGGAAGAGGTGTCCGCCGTCATACTGTCTACTATAATCTATTTTAGTCTAACAATATTGGAATAATTATCATAATAAACATGAATTTATGTATGATAATTATTTATTATTATCTATTTTCATTTAATACAATTTAAGTGTATAGTGGTGGGTATTGTGGCGGGTTAAACTAACTTGCGAATAGGATTCAAATGCTTACAGAACTAAAGATAAAGCACGCGACACCAGGATTCTGGCCTGATAGCAACGGGCTATATTTGCAAGTCAGTAAAGCCGGAACAAAGTCTTGGATATATCGCTACCAACTTAATGGCAAGCGTCGTGAAATGGGTCTGGGTGGCCTTGCCAACGTCAGTGCCAAAGAGGCTCGCATAATGGCTAGTGAGGCCCGCGCCTTGGTTTTCGAAAAAATAGACCCTATCGATTCCCGCAAGGAGAAGCAGCGCCAAGCTACTGAAGAAGATGCCCGCTTGGCTGCAAAAAAAGTTACCTTTAAAGAGTTGGCGCTTGAATTCATAGAAAACAAACGCCCTGGCTGGAAAAATGCAAAGCATGCGGCTCAGTGGGCAAATACTCTTGCTACATATGTTTTTCCAATATTTGGGAATTTAGCTGTAGGCGATATTAATACTGATCATGTGTTGCAAGTGCTAAATCCTATATTTCATACAAAGACAGAAACCGCTAGTCGTGTGCGAAATCGCATTGAGATGGTACTTGACTATGCAAAATTTAAAAAACTTCGTGAAGGCGAGAATCCAGCTCGTTGGCGAGGACACCTAGATAATAAATACCCTAAACTTAAAGATGTTAAAAAAGTAACTAACCACCCTGCCCTTGATCATGTCCAAATAAAAGACTTTGTACGTAAGCTTCGCAATTGCAACGGTATCTCTGCCTTATGCTTAGAATTTACAATTCTAACCGCGTGTCGTAGCGGTGAAGTTTTGAATTCCACGTGGGAAGAAATAAATAATGATGTATGGACAATCCCTGCGAAACGTATGAAAGCAGGAAAAGAGCATATCGTACCCTTAACTCCAGCCATGCTAGAAATACTAGCTAAAGCTAAACTCTTACAGCAGAGTGACTATATTTTCCCCGGCGCACGCTTAAACAGACCTTTAACTGAGGCGGCAGTTCGAAAGCTTTTACTCAACTTACACCCAGGCATTACCACCCACGGCTTCCGCTCTACTTTTCGTACTTGGGTCGGCGATAAAACAAATTATCCAAGGGATTTAGCTGAGTTAGCTTTAGCGCATTCCATTGGAAATATTGTGGAGCAAACTTACGATCGCAGTAGAAAAATAGAACGTAGGCGCCAACTGATGATCGACTGGTCCAGTGAGTGCGATCCAGTACAAGTGGGGGATAAAGTAGTCTCAATATCAGCGATACGAGCTAGTGCCGCTTAATGAGAACTACCCAACTATCCGCTCGGATCAAGGGGGGTGTATTATTTGCGGCACCCTGGTTGAACATCGTATATATGGGAAACAAAGGTAGTGTTAGGCTATATTGAAGTCGCTCTTTGGCTTATCAGCGGGGTTATTCTGGCGCCTTATGTTGCAAGGGTATTGGAAAGAGATAAAAACTATAAACTAGATAGAAATGAATTTATCTTTTTTGCAGTAATGGGGCCTATTCCTTTCGTGGGCGGACTAATCTGTTGGTTTTTTATATTAGGCTTTATGTTGATCGCGGCCGGTATAGGCATTTTAATAGGTAAAATTTTAAAAATATTCAAATAACATGATCAAACATTTTTTCTTATTGACCGCTTTTTTAACAATATTCGACACCGCTTACGCCAAGCAACATAGAAGTTACGAAGCTAAAGCAGAGTTCAAACGCTTATACCATTGCCCTGCAACGGACAAGGCAAAAGGGCCATGCCCGGGGTATATTGTCGATCACATCAAACCCTTGGCCTGCGGAGGATCTGACGACTATACCAACATGCAATGGCAGACGATAGACGAAGCCAAAGCTAAAGATAAATGGGAACGCCTAGACTGCTAATAAACAAAATTTAAAATTGATCAAATATAAGGAATACATCATGTCAAACATAGTTACAACTTTTGAAGCCGAATCCACATACACCACCGCATTGCGCATCAATACCTATGAAGGTACTCGCCTAGTGCGTCTTGAAAATGGTTTATCTCATGCTGAAGCACTAGCGAGAGCTCAAGAGGAGGCTGATTCAAGCACCCTTGACGTCATTGAGTTGGTAATTCTTCGGGATAGGATTTAAATTTATTGTATATTTAAATCCGTTATGATTTAATTGTATTTAAAAGGTACGGGACTTTTCAAACCCGTAGGCGTCGGTAGCGTCCTCAAACTGCCGCGTGCGATTGTACACCATCAAAAAGACCAGTTGGAGCGATCGAACCTCCCACGTAGTCACACCCTAATAGCAGGGTAGGTCCAACATTTGTATGTTGCCATGACCTGCCTACTATTTATCAGGCTTGGCAACTTCCGAAAGGAGTTGTGCCTTGCAAACCAATAGACTTCCAGAAACTGGCTTTCTGAGGTTACGCCAAATCATTGGCGACCCTAAAGCAATACCTCCTCTTCCTGCTATATTTCCGGTCTGCGCTGCCACTTGGTGGAATGGTGTCAAAGCCGGCCGCTATCCTAAGGCTGTAAAACTTGGCCCGAAGGCCACTGGCTGGCGCGTAGAAGATATTAAACATCTTATAGCGGAGGGCGTATCGTGAATCCCTTCGTACGTAAAAGATATTTACATATTCTCCAAAACTGTACCTATATTTACAGCAGAGACTTGGCTTTTTTGATAGATGTACCCGAAGCTGATATTCCCTGTTTCGAAGCTTTCGATATTATTCCGCCTTCTGAATCTGACATGAGCGATGATCGCCGATGGCTTTTATCTGAGGTACTTAAGAGATGGCGTAAATATAAATTGGAGCAATTCCAGTTAAAGCATAGTGAACTTTTAAAGGATTTGGGATTATGAATACCTTTAGCGCATCGGATTACCGGCTTCAAAATAAAGAGGAACCGCCTAAAATTAAAAAGCCCTCGACTGGCATCGAGAGCTCTAATGAAAATACAAAAACTGAAACCAATGTAGCACTTGCTCAAATATTAAGCAATAAAAGTATTTCTTCCGGTGCTTTAAACAGTATTCAAGCTCCAAGCTTCTTAGCCGCAAAACCTATATGGTTGATCTGGCGGTTTGAAAACCACGAAGGGGAAAACAAGCCGCGTAAAGTGCCTTATTATGCCAATGGCTCGAAACGCTATGGGGTTCAAGGTAGCCCAGAAGATCGCAAGCAACTAACTACGTTTGAAGCTGCCCGTACCGCGGCCGCTAAGCGAGGGTTTACTGGAATTGGCCATGCTTGCCTAGATGGCGACTTTACCGTGATTGACTTTGACAAATGCGCTCCAAACGGCAAACTGGATCCTGTCATTGAAGCCTTGTCAGCCAGCTCTTATGCCGAATACTCCCCCAGTGGCGAGGGCATTCATCTATATGCCATGGGCAATCTGAATAACAATTTAAAATCTATCGCTACCGCTGGTCAATTCGGCATTGAGCTATTTTCAACTAAGGGTTTTCTTACTTTTACTGGGAATGCCCTAGAGATTGTGGAGCTGGTAGGCAATCAAGATACCGTGGCGCCAGCTAGTGCCGAATTAACAACCCTTATTCATCAACGCTTTGGCAATCAGTCCGATGACGTGTCAATGGGCGATCAGCCGCCGCTAGGCGCTTCGCGCAAACTAATATCAGAAGCGCTTGATGTACTTTAT
>JAYVMU010000016.1:0-28046 GCA_043758775.1 Methylophilaceae bacterium
AGAGACGCCTCAAAATTGAGGCTTCACTCTACACAATTCTACAGATACTGAGCCTGACACTCTTTGAGAAAAAATCACTAAATCAACTACTTAAAAATACAGAGTTACAAGCAAACATTCCTGAAAATGATAACCAATTGAATCTATTCAACTAAATTGCCGGACACTACTGATCCAATATACAATCATGTAAAACAACATAAACCATAGATTGCACATTGATTGCATTTTTTATTAACATTGATTGCATAGACAAACATCAATAGCATATTAAATTAGCAAATCCTAGATTTTTACAAAGCGCCACTTTAGCTTTCTGTTAAAATATGATCTTTAGTTGAATCATCCAGCCTTGAATTCATTTATTTAGGCACACATATTTCATGTGCAGCTTTAATGCTGTTTAAATATTAGGCGCCAAAAGGTCTAACCCAATTATGCTAACTATCCGCGGCAGTGCCGCACTTTCTTCGTTTCGTTTAGAAAAAATACTGACCGAACTCAAATCTAACGCACCGCGTGTTAGTCATTTTTATGCTGAATTTATACATTTTGCCTGGATGCAAAACGCACTCGGTGCTGAACAACAGAATATATTAGAAAAAATACTCACTTACGGCCCTAAAACTGACAGTGCATCATCTGGCAATGGCATTCATGGTGAATTGTTTTTAGTAATCCCACGCCCTGGTACCATTTCACCCTGGTCATCCCGCGCAACCGATATTGCACGCCATTGCGGCATACCGGAAATACAAAGACTAGAGCGCGGCATTGCCTATTACGCTGCCAGCCACGACGGCAGCCCGCTCACTAATGCAGAAAAAGCCACACTAAAGTCATTGATTCATGACCGTATGACTGAGGTTGTATTTAATGATTTAAACGATGCAGAAAAGTTATATCACACGGCTGAACCAACGCCACTCAACAGTGTTGATATTTTAACAGGCGGGAAAGCTGCCTTAGATTCAGCGAATAACGACTTAGGTTTAGCTTTATCGCCTGACGAAGTCGATTACCTGTTCGACAATTTCAGCAAAATCAATCGCAACCCTACCGATGTGGAGTTGATGATGTTTGCACAAGCCAACTCTGAACATTGTCGCCATAAAATTTTTAATGCTGACTGGGTAATTGATGGTGTTGCACAAGCCCATACCCTGTTTGGCATGATACGCAACACCCATAGATTAAATCCAGGTAATACAGTAGTTGCCTATTCTGACAACTCCTCCATTGTGGCAAGCCACGTAAATGGTGAAAAAACCAAACGCTTCTATCCACGAACCAATGCTGCCAATGAACACAGCTATGGCTTTGTAGAAGAACAAATGCACTACTTAATGAAAGTGGAAACGCATAATCACCCAACAGCAATCTCACCTTTTGCCGGTGCAGCTACTGGTGCGGGCGGTGAAATTCGTGATGAAGGCGCAACGGGCATAGGCTCTAAACCTAAAGCAGGCTTAACTGGCTTTTCAGTATCCAACTTAAACATCCCTAATTTTGTCCAACCGTGGGAACAAACACAATATGGCAAGCCTGGCCGTATCGCCTCACCCTTGCAAATTATGATTGATGGCCCTTTGGGCGGCGCAGCGTATAACAATGAGTTTGGTCGGCCGAATATCGCCGGCTACTTCCGTACCTTAGAAATTGAGATGGCTGGTGAAGTGCGTGGTTACCATAAGCCGATTATGTTGGCTGGTGGCGTTGGTAATATTTCCGCACAGCACGCTAAAAAAAATGCCATTCCTGCGGGTGCCGCGCTGATTCAACTGGGCGGTCCAGCGATGTTGATTGGTTTGGGTGGTGGCGCTGCATCTAGTATGGATACTGGCAGCAATGCAGAAAATCTGGATTTTGATTCAGTACAACGTGGCAACCCAGAGCTGGAGCGTCGCGCACAAGAAGTCATTGATCGCTGCTGGCAATTGGGTGCAGATAATCCGATTTTAAGCATTCACGATGTAGGCGCAGGCGGCATCTCCAACGCCTTCCCAGAACTTGTAAATGATGCTGGCGTAGGTGCAACGTTTCAGTTGCGCGATGTACATAATGAAGAACCCGGCATGTCACCATGCGAACTGTGGAGTAACGAAGCACAAGAACGTTACGTATTGGCAATTTCACAGGAAAGCCTGGCATTATTCAGCGAAATCTGCGCGCGTGAACGCTGTCCGTTTGCTGTCGTTGGTACCGCAACTGAAGAACGTCATTTAACCGTTGCTGATAGCCATTTTGCTAACAAGCCAGTGGATATGGAGCTATCTGTGCTACTTGGTAAGCCGCCAAAAATGACACGCAATGTGACGAGCTTTAAGCGTGAATTAACAGCGTTTGATACGTCAAAAATTGACTTGAAAGATGTCGCCACTCGCGTATTGCGCTTACCTAGCGTCGCAGATAAAACCTTCCTCATAACCATCGGTGATAGATCCGTCACCGGCTTAATCGCCCGCGACCAAATGGTTGGCCCATGGCAAGTTCCAGTAGCTGATGTAGCGGTAACATTAGCCGGCTTTGAAACTTACGCTGGTGAAGCGTTTGCGATTGGAGAAAAAGCTCCAATCGCATTAATTAATGCACCAGCGTCTGGCCGTATGGCGATTGGTGAAGCGCTCACCAACATCGCCGCGAGTTTGATTAATGATATTAGCGACCTAAAGCTCTCCGCCAACTGGATGGCGCCTGCTGGTCATGCCGGCGAGGATGTCGCATTATATGAAACGGTCAAAGCCGTTGGTATGGAGCTATGTCCAGCACTAGGCATCAGTATTCCTGTGGGCAAAGACTCCATGAGCATGAAAACTGTTTGGAAAGATGATGGCAAAAACAAGGCAGTAACCTCGCCTATTTCATTAGTGGTGACGGCGTTTGCCACTACATCGGATGCACGCAAGACACTGACACCACAACTGCGTACCGACAAAGGTGACACCAAGCTGATTCTGATTGACTTAGGCGCTGGTAAAAACCGCATGGGTGGCTCCGCTTTGGCACAAGTGTATAGCGAAACAGACAATGTGGCACCGGATGTTGATAATGCAGCATTATTAAAAGCCTTTTTCGTCGAAGTACAACGTTTAAATAGTGAGGCGAAATTACTCGCCTATCATGATCGCTCCGATGGCGGGTTATTTGTCACCTTGGCTGAAATGGCCTTTGCTGGTCGTTGTGGTCTTGATGTGGATATCAGCAGCTTAGCTGGCAATGTCGCTGATATTTTATACAACGAAGAACTCGGCGCAGTGTTACAAGTGCGCGCGGCTGAGGCAGATGCGATTTGCACACAACTGCAAACTGCTATGTCCAATTGTGCACATATCATAGGTTCCGCCGTGGCTCATAATCACGGTATGGTGATACGTCGACATGAACAAGTGATTTATGCAGAATTACGCACCGCCTTGCACCGCATGTGGTCCGAAACGAGCTATCACATGCAAAAAATGCGCGACAACCCACTGTGTGCCCAACAAGAATACGACCGTATTCTAGATGTCACTGACCCCGGCTTGCACCAACACATTACTTTTGATGTATCTAATAATATTAGTGCACCTTATATTAGTAGTAACGCACGCCCTAAAATGGCGATTTTACGTGAGCAAGGTGTGAATGGCCATGTAGAAATGGCAGCGGCATTTGACCGTGCGGGCTTTGCTGCTTATGACGTACACATGAGTGACATTATTGCAGGGCGTGTTTCATTATCTGATTTTATCGGCATGGTAGCTTGTGGTGGCTTCTCTTATGGCGATGTATTAGGCGCAGGCGAAGGTTGGGCAAAATCCATCTTATTTAACTCACGCGCGCGTGATGAATTTTCTGCCTTCTTCCAGCGCGAAGATTCGTTTGCATTAGGCGTTTGTAATGGCTGTCAAATGATGAGCAACTTGCATGACATTATCCCTGGTAGTGATCATTGGCCACATTTTGTACGCAATAAATCAGAACAATTTGAAGCGCGTATTGCGATAGTAGAGATTTTGGAGTCGCCTAGCATGTTCTTCAGCGGCATGGCGGGCAGTCGCATGCCTATTACTGTTTCACATGGTGAAGGTTATGCGGAATTTATTTCACAAAACGCTGTCAATGACGTACTAGCTAAAAGATTAGTCAGTATGCAGTTTGTGGATAATAACGCTACAGCAACTGAAACTTATCCGTTCAATCCTAATGGCTCCCCACAAGGGATTACAGGATTAACTACCCAAAATGGACGTTTTAGTATTATGATGCCGCATCCAGAACGGGTATTTAGAGTAGTGCAAAATTCATGGCATCCTGATACTAACCTTGAAGACTCGCCATGGATACGGATGTTCCGTAATGCAAGAAAATTTGTAAATTAAGTCAACCTTGACGCTGGAGAAGAAGAAGCATGAAAATGATTAAAGCAATTTTGGCAATTTTGGCAATTAGTTTCTCGCTCAATGCGATGGCATTAACTGATGATGAGTCTGTGGAATTTACTGGTGCATGCAATGATGGTAATTTAAAAGTTGTTCAGAAATACGTAGAGCATGGCTTAAATGTAAATGATGTTTATTTTGCCTGGTCACCACTACAAATGGCTACAATTAAAGGTCATCTAGATATTGTTAAATATTTGGTAGAGCATGGTGCTAATGTCAACTACACGCACCCTGTTTCTAAAATGAATGCATTTCATTTAGCGGCTTTTGATAATTTTCCAGATATTGTGAAATACCTAGCTACAAAAGGCGCTGACATTAATCAACACATGAAGGGTGACGTATCTTTAATACGCGTAATTCGTGATGAGGGTAATACTAAAATGGTTGATTTGCTACTATCAATGGGCGTTAAAGATGATGGTTGCGAAGATAAATGTTTCTAATACAATAAGGCGCAACGTCGCTTCATTGACTTTAAGCAAAACATTGACTCACTGAAAGCGTTAAATTAAAAGTGTTATTGTAGTGTTTTCTATGTGAGATATAACACTAGATTAAATAAACATAATATTTTTCCTAGCTAGTGTAATAAGCCTTCTACTTATAACCTCTACGGCACATGCCGCAGAGGTTATTTCATGTAAGTCCTTTATAAATTATCATACTCGTACACTTGCTGCTTCTTGTGCAGTTTGTCACGGCACAAACGACAACAGCGTTGGTGTCTCACCTAGCGTGGGTAGGCAGGAAATACATATTTCGCTAGGCAAATGGTGATCAACCAAGCACCATTATTGCGCTGATGCGTGATAGCATATGCTATCAAGACTCAGTATTTTCTAATACTTGCTACAGCTTGTCTGTGATGAGATGGCCATACAAGTAGCGAATGTGTACCATTATCATGTCAAAAGCAAGATGGTGCCGGCGTTTCATTTCAGATAAGCCTTCTGAATTAAAAGCCGGCTATGCAGCAGCATGGGCTAATAATATATGGTCGGATATACTCACTTAATTTATGCTTCACTTCATGAAATCAAAGTTTCTAGCCGCTCTGCTATCAACTAGTTTGTATAGTGTGATGGCTTGCGCCGACGTTGCCCCAGCTACTGACATTCTACAAAATCTTAATAATGCTATCCACTTGCCGGCAGGTTTTAAACTGAATGTTTTTGCTAAACTAAAACCCGGTGGCAACGATTTCTTTCGTGGCCCACGTATGATGACATTTGATGCGCAAGGCAATTTATATGTATCGACTGGTTTACATAATCAGGTATGGATGTTGCCGGATGCTAATCACGATGGTGTTGCCGACGAGAGTATTTTAATTTCTGATCAGCTCAATGGACCACAAGGTTTAGCTTTTGTAAATGACAAACTACTAGTAGCAAATCAAGATGGTGTTGTGCAACTGGAACAGACCAATGGCAAAACCATTATTAAGCCATTTATCAGTAACCTGCCTAGTGGCGGACATACCCTCAAGAATATTAAACTTGGTCCAGATGGTTATTTATACCTGAATGTAGGCTCAAGCTGTAATGTATGCACTGAAACCGACCCGCTACGTGCCACCATGCTGCGTTATACAACAGATGGTAAGCCAGCTGGCGCACTGGTTACGCTGGGTCGCCATGCGCCTAACCCGATTTATGCATATGGCCTACGTAATTCGCAAGGATTCACTTGGCAACCAGAAACCGATACGATGTATGCCACCAACGAGGGTGCAGATATGCGCTCTGACACTAAAAATGGCCGGGTAAATGATGCAATACCACCTGAGCATTTAAACATTATTGAAGCGGGAAAACACTATGGCTGGCCGCATTGTTGGGGTAATCAGGTAACAGACCCGAACTTCGCAGGTGAAGATGGCTTCTGTAAAACTACACAAGCACCTGCAATCACATTTGACTCTCACTCCACGCCAATTGGCATTGCATTTTTAAATAAAGCCAGCTTCCCCAGTGAATACAAAAACGATGCAATTGTGGCTTTACATGGCTCATGGAATCGAGCCGAAGCTAGCGGTTATAAACTAGTACGCGTAAAATTTAAAGATAACAAACCGATCGCTGTAGAAGATTTTGCCACCGGCTGGCTAAAAGATAACAAAGCCTGGGGTCGTCCAGTCGATGTCATTGTGGCGCCAGATGGTGCACTTTTTATCTCGGATGACCGCGCGGGCTTGATTTACCGCATTACCTACCCCAAGTTAGCAAAGTAGGCACTAAACACATCATTTATATCAAAGTAAACATATCATGAAAAATCTTAAAAAAATAATACTAGCCCCTGCGCTATTACTGTTAGGCTTACTCAGCATCAACAGCAACGCCATAGCTGATAACAACGATGGCACAAATGCAGCAAGCAATGCTAACTCAGCTAGCTTGCTGGTGTATATCAATCCAATTTTTTATGACCATCCAATACGGCTACTGCATCCTTATTTAGATTATTGGCACCTTAGAGGACCAATGTTTGAAAAAATAGCCTTAAAAACATTGAACAATAACCAAATCAGCGCACAAAGTTGCCAACCTAACTTAGACGCCAATCTAACTATTTCGCTGGAACCCTACATGTTTTACAACCCACAAATGCGCATTTTTCATAGTGAAGTCATTGCCAAGGTTTATGCTGGTAAATTAGAGCCAATTGCAACTTACAAAGCAACGGCAGAAGAACTAGGTGAATTAAATAATGTGGCTGATTACTATCTAAAACGCGCTTATGCAAAAGCGATGCAGAGTATTGTCACGCAGATGCAAGCTGACACTGATAAAATAAAATTCAATAACGGCGCCGTATCTCTTGAAAATAACCTTTGTACACTACTCAATACTTTGCCTACTACACGCAGATATTTTTAATCTTAAATTTGTTAACCTAAATAAAAGGCATTAAATATTCATGAAAAAATCAAAAAAATTATTCACGCTTATTGCTAGCATTTACTTAAGCCTTAACCTCGCTCAGGCAGCCGAAATGCAAAAAGTTACTGGCTTAAAAAACCCAGAATCCGCAATTCAAGCTAAAGATGGGCGCATTTATATTTCTGAAATTAATGAATTTGGCAAAGATGGCGATGGCCAAATTAGTGTAGTGGATAAAAATGGACAACTGTCTGTATTTGCCAAGGGAATGGATGACCCGAAAGGCTTAGCGATAATAGGCAAGAAACTTTATGTTGCTGATAAAACTCGTGTTTTAGAGATATCTCCAGATGGCACTTGGTCAGTCTATGGCGCACAAGCAGCCTTTCCAAGCACACCAGTATTTTTAAATGACTTGGTAGCAGATCAAGCCGGCAACTTGTACGTGAGTGATAGCGGCACACTCAAATCAGGCGGTCAGATTTATAAGATTAACCCTAAAGGTGAAATCAGCCTTGTGGTGGACAGCAAAAACCCCGACATTCTTGCCCCTAACGGTTTATTAATGGATGGTCCCAATCACTTACTGGAAATAGATTTTGCCTCTGGTATTTTATACCGCGTAGATTTAAAAACTGGTGCGACGACTAAAGTTGCTGAAGGTTTTGGCGGTGGCGATGGATTAGTGCGGACTAAAAATGGCAAACTGATTATCAGCGACTGGCAAAGTGGTAAGATTTATCAAGTGGTAGGAAAAAGAGCTAAGTTACTGAAAGAAGGCTACCAAGCTTCTGCAGACATCGTACTGAGCAACGACGGAAAAACTTTGTTAGTGCCTGATATGAAAGCAGGTGAACTGGATTTTTTGGCTATTAAGAATCTAAAATAACTCAACAAATTATCTCTAGTAATACTTAACAAAAAAGGCTGCAATTGCAGCCTTTTTTGTTACTCAGCCATACTTAATAAGTTAAAACTTATTTAGCTGCTGGAGCTTCTGGAGCTGCAACTTCTGCTTTAGCTGGAGCAGCTTCTGTTGCTTTAACTGCTGCTTTTTTGTGATGGTGATGATGTTTAACAGCTGGCGTTGCTGTATGTTTTTCCATCGTTGCTGCTGGAGCTGCATCGGGCTTAACTTCTGCTGGAGCTGCTGCATCAGCTGCGAAAGCGTTTACTGATACTGCAAAAAAACCTACTAATAATGCTGATAAAATTTTGTTCATGATAAATTCCTTAAAATTAAAATAAAATCCAAAGTACTGCTTATATGAGATGAATAAGTAGCTATTAATCACACTAACCAACAAGTTATGTTTGCTACTCACCGTCCATGGATGTCACAATACTCACTTACACTTACACGAGCCTTACAGATGCGCCTATTAGTTGTTGAAGACGATAAAATATTGGCCGAGGGCCTGATACAAGCCCTAACCCAAGCGGGTTATGCAGTAGACCACGCGACTAATGGTGAAAATGCAAATGCACTATTGCAACAAGCTCCCTATGATTTGGTGTTACTTGATTTAGGTTTACCCAAGTTAGATGGCTTTGAAGTGCTAAAGCGATTGCGTAGCCGTGGCGACACTGTCGCGGTGATGATACTCACGGCACAAGATGCCATTGAAAGCCGTGTCAAAGGCTTAGATTTAGGTGCCGATGATTACTTAATCAAACCTTTTAATCTGACTGAGTTAGAAGCTCGCGTTCGCGCCCTAATTCGTCGCGGTAAACTTGGTAGCAACTCCTCTTTAATCTGTGGTGATTTAACGTTTAATGCAACTGACAAAAGTGCGTTTTTCCTCAATAAAATCGATAATCAAACCAAAACAATTAATTTATCTGCCAGAGAATTTGCCTTGCTCGAAACTTTTATGCATAAGCAAAATAAAGTCGTAAGTAAAGAGCAGCTTTTAGAATCTTTATGTAATTGGGATAGTGAGCTAGGTGACAATGCAATCGAAGTATATGTGCACCGCTTACGTAAAAAAATAGCAGTTGCCAACGTACAAATTAGAACAATACGTGGGTTGGGCTATCTGCTGGAGCATGTAAAACAAGTAGAACATGCACAATAACGCTTCTCGTCAGAAACTAAAACGCCAAGCGCCGCGCCGTTACTCAATTAGCGGTCAGTTATTATTATGGCTAATGCTATGTTTGTTTGTCATTTTATCTATAAGCTCGGTCACTTCATATTCTCGTGCTTACCACTTTGCTAATTTAGCTTATGATCGATCAATTTTCCGTGTGGCGCTGGCATTGGCGGATCAAGCCGATGTAGTCAATAATAAAATTAAAATTGATCTACCTCAAATTGCTGAAGATTTACTCGAGTACGATAAAGACGATTACATAAGCTATCGTATCTCTGCCCCAAACGGTAAATTAGTAGTGGGTGATGCTGACATAGCGGCGCCACAGCAAAAAATTCCCAGTGGTGAGCATATCTATTACAACGATACACTTAATGGCGAAAAGGTGCGTGTAGTCGCCTATGCGCTTCCCATCATACACTCCAAATTAAAGGGCGATTTACTGATACAAGTCGCTGAAACACTTGAAAAACGTGAGTTTATGGTGCGAGAAATTATTGAAGGTATGTTAATTCCGCAGATTCTTATCATGCTAGTGACTGCACTAGTCATTTTATATAGCGTGAAGCATAGTCTGGCGCCGCTCAATCGTCTAAAAAATGCGCTATCAGATCGATCACATAATGATTTAAGCCCGCTCGCAACAGGTAATGCACCACTAGAAATTACCCCACTACTCGATGAAATTAACGCACTAATGCGAAGAGTGGATGAGGGTGTAAACTTTCAAAAAGCATTTATTGCCGATGCCTCACACCAGCTCAGAACACCGCTGGCCGCACTACAAAACCAGGCGGAGCTAGCGCTGCGCGAGAAACTAAGCAGTAGCACACAACATTCACTAGAAAACATCGCTGCCAGCACTAAGCATTTATCACACATGGTGCACCAATTGCTCACTTTAGCACGTGTAGAACCTAGCACTAAAAGCAATTTCACTTTTGAAACCATCAACTTATCAGGCTTGGCAAGAGAGGTCACCACCGAATGGGTGCCACAAGCGCTCAACAAAAAAATCGATTTGGGGTTTGATACATCAACTGAGTCCGTCATGATTTCTGGCAATCCTTTCATGTTAAAAGAAATGCTAGCCAATTTGATAGATAATGCAATTTGTTACACTCCACATGGCGGCGAAATTACGGTTGCAATTCTACATAAAGAAAATCATGCAATTTTACAGGTCAGGGATAACGGCATAGGCATAGCGCCGGAAAAGAGAGAACAGGTATTTAACCGCTTTTATCGCATACAGGACAATGTAGGTGAAGGCTGCGGCCTAGGCTTGGCCATTGTGAAAGAAATTGCCAATGCACATGGTGCGAGTGTCTATATCAGTGGGAATGTCATAACCACTGGCTTGGAAAACAGCAGCATTGCAAAAAAAATGCCTGGTTGCATTTTTAATGTGCAATTTGAAATTTTAAACACGGTAACACTGACTTAAAATAGTGTAAATCATGCAAAAAAATAACTTAAACCTTCCGTTAGAATTGCGACAAAAAGCACTATTACTGTTAATGGAAGCATCGCCTTTAGTCAAAGCGGCAGGAACAGCGCAGCTGTTAATCGCCTGGAATAAAAATACCGCCTCTCTTGATGTGACCACTGTATTAGTCCCGGAATTAGTGACAGAACAGCCAATTCCAGGCCGTCCAGAAAAACCAGAATTAGTCACACCACTAGCAGTTAAAAAACGCGCTATGAATACACTGGAAGGCCGTGCTGCGTTGATTCATGCACTGGCACATATCGAATTTAACGCGATTAATCTGGCTTTAGATGCTATTTGGCGTTTTACCAATATGCCCACACAATATTACGCCGACTGGCTTAAAGTCGCGGCAGAAGAGGCTTACCATTTTGGCTTACTCAATGAACATCTGCATAATCTTGGCTATGAGTATGGCAGTTTTTCTGGTCATAACAGCCTGTGGGAAATGGTAGATAAAACCAAGGCCGATGTACTGGCGCGTATGGCACTGGTACCGCGCACCATGGAAGCACGTGGCTTAGATGCCTCGCCCGTATTGCGCAATAAACTCGCACAAGCAGGTGATAAAGCTGCGGCTGATATTCTCAGTATAATTTTGTGCGATGAGATTGGTCATGTCGCCATAGGCAATCACTGGTATAACTGGCTATGTGAACAGCGAAATTTAGAACCGATTAGTACCTATGCAAAATTAGCGTTGGAATATGCTGCGCCAACCTTACGCGGACCATTTAACCTTGAAGCAAGACGTGCGGCAGGATTTAGTGAAGCTGAGTTAGCATTATTGTAATTAAGTACTAAAAAGACCAATCACGCCTTCTAGCCCAACAAAATTCAGCGCGTATGTTGCCTGCTGTTGCACGACTGGCTTAGCGTGATACGCCACACTCACACCAGCCACCGTCATCATTTTCAAGTCATTAGCGCCATCACCTATAGCTATGGTTTGACTGGCAGATAACCCTAAAGTATCACGTAGCTTCAGTAAATTATCGGCCTTAGCTTGCGCATCCACAATATCACCTAAAATGCGACCAGTGAGTTTGCCATCCATGATTTCTAAAGAATTAGAAACGGCATAATCCAAACCCAACATAGCTTGTACTTTATCGGCAAAAAAAGTAAATCCGCCAGATACCAGCATAGTTTTTATGCCATATTGCTTGCAGGTATTAATCAACTCTTGTGCACCTGGGCTAAGCTGCAAGCGCTCATCCACGACACGGTGCAAGGCAGCTTCTTCCAACCCTGCCAGCAATGCCACACGCTTTTTAAGGCTTTCAGCAAAGTCGATTTCGCCACGCATGGCGCTTTCCGTAATTGCAGCAACCTGTGGTTTGAGTCCAACAATGTCGGCAATCTCATCAATACACTCAATGTTAATCAATGTGGAATCCATATCCATCACGCATAAACCAAAGTGGTTTAAACGCTGTTTATCATCAACCAGCGCACAATCAATACTTTGCTCGGTACAGAAATTTTTAACGTCTGTGATATCGCTTGAATTAATTTGCAGATAATAGGCATATTCGCCTGTCTGCATAAATGAAGCAGTCACACCGCATAATTGATGGATATGTTGCAAATGTGGCGTGCGGATTGCAGCACTCTGAACGACTAATCGCATGATATTACAGCCAAAAAAATAACGCAGTGATTATATCATTGCGCTATTTAGCTACCTTTGTAAATATAGGCCAAATTTCCGATAAATGAAAATTTAGTGTAATAATTAACTCGCTAATCCACTCGCGTTATCTACAACCACCGCATACAAATCACGCGTTGCAGCCAAAGCGCCTTCATGCACTTGCTGGGCAGATACGACAACGCCATTGGGACCTTGTAGCGGACGCGTTGCCGTCGCACTCGCGACAACGGTTGGCTTAAAACCCAAATTAAAACCGCCATGCGCTGTTGAATTAACGCACATATGTGTCATAAAGCCTGCCAGCACAATATTCTCCACACCTAATGATTTTAAATAAGCTTCCAATTCAGTTTGTACGAATGAGTTAGGGTAATTTTTAACCACGACTTTTTCACCACTTTTCGGCGCCACTTCCACTGAAATCGCTCCAATATCGGCAGTAATATCGTAAGGTGATCCCACACCTGCATCATGCTGGATATGGATAATAGGTGATTTTAAATCGCGCGCCATTTCTAGTAGCCTCTGGCATTCTAAAATAGCTTCTTCAACGCCTGTGAGTTGCATGACGCCGTGTCTGTAAGTGTTTTGACAGTCAATCATAATCAATGCCGCATCTTTTAAACTAGCGGGGTTATGACCCATGCCTGTGATATCGCGCAAACCTGGTGAAGCAGTTGCCATACTATTTCTCCTCTTGAATAGGATTGTTTAATTTCCAACTATCCCAATATTATTAGCTATACAGCTAAGTCTAGTCCAAATTAAAAAGCAACTCAAGCGCATTTAACTCGCTAATTTTCTTAGGTAATACGCTAAAAGCTGGCATCTAAGCTGCTTTTAAGCGAAAATTACACTATTAGGAAATAGCACTACAAAATTACTAAAAAATAATAGCGAAATAACAGAAAAATATTGAGAATTTTATGAATTTACATGAATTTCAGGCCAAGCAATTATTACAACGTTATGGCCTACCCGTACCTAATGGGCAAGTGGTGCAATCAGAAGAAGCGGCCGCCGCTGCGACCAAAGAAATAATCGGCAATGCTTGGGTAGTTAAAGCCCAAGTGCATGCCGGTGGACGTGGTAAAGCCGGTGGCGTAAAAATCATAAAATCGGCCAGCGAAGCACAATCAGTGGCTGGCAGCCTATTAGGCAAAGTATTAGTCACTTACCAAAATGCGCCGGACGGTCAGCCTGTACATCAAATCTTGGTTGAAGAAACTCTGCCTATCGCCCGAGAGTTGTATTTATCATTATTGGTCGATAGAGGTCTAGAACGCGTAGTGATGGTAGCGTCCAGCGCTGGCGGTATGGATATTGAAGAAATCGCGGCGACACATCCAGAATTGATTTTACAAGAAATATGCAGCCCGCTTAACGGCTTGGTCGATTATCAGGCACGTAACTTAGCTTTTAAACTGGGCTTGAGCGGTGATCAAATTAATGCTTTTACTAAATTAGCTAAAGGCTTATACAAGTTGTTTAAGGAAAATGACTTGGCTATGCTGGAAATCAACCCACTAGTCGTTACTACTGATGGGAAATTAGTCGCACTCGATTGCAAAATGAGTGTAGATGACAATGCGCTATATCGCCAAAAATCACTCGCAGAGCAACGTGATTGGTCACAAGATGATGCAAAAGAAGCGGTTGCACACCATTCGGGACTCAATTACATCGCACTCAACGGCAATATCGGTTGTATGGTCAATGGAGCAGGTTTAGCCATGGCGACTATGGACTTAATCAAACTGCATGGCGGCATGCCAGCTAACTTCTTAGATGTGGGCGGCGGTGCTACAGCTGAAACTGTGGCGAAAGCCTTTAAAATCATCTTATCCGACAATAATGTAAAAACCATCTTGGTGAACATCTTTGGTGGCATTATGCGCTGCGACATTATTGCAGAAGGCATTATGACGGCGGTAAAAGAAGTGGGTATCAAAATCCCCGTAGTCGTGCGTTTAGAAGGTACCAACGTCGAATTGGGTAAAAAAATGTTACGTGAAAGTAACTTAAATATTATTTCAGCAGAAAATCTAACCGATGCAGCAAAACAAGCAGTTGCTGCGGTAAAGGCTTTATAGTTATGGCAATTTTAGTTAATAAAAATACAAAAGTGTTATGCCAAGGCTTTACTGGCAAACAAGGTACTTTTCACTCAGAGCAAGCATTGGCTTACGGCACCAAAATGGTCGGCGGCGTGACCCCAGGCAAAGGCGGTCAAATACATTTAGGTTTGCCTGTATTTAACACCATGCGCGATGCGGTACGCGCAACCGCTGCAACTGCTTCTGTGATTTATGTACCGCCACCATTTGCTGCAGACTCTATTTTAGAAGCTTGTGACGCAGGCATTGAACTGATTATTTGTATTACCGAGGGCATTCCGGTATTGGATATGCTTAACGTAAAAGCGGCGCTTAAAGCCAACGGCGTAAAAATGATAGGCCCAAACTGCCCAGGCGTGATTACGCCAGATGAATGTAAAATCGGC
Organism: Methylophilaceae bacterium; assembly: GCA_043758775.1. Lineage (GTDB taxonomy): Bacteria > Pseudomonadota > Gammaproteobacteria > Burkholderiales > Methylophilaceae > JACMMS01. The sequence goes on from JAYVMU010000016.1 coordinate 15,061, forward strand.
ATTATGCCGGGCAGTATTCATCTACGCGGCAAGATTGGCATTGTGTCGCGCTCCGGCACACTGACTTACGAAGCGGTGCATCAAACTACTGCGCTCGGCTTAGGTCAAAGTACCTGTGTAGGTATTGGTGGCGATCCCATTAAAGGGCTGAATTTTATTGAGTGCCTGAGCATGTTTGAAGCGGATCCTGAAACTGAAGCGATTATCATGGTCGGTGAAATTGGTGGCGCCGATGAAGAAGCTGCCGCCGATTACATTAAACATCACGTCACTAAACCAGTGGCGGCTTATATCGCAGGACAAACAGCACCAAAAGGCAAACGCATGGGTCATGCAGGCGCGATTATTTCTGGTGGTAGCGGCAAGGCGGAAGATAAAATACAAGCTTTAGAGCTTGCAGGCGCTATAGTGGCTAGTTCACCCGCTGGATTAGGCGAAGCGGTACAAACTGCTATTAATGCAGCCAAATAAAGTTTTAGATAATTTGGGATGCAAGCTCACAAGGACTACCCATTGAAAAAATTGACATTATTTACAGTAATTTTCAGCTTAACTAGCCTAAGCATAGTATTGCCAGTAGAAGTCAGTGCAAGAACAAAAAACAAAGGGCAACAAGTTGAGGTTGATTCTCAGCCAGACACTATGCCATCTGGTCCCAAGCAAGATATTCCATATTTGCTAACCGTTAGTGCTAAAGGTGATGTTAGCACTGTACAAGCAATGCTAGACAGTGGCGTAAGCCCAAACACCAAAGATGCCGATGATGTTTCTGCACTTATGTATGCTGCACGCAAAGACCAGGCAGTCGTTGCCCAAGTTTTATTGAGCAAGGGTGCTAATGTAAATGCTGTCGATAAAGGTGGCTGGACCGCCCTGATGTTCGCCGCTAAAAAAGGCTATCTTGCAACGTCTAAAGTATTATTAGAGAAAGGCGCTGATCCAAAAATCCGTGATCAATCAGGTTGGAGCGCATACGGTATAGCGGCAACCTCAGGATTTAGTGAAATCATTAATTTAATGTTAAGCCATGGAGTTGATGCTAATGCAAAAACCGATGACGGTAAAACAGCGCTCATTTATGCCGCAAAAAGTGGCGATGTGGCGACAATTGCGACCCTGCTCGCTCACGGCGCCGATGCTAGTGCCAAAGACCGTCTGGGTGCTACAGCCCTGATGTATGCTGCGCGCGCTGGTTTTGCACCTGCTGTAGAGGTTATTTTGGACAAAGGCGCTAAAATTGACGATGTAGATCATTCCGATTGGACAGCGCTCACCTGGGCAGTAAAAAAGTCTCGGGTTGACGCAACGCAAGCTTTACTTACCAGCGGCGCAAACCCCAATCACACCGATTCAGAAGGCACGCCACTGCTACAACTCGCCACCAGTAATGAATCAGTAAAAATTGTAGATTTACTATTAAAATCTGGGGCAAATGTAAAAGCAAAAGACCAATACGGGCTGACTGCTTTAGTTTATGCCCTTAAAAGCAGAAATACTGAAATTATTAAAATGCTTAAAGATGCAGGTGGTAGCTATTAACTTTGCTATCGCACTAAACTATATGAAAATAGCAATTACTTACCCGCTATGAGAATAGCGATAGCCCAGATCAATTGCACCGTTGGCGATTTGCGCGGCAACCGCGCAAAAATAACCGATTACGCTAGGCGCGCCAAGCTACTGGGTGCCAGTTTACTGATGACACCCGAATTAGCACTCTCTGGCTATCCTCCAGAAGATTTACTACTGCGTGATGACTTTCATTTAGCTTGCAAAGCAGAACTCACAAAACTCAGCCGTGCTGTGCAAGATATCACCTTGATTGTCGGGCATCCACATCAACATAATGGGCAAATCTACAACGCTGCATCTGTATTAGCAGATGGCAAAATCGTAGCCACTTATCATAAACACGCCTTGCCAAATCATAGTGTATTTGATGAAGTGCGTTATTTCGCAGCAGGTGACAAACCACTGGTGTTTGAGCATCTGGGTACAAAATTGGGTGTGCTAATTTGTGCTGATGTTTGGGAGAAAGCTCCTGCACAACAAGCTAAAAAAGCTGGTGCAGAATTCTTACTCGCACTCAATGCCTCACCCTACCATATCGACAAACTGGCTACCCGTGTTGATGTATTAAAGGAGCGCGTCAAAGAAACTGGTCTCGCTATCATCTACACCAACATGGTCGGCGGTCAAGATGAGTTAGTATTTGATGGCGCTTCTTTTGTGCTGAACAACACAGGCAATATCACGCAACAACTGCCAGCTTTTGAAGAAATGCTGAGCATTGTCGAAATCACACACAATCAACCATTACCCGTTGCACCCACACCTGCACTCACACTGGAGGCATCAGTGTATAGTGCGCTGAAACTTGGGCTTTACGACTATGTGAATAAAAATAACTTTCCTAGCGTTGTTTTAGGGCTTTCTGGTGGCATTGATTCTGCATTAACGCTCGCCATCGCAGTAGATGCTTTAGGCGCCAAACGCGTTAAAGTCGTGATGATGCCCTCGGAATTTACAGCGGATATCAGCATAAATGATGCACAACACATGGCGCAATTAGTGGGCGTGGAATACAGTGAACTGCCAATTAAATCCTTATTTGAATTATTCCGCGAAACATTGGCACCTGAGTTTGGTGATTTGCCTTTTGATACCGCCGAGGAAAACCTACAAGCACGCATACGCGGCATGCTGCTCATGGCGCTATCCAATAAATTTGGCAGCATCGTGCTCACTACAGGTAATAAATCTGAAATGGCAGTAGGCTACTCTACACTGTATGGTGATATGGCAGGTGGTTTCTCGCTACTTAAAGATGTACCAAAAACGCTGGTGTATAGGCTAGCGCAATACCGCAACACTATCTCCAATATTATTCCAGAGCGTATTATTACACGCCCACCTAGTGCAGAATTACGTGCAGGGCAAACTGACCAAGATAGCTTGCCAAGCTATGATATTTTAGATGCCATCATGCAGGCTTATGTAGAAGATGATTTAAGCCGCGAGGATATTATCCGCCAAGGTTATCACGAAGAAGATGTTAAGCGCGTCACACAATTGATAGATCGTAATGAATATAAACGCCGCCAAGCACCCGTGGGCGTAAGGATTACGCAAAGAGGGTTTGGTAAAGACCGGCGTTATCCGATAACATGTAAACTAGATTTTAGTAGTATCATTTAACTCGTATTAAATTAAGCCATTAAACTAATAATTAAATTAAAACTGAAGGCAGCCACCATGAAGAAAATAGAAGCCGTGATTAAACCGTTTAAGCTTGATGAAGTACGCGAAGCTTTATCAGAAATTGGTGTGAATGGCCTGACCGTTACTGAAGTTAAGGGTTTTGGACGCCAAAAAGGCCATACTGAACTATACCGCGGTGCGGAGTATGTCGTTGATTTTTTACCAAAAATCAAGCTTGAGCTAGTTGTGGCAGATAATATAGTAGAAGCTTCCATGGAAGCGATCATTAAAGCTGCGCATACTGGAAAAATTGGTGACGGGAAGATTTTTGTATCGTCAGTTGAACAAGTCATACGCATTAGAACAGGGGAAATTGGCGAGGCAGCAGTTTAATTTTTTAACTATTGGCTAAAAAAACAAAGTTAAAAATCCATCCTCTTAAGATGCCAGTTATTCTAAAAACTGTGCTCCTGCTCACCATCTCAAACGTCTTTATGACGTTTGCTTGGTATGCACACCTTAAAAACCTAAGCAGTAAACCGTGGATAATCGCCGTACTCGTGAGCTGGGGTATTGCGTCTTTCGAATATCTATTTCAAGTACCGGCTAACCGCATAGGCTTTACTGTGCTTAGCTTGGCACAACTCAAAATCATTCAAGAAGTTATTACCTTGTCGGTATTTGTGCCATTTGCTGTGATATACATGCATCAACCACTTAAGCTGGATTTTTTATGGGCGGGGCTATGTTTAATGGGCGCAGTGTACTTTATGTTTAGAGCTTAACAAAAATAAAAACTACCAATATTTAATTAGTCTATCAATCATCAACAACATGCTATTTGATAAATAAGATGGCAGTTACTCAAATAGCCAAGCATTAATAAATTAAACTTCGTACATAATCTAAGTCGGCCTGCGTGTCCACGCCACTTGCAGGGGCATTTTGTGTGACCAACATGCTAATCTTATAACCGTGATACAACACACGCAACTGCTCTAAGCTTTCCATTTTCTCAATTACCGAGGCGTGTAGATTGGCATAGTTTTTCAAAAAACCTACACGATAGCCATAAATTCCAATATGGCGATAAATGCACATCTGATTGGTTAATGGTAAATCTGCCATCAAGGCATCACGTGGGTATGGAATGGTTGCACGACTAAAATACAGCGCGTTTCCTTTCGCATCCAGCACTACCTTGACCACATTGGGATTAGTAAATGCTGTTTTATCATGTATAGAATGGCAAGCACTGGACATCACAGCTTCAACATTGATACTTAAATTATGCGCCACTTCAGCAATTAAAACAGGCTCAATTAATGGCTCATCACCCTGCACATTGACGACGATGGTGTCATGCGCCCAATTAAGTTTAAAGGCCACTTCAGCAATGCGATCTGTACCCGACACATGGTCCAGCCGTGTCATTACCGCTTCAAAACCATAGCTTTGTACCGCCTGTAAGATCTCATCATGGTCAGTCGCGACAACGATTTGCTCTGCACCACTTTTTTCAGCTTGTTGCGCTACGCGCACCACCATAGGTACACCGCCAACATACTGCAAAGGTTTGGCGTGCAAACGCGTACTGGCATAGCGAGCCGGAATTACAACCTTAAATGCCACTTAATCGACCAATTCATTCTCAGTTAATTTGCGCGCTTCATCTTCCAACATGACAGGAATGCCATCACGAATTGGATAGGCTAAACGTGCTGATTTTGAGATAAGCTCATTGGTGGTTTTATTATAGATTAATGGACCTTTAGTCACTGGACAGACCAAAATTTGCAGTAGTTTTTGATTCATGTGATTCCTTTAGTTTGCTAGTTTGCCAAGTGCTATTTTTTCTAGCATGCGTAACATTAGCTGTTCACCTTGTGGTAACACGGCATCTATCGGCAAATACCATAATTTAGCTAACAGTTCAGCATTGGTAAACTCACAATATTTTACTGCATCTTTTTCTGTCATCAACACTATATCTGCTTCAAACGCATTAAAATCAGCTTCTTGAAAAGCGTAATGATCTGGGTAGGCTTGTGTTTGACAAGGCAAGCCCATTGCGACTAATTGTTGAAAAAAACGTTCCGGGTTACCTATGCCAGCGATTGCCATCACATTTTTATGCTGGAAATCTGTTACAGATGCAGTCATTTGCCTGTTAGCTACATTAGTAAACTGACCAGCTTGCATGTGCATGGTAAAAGCCTGCTCCAGCTCGGTTGCAGTACCATTGACCACGACAGCATCTACTGTGTTTAAGCATTTTACAGGTTCACGCAAGGGTCCAGCTGGAATTAAACACTTGTTGCCAAACAAGCGCTGGCTATCTACTACCGCTATTTCAACATCTCGCTTAAGACGATAATGCTGTAAACCATCATCACTAATAATAACATTACATTGCGGGTAGGCTTTTAGTAGTACTTGCCCGGCTAATACACGATTTTTACCGACAAACACCGGACACAATGTACGCTGCGCTATCAGTACAGGCTCATCACCCATCTCATTAGGTTTGCTATCAGTGTGAACTTCACCTTGATATTTTCCACCAAAGCCGCGGCTAATAATGCCTGGTGTATAACCGGCTTGTTTTAATTGCGCCGCTAACCAGATAACTAAAGGCGTTTTACCCGTGCCACCAACACTGATATTGCCAATAACGATAACAGGCATATTTAATTGATGAGCAGCAAAAATACCACGTTGAAAAAGCCAGTATCTAACAGAGCTTAGGACAGAAAAAATCCATGATAATGGCAGTAGTAAGCAATGAAAACCATTATATGAAAAGCTTTGTTGCTTAGTATACCAATGCTGAACTAGCTTTTTTTCTAAAAATGCACGCATGACAAACTAAGTATCAAACTGTTTCTGATACAACTTTGCATACCGTCCATTGTGTGCAATTAAATCATGATGATTGCCAGACTCTACAATCTCGCCCTGTTCCATCACTAAAATACGGTCTGCGTTTTCAATGGTAGACAAACGATGTGCAATCACAATCGTGGTGCGGTTAAGCATCAATGTATCTAGTGCAGCTTGCACGTGTTGCTCAGATTCAGTATCCAGCGCTGATGTCGCCTCATCCAGCAATAGAATTGGGGCATCTTTTAAAATCGCCCGTGCAATCGCAATTCGCTGTTTTTGACCACCAGACAAACGCACACCACGATCACCGATTTCATTATACAAACCATGAGATAGCTGCTGAATAAATTCCCAAGCATGTGCCGCCTTGGCGGCATTAATAACGTCAGCTTCAGAAGCATTACGCAACACGCCATAAGCAATATTATTAAATACCGTGTCATTAAACAGGATCACATCCTGACTAACCAGGGAGAACTGCTGGCGCAAATTTTTGAGCCCCAGCGCACGAATATCGATACCATCTAACAATACCAAACCTTGTTGTAACTCATAAAAGCGCGGCAATAAATTAACCAGCGTGGTTTTACCGCCACCTGAACGGCCGACTAAAGCGAGTTTCTCGCCTGGTCTGATATTAAAACTTAAATTATTAAGTGCAGCACGTTTGGTATTGTCATAACGCAAGCTTACTTGCTTGAATTCGATTGCACCCTGCGCACGCTTGATTTGATTAGTACCTTCATCAATCTCCTTTGGCGTATCCATAATGGCAAACACACTTTGTGCAGCAGCAATCGCCACCTGAAAATCTTCATTCACACTGGTGAGGTTTTTAATTGGCGCAATCAGCATAAGTAAGGCGCCAATAAATGCAGCAAAACCACCTGCACTAAAACGACCAACTGCATAGTACACTACCAAGCCCAGCGCCAGCGCGGCTAACAACTCAACCACCATACCGTTTAAGCCAGAAATACGCCCCAAACGAATCTGCATATGGCGATTATTGCTGGCTACTTTAGCAAAACGATCAAACTCATAATCACTAGCGCCAAAAATCTTAACAATACGCTGCCCAGAAATCGCTTCTTCTGCAGCTTTAGTCATATCACCTACGGTCTGCTGTACATATTTACCGCTATCGCGCAATTTTGGTATCATTCTCCTTAAGTACAACACCATCAGTGGCGCAATCAGCATAAAAATCAACGTCAATCGCCAATCCAGATATAGCATATAGGCAATAATACCCACCACGGTGAGGATATCGCGCACAAGCGTCAAAATGACGTTGGTACACGCGCGGGACATTTGCTCAGTATCGTAAGTGAGTTTAGAAACAAGAACACCTGCCGAATTAGCATCAAAAAAACTCACGGGCAAATGCATTAAACGTTGAAATGCATCTCGACGAAACTCCTCTACCACGTGCCGCCCTACCCAACGCATCGAGTAATTGGAAATAAAGCCAGAGACCGCTCTCAGTGCCATTAAGCTAAATAGCATGAGTGGCAAAAATTTAATCTTATCGGGGGACTGCTTAACAAAACCTTCATCGGTCACTTGCTTAATGGTTGCAAGAAAGCCCGTGTTAGTTGCGGAAAGAATAACCAGAAAAAACAGCCCTAAAGCAAACATGCCTTTAAAACGCCAAACATATTTAAGCAGACGAAAATATAACGCTTTGACATTTGCAATATGCGGGGAAGCCGCTTTAATACGAGAAGGTTTCGACATAAAATTTTGTCGATTAAAAAGAATTTAACAAGATAAGATGATGAATAAAGTTACTAGATAATATCATTATAAATTAAGGGCCTGCATTAGCCTGTGTCGCAAAAGTAATATGCGTGTAATTGGCTATACGTGCTGCTTCCATTACATTAATCACGGATTGATGTGTCGTTTTAGCGTCGGCATTAATCACAATAGTCGGTTCTTTACCAGAGCCAACCGCACTAGTTAAAGCTGCTGCGATATTGGCCACAGTTGCCGATGCTGGCACTTTACCATTCACTAAATAATTACCACTTGCATCAACGTCTACTGTAATAACTAATGGCTTATCCTGTTGTGGATTTGCCTCAGCTGTCGGCAGGTTAATCTGCAACTCACTGACATGTGAGAAGGTCGCGCTGACTACCAGGAAAATAATAATCACTAGCAATACATCAATGAGCGGCACAAGATTCATTTCGAAATCTTCATGCTTTCTGCCACGTTGAAAATTCATTGTATTTTAAATCCTTTAACTATTTAGCCTGTCACTTAACACATCACAAAGGTAATCAAGACGTTTTATGCCTATTAAGTATATTTGACCGAACAAAGCAACACCGTATTGGATAAACCTCAAGCGAATTAGCCTCTGTCACCATGGATAATCTCAACTAACTTAATTGCCTGCTGTTCCATATCCACAATCAAATCATCGACTTTACTACGAAAATAACGATAAAAAATCATCGCTGGCACAGCCACTATAATACCTGCTGCTGTGTTGTAGAGTGCTACTGAAATACCACGTGCAAACTGCGCTATATCGTGCCCACTACTGGTAAAAGAACCGAACAACTCGACCATACCAATCACTGTACCTAGCAAGCCGAGCAATGGCGCAACCGTAGCAATAGTGCCTAAAGTAGGCAGGTACTTTTCTAATTCGTGCGCTACTGCACGACCTGTTTCTTCTATGGATTCTTTAGTGACTTCACGTGAATTTTTAGCATTAGCCAAAGCACTGGCAAATAATCCGCCCAGTGAGGAATGATTTTGTAAGCGTGTGATGGTTTCTTTAGTTACGCCTCCTTGGCTGAGCCATTTTTGCACTTCTGGTAACAAATCATTAGGCACAATGCGCTTAGAATGCAAAATCAAAACCCAGAAACGCTCAATAATGATGGCTAAAGAAATGAATGACGCAATAATCAAAGGCCAAATTGGCCATCCGGCAGCTTCAATAATTTCTAACACGTTAAGACTCCTCAATATAAAAACTTCCGCTACTTTAGCTGTTAGCCAGCGTAAGAGCAAGTTACCTATTTAATTACTGCGTTAAGTTATGTTAATAATTAGCGCGCTCATGCACATATAAATAGCCTAAAAGCTTTGTAATTAGCACTTAAAAGTTATCTAGCCAATATCTGTGCTTTATTTTACGCCATTCGGCGATGTCAATTTGCACGGTATTAGCTACGGCAGGCGCAACAAAATCTAATTGTATTGCACCTGCATAATCTGAACGCACAATATCACTCGCATTATCAATATACCGTTCAATCACCACGGACTTGGGATGATTGAAGCGATTAAGATAACCTACGGTAAATATAGTAGTGCTTGGATTGACCGCCTCAACAAAACCAGGGGTAGATGAAGTTTTACTGCCATGATGCGGAGCAACTAACACATCGCTTTGCAATGTCGCAAAGTCAGTTGCAAGCAATACGGTTTCAGCCTTCTTTTCAATATCACCAGTCAGTAAAATAGAGCCATAGGCACTATTAATTTTAAGTACGCAACTTCGATTATTGGTCGATAATTCGCTGCTATAGCTTTCTACAGCAGGATACAATACATCAAACTCTACGTTGTCCCACACCCAATGTTGCCCTGCATAACATTGCATGAGATTAACTGGCGTATGGTCGATTGTATCGCCAATCTTTGTGTCCGCTGGAATCGAACTATCCAGCCAGCCCACTGGCAGTTGCGCTAACACCGAGTTTAATCCACCGCTATGATCCAAATCATTATGACTTAGCATTACACCATCCAGTTTAGTGATACCCTCACCGCGTAAAAACAGCACGATGACGCGACTACCAGAATCACTTTGCGCTGAAAACTTAGGCCCGGTATCGTAAAGTAAAGTACGGGTTTTAGTTTGCACAACCACAGCCAAACCTTGACCCACATCAAGTACTGTGACTTTCATTGCACCAAACTGTGGACGATTAGGTTGAACAAACAGCATCGGTATCAACAATGTTAAACCCAACCATCGCATAGGAAAGCCGCGTGGGAATAGCAACCAAAGCACGCCTAATATACTTAATACTATCGTCCAAACTGGTGGCGCCTGCTGTTGCCAGGTGGCGTGTGGAGAGGTGGCCAGCCAACTGAGCACCTTCATACAAACAGTAAAAATAGCGTGCGATAAATATAAAGCCCAATCAAGTGGTAAAAAGCTACCAAGTAGAGCCAATGGCACAACGAAGAGGCTAACAAGGGGAATAGCAATGGCATTAGCTACTGGTGAAATAATAGAGGTCTGGCCAAACATTAAGATCAATGCTGGCACCAAACCTATAGTCACCGCCCACTGCGTTCTGATGCTAGCGACCAACCAATGTGGCAAGCCAATCTGTCCGTTCAAAGCATAAGCAATCACAGCGACCGCGCCAAAGGATAACCAAAAGCCAGGTGCATTCACGGACCACGGATCGGAAAAAACAACCACGAATAACGCAATAGCCAGCACCCGTGCCATACCGACATGACGACCGCCCCATAAGGCGCTGGCAAATATTGCTAGCATATATAAAGTACGTTGTGTCGGGATAGAAAACCCTGCGACTAATGAGTAAAGCAACGCGGCAACCAATCCGGCAATGGTCGCCGCTTTACGTGCAGGTAACGCAAGACTTAGCCGCTCAACTCTACGCCATAAAAAAGACACAAAACTGAATGCCAATCCAGCAAGCATAGTGATATGCAGACCAGAAATGCTAATTTATTATTGAAGGATTCTCATTTGTGGTCAACATACCGTTTAATGTAACTCACTCAAAATTGCAGTTAGTCCCCAAAGCGGATATTTGAAGCACCTTCAGTATTTAATTATTATCAAAATGCTACATTAGTTTTTTAATTATAAAATCTACAAATGAAGTTAACTTTGGTGTGAACTGTCTTTCACTTGGGTAAACAGAATAAATGGGTCTTGCAGGTGGCAGATAGTCATGCATAAGTTCAACCAGATTTCCCGAATCAATGTCTTGCTTCATCAATTCTTTTGGCATCATAATGATGCCTATACCTTTGACTGCTGCTGTAAGTAACACTTGGCCACTATCTGACTCAAGCCTTGGTACAGCGCCTGTTTTTGAAGCTAATTGTTTTTGTATGAGTTGCCAACCACCTTGGTTATTCCAATTAGTAAATCCTAAACATTGATGTTGTAATAAATCTTCTGGGGTTTTAGGTGTGCCCATTCTTTTTAAATAATCAGGTGAAGCACATACGGCTACTTCAAACATCGATAACTTTCTGGCAATCAAGGTAGAGTCTTTTAGCTCTCCGATACGAATAGCGACATCGAATCCTTCTTCCACGATATCAACATAACGGTCAGTTAAAGATAGTTCTACGTTTACTTCTGGATAATGATGTAGATAGTCACAAACTACTGGAGTCAAAGTGAGTGACCCAAACCACATAGAGGCATTCACCCTCAAATGACCTCTAGGCATACTTCCCATTGCCTCAGCTCCAGCTTCGGCATCTGATATTTGATTAAGAATCTTCTTACAGTTTTCGTAATAGTTTTGACCAATCTCTGTGAGCTTTTGTCTACGGGTAGTTCTGGTTAAGAGTGTGGCGTTTAATCGTTTTTCTATTGAAACAATATGTTTGCTTACCATAGTCGGAGTAATTTTAAACGCTGTTGCTGCTGCAGAAAAGCTGCCAAGCTCAACTACAGAAACAAACACCTCCATGCTAAGAAAGCGATCCATATTCATAACTCCTAGTTCAATATGTTTTAACTATTATAGTCTTTATTTTATGTAATGAAACGCTCAGAATACGTCTTGTCAAGTTCATTTACATATTCATTTAGGAGGTTTCATGAAAGTACTATTAGTAGGCGCATCAGGCACAATCGGTAAAGCAATCAAAAAAGAGTTAGTTGAGCGTCATGAGATTATCGAAGCTGGTAAATCAAGTGGTAACTACCAAGTTGATTTAACTTCAGTTGAAAGTGTAAAACAGTTGTTCAGCAAGGTTGGGAAAGTGGACGCAATCATTGCAGCGGCTGGTCATGTTCATTGGGGAGCATTTAATGAGATGTCCTCTGAGCAATTTCAACTTGGTTTAAATGAAAAGTTAATGGGTCAAGTAAACCTAGCGCTTATTGGCCAGGAATATTTAAATGATGGTGGCTCAATCACACTGACTAGTGGTAGTTTAAGCCATGATCCACATGCTGGTGGCGCAAGTTTTACCACTGTAAATTCTGCAGTTGATGGATTTATTCGTGGCGTATCAGTTGAGCTTGATCGTGACTGTAGAATCAACTCAGTAAGTCCTAATGTGCTTGTAGAGTCTTGGAGTGTGTATGGTGGTGGCGTACCTGGAACTACACCAGTACCAGCATCTTTAGTGGCACTGGCATACCGTAAAAGCGTAGAGGGTCACCAATCAGGTCAAACTTACCGCGTTTGGTAATATTGAAGTTAGGCAGATGACTTTCATCTGCCTAGTTCTAAAATAACAAAACAGTATGTTTACGCCTAATATATCTCGCTTGCCACAATCTAACCCTGGCTATCAAAGGGTGTTCAATGAAAACAAGTTAAACATTAGCTTGTTTTTCCCCCTTGAATCATATGAGTGGGATATGCCTACGATGACAGACCAAGTTATGCTGGCTCAATATGCTGAGCAGGCAGGATTTGCAAGTTTGGTATTCTGAGATATTCCGCTAAGAGACCCGAATTTTGGTGACAATGCACAAATATTCGATATCTGGACTTATTTAGCTTATATTGCCGCCCAAACCTCTCGCATACCCAATTGCGTATTACGGCTATCGTGACCGATCAAAACGGTCTATCTTGACCAGTTGCGCATGAAATAATATTACGCGTCTAAATTGTATACTTGCGGTCACG